>NZ_CP051677.1:2805000-3544188 GCF_012849055.1 Spirosoma rhododendri | reverse complement strand
GCTCGATACCCTTCTGATCGGTTTCGAAACCACCCACGATCACGACTTTACCGCCGATGCGGGCAAACGAGGTGGCCTGGGGTAAGGTAACGGGCATCGACGGACCACCCGCACATTCGAAGGCGATATCGACTCCACGCCCCCCGGTAAACTCCATGACTTTCGCGTAGCCGTCCTCCGTTTTGGTGTTCACCACCGCATCAGCCCCAGCGACAGCGCCAGTTCCAGAGCGGAATCGATCACGTCGGTTACAATCACGTCGGCCCCGCTGATCTTGGCCAGTTGCAGCTGCCCGAGGCCAATGGGCCCCGCGCCGATCACCGCTACCTTGTCGTTGAGCCGGATGCCGCTCAGCTGAATGGCGTGGAGACCCACCGAGAAGGTGTCCAGCAGGGTAGCTTCCTCAAAGCTGACGTGATCGGGGAGCACGTGAAATTTCTCGGCTGGCCCGATGACGTATTTGGCAAAAGCTCTCGACACCGTTTCCATACGTACGGGATACAGGTTGGGGCACAGGTTGTACTGCTGAACCCGACACCAGTCGCAGGTACCGTCGCCCAGCACGGTCTCGATAACGACCCGGTCGCCGGGCTTAACGCTGGTTACCTCCGGCCCGACCTCGACAACTTCACCCGCCATTTCGTGCCCCATGATATGATGCTCGAATTCGGGTTCTGCCTTTTTCCAGTGGCGCAGATCGGTGCCGCAGATACCGGCTACCCGGATTCGGGCCAGCACCCAGTCGGGATGGGGTATTTTGGGGGTTTCTACTTCCGTTACGTCAAACTCGCCGGTGGCTGTTTTCAGAGCCGCTTTCATCGTTGCATCCATCGTTACTATCTTGTTTTTTAGAGTGGTTCAGGTACTGGGCAACTAGGCAAAGCCGGGCGGGTCAGCCGATTTCAGCCCGGTGGCAGGCATGCGCTCACGGCCCGGCCTTGCCTGTTTCAATCCGCTGAGCCGCTCGTTTCTCCCCTGAATCGACGGACTAGTAAGGCAACAGGTTGGCTTCGTCGGTGGGGCGGTGTGGTAAGACGCCGGCGCTGCCCTTTACCTCATTCTGGCACTTCATTCTGAGCAGAGTTCAGGGGCGGGCCGTTAGTCAGGAAGTGCACACCTAACGCGTACGCCCCGTCTATGCAGCAGGAAAAAATCTTTCTTTACGACTGGAAACGCATCCTGTTCGGCACTACCCCGCCGGAGTTCATTCTGGAAGTATTCGGGCGCACGCTGATTATTTACCTGATACTGCTGGTTGCCATACGCATATTCGGCAAACGTTTGTCTGGCCAGCTGACCATCACCGAAATGTCTATCATGCTGACGATGGGGGCCATTCTGGCACCGGCTATGCAACTGGCCGACCGGGGGCTACTGGCCGGTGTCGTTGCCCTGCTCTGCGCCCTGGCTTTTCAGCGTGGCATCAATTACTGGGGCCTGAAAAATTCAAAGGCCGAAGCCTTGATTCAGGGCAAGGAAGTCGCTCTGATAGAAGACGGCATCATGAATCTGAAGAACCTACGATCGAGCCGCGTTTCGAGGCCCCAGCTGCTGAGCGCCTTACGTTCTGAAAACATCTACACGACCGGCAGCATCTACCGTGTTTACCTCGAAGCCTGCGGGACGTTCAGCATCTACACCCACCAGACAAACAAATCCGGCTTATCGACACTGATGGACAGCGATGCTGAAATTCACTCGATTCAGGAACTCGACCCCCACAGCGTCGCCTGTCAGCGCTGCGGAAATACGGTTCAAAGTCACCCCAAACCCGGTAACTGCCCGATTTGTGACGCCAACCAGTGGTCGAGGCTTACCGCTAACCAAATCGTATGCAACAGGATCAGGACGTTCATATCACCGACTGGCTTCGGATATTGCTGGGGGGCACATCAGCCGATTTTCTGCTGGAAATTATCTTCCGGGCGTTCATCGTGTATCTGGTTCTGCTGGTATCGATGCGACTCATGGGCAAGCGGATGGCCAGTCAGCTGAGCCGCAATGAAATGGCTGCGCTGGTATCGCTGGCGGCAGCGGTGGGCATACCCCTCCTCGACGCCCACCGGGGCATTATAGCCCCGATCGTCGTGGCTACGGTCATCGTAGGTATTCAGCGGCTCGTCGCCTGGCTGGTGCAGGACAACCCCCGGATCGAAGCCATCACGCAGGATACGCCGAGCATTCTGGTTGAGAATGGCGTGATCCAGCTGTCGGGCATCCGCGAAACGCTGGTCACCCGCGAGCGGCTATTCGCCCAGTTGCGCTCGAACAGCCTCGAACATCTGGGGTAGGTGAAGCGGCTGATTATCGAGCCAAACGGCAGTTTCACCGTCATCGAAGCACCGGAAGCGCAGCCGGGGTTGTCCATAATTCCCACTTGGGACACCGCCTTTGAACCGCAGCAGAGCAAGCCGTCCGAGCAGCTGGTATGTTATCGATGCGGCACCATAAAACCCGATGCCACCGGACCGAACGACCCCTGCCCTACCTGCGATGCGCAGCACTGGGTGCAGGCGCTGGCATGAGCAAAGCGATAACGACCTCTCGACGGGTCAGTCGTGACCGAGGGATAAAACGAGCAGCGATTCGGGTTGTAAAACCAGTGTATTTGTGTCGGTCAGCGAATCAGCCGACCCGCCCGTACCCAGCCACTGAGAATCGGCGGAGTCGAGCAGTTTTTGCCAGCGTTTGCCAGCGTCGGGGATTGAAACAGACTGAGCCGTACCGGAAAAATTCATCAGGCAAAGCACCTGCTGCTTCTCGTGCCAGCGGTGCACCAGCAAGGTTTGCTGCTCCTCGTTCACCGCAACAGCCACGGTTGTGCGATCGAGATGGCGCAATGCCGGGTGCTGTTTGCGCAGGGCTATCAGTCGCTGATAATACCGAAACATCGTTTGGTGGGGCTCCTGCTCCAGCAGCGGCCACTGGAGCTGCGAACGCAGAAACGTATCTTCATCGAGCGGGTCCGGCACCGGCCCATCGTCCTGAAAATCAACAAACTCCTCCTGCCGCCCCTGCCGCACAGCATCGACGAGGGCGGGTTCCGAATGACTCACGAAATACAGGAACGGAGCCGTTTCGCTCCACTCTTCGCCCATAAAGAGCAGGGGCACATACGGGCTTGTCAGCACGGACCCGGCCATTACTTTCTGCATGGCGAAGCTATACAGCTGGCTGGAGCGCTCACCCAATTTGCGGTTCCCGACCTGATCGTGGTTTTGCGAGAAAACGATAAACTGCTGCCCCGGATTGGTTTCTGCCCTGCGGCCAAAGCGTTTCTTCCGGACGGTCGAAAACTGCCCATCGTACACGTACGCATCCCGGTACGATTTGGCAAGGTGACTTATGCCGTCGAAATCAGCGTAGTACCCCTGTTGCTTTTCACCGGCCGCCACCCGCAGCGCGTGGTGAAACTCGTCTATCCACTGAGCATCCATCCCGTAGCCGTGTTCAGCGCGGGGATCAATAAACCGGGGATCGTTGAGATCGCACTCGACCAGCAGGTAATGCCGCCGACCCGTTTTTTCCATCAGCTGATCGACCTGCTCGCGTAGTTCGGCCAGAATATGCACCGGGCCCAGGTCTTTGATGGCGTGAACGGCATCGAGCCGCAACGCATCGATGTGGAAGTCCCGCAGCCACATCAGGGCGTTCTGGAGAATGAACTGCCGCACCCCATCGCACCAGCTGTCGTCAACGTTGACCGCCCCGCCCCAGGGCGTAGAATAGTTATCCGTCAGGAAGGGGCCGAACTCCTGTACGTAATTGCCTTCGAGCCCCAGATGGTTGTATACCACGTCGAGCACAACGGCGATACCTTTCCGGTGACAGGCATCTACCAGCTGCTGTAGGGCAGCGGGCCCGCCGTATGCGTTCTGGGCGGCAAATGGAAATACGCCATCATAGCCCCAGTTTCGCCCGTCCGGAAACTGGCCAACGGGCATAATCTCGATCGCGTTGATGCCCAGCTCGTTCAGGTAATCCAGCCGCTCTTCAATTGCAGCAAATGTCCCCTCCGGCGTGAATGCCCCCGTATGCAGTTCGTAGATCAGATAATCGGCCAGGGCCGGGTTGCGCCAGTCCTGATCCTGCCAGCGGAACAGGTTCGTATCCAGCGTTTCCGACGGGCCGTACACGCCCTGCGGCTGCGACAGCGAGGTGGGGTCGGGCCACTCATCCCGGCCATTGACTACAAAGGTGTAGCGGTCGCCGGGCTGAATCTGATCGGTTGTCAGGCACCAGTACCCCAGCTCTTCCCGCCTGAGCGGCAATGCGTTCGGCTGCCCGTAGACCTTGATCGATACCTGTTTGAGCAATGGGGCCCATAACACTACCTGTGCTTCGTTTGGCCGGGGAAATGTTACCCCCAGGGTGCGCGTATCGACTGAAAACGGCGTATGCATGATGTGCGAAAAAAAGTGGGTGCGTTCGTGCCGGCCCCGACCAGTCGATCAATCTTTTTGATGGCTGTGGATCGGCAAATGCGGTCATTTCCTAACTTATTCCGTTTGTTCTGTTCCTGCTCCGGCGAATTAGAAGTGAGATAATGGCCTTCCCGGTACCGGTCGGGTCGGCCCGACGTATAGGCAATCCCGTCAGCGTGGGCGGTATCAATTCGCCGGCGTTTCGCGGCCGGGATCACCGGGTCCGTGCGCGGCAGATGCTGTCCGTAGTCATGACCAATCACCGGAGCGGGCCGAGTCCTCAATGGTGCCCGAAATGAAAAACTTATAAGCGACCTACCGGCTTAGGTAAAGTTAAACGATCTTTATTACGCAGTCTAGTAAACCTAACGAGCAGGTATAGCAATGACTTTCTCTCCAACCCACTCATCTGATCCGTTGCCAGAGCAGGACGATTACAAATATCTGGTCGAGCTGGTTGCCCGGGCGGTTTGGGAAACAGACCCCCAGGGAACCGTTGTCAGAGACGCCCCCGCCTGGCGGACACATACCGGCCAAACCCTCACCGAGTGGCAGCGCGAAGGCTGGACCGGAGCCGTTCACCCCGACGATCGCGACTACGCGCTTCGCCACTGGCACGAAGCGATGCGCAGCCTTCAGCCGATGAATATCACGGTTCGTCTGGGTTGTCCGGCTGGTGGCTGGCGCTGGGCTAACGTCCGGGCGACCGCCGTTCCCAACCCCGACGGGTCGGTGAAAAAGTGGCTGGGCCTGTCGGTTGACGTTGACGTTGCCGCGCCCGAATCGGCCCAGGCCCCGTTGCCGCACCGCGAGCAATTGTTGCACACGCTGGTGCAGCACCTGCCGGGCGGGGCCGCGTTTGTGGTCGATCAGCAGCTTCGCTACCAGCTGGCCGAAGGTCAGGCGCTGGAGCTGGCGGGGGCGCAACCCACCGATTTTGTTGGAAAGACCATTTTCGAGGCTCTTACCTCCGATACAGCGGCCCACCACGAGCCTAAACTCCGGCAGGCGCTGGCGGGTGATCCCTTCACGGATGAACACCAGGTACAGGATCGGTATTTTCAGTCGACCGGTGTTCCGCTGCGCGATGCAGACGGCAACATCGACGCGGTGCTGGTGATGTCGTACGACATCACCGAACGACACAACGTGGAAGAGGCACTCCGCAGCAATGCAGAGCGGAACGCGTTCCGGCTGAAACTCAGCGACGCCATGCGGTCGCTCACCGACCCCGTAGCAATTCAGCGCATCACGATGGAGCACCTCGCTGCGTATTTTGGGGTGAACACAGCGATTTACTTTGAGTTCGATCCGTCCGGCGAGCAGGGCGCTCCCGGTCAGGGCTACCGAAGTACGCGCAGCTCCGCATCGCCCCCAATCCGACTCGCCGACTTCGGCCCCGCCCTCGTCGACGAACTGACGGCCGGGCGGCTCTTCTCGTATCAGGACGCGCAGACCGACCCCCGGCTGGCGTCGCACCGGGCTATGTTCAGCACCCTGAACCTCCGGTCGGGCCTGGCGATTCCCCTGATTAAGGCTGGCCATCTGGCTGCGGCACTTACGGTGAGCCACACCGAACCGAGGCTATGGACACAGGCGGAGATCCAGCTGGCGGAGGATGTTGCCGAACGCACCTGGGCAGCCGTAGAACGGGCCAGAGCGCAGGAAACCGTGCGACAGAACGACCAGCGTTACCGCATCCAGAAAGACGCCTTTCAATCGGCCATCAACGGGGAGTCGCTGGCCAGCTCCCTGAATACACTGACCCGGATGGTCGATCAGCAGCTCGGCAGCGATGTACGAACCGCCTTTTACATGGTCTACCCCGACGGAACCAGCCTGCACGCGATTGATGGAGCGGGCAGTATGCCCCGGACTTATACAGCGAAGATGGACGGATTTCCGGTTGGCGAAGACTCGCTTTGCTCCGGATACGCCATTGCTACCGGTCGTCCTTCACTGACGCGGGATGTATTCGACGATCCAAGGTGGTGCGCGCACCTGCCGCTGGCACTGACCCATAATATCCGCGCCTGCTATTCCTACCCAATTCTGACGCGCGCCGGGAAAGCAATCGGCAGTTTCGCCATTTACTTCACAGACGCGCACGATGCCACAGCGACAGACGTTGCTGTGGCCGATGCCGTAACGCAGGCGGCTGCGATTATCCTCTCCCGCCATACCGAAGTGCGCGAACGGACGCGTGCCGAAAAAGCGCTACGCCAGAGCGAAGAACGCTTCAGCACCCTGTTGCAGAACCTGACCGATTACGCCATCTTCCAGCTGGACCCCGCCGGTTTTATTACCGACTGGACCCAGGGAGCCGCGCAGGTCACGGGTTACACCGCCGACGAAGTCATTGGTCAGCACCTATCGATACTGTTTACGCCCGATGGCCTTGCCGCCGGTGAGGTGGAAACCGAACTGACGCAGGCCAGCGAAACAGGTCGTTTTGAAGGCGAACAGGTACTGATTCGTCGAAACGGTACGCGCATCATCATCGAGCAGATAATCACCGCGATCCATGACGAACGGGGGAACCTGACGGGCTATGCCAAGATAAGCCGCGATATCACGGAGCGGAAAGCCGATCAGCAGCGGCTGCAACGGGAGCAGGAACGGGCCCGGATTGCCATAGAAGCCGCCGGTTTGGGCACCTGGGAGTGGAACCTGCAATCCGATCAGCTGTACTGGAACGACCACCATTTCGAGCTTTTCGGCATGGAAACCCAGGCCGAACCGTTGAGTTCGGAGGCATTCATGGCGCATATTCACCCCGACGACCTCAACCGGGTGCGGGGAAAGCTGGAGCAGGCTATTCGGAAAGATATTGTCTACGATACCGAGTTCAGGGCCATCCGCGACGATAACGGCCAGACGGTCTGGATGAGCGGCTACGGCCGTACCGACGCGCAGGCGGGGCACCGGGCCAGCCGCATGAAGGGCGTGATGTTCGACATTACCGAGCGCAAACGGGCGGCCGAAGCCCTGCTCAACTCGCAGCAGCACCTGCAAATTATCCTCGATAGTATCGCCGACCACGCCCTTATCACCAGCGATCCCGCGAACATCATCACCCGGTGGAATGCCGGAGCCCAGCAGCTGTTTGGCTACGCGGCCGAGGAAGCCATCGGGCAGTCGGCCGCACTGATCTTTACACCGGAAGACCGGGCCAAAGGCGAGCCAGCCCGGGAAATACAGACAGCCCGGCGCGAAGGGCGGGCACCCGACGAGCGCTACCACGTCCGCAAAGACAGCACCCAGCTCTACGTGTCCGGTGTCGTGTCGCCACTTCACGATATGGCCGGTCAGCTGCTGGGCTACGTAAAGGTGGCCCGCGACCTGAGCGAACGTAAGCACATGGAACAGGCCCTGCTGGCGGCCGATCAGCGCAAAAACGAGTTTCTGTCCATGCTGGCCCACGAACTGCGCAACCCGCTGGCCCCCATCCTCAACGGCCTCCAGTATCTGGCACTGACGAGTAGCGACACGTCGACACTGGACCCACTACTGGCCATGATGAACCGGCAGATGAGCCACCTGGTACGGCTGGTCGACGATTTGCTGGACGTGAGCCGCATCAGCCGGGGCCGGATCGAGCTGCGACGGGAGCCCATCGACCTCACCCAGATCGTCAGTCAGGCCGCCGACTCCATGCGGCCCGTGTACGCAGCGGCCCACCGGCAGCTGCACGTCGAACTGCCGGACCGGACCATCGAAATGGATGGCGACGCCACCCGCCTGAGTCAGGTAGTTACCAATCTGCTGACCAACGGGGTTCGCTACACCCAGGAAGGGGGGCAGGTCTGGCTTTCGCTGCACGTAACGGACAGGGAAGCCGTTCTGGAAGTTCGCGACAACGGAATTGGTCTGGCCCCCGATCAGCTCGACGCTATCTTCGAACTTTTCGTACGGATGGACACGTCGCTGGCCCGCTCGACGGGTGGGCTGGGTATTGGCCTTACGCTGGTGCAGCAGCTCGTACAGATGCACGGCGGGCGGATAGAAGCACACAGCTCCGGTATAAACCACGGCAGTTCGTTCGTCGTCTACCTGCCAGTCGGCCACCCCTAAACCAACCATAGACAATGACTCAACCAGTTGAAACAACCAACAATCAATCAATTTTAGTGGTCGATGATAACGTCGATGCAGCCCTGACCCTGTCGATGCTGCTGCGGCTGAAGAAATACACGGTCCAGACCGCCTACAGCGGCCAGCAGGCCCTACAGATGGCCGAAGCGCAACGGCCCCAGGTGGTTCTGCTCGACATCAGCATGCCCGGTCTGGATGGGTATGATACCTGCCGATTGCTTCGCCAGCAGCCAGCCGGCGATGAGCTGCTTATCATTGCCCTGACAGGCTACGGACAGGAAGAAGACCGCCAGCGTACCCGAACGGCCGGTTTCAACGGCCATCTGGTTAAACCCGTAGAGCTGGACGTATTACTGAAAACAATGACGACTTTGCAGCAGGACTGGCAGAAACAGCAACGGGAGTAAACCCGGTCGGGTCCAAAACGAGTGGTAGCCTTGTTACCACACCCGGCGGTCAGGCGGCCTCGGCGCTGAACAAGATTGCCGTTGCGCTGGTTTTGTTAGCGGTTGCGGGGCCGATCCAGAACGGATGAATAAGCTGAGTAACTAACACAGGCGAAGGCATACCAGTCGACATGTTAGCGAACGGTCTGTTTATCCCGCAACCAGTATAGTCAGCGACCGGGTCTTTTTACGTATGTTTACCCGTCCTTTTCCGTAACATCCACATGAAAGCTTCTTCGCTATTAATCCTGATTGTTGACGACGAGCCACCGGTTATCGATGTGCTCCGGCGTGTTGGGAAAAAACATTTCCCGGAAGCTGCGTTTATCAGCACCAATTCGCCACAGGAAACCCTGACTTATCTGGAAGATGCCACGCAGGCCAAGCCTGATCTGATTCTGCTCGATATCGACCTGCACAGCACCATCAACGGGCTTGAACTGCTGCCGCAGATTCGGGAACGCACCCGGATGCTGACGCCCGTAATCATGTTTTCCACCTCCGACACCCAGCCCAACATCACCCAGGCATACACGCATGGGGCGTCGGCCTACACCCGCAAACCCTACGATCTGGATGGGTGGAACGATTACGTAAAACTACTGCGCGACTATTGGTTTCGGATGTCGCTGTTACCCGGTCGGCCGAAAACTTCCCACCCCGACTGAGTCAACGCAGGTCAGCAAAAGCAGTCACCGTTACATTAGGTCTTGATCTTCCCTACTAGTCAACATCTTCGCGTGTCGGAACGCGGGCCGTCTGGTACCAGTACTGCCGCAGCATGGTGGCATAGGCTTTCCACCCTGCCAGATCGTCGGGTTTACGGGTAAAAGCAACCGCTCCAGAGACTATCGCTTTGCGAATGGCGTCCTGCTCCTGCGAAACAGTCAGCATAACGATGGGCACTAACCCTCTGAACCGCGCGTGCAGCTCAGGCAGCAGGTCCAGGCCATTCGGATATTGGTGCAGATCGATATCAAGCAATACCAGTTGGGGCAGGTTGTTCGGGTGCTGATCGAGATAGTCCATCGTTTCCCCGGCCGACCGTACATTAATGAACACAGCCTCCGGAAACGAATCTTTTGCCACATGGGTAAGTACGTCGCTTATGGGGGGTTCGTCATCAATAACCAGAATTACAAAGGGGTATTCCTGTTCCATCTCAGGTCGGTTTTATTGTACGGCTGTACTGTTAACCAGATTTCGTTAGATTGGTCTAAAAAAAATGTCTGATTAGCCTGCCGCCGACTACCACTATTGGCTTATTCTTTCCGATAAAGCACCCATATTTCGTTGATCGTATTGGCCTTATTCGCGTCCAGCCGCGTATTTACCTGCCACAAGGGCGTCGACGAATACAGCTGCGGTTTATACCCCAGGCTATCCAAAAGTCCCATACGTCCTTTCGCGTCGTTGTAGGTTGTTGCCAGCCAGGCGTGGTTCAAATACCGGACGGAGTCGATCGTTTGCACCGGTACCAGCGTCAGGTTCGGTACGCTTTTCCGGTAAAACGTCAGCGGCAGGTGGCTTTCCGTTTCAAACGGCGTGCGATGGAGGCAGTAAATCGTCGCGGTTTCGCCCGAAAAGCGGTTGTTCAGCTTCCGCCCAAACTCGATCAGCTGGTAGTACGGATTCAGGATCAGAAACAGCACCAGGATCAGCACGTTTAGCGCGACGCTGACATAAATAACACCCCGTATCGTCAGGCGAATACCGGCGCTCGCGCGTTGGTAGTAGGCACTGAACGCAGGCAACCCCCACCCCGCGATAATGGGCATCGCATTGATCACCGGAAACAGAAACCGCTCTTCTTTGTGGCCAACCAGGCAGTGACCCAGCACGAAAAAAGCCACAACCCAGAGCAGCGGCTGCCGCAGGTGCGCCGGGCTGCTTTTCAGGCTGTAGTAAAACAGAACCAGGCTGACCGGGGGCGCACCGACCACCAGTGCCAGCATGACGATATACCAGTAAAACGGAGCCGTACCAAACTCAGCGGCTTTGCCTTCGAGGATGTTGACCCGGAAGTAATCGTACGGCGTGTAGACGAGCTGGTGGTAAAACTGGTAGTCGAGCGCCGTGTTGATCAGTACGCCGAGGACGAACCCAGCCGCCATCGGCAGTAGTCGGCTGTATCCTTTTTCGATCATCAGCAGCCACAGCCCAAAACCGACCAGGCCGAAGGCCATCTGAAAGCGCAGGTAAAACGCCAGACTGAACAGCAACCCCACCAGAAACACCGCCCCGACCCGCTCACGCCGACGTTCATAGATCAGAATAGCGCCGAAAAACACGACCGACGACGCCAGTTCGGAACTGAACAGCGTGCGGACGTAGGGCAGCGACCACGAGAAATTGAGCAGTAACAGCACCCAGAACAGCGCCTTCCGGTCGGAGCGAAAATAGTGCAGGGCCAGCCGGTTGAACACCAGCAGCACCCCCATGCCAAACAGCACCCGCAGGATGGTCAGCTGCGTGTAGGCGTCGGTGATGCCGACAGTGCGGCACAGCACGACGAAGCCCGAAAAGATATAGACCTGTACTGTGGGCCGGATGTGGCTTTTCAGTTCCCAGACACTACCCGCCCCGGAGGGTTCGCCTAGCTGCCACGACGAAAATTCGATGAGTTGAAAATGCTGATCGGGGTGCAGGAACCCGACCTGCGTCAGGCAAAACACCAGCTGCACAACGAAGGCGATCAACAGGAGCCGATTGGTCCGCGCATCGTCGGTGCGTAGTGATAGGCTATGTTCCATAACTGGGGCGAGGGCCCGGTGGTAAATACGCAGACGGGTCCGGCTCGGTTGAGCCGGACCCGCGCAAAGGTAGTACCAGAATACATTCTTCCGCCGTTACCGATTCGTTTAGTACCGGTGCGTACCGGCGGCAGCCGCGCTAGTGTCACATCCGCCGTGTCGGTGCATCGGCGTCGATCAGCTGCTGTTCTTTCAGGGCCTGCCAGAAGCCGTCGGGAATAGATACCTTGAGTGATTCGACGTTTTCCGTTACCTGCTCGGGCGTGCGCGCGCCGGGAATCACCGACACGGCCACATCGGGGAACAGGGCGAATTGCAGGGAAGCCGTCCGCAGATCGACGTCAAACTGTTTGGCGATGGCCTGTAGCTTGTCGCGCTTGTCAAGGTTCTTCTGCTCAATCGGCTTTTTCTGATCGTAGTTGTAGCGGTCGCTGCCCGACAGGAAACCCGCATTCAGGTTCGAGCCCATGACCAGGGCGATATTGCGTTCCCGGACTTTCGGAAATACGTTTTTCAGCGCGTTCTCGTGGTCGATCAGCGAGTATTGCGACGCCAGCAGAAACACATCGGGGTCGGCCACGTCGATGGCTTTCAGAATGGGTTCGGGGCAGTTGACACCCAGCCCCCAGCCTTTGATGATGCCTTCATCGCGCATTTTAGTCAGTTCGGGAAACGCCCCTTTCTCGGCGATGGCAAACTGCTCCAGCCAATCCGTTGGCAGCAGCTTGTTGTCGGGCGAGAGATCATGCACAAACACGACGTCGATGCTGTCGATGCCCAGCCGTTGCAAACTGTCTTCGATCGACCGGCGGACACCATCGGCCGTGTAGTCGAAAATAACGTCGTTGGGCGAATGTGCGTGGGGGTAGTATTCCGCGCCTTTGCTGTGTTTGCTGGCCCGGAGCAGCTTGCCCACTTTTGAGGAAATGTAATAGTCGTCGCGGTTCTGGTTGTGCAGAAACTGCCCGTATCGTCGTTCGGCAAGGCCCAGCCCGTACCAGGGCGATACGTCGTAGTAGCGCACTCCGGCGTTCCAGGCGGCTTCGAGGGTTTTGTGGGCGGCCTCGTCGGAGACGTATTCAAATTCGTTACCGATCGCGACCCCACCCAGGCCAATGTCGGGCAGGTTTTGCTGCGCCCAGGTGTGTTGCGTCGGGGTTGTTTGGCTATTCGTTGTCATACAATCGAGCTTTGTTGTTTACTCGATTGTACTAACTCCATCCCCGCCCCGCTGTTTGGATAATGGAATCGTACGGTCTCGTGCGAACCAGCAGGATGCCCGCTCTCGGCTACTTACTGGCCAGATTACGCTGAAAGCCCTTCAGCACAACTCGCTGACCAGAACCAGCCTTGTCTGATTGGGCTCGGGTCAGGTTAGTACTGCGTATGGTATAGATCGCGACAACGATGTCGGCATTGTACATCATGGTATCGGCGTCCCGTTCGTGAATGTCGATGTGATCGATTTCGCCCACCGCCATGTCGTTCATAGCCAGCGGCCCCTGTTGGTACACGTCATCGACATAGTATTTGATATCGGGTTTGATATATTTCATGATTCGATACTCCAGATAGCGGGGCATAATACCGCTCAACATACCGCCCACCCCATTACTCAGCACATTCGTACGACTGACTACCGTGCCGGGCTTCGTCGAAAAAACCGCCTGCTGGATACCTGATGTTTTGTTTGCCTTCACAGTTACCGCTTGCAGAGTCGTACCGGCTCGCATAGCCTTTCGTTGCCGCGTCGTCAGCAGGGTGTCGTAGCGGGCCACGAGCGTCTGCGCGTTTGGCAGGATACGCCAGTCGATGGGTCGGGGCTGGGCGACGATAGACGGCACCGTGCTGGAATCGAGCCGGATACGGGTGTCAATGTTGCCGATTTTAGCCGTCAGCTGCCCGTTATACGTGCCGTAAAGAGGCATATCCTGAAACGCAAACCGCCCGCTGGCGTCGCTCTGCGCCACAAACAACTCCCGCTGACTGAGCGAATCGTCGCCCACGGGCGTTGCCACCAGCGATACCATCACCGGTGCCCCGACAGGCTTATCGTTCCACTTCGCCAGCTGCCCCGACAGGCTGATGCCCCGCTCCGCCGGAAATGTGTAGGTGCGCTCGGCGGTCAGTTCATCCCAGCCAAACAGCGTGTTCCGGCGCAACACCAGCGCGTCGCTCAGTTGCTGGGGCGACAGCGACGGCAGTGGCTGATCGAGTTCGAGGTCGACGGGTTCGGTCGTGTCGTCGCTGCCCGCCGGGTACGGTTTGTAAATCAGCCGCTCCCCGACCCGCTTTTTCTGCTTGTCGACCAGCACCAGACTAATCAGGCCCGGCGGCAGACTCGACCGGGCGATGTTGAACACCGACACGGGCGTTTGGCGGGGTACGCTGGCGTAGGACAGAATCCGCCCCCGGCTCTGCACGATAAACGTCAGCGTATCGGGCGTGGGCGACAGGCTATTTTCGACGGTGACGCGGATACGGTCGGGGTAGGTCAGGTCGTTGCAGCGGAGCACGCTTCCGGTGGGCTGTATAGGCGGCAGGGCCACCCGCTTACCGCCCAGCACGGCCCAATACGCTGTTTGCGGCTGTGGGCTAAGGTCTGCCGATGCCAGTCCTTTATCGTCTGTCGTTAGCTTCGTGAGCGTATCGCCGGTGCTGGCCAGGATACACCCTCCCGCCGGAACGCCCACGCCAAACGTATCGCGGGCGCAGATAACCAGTCGGTTGCGCAGGCCCGCCACCAACGCCCCACCTTCCGGCCGAATCACGACACTACTGACCGATGGGGCCGTGACTGGCCCAGCCAGCCGTTGCTGATCGGTGGGCGACACAACCAGCAGGCTTTGCCGGCCGAAGGCGTCGGGCGAAAAATTACGCATCCAGTTGGTGTAGGCCCGTAACTGGCAATGGTAGCTGGGCAGCGAGTCGGGCGGGGTCAGCGTAAAGTGAGCCAGACCGTTGCGAGGCCGGACGATTACACGCCGAAGCACCGCCCCCTGATCAGCGTTGATACAATCGACATACAACGCCACGTCGGTTGAGTCGGGCTGACCGGTAAGGGCATTGATAATCCGCGCCTGCCCCACAATCGGCTCGCCAGCCAGATACACGTCGTCGTGATCAACTGACAGTTGCACCAACGTACGCGGCACAATCGTCTGCGCCAGCGCAACGGAACCGCTCATTAACCAGACCAACACCGCTTTCATGGTACTTTATCGACTGTTTTTATGACAATAACAGTAAACCCTCAAAAGATGCCATTAAGTAGTCATGAAATTTATTAATGGGTTACATCGATGCACGGCCAACGACCCGAACGTACTGGTTCAATTCCCCCGAACAAACTGCGCGATAGCTGTAGCAAGACCGGGTGTTAGCGGCAGACTGGGATCGTGGTACGTTTTAAAATTGTCGGGCGTCGATTCGCCAGCCGCGTCTTTCAGCATATGCGTCATATTGGGGTACAGCAGCAGCCGGGCGTCGGGCCGGGCGGCTTTGAGTGCGTCGGCCTCGGTCACGCCCGATTGCAGGTCGCGCTTTCCGTTTATCAGCAGCACCGGCCCACGAAACTTCATAATCTCAATCGCCGGGTCATACTTCATCCACGACATCAGGTACGGCTGAACCGAGGGCGCAAAGAACGAGGCCACCAACATGGGCGGCTCCTTGACGGTCTGCCCCGCCCGCAGCGAGTCGAGGTCGCGGTAAGCCCGGTCGCGCTGACTATCGGGTAACTTCGCCAGTTGCAGTTTCAGCACATCGGCGATGTTATGCCCCGACCCCGCCAGCGATACAAAGGCGTCGGCGTTAGTTTGGGTAGCCGCCAGCATACCCACCAGTGAGCCTTCGCTATGCCCCGCCACCACCACCCGCGAAAACCGCTTGTCGGCCTGCAACTGCCGAATAAGGCCCACAGCATCGCTGACGTAGTAATCAAACCGATGTTGGTCCTGTTTTATCTTCATCACGGCAACCATCGCGTTAGTCCCCGAATACCGCTTGTCGTACCGGGCCACGGCCACGCCCTGCCGCGACAGGCTATCAGCTAGCATACGAAACGGACTACCCTGCACGGTTTTACCGCCAACGGGCACCGGCGAGTTACTGTCTCGGTCGGTGGGGCCGGACCCCGCAATGAGCAGCACCACCGGCACGGGACCTGTGGCATTGGCGGGTAGCGTCAGCGTTCCGTCGAGGGTCAGGCTGACACCGGCGGGCTGAGTGATGACATAGTGAATCGGTTCGCTGGTCTGGGCCAGCACGGTGCCGGTCAGGCCGAGTAGCAAAAGGAGGAGCAGGCGGGACATATAGGGGTGCGGTTTACAGTTTTTGGCTCACGGTTTTGCGCTGGTGGCGGCCAGACTCACTGGCCAGTTACGATAGTGATTGGTGCGCTTTTTCCTGCCGGAAGTAAACGTAAGAATACACAACGGGAATCAGTGATACGACCAGGAGCGCAGCTACGACCGCCCCGACCGTGTACGGAGCAGGAACAAGCAGGGCCAGCAGGGCACCAAGCAACCCACCCACCACCATCAGCCGACCGCCCAGCCGGTGCGTACGTGTCCAGACCCGGTCGTTTGCCAGCGTCCAGGGCGTTCGGATACCGATTACCCAGTTGGGTCTGAGGGTCGTCATGTAATTGCCGAGTACAGCCACCGCCACACAAGTCAGGGCCAGCAGACCGCCCACCCCCGGCCGCGAACCGCCGGTAGGAGTCGCCCTGTAAAACAGTCCCGTCAACGTGGCCGCCAGCAGCAGACTGACAACGAACCGAATTCGTAGAAATAAGGCTGATTGCGTCCGGCCCTTCGGGTCGATGCGCGGTAAGAAACGCAGTAGCAGGTACGTAAGCCCCGTCGCGACGGTCAGAATCAGCAATGCGTTTTCTTTCGGCATCCAGCCGTCTGGCTTACCCGACAGGCCGTAGTGCGATACTATCGTCGCAGGCAGTTGATTCCAGATCAGGGCAACGTAGCCGAGTGCCAACAGGCAGGGAGCCAGAATCATCCACTCGGCGGAGGTAGTTTTCGTGTTCATGGTGCAACAGAGTTATTGGTTTACAGAACGGTTTGATTCGTTTTCGGACGCGACGGGGGTGGGTTGCTGGAAGCTGAGCAGCCAGCCCAGCAGTTCATCGAGCACGGTGGTGTTGAGCGAATACGTGATAAACTGCCCCTGCTTCACCGACTCCACCAACCCGGCCTGCCGCAACAAATCGAGGTGGTGCGAAATACTGGGCTTCGACATAGCGAACTGCTCAGCGATTTCACCGGCGTTTAGATCACCCGTCCGCAGCAGATCGAGAATCTGCCGCCGGGTTGGGTCGTTGAGAGCTTTGAAAAGCAGGTTCATGGGGTACTATAGCTAATTTACTGCACAGAAGGCAGCGACTTTGTCAGCAACTGGTTAGACAAACGTCTAATTAAACAATTAGACAATCTTCTAATTATTGACGAACGGTCGACAAGCTACATAACCGGACAAGGTAGTTTCCCGGCCAGTACTGTTCTCATTCGACAGCTAATCGAATCCGAATGTCGGTGTCCGCACCGCGCCACGGAGACAGACGCCTTACCGGAAAGTAGACACGGCTGACGCACAGGTAACTGCGAGCCACAGTCACAGTGGTTCATCGACGGGTTACATTAGAAAAACACCAATGGCGTGCGTATTTTAGCGTCGGCCAGCAGACCGGATTGCTGGTATTGACTGACTTGACTTTATACGGCTTCCTGTTAAACTTGAGGACTGAATAAGCCGAATGGCCCTCATCACCTGCTACCAACAGGCTACCTACCGTTGCTTCCTGCCTTTCTCAATGATTCCACACCACCGATTAATTACCATTACGCTGTGCATGCTTGTCGCTGTGTTTGCCCACGGGCAGCATTCACTGCGACAGAATTCACTGCGACAGCCTCCGCCGGGGCAATCCCCGTTAGGGCAATCTCCGCTTCGGTTCGAGCACCTCAGCACAGCGCAGGGGCTATCCAGCAACACAATTTTCAGCATCTACCAGGACCGGGACGGGTTCATGTGGTTCGGCACCGGCGACGGCCTGAATCGGTACGACGGCTACACGTTCACCGTCTACAAACCCGACCCCGCCGACCCGAACAACCACATGGCGCACAACAACATCTGGGACATGCTGGAATCGCGGTCGGGCGAAATCTGGTTTGTCACGCCCGGCGGTGGGCTGCACCGGCTCGATAAGCGCACGGGCCGGGTGAATTTCTTTCGGGTGGAGCGGGCCGGGTCGGGTCAGGTTGCGGCTTACGACATCTGCTACACCCTGATCGAAGACAGGCAGGGCTATCTCTGGATTGGTTCGGAAGGTGGGCTGGCCCGCTTCAATCCCCGCACCAAACAATACCGGCTCTACAGCGTACCGGTTGCGCGCGGTGCCGACGGGCGGGTATGGTCGATTCAGGAAGATCGGTTTGGTACGTTGTGGGTAGGCACCGCCACCGGCCTGTTTACCATGAACCGACAAACGGGGAAGTTCAGCCCGTTTTATTTTGGCCCCGACCCCGCCAAACCACAGCCCCGGATCGAGTCGATGTACCTCGCGGCCGACAATAGCCTGTGGCTGGCGGCTTTTAACGACGGGCTTTACCAGCTGCGGCCCGGAAAAAAGCCATCGCCCGGCCGCGACGAGGCCCTGACCACCTACGCACCAACCGGCAGGAAGTACCTGCCCAACCGGGAAATAATGCCCAAAGGGCTGGGCGAAAACGAACACCACGACCTGATGGTGGGTACCCTGTCGGGGCTGGTACAGCTCGACCCGGCTTCCGGCAAAACCATTACCTACCGGCCCAACCCGTCGATTCCCGGTTCGCTGAGCCACGAGGTTGTCTGGGCGCTGCTGGCCGACCGGCGGGGGTCGTTCTGGATCGGGAGCGCCAACGGCATCGACCATTATTCCACGCTGACGCCCCGGTTTGAATTTTATCAGCCCATTCCAGACCATAATGCTACGCCCAGAGTTGAAAACAATATCACGATGCTATCGGCCGACCGGCGGGGGCGCTCTGGTTCAACAACGCCACCAATGACTACATCGGGAAGGTATCCCGCCTGACTCTGGCTGACCAGACACCTTACGACACCACGCAGCCACCCGCGCCGGACAAGGGGGAATCCCAGAAATTCGTCGTCTATTCACCCACCGATCTGATTTCGGCCCTCCACTGCGACCGCAACGGCCGGACCTGGATGGCCGTCCCGACGGGCCTGCGCACGCTGGACGCAATGGGTCAGCTTCGGCACTATCCGGTCGGTTTTACGATCACCAGCATCGACGACGACGGACAGGGGAAGCTGTGGATAGCCGGTCAGGGGAAGCTGGCCCATTTCGACCCGGCCAACGGCCAGTATACGCTTTTCCAGATCGACAGGAGTAACCCCTTCGGAAAAGGGGGCGGGCAGGTCAGCGACGTGCTGGTGACCCGCTCGGGGGATGTCTGGGTAACGGCCGGGGGCGTAGGGGCCTGTAAACTAGACCCCCGGTCGGGCCGGTTTACGAGCTACCACCCTCCACACTCCGGCGACAAGAAAATTTTCTACAGCCGCGACGTAGTAGCCCTCTGCGAAACCAACGACGGTGCGATCTGGATGGCGACCAATATCGGCGGCATCTTCCGTGTCGATCCCAAAACGGCGGACGTATCGACGTTTACTGTTCACAACGGTCTGCCCGACAACCACATCGTTGCCCTGACTACCGATCAGATGGGTATGCTCTGGCTGGCGACCAACGACAAATTATGTCGGCTGGACCCGCTGACGCGCCAGCTCCGGGTGTTCGACGAACACGACGGGCTGCTAGGGCAAAGCTTTACGGGGGCCTGCACCTCCGCGCCGACCGGCGAACTGGCCTTTGGCTGCACAAACGGGCTGGTGGTGTTTCGCCCATCCGACATGGCAAGCAATACCTTCGTGCCCCCCGTCTACATCACGCGGGTACGGGTGCAGGACTCGACCCGTTTGTTTCCAACGCAGCCCCTGACGCTGAGCTACCGCGATAACGTAATCTCGTTCGACTTTGTGGGCCTGAACTACATTGCCCCGGAGAAAAACCAGTATACCTACCAGCTCGAAGGCGTCAACAGCGGGTGGGTCAATTGCGGCACGCAGCGGTCGGCAACCTATTCATTTCTGGCACCGGGCACCTACGTTTTTCGGGTGAAAGCGTCGAACAACGACGGGCTGTACAACCAGCAGGGTGCTTCGATTCAACTGACCGTATTGCCGCCCTGGTGGCGCGCCCCGTGGGCCTACATCCTCTATGCGATACTGGCCGCGCTGGTCGTTTGGGCACTGGTGCGGTACCGGTCGCGGCAGCTTCGGAAAGCCAATCAATTGCTGGAACGTAACGTAGCCCTGCGGACGGAAGAAGTAATCCGGCAAAAACTGGAGATCGAAACGCAGCGTAACAACCTCGCCGATACCCTCACCGAACTCCGGGACACGCAGCATCAGCTCATTCAGCGCGAAAAACTCGCCAGCCTCGGCGAACTGACAGCGGGTATCGCCCACGAAATTCAGAACCCGCTCAACTTCGTCAATAACTTCTCCGACCTGTCGGTCGATGTGGTGACGGAACTGGAGGATGAGCAGAAACGACAGCAGCGCGATGCAGACTTGGAAAACGAATTACTCGACACGTTAAAGCAAAACCTGCAAAAGATCAGCCACCACGGCAACCGGGCGTCAAGTATCGTGCAGGGTATGCTCGAACACAGCCGAATGGGTAGTGGCGAGCGATACCCCGTCGATCTGAACGCACTGGTCGATGAATACATTCGCCTGGCCTACTATGGGCAGCGGGTTAGAAATCCGCTGTTTACCTGCGCGCTGGTACAGAAACTCCAGCCCGATTTGGGTAAGGTCGACCTGGTGGGGCAGGACATTAGCCGGGTGCTCCTCAACCTGTTCAACAACGCGTTTTACGCCGTCAATCAGCGCCTAAAGCAAGCCAATGATGATTTCAAACCAACCGTGACCGTGCAGACCCGTATCGTCGACAAAGCGGTAGAGATTCAGGTGAGCGACAATGGTACAGGCATTTCCGATACTATGCAGCAAAAGATTTTTCAGCCGTTTTTCACGACTAAGCCAAGCGGAGAAGGCACCGGGCTGGGCCTGTCGCTGAGTTACGACATCATCAAAGCACACGGGGGTAGCCTGACGGTAGAAAGCCGGGAAGGCGAAGGCTGTACATTCATCATCCGGCTACCCAACGGCGGCTAACTCATTCACCGGGGGCTGTTACGTGCTGGATAGAAATACCCCCCGCCCCGACCCGTCGGCCCGGCCTGAAGGGGGAGAAGTTCATTCGCGGAATACTCCCCCTTCAGAGCTTGTTTGGGGAAGCGTTGGTTAGGTCAAAATAGCCTTTTTTGTCATCCTGAGCCTGCGAAGGATCTTCGGTAGCAGGCGGTTTATTTGCTTTTACCGAATATCCCTCCTGCGTCGGGATGACAAAAACTCCTTCACCAAACAAGCTCTGAAGGGGGAGTATTCCGCGAATGAACTTCTCCCCCTTCAGGCCGGGCCGACGCTTCGGGGCGGGCAGGGAAGCCGACCCATAGGAACTTTAGCTGTCGCCCACTGGCAATTAACGCGATGAACACGGCGAGCCGGTCAGACCGACACCCATAGCAGCGAAACGAACGACAGGTATAGCAGCACTTCGCTTAGTTGCTGCACGGTCCCCAGTCCGGCCCCTGTGTACCCGCCTTCATGTCTGAACCGACGGATAAGCCCGGCGCGTAGCAGTAGCAGCGGCACCAGAAACAGGGCGTAAATCCACAGGGTCGTCAGGTACACCAGTGCCAGCATCGGCAGCAGTCCGGCCAGCGTTGCCAGCACCCGCACCGACGGAGCCTGAGCACGCTCTGCCGATGAATCAGGGTCGTTGGCAGAGCGGGGCAGCGACCAGCTTACCGACCAGACCGCCCAATGACTCAGGCTGTGCGCCATGCCGTACTTGAGCGCCACCGTCAGGCCAAACGCTTCGTTGGCAAACAGGGCCTGTATCACGAAAAATCGGGTCAGCAACAGCAGCAGTAGCCACGTTGTTCCGCTGTTTGCTGATGCTGCGTTTCGGTCGTGCGGCCGTCCGCCGATGTACGACGCAAAGTCGCTCTCGGGCCGGGCTAGGGTTAAGCCGGCGACGGGGGCCATACTCAGCAAAACGGGCAGCGCGGAGGGCGGAAACAGGACCGTGCCGAGCCAGTACCCTCCCAGCCCGACCAGCCCCGTCAGCCAGCCCGCCAGCGGCAGCAGGGGTGATAGCGGGGATTTGGCCGGATGAGCGTAGGCCGTGCGAAGTGTAGAAACGGGAAACATGGCGAAAAGAATCGTGGAGCAGCCGTGAGCGACTGCAAACGTAAGGTGCAGCCGGTTCAGAACCGATGCTGCCCCGAAATCTTTGCCGCTGACGCCCCCGTCCGGGGCAGCAACCGGCTACACCAACCCCGTTGTCAGAACGTCGCTACATAAATCGGCCCGTGGAAAGACTTTTCCGGCGTAGGTTTGTTCTATAATCATACACAAACGGCCTGGCCGATTTATTATGCAGATTTCAAAACACAAAGTAGCCGCTATCCACTATACACTGACCGACGATGCGGGCAACGTGCTCGACTCCAGTGTTGGCAGCGAACCCCTATACTATCTTCACGGCGAAGGCAACCTGATTCCGGGCATGGAAGAAGGACTGGAAAACCACGTGAAAGGCGATAAATTCAAGATCGACGTAACTCCCGAAAAAGGGTATGGCCGGCGCAATCCCGCGTTGGTAGAAGAAGTGCCCAAGCGCGCATTCGGCGATCAGCGCGTGGCAGTAGGGATGCAGTTTGAAACAAACGAGGGCGAACTCATCACGATCACCAACGTCGGCACCGACACCGTCACCGTCGATGCCAACCACCCGCTGGCCGACCAGAGTCTGCATTTCGACGTCGAAATCCTAGACGTCCGCGACGCCACCCCCGACGAACTGGATCACGGCCACGTCCACGGCCCGGGCGGGGTACATTAATTTTAAAGAGCGAAAGAGTGAAAGAGCGAATTTGCCGGATGGTTTTTCGCTCTTTCATTCTTTCACTCTTTATTTAGACAGTATCCCCTTGGCGATCAGGTAGGGAATAATCAGCCAGAGTAAGCCTTTGATCAGGAAAAACAGGAAGCCCAGCCAGCCGACTCGTTTGAGCCATTGTTTAATGCGGTCGTTCATGGATGGTTGGTCTTTCGAGCAAAGATAGGCGGGAAAGGAACGTGCTGCCACTCACCGATTCTATCGGTCTTGCTATCTTTGCCAGCGTATGAAAACGCAGATCGGGCAGGATGTAGTGCAGGTTGGTCAACTTTTAGCCGCCGGACAGGTAGTTGGGATACCGACCGAAACCGTTTACGGGCTGGCCGGTAATGCGCTCGATCCGGATGCGGTACTAACCATCTTCCGGGTCAAGAATCGCCCCGCTTTCGATCCACTCATTCTGCACACAAACAGTATCGACCGGCTGCACGACTACGTAACCGAGATACCCCCGCCCGCCCGCCAACTCGCCGAAGCGTTCTGGCCCGGCCCACTGACCCTATTACTTCCCAAACACGAGCGCGTCCCCGATCTGGTTACGTCGGGCTTGCCGATGGTGGCCGTGCGCGTACCCAACCACCCGCTGACGCTGGCGCTGCTGGCGTCGCTCGACTTTCCGCTGGCCGCTCCCAGTGCCAATCCGTTTGGGTACATCAGCCCGACGACCGCGCAGCACGTTGCCGATCAGCTGGGCGAGCAGGTGCCTTATATTCTCGACGGTGGCCCGGCTACTGTGGGCCTTGAATCGACCATTGTCGGTTTCGAGCAGGGCAAACCCGTTGTGTACCGGCTGGGTGGTATGGCCCTCGATCAGATCGAAGCCGTCGTCGGGCCGGTCGACGTGCGAAGCCATTCGACGTCTAATCCTAAAGCGCCCGGTATGCTCAGCAGTCACTACGCTCCGCGCGTACCACTGACCCTGCTACCCATGGGCAGCAATCCCGAGCCGTCGCTCCGGGCAGGGGCGCTGGCCTTCCGGCAACCGTTTAGTGGCATCCCGGCAGCCCAGCAGCGAATTCTTTCCGAAACGGGTAATCTGGCGGAAGCGGCCCGCAATTTGTTCGCTCATTTGCGCCAGCTCGACGCCCTTGACCTCGATCTGATTTACGCCGAAACGGTACCGTCGCAAGGGCTGGGAACCGCCATCAATGACCGGCTGCGACGGGCGGCCGTTCGGTAATCGGGCGATCACAACCAGCCGCCCACCCTATCCACGCGTGCTTTTTTTCGACAACCTATGAACGACCCTTTCCCTACTGATACCTATTCATTTCTGGCTTATGGCGGACACATGGGCACCCTGATTCAGGAGAAAGACTGGTCGGCTACGCTTGGCCGGCCTGAGCAGTGGGCGCCGAGCCTCAAAATAACCCTGAGCACCCTGCTTGCCTCCCGTTTTCCGATCGTGCTCTTCTGAGGTACTGATCTGATTCAGTTCTACAACGAGGCTGCCAGTGTAAATTTATCGCTGGGCGACAGGCACCCGTCGGGACTGGGGCAACGGGCAGTCGATAGCTGGCAGGAACTCTGGCCAACCGTCGGGCCGATGATCGATCAGGCACTGGCGGGGCAGACGGTAGAGGGCGCAGACGTGCTGATTCCGGTTAGGCGCGCCGATCAGTGGGTGGATGCCTACTGGACGTTCAACTACAGCCCCGTACGCGATGAGCTGGGGCAGGTAGGGGGGGTGCTGGTAACGTTCATCGAAACGACCAACGCCATTGTTGCCGCTCGTAAACTCGGGGAACAGGAAGAGCAGCTACGCTTTGCCATCGATGCGGCCGAACTCGGCACCTGGGATCTTAACCCGCTCACGAACCGGTTTATGGGCAATGCCCGGATGAAAGCGTGGTTTGGCCTGCCCGACGACGCCAACATTCCGCTGTCGACAGCCCTCAATTCGATTATTGACGAAGACAGACAGCGTGTTACGGAAGCGATCTGGCACACCCTTAACCCGTCATCGGGCGGGCAGTACGACAGCACCTATACGCTCGTCAACCCAACAACACAGGAACGGCGCATCGTGCGGGCACGAGGACAGGCTTACTTTCGGAACGACAACGTTGCGGCTCGCTTTAGCGGTACACTACAAGATATTACGGCCGAAGTGATGGCGCAACAGCAGCTGGAAAAACTGAACGAAGACCTGCACAACAGCATCCGGCAGTTTACATTCGTCACGGACTTCATACCGCAAATGGTCTGGTCGACACAGCCTGACGGACGACACGACTTCTTCAACCAGCGCTGGCACGACTTCACGGGCCTGACCCTCGACCAGTCGCTCAACGAAGAGTGGATGCAGGCCCTGCACCCCGACGATGCATCGCGCACGGCACAGGTCTGGCAGCATAGCCTCCAGACAGGCGCTCCATACGAGATCGAGTACCGCATGAAACGCCACGACGGGCAGTATCGCTGGCTGCTGGGCCGGGCGCTGCCGCTGCGCGATGAAACCACCAATGTAGTGTTGCGCTGGTTTGGTACCTGCACCGACATCCACGACCAGAAAACTCTGTCGGCCAGTCTGGAACAGCAGGTCGAAGAGCGGACCAGCGCCCTGCAAACGGCCAACCTCGACCTGCAACGGTCCAATGAGAATCTTACCCGCTTCGCGTACGTCGCCAGCCACGATTTGCAGGAGCCGCTGCGCAAGATTCAGTCGTTCGGCGATATGCTGAGAAACACATACGGGCGTGAGTTGGGCGAGGGCCTTTCGTATCTGGAGCGCATGCAGAGCGCGGCCGGGCGTATGTCGGTCCTGATTAAAGATTTACTGTCGTTTTCCCGGATTAGTACCCAGCGGGATTCGTTTGAACCGGTACCGCTACAGCGCGTCATGCAGGATGTGCAGTCGGATCTGGAATTGGTTATTCAGGAAACCAGCGCCCGGCTGGACATCGGGCCGCTCCCAACGGTACTGGGCGACGAAGGGCAACTGGATCAGCTGTTTATGAATCTGATTTCCAACGCGCTCAAATTTCGTCAGGCCGGTCAGCCCCCCCACATCACCATCCGTTCAGAACAGGTTCAGGCGGCCTCGATACCCGAACTGTCGAACCCCGTGCGCCCATGCCGAGACTACCACCGACTGACAGTTGCCGACAACGGAATTGGGTTCGACGAAAAATACGCCGACCAGATTTTTCAGGTGTTTCAACGGCTGCACGGCCGCAATCAGTACAGCGGTACCGGCATCGGCCTGGCTATCGTGCAGAAAGTTGTAGAGAATCACGGCGGCCTTATCACCGTTGCGAGCCAGCCCGGTCACGGCACCACGTTCACCGTCTATCTACCGGAGTGAGTGTAGCCTGTGTAGCCCCCTACTCATCCAGCGCCGGGCTGCGACCCTGCAAGCCGCCGGTGTGAACAGCCACGACCGTGGCCCCCTCCGGGAAGAAACCGCGCCGGGCGAGGTCGTAGATACCGTACAGCATCTTACCGGTGTAGACCTGCTCAAACCGGACTCCCGTACGCTGTTCAACCGTTCGGATGAACGCCAGCAGGTCGGGCGTCGTGCGGGCGTAGCCGCCAAATGTGTAGTCGGTTATAAGCTGCCAATGGTCGTGCGGCTGGGGCAGCGCGGGAATGCTCGTCTGCGCGCCGACGGCCGAAAACCCCAGCACCTGCGTAGCCAGCCGTTCGCTGGCCACTGCCCCAACCAGCCCGGCCACGGTACCGCCCGTCCCGACGGAGCAGCAGACAAAATCGGGCTCACTACCCAGTTGCGTCAGTAGTTCGTCCATAAGTTCAGCCGTTCCCTGAATGGCTAATTCGTTGGTACCACCCTCCGGCAGCACATAGGCCGGGCCAACAGCAGCCAGCAACGAAGCGAGGTAAGCCGGGTCAGTTTTTCGGTCGTAATCGGCCCGGCTGACGAAGTGCAGGGCCATACCCATCTGTTCACAACGGGCCAGCGTCGGGTTGCGGGGCCGGGTGGCCAGCTCATCGCCCCGAACGATACCGATCGTCCGAAAACCGAACGTCTGACCCGCTGCGGCTACTGCGAAGAGATGGTTGGAGTACGCCCCACCGAAGGTCAGCAGCGTCGATAAACCTTGCTGGCGGGCATCGATCAGGTTGTACTTGAGCTTGCGCCATTTGTTGCCCGACACCAGCGGATGCAGCTGGTCGTCGCGCTTGAGCAGCAGCCGGATCGGGACGGGTTCGGGAAACGGATCGGGCAGCAGCGTCAGGGGTGATAGCCCCGCCAAATCACGCAGTTGTCGTTCGAGTTCGTCCATAAAGGCTTATTTTTGCCCGAAATAACAGACAAATTGACTGCGGTGGCCGAACTGGACGACGATTTACCCGAAGACGACGAATTATACGAACACCACCGCATCGTGGTCGACAAAGGCCAGAGCCTGCTGCGCGTCGACCGGTTTCTGATGGACCGGCTCCCCCACGCGTCACGCACCAAGATTCAGGCGGGTATCGACGTTGAATCGGTGCGGGTCAACGACCGGCCCATCAAAGCCAGTTACCGGATCAAACCGCTCGACGTCATTACCATTTCGCTGCCCCACCCGCCCCGCGAAACCGACATCCTGCCCGAAAATATCCCGCTCGACATTGTTTTTGAGGACGACGAACTGCTGGTGCTGAATAAACCCGCCGGGATGGTGGTTCACCCTGCCCACGGCAACTGGGACGGTACGCTGGTCAACGCGCTGGTGTATCATTTTCAGAACCTGCCCACCACCCGCAACGGGGCTACCCGGCCGGGGCTGGTGCACCGAATCGACAAAGACACGTCGGGCCTGATGGTGATTGCCAAGACAGAGTACGCCATGACCCACCTGGCCCGGCAGTTTTTCGAGCACAGTATCGAACGAACCTACAACGCCCTCGTCTGGGGCCTCCCCGAACCCACCGACGGTACCATTACGGGGTACATCGGGCGGAGCGCGAAAGACCGCAAGGTGCAGACCATCTACGACGACGAAAGCAAAGGCAAGTGGGCCGTTACGCACTATAAAACGCTGGAGCAGCTACGGTATGTGGCCCTGATGCAATGCAACCTCGAAACGGGCCGGACCCACCAGATCCGGGCGCACCTGAAACACATCGGCCACCCCCTCTTCAACGACGCCATGTACGGGGGCGACCGGGTGCTGCGCGGCCAACCCGTAGGCAGCTTCAAAGCCTTCGTCGAGAACGCGTTCAAGCTGCTGCCCCGGCAGGCCCTGCACGCCAAATCGCTCGGCTTCATCCACCCCCGCACCCGGCAGTGGCTTCAGTTCGACTCGGCCCTACCCACCGACTTTCAGGCCGCCCTCGACAAGTGGCGGGGATTGGCTACTTTATAAAGTTGTAGAGTTGGATAGTCGTAGAGTTGTAAAGTTGCTGCCGCCAGCACTGACCGCGTCAGCCCATCCGGCCGGTAACAACTTTACAACCCTACAACTATCCAAGTCTACAACTTTACAACTATTCAACTCCATAACTTTACAGCTCTATAACTTTACAACCAGTCAACTTTCCTCCTCATGATCTCTATCCGTGCCGGCGTCCTTGAAGATGTTCCCGATGCCTTTGCCCTTGTTACCGAACTGGCCGTTTACGAACGTTCTGCCGATGAGGTTTCCAACACCGTCGAGCAGATGGCGCTCGATGGCTTCGGCCCAAACCCCCTCTACGGGATGCTGGTAGCCGAAGAGACAGCGACCAAAAAGATCGTCGGGATGGCGCTGTACTATTTCCGCTATTCGACCTGGAAAGGCAAGCGGCTGTACCTCGAAGACATCATCGTGACGGAAGAGTTCCGGGGCTACGGCATTGGCAAACTGCTGCTCGACGCAACCGTTGAAACCGCGCATACCACCCAGTGTACGGGTATGATGTGGCAGGTACTCGACTGGAATCAGCCCGCCATTGGCTTCTATCAGCAGTTTGGTACCCGCTTCGACAACGGCTGGACAAACTGCCATCTCGATTTCTGATCATGCACTGACCCCGCTATCGATCTGTTTTCACACACGGACCGATAGCGGGATGTCGGCAATAAGTTGACTCGACAGACACGATAACGATCAAAAGCGCGTTACAACAGTATCAAATGAGTTTAACCAGGTTACTATGACAGCTCCCGCTAGTTTACAGTCAGCCGGTGGTAATGCGCTTACGCCTTTGCAATTGATCGATCGGTCGCGCGAGGGGTTGGTCGGTACGGAAGCGGGTCAGGTTGCCAGTCTGCTGGACGTTTCAGACAAGGAAATGGCCCGGCTGCTCAATCAGTCGGTCGCTACGTTTCACCGGCAGGCCAGGCTGGGACGACTCGACCCATCGACGTCTGAACGGCTGCTGCTGCTTAGTCAACTGGCCGTCTACGGTGCGTCGGTGTTTCAGGATCGGGGCAAGTTCAATCGCTGGCTCCGGCGTCCGCTGCGGCTGTTGGAAAACCGGTCGCCACTGGATCTGCTCGATAGTTCGACCGGTGTCCGGCTCGTTGAAGACCTGCTGGGTCGTATTGATTACGGTGTACTTAGCTGATGGCGATTACAGTCTATCGCATTCAGACTGACAGTCACCACGACACGATTTTAGATGGGATCGGCGCGCAGCTACACGGTGGCCGGTGGAACCTCCGGGGTCGCCCGATGATCTACACGGCGACAACCCCTGAACTTTGCTTTCTGGAATATATGGTTCATCTGGACGGCACCCCCCTGGCCGATCTGCCTCCGCTTATTCTGTGCGAAATCAGCCTTCCAGCCCAGTCTGTTCAGTATTTGTCGGCCGATCAGTTACCGACAGGATGGAACGATCCGTACCTGACGCCAGTGGGTCTGCCGGGCTTCCTGGATGGTCAGTTCCGGCAGCGGCAGTGTCTCGGCATTGCCATACCGTCGGCCGTGATACCCCTGTCGCCCTCGCGCAACGTCCTGATCGACCCATTGCATCCGCAACGAAATCAATGTACGCTACTGTCCATCCAGCCCTACCCCATCGACCCGCGTCTGCCAACCGGCAACTGACCAACGAACGGGTATCACCCGCCTTTATTCTTTATCTTTGCGTATCTCTAGTTAAAGCATGACGGATCGTCAACGTACAGCCCTCCGTATTGTGGGTGGCATTCTTCTGAGTATTCTGCTGATTGCGGGCGTGGGTGTGGGCATTGCCTTCTCAAAACGTGAAAGCCTGCTTCAGACCGCCCTCGCCAAAATTACCCGCAAAGCCGAGCGCGACTATAACCTCGACCTAACGATCGGTTCTGCCCGCTTCACCGGCCTGACGTCGGTTGCCTTCACCAACATTGCCGTGGTACCCCAGGACCGCGACAGCCTTGCCCGCATCGGGCGCGTGGAAGTATCGGTGCGGCTGTGGCCACTGCTGCTGGGCAAAATCGGCCTGTCGACGATGGCGCTGGAGAATGCCAGGATTCAGGTTATCAAGCGCGATTCACTGACGAACGTCGACTTTCTGCTGCATCCCCGTAAGGATTCAACGGCAACTGATACGCCGAAGTCGACACGTAAAACCGACCTGGCTGACGTTACCGAAAACCTGATCGACAATGTACTGTCGAAAATCCCCGACGATCTGGACGTAAAGAATCTGGATGTGGTGGGGATCAACAACGAGGATACACTCCGGCTCTTCACCCAGACGGCTACCATCCACGACGAGCAGGTACAGTCGACTATTCTGCTGAATAGAAACGAAGCCGTCTGGCACCTCACCGGCACTGCCGACCCCGCCGACCGCGAGTACGACCTGGCCCTGTTTGCCAATCAGCCCGACGGCCGCGCCAAACCACTTGAACTGGCCTACATCCAGAAACGCTACAACCTGATGCTCCAGGCCGACACCCTGCGGGCGCAACTGAGGGACGTCGACCGGTCGCGGGGTGAGTTTCGGCTGGAAGGAGCCGGATCGGTGCGAAATCTGCGCGTCAATCACCCGGCCATTGCCCGCACCGACGTGCTGGTGCCCCAGGCATCGATGGACGCCAGGCTGTTCGTTGGCAAAGACTATGTCGGTATCGACAGCACCTCCACACTGCGGCTGGGCGAAGTCAGTGCGCGCCCGTTTGTGAAGTACACCCTCCCCGACCGGACCGTACCTGAGGGGCAGCCGGGTTCGGGCAAGCAGTACGACGTTCAGCTCCATACCGACCCGATGAACGCGCAGGCCCTGTTCAATTCGTTTCCGCAGGGGTTGTTCGAGTCGCTCGAAGGTATGCAGGTAGCGGGTAAGCTGAAGTACGATCTGTCGTTTCAGTTCGACACGGCCCTCCCCGATTCGGTTAAATTCGACTCCGGCCTGACGCCCGATAACTTCAAAATTCTGAAGATGGGCCGTACCGATTTCGGCGCGATCAACAAACCGTTCAACTACACACCGTACGAGAAAGGCAAGCCCGTCCGTACGATTTACGTTGGCCCGACCAACCCCGACTACACCCCCCTCAACGAGATCGCCCCCGATCTGCGCAACGCCCTGCTCACGTCGGAAGATTATACGTTTTTCACGCACAAGGGCTTCAACGAGAGGGCGTTTCGGGTATCGATAGCCACCAACTTCAAGGAGAAATCGTTTAAGCGCGGGGCCAGCACAGTTTCGATGCAGCTGGTGAAGAACGTGTTTCTGAACCGCAACAAGACCCTCTCGCGCAAGGTCGAGGAAATCCTGATCGTGTGGCTGATCGAAAATCAGCACATCGTGCCGAAAGAGCGGATGTACGAAGTGTACCTCAACATCATCGAGTGGGGCCGCAACATCTACGGTATCGGTGAAGCCGCTCGCTACTATTTCGCCAAACGCCCCTCGGAGCTGTCGCTGGGCGAAAGCATTTTCCTGGCCTTCGTCGTGCCGCGCCCCAAAGCAGCCCTGAACTGGTTCGTACCAGGGGGTGGTTTGCAGGTGCGTAACGTGCGGGGCTACTTCCGCATCATCGGCAGAATCATGGCGAAACGTGGCCTGACGGCCCCCGACTCCGGCGCCTATGGCTTCTACGACGTACGGCTGCGCGAAGGCTTACGCCGGGAGCTTCCCCCCGTCGATACGCTCATGCAATCGGACAGCCTGATGGTCGACCCGATCGAATCGGATATCGATGCGGATGGCGACGGTACGGGGATCGGTAATTTCTTCCGTCGACTGTTTAAAGGACGTGCTGAGCGCGGCACCGATGAGCAGCAACCCGCCGTTCAGTCAGACGCACCGGCATCGGTAGACCCCGCGGTACCCACCGCTGACACGGTGAAGACCCGCAAACAGCTTCGGCAGGAACGACGCGAACGCAAACGACGCGAACGCGAAGCCGAGCAACCCAACGACAACGGTACGCAGTAGAAACGACAACGGGCGATTATCAGTGATAGTCGCCCGTTGTCGTTTTACCCCGGCAGGTACACCGTGAAGGTAGACCCGGCATCGGGGCGGCTCTCGGCGATTATTACCCCGCCGTGCTGCTCGGCCACTTTTCTGACGATCGCCAGGCCGATACCGGTGCCGCTATACAGATTGCGGCTGTGCAGGCGTTGAAACACCTGAAAAATCCGGTCGTTATATTTTTCGTCGAACCCAATACCATTATCGGCAACCCGGATTGCCCAGAATGAACATCCGCTTGGTCGACTCTCCCGTAGCGACGGGGGCAGCCGATCGTCCGCGACCCGTTCACTACTGATCTGCACGACGGGGGGTACGCCTTCCCGGTGAAATTTCACCGCGTTGCTCAACAGATTCTGAAACAGCTGGTGCAACTGCACCGGATCGCCCACCACCTGCGGTAGCTGATCCAGCTGAATCGTGGCACCGGCCATCCCCACGGTAAACTCCATGTCATTGAGCAACTCCGTCAGTACCGTATGCAGATCAACAGGCCGGAACGAGTCCGGCTGGCTACCGATACGGGCATAGCTAAGCAAATCCCGGATCAAACTGGACATGCGTTCGGCCGATGATTGGATACGGACGAGGATATCGAGCCCCCTGTCATCGAGCTGCTCCGTGTACTGACCACTCAGAATTGAGCTGAACGACGTAATCTTTCGCAGCGGCTCCTGCAAGTCGTGACTGGCAATGTAGGCAAATGCCTGTAGGCTCTCGTTGGAGCGTTTCAACTCGGCATTGATCTGCTCAAGCTGCCGCTGGTACTGCCGGTCGCTGGTGATATCGACCGAAGAGAGTACGACCCCATCTCCAGCGCGGGCAATGTTGATCGAGTATAGTTTATCGGCAACACCGAACTCAAATCTGGCGGGCTCCCCCGTGTTCACAACCTGCACGTACCGCTCAAATTCAGGCGTTCCAGCCGCTTCGGGCCGATGCTCCAGAAACGACCGGCTCATGTGCTGTTTGAGGGTGTCGCCCCAAATCTCCTGTGCCCGTTTGTTGGCCAGTGCCGTTTTGAAATCGGCGATTTTCCCATTCTGACCGCGAATTACACTGTGCAGGGAGATCGCCGTCTGCGAATTATTCAGGATTGTCCGCAGTAGATCAGCCTGCTCCTCAATGGCGGCCTCCGCTTCTTTTACCGGCGTAATATCGAGCGTCGTCTGAACGTATCCGTCGCCGTGTTTAACCACGCGCACGTAAAACCATTTGTCTGTCTGCCCGTGTTTGTAGTGCGTTTCAACCGCCAGGGGCTCCCCCGTTTCAACTACGGTTTTAAACTGACTGAATACGCCGGATTCTTTATCACCGGGAAATGTAGCCAGCATACGCTTTCCAGACAGCTCTTCGGCCTCGGGCAGGTTACTGAGCCGATTGCTTTCCCGATTGGCCAGCCGGTACTCGAAATCAATGAGTTGGCCGGTCGTTTCGTCACGAATGCTGGTGGCAACAACGATAGCTACGGGGGAGCTATCGAGCGCTTCACGCATCATCCGTCGCTGCTCCTCCTGCTCTTTAGCCAGCGCGTCGGCCCGTTGCCGCGCCAGCACGGTGTCGGTTACGTCGAGAATGACCGTACCCAGATAAGCCGGTTTCTGATCGACTGCGGGCACCTGCGTAACCACCAGTCGAATGTAACGCTGTACACACTGCCCCGCCCACATAACAGAAACCGCTACCTCAGACGAGTCAGTGTCCGTACCGAGCAACCGACTGTAGAGACCGGCCTGCTCGGGCGTCAGCAGCTCGCTTAGTAGTTGTCCGTCGTTCACAGCATCGGGTACGTTCCAGAACCGACGCCACGCATCGTTGACGATCTGCACCCGGTTTGAGCCGGCGTACAGTACCGCCATGGGCACAGGCGTGTGGTGAAACAAAGCGGACAACGGCTCCATACGTAATAAAAACGGCGCAAGGGTATTTAGTCAAAGCTAATCAACACCTGCCAATTTTCGTTATCCTCTTTGAGCAAACGTGATTATACCACCCAGCGGCTTCGCCCGCGCCCATAACGACAGAGCCCGGTCGGGTCAGACAGCGTTGTCTGACCCGACCGGGCTCTGTGATTTTCGCGACCAGCCTACGAGTCGAGCAAATCAGGCCGACGGATGCGCGTTCGTTCGAGCGCCTGTTCGTGCCGCCACTCATCAATCTTCGCTTCGTGGCCCGACAGCAGGATGTCGGGTATGCGATGGCCTTCAAATTCCGCCGGGCGCGTGTACACCGGCGGTGCAAGCAGATTATCCTGAAACGAGTCGGTCAGGGCCGATGTTTCGTCGTTTAGTACGCCGGGCAGCAACCGGATAATCGCGTCGGACAGGACGCAGGCAGCTAGTTCGCCCCCGACAGTACGTAATCGCCGATGCTGATTTCTTTGGTCACGAACAACTCCCGCGCCCGCTCGTCAATGCCCTTGTAGTGGCCGCAGAGAATAATCAGGTTCTGCCGCAGCGACAGGGCGTTGGTCGTCTGCTGATTGAGCCGCTCACCGTCGGGCGTCATGTAAATCACCTCGTCATAGGGCCGCTCCGCCTGCAACGCGCGGATACAGCGGGCGATCGGCTCGATCTGCATGACCATACCGGCCCCACCACCAAACGCGTAATCGTCGACGCGCCGGTGCTTATCGAGGGTATAGTCGCGCAGGTCATGCACAACGACTTCCACGTAGCCGCCCGTTTGCGCCCGTTGCAAAATCGAATGGGCGAAGAAGCTGTCGAGCAGCCGGGGCAGGCAGGTGATAATATCAATGCGCATTGGAGTCGTCGCTATTGTCCGCGTCGCCGTCGAATTCAGCTTTGTCGGCCGCGTTGTCTTCCATATAAATCGCCAGCAAACCGTCGGGCAGATCCACGTTCAGCTTCTGCTCTGCCCGGTTCACCGTCTTGACGATGTCGCTGTTGATCGGAATCAGCACTTCTTTGCCCTGATAATCCATCGCAATCAGGTCCTGGGCGTTCATGGCGTATACGCCACGCACTGTGCCGAGCGGCCCTTCGTGGGCATCAACGATCTGATAGCCCACAATTTCGTGGAAGTAAAAGCGCGTTTCGTCGGTAATGGGTTCGAGGTTATCGAGGGGCAGAAATGCGCCACAGTTGATGAGCCGTTCGGCCTGCTCGATGGTATCAACGTCTTCAAAGGCGATGATTGCCCGACTACCTTTCACGATGGCAATCGACTCGATAAAATACGGAATCAGTTCGTTTTTGACCTCCAGCAGCACCGAATCCAGATCGGCGTACTCGGAAGCATCATCGACATCCAGAAACAGGACCAGTTCACCATTGACGCCGTGGGTCTTGGTAATGTGGCCTACCTGATAGCAATCGTCTTTAGTCATGGCTATGGCTGGGAATGAAAAGAGCCTGTCCGGTCGCGAACAGGCTCTTTGGTAACGCTGGGCGCGGAAAAATTATTCAGCGCTGGTGGTTTCTTCGGTCGAAGCAGCCGCGTCGGTTTCAGCAGCAGGTGCTTCTTCACCGGCAGCTTCCGCTACAGGTGCTTCCTCAGCTACTGGCTCTTCAACCTTGTTTTTCTTGGCGATGGCTTCAGCGCGGGCGGCATTCACCTTCTGCTCAGCTTCCAGACGAGCGGCACGAGCCTGCTCTTTGGTCTGGGTCTTTGCATCAGCGGCACCGGCTTTCCGATTCTCCTTGTCGTCTTTCCAGTTCGAGAATTTCTCGTCGGCCTGCTCCTGGGTGATAGCGCCTTTGTTTACGCCCACCTGGAGGTGTTTCTTGTACATGATACCCTCGTGCGACAATACCGAACGAGCCGTGTCGGTAGGCTGTGCGCCAACCATGAGCCAATGTACGGCCCGGTCCGATTTCAGTACGACCGTCGATGGGTCGGTGTTGGGGTTGTACGAACCAATTTTCTCGATAAACCGGCCATCGCGGGGAGCTACTGATTCAGCTACCACGATGTCGTAAATCGCCATTTTTTTGCGTCCACGACGCGATAAACGAATTTTAACAGCCATTTGTGCTTGTTGGTTTTGATCGGGGGACGAACCCCCTGCGTAAAACGTGGCCGCAAAGGTAGGGAAAAAGTTTCAGGTTTGTGGTCTAACGTCTAAAGTTTTCAGCGAGAACCTTAAACCTTAGACTACAAACCTGAAACTACAAGTCTTAAACTTCCTTCTGCCGGCTCAGGATCGTTTTGTCGACGTAGAACGTGCCGAAGGGGATGATCGACGCGAGCAGCACCTTCCAGGTTGTGCGCAGGAATTGCCAGTTTTCCTCGATGCTGACATTGATCGTGTACAGCACAAACAGGATGAACAGCACGCCGTGAATCGGGCCGATTACCTTGACCAGCGTGGGGTCGCTGCCCATGTACTTGACCGGCATGGCAATGAACACCAGCGCAATGAGCGATAGTCCTTCGAGCAGCGCGAGGAGTCGCAGCCGCCCCAGATTGGTTTTGAGATGAGTAAGCATACGGTTAGAAAAGACGAAGATACGGCCGTTGCGCCAACGGTGAAAACGGCCAGGGAATCGCAACAAGCAGCATTAGCAAAGCCAGCGAAAACCAGATGGTCATGGTTCGGAATTTAGCCGCGTCGGTAGTCTGTCGCTTGGCCGCCGATGAACCAATTGTGATCAACACCACCACGACGGTCATCAGCAGCGGGTGTATCCAGCCAAAAAAGCGGAGCGGAAACGCCGGTTCAGCCGCCCCGCCGTAGCGAAACGCAGCGATGAGCGGACTGATGTAGTAGAGCGTGTAGCCGATCAATAGTTGCAGGTGGGCAAACGTGGCGGTATTGTGCCGAACGGTGTTGTCGGTGCGGGTAAACGGCCGCTGCCCCGACCAGCCCCGAATACCCCGAAACAGGGCGTACAGTAACGTTAGCAGCACCAGCCAGCGCAGTACCGAATGCGCCATCAATAAAAGCGAATACATGATCAGGTAAAATTGGGCAGGATCGGCTGAGCGTCCCCGACATCAATCAATGGATGTATAACCACCGGCAAAGATCAGGCGGCCAAGCCAGTTTTGGCAGGACGTATCCTGCTACGAACCAGACGAATCAATCATTCGCCGAAATTCGATGGGAGTAACTCCCTCGTATCGTCGGAACAGGCGGCTAAAATACGAGGGGTCGCTGAAACCGAGCTGATCGGCAACGGTGCTTACCGGGTCGGCCGTTTGCGATAACAGCACTTTGGCCTCCAGCACCAGCGCTTCGTCGATCCAGCGGGTTGGCGACTTACCGGTCGTTTCTTTCACCACTTTGTTCAGGTGGTTAGGCGTGATGTTCAGCTGCGATGCGTAGTCGGTAACCCGGTGCTGCGTTCGGACATAGGCCGTGAGCAGTGTCTTGAACGCGTGCGACAGGCGATAGGCCGCCGTCTGCATCGTCACCGAAACAGGCTGGTACGTCTCCGCCACCTCGCAGAGCCAGGTCGTCAGGTACGATTGAATAAGCGGCCGGGACCGGATACCCTGCGCCTGATAGATCGTCAGCAGCCGCTGGGTCAGCAGAAGCAGCGCGTCGAACGTATCGGCGGGGGGCCTCACCAGCAGATTCCCCCAGGGCGTCAGAAATTCAAACTCCATTGTGGGCACATCGGCCGCATGACGACCAAGCAGCAGATTCGGGTGAATATGCAGCAGATAACCCTCGTTTACGTCGTCGCTGCCGAACGAAAAGACCTGTCCGGCCGGTACAAACAGCAGTTCGCCCGCCGTAGCCGTGTACGTATCGAAGCCAATCGTCATCGTAGCCGCCCCGCCCGTAATGAGCAGGCAACTGTGCGCGAGCGAACGCGATGGCGGTACGCGCCGGTTCACCTGCCGGTACATCGTCTCCAGCGGGACGATAAAAAACTGACCGGGTTCGGGGCGTAGCTGGGCGTCCAGATCGGTCGACGGCGTCATGAACCGGGACAGAAACGCCAGCGTGTCGTAGGTTTTTATGGCCATTGGTTGACTGTCGTATGCGTTCAGAAAGGCCAAAATCCGGCGATCTGTTCCCAATGGTGTTCACGAAAAAAGCGCCGATCCGTTGGGACCGACGCTTCTGGCTGGTGTGCGATAGATGCGTTACGCCAGTTCGATAAACAGATCTTCTTTCGACCGGCGCACTTTGGGCGCTTTGGCCAGGTAATCTTTCTCTTCGTCGCGGTAGCCCAGCACCAGAATCGATGTGCTGTGCAGCCCTTTGGCGGGCAAGTCGAGCAGTTGGTCGAGGGCGTCGGCGTTGAAACCTTCCATCGGCGTAGCATCGACCCCTTCCGCAGCGGCCGCAATCAGGCCCGTACCCAGCGCGATGTACGACTGGCGGGCGGCCCATTCGGCACGCGCTTCGGGCGTCCGGCCCAGCAATGCTCCTTTGATCGAATCGGCAAACGGCGTCAGCGAGGCCACGTCGGTATTACGCGTATCGGCGATCAGTTGCATATACTGGTCGACATCGTCCGCTTCGACAGCGGTCCAACTGGCGAAGATCAGCACGTGCGACCCCTCAACGATCTGCGGCTGTGGGCAGGCCTGCTCGTGGATTTTACCGCGCAGCTCGTGGCTTTCCACCACAATTACTTTGTACGGCTGAATACCAACCGACGACGCCGACAGGCGAATCGCTTCCAGAATGGTATCGACTTTCTCGGCGGGAACGGTCTGCCCGTTCATTTTTTTGGCAGCATACCGCCAGTTCAGTGCATCAATGAGTTCCATGGTGTTAAAAACAATTCAGGTTGTATAGAAAATGATTGGCAATTAATTGCAGGTACCGTCGACGTCGCAGGCCGGTGCATCGCCCGACAGATCGGTAAGGGTAGGCTGGCTTTTCGACCACTCTGAATAAGCGGTATTCAGCGCGCCCAGAAAGGTCTCGGGTTGCTGCGCGCCCGACACGGCGTACCGTTGGTTGAGCACGAAAAACGGGACGCCCCGCACGCCTACCTGCCGCGACTCGTAAATGTCCTGCCCCACGGCATCGGCAAACTGATCGCTGTTCAGCACCTGCGTAACCGCATCGGCCGACAAGCCAATTTCGGTACCGAGTTCGAGCAGGGTCGCGTGGTCAGCGGTGTTGCGGCCTTCGGTGAAATACGCCAGGAACAGGCGCTCCTCCATCGCATCGCCCAGGTTCTGCGTTTTGGCCAGTTGAATGACCCGGTGCGCGTCGAACGAGTTAGCGACAACGGCCCGGTCCATGTGGTAATCCAGACCCACTTCGCGGGCCATGTCGGTTACGCGGTCGTTCATGGCTTTGGCCTGCTCCACGCTCCAGCCTTTCACCTCCGCCAGATACGTATTGATCGACTTGTTGGGTTCGGTTTTCTGGTCGGGGTTCAGTTGAAAACTTTTCCAGACGACCCGCACCTGATCGCGCTGCGGAAACTCGGCCAGCGCCTGCTCAAATTTCCGCTTGCCGATGTAGCAGAACGGGCACATAACGTCGCTCCAGATTTCGACATCCATCGTCGGGGCGGTTAATGGTGTTGTTGACATACGTACAGTCGTATAAAAAATAACAGTGTTAGGTACAAGGCAAAAAAATTAGTAGATCAGCGACTTTACGAAGCCCGAAACAGCGTCGTGCAAAATCAGTTTTCCGTGTTTATCAGCCGCCGACAGGTGCGGGTCAATCATCTGAATCGACACCAGCCCGTGCAGGATAGACCAGTACGTTTTGAATTTCAGGTACACATCCGCGTCGGCATTGGGGCCATCCGCAATCAATTCTTTGATGGTGTAGGTAATGACATCGCCGAACTGCCGCATTTCAACGATGTGATTAGCCGCGTCGCAGGTCGGAATACCCAGCCCGAACATAAGCTGGTAGTATTCCCGGTTGTCGAACGCGAATTGCCAGTACGTCTGCGCAATACCTTCCAGTCGTTCGGCCGGTTCTTTATCGCAGAGTGCGCTCTGCTTGATCTGTTCGATCAGGCGGGCGAACCCCTGCCGGGTGAATTCCAGCAGAATCGCGTCCTTGCTTTCGAAGTGACTGTAAACCACTGGCACACTGTATTCAATGGCGTCAGCAATTTTCCGAATCGACAGCGACGGCCAGCCTTCGGCCAGCACCTGATCCCAGGCGGCCGTCAGAATGCTGTTTCTGACTTCTTCTTTCTGTCGTTGTCGTCGTTCTACCAGTCCCATCTTTTCAGACGTTCGTTTTTATAACAGTGTTAACTTTTATAACTACGCTCTAGTTCCTTTCGTGTCAAAAAAAATGGTCGATGACTTAGCCACTTGCTTACAATCGTGGGCAATTTACTTTGTTACAGGGTAATCTGATAGCCCAGACTCAGGCCAACCATGGATCCGTTACCGTAATCGGTCAGCGTACCCCGTCCGTTCTGCTGCTGATACGTGTAGCTATATGTTGCCTCCTCCAGCGGCCGGGCAAAACCGGCAAAGTTGGGAAAAACGTAAGTCGCCCGCGCCCGAATAAACAGACGGGGACTCAGCGATTTTTCCAGTTCAAACTGCGTTACCGGCAGCAGCACAACCGGCCGATCGTAGGTCGAGTATTCATCGAAATGATCACTATACACGACAGTCCCGTTGACAGATACAGTACCCATTCCATACTGAATTTTGTCGTTTCGGTAGTGGCCTACGCCAACCCCGGCCAACGCGTACAGAGCAAGCTTATGCTTCTTGGTAACCAACAGCCGCCGTCGATACAGTAGCGTAAACAGGGCTATATTCGATGGCCCGGTTTGACCACTGAAGAAGTTTTTGAAGCGTAGATCGATCCGATAGGGATAAGCCATCACGCCCGCTTCAACGCCATTCCGCCCCGATTCATACGATACCGACAAACCGTAAGTAAACCGCAGGTTGTTGGGGTCGATCTTCAACGGGCCCGGCACATCGACCTGCGACTGAATTATTTCCCAGCGCTGGTACCCATCGGCACTAATTGTCAGCCGCTGCCCGTTGCTGACGCGACTACCAAACAGGCAGACAAACAAGATACACCAGTTTACAGGCCGTTTCATCAGCGTAGATTCGTTTTTGGTAGCCCATTGGCAGGACCGGCGCAAACAACAAAAAATCGCTGTTTAATGACGACAGTTCGTCATTAAACAGCGATTTAAAAAACCAATACGATACGGGCCTATAAGCCGGGTTCTGTCGACCAGCCGTGAAGCCAGCCGTCTTATCATTTATCTGGGATGCCGGTCACCCGGACACCTCGTTCGACCTACCCGCGTCGGTTTTCACCCGGCCGAAACCGGGCTGCTGGCGACGAGCAGCCGCGCGTCCGACGCTTATTTGGTCTTTCAGCCCCTAAGGGTTACCGTGCCCCGTCGGTCGCCCGCCGGGCGGTGGGCTCTTACCCCACCGGTTCGCCCTTACCAGGCTTAAAGAGTGAAAGAGCGAAAGAGTAAAAGAGCGAATTACTGGCCAGGAACCATCATCAGGTGCGGCAGCAATTCGCTCTTTCACTCTTTCATTCTTTCGCTCTTTAAAATCTGGCGGTATATTTTCTGTTGCCCTGTCTGTCAGTACACCGTCGCCAGTGGACTGCCTTCCCGTTAGGAAGTAGGGTGCTCTGCGCTGCCCGGACTTTCCTCACCCACCCGAAGGTCGGCGCGATAAGACGACCCGCATCGTATTGGCCCCGCAAAGGTACGCCTTTGGCAGGTTTACCGGTTGTCGTTTCGGGTTTAATGTTTAGCTGGCTCTCAGACCGTTTGCTCAGGACCGCCAACCGTTACTAATTTCTTAACGGACCAATCCGAAAAATCACCGTAATCTTCGGTTGATTTTCACCTAAGACTCCCGCCCGATGGCACTCGATAATTATCACCTGTTTGCTGGCCGCTACGACCGTGGCCTGATGGCTCCCGACGCCAATCACTTTGAAATAAAACTCAACACTGCTGGCGATTTCTTCCGGGTGGCCGTCAACGTTCGGTCGCAGGACGGGTCGACGCTCCTGACGTACGTGAATGACGATTACCAGCACGAACTCTGCGCCCGCCTGCTGGCCGCATTTCCTGCCGACGGTGTCTACAACATAAACGATCCAGCAAAACGACAGCAGTTCGGTCTGGACTTCCTCCGGCGCAACATGATCGGCGATTTCAGCCGGATGGCACTGCTGCCCAATAACGCGCCCGGCCTCGACAACGATCTGGAAGAAAAGCTGACGCAGGCCCTCGACAAGTCGAAAGCCGACCCCAACGCCCGGATTTTCGTGTTTGGCGAACGGTGGCCCGGCACGACCAACAAAGACAAGTATTTCCCTGAAATTAAGGATCAGGGTATCCACGACATTCACATGAATCAGGGCAACCCGCCGGGCAAGTTTGAGAAAGACAACGGCGTTTTTCAGGACGGCGGCATCCTGATTCACTACCCGGCTCTGAACCGCTGGACGGCTATTCTGCTGGCGTTCCAGACCCAGTTCAACACGCTCAACCCGCCCACGCTGCACACCGACGACAAGACCGGCAAACGTATTTCAGGCACGGAGCCCGGCGGCAGTACACCCGTCGACGGGAACGTCGTCATCGCTGCGGCTCTGGTTAACCCAAGAGGCAACGAAGCGGGTAACGAGAAGGTGATTCTGCTCAACACGACGGATTCACCCGTCTCGCTAACTGGCTGGAAACTGGTCGACCGGCAGCAGCAGGCGTTCGTTATCGGCAACGTCACCGCTCCGGCGGCCGGAACGGTTGAGGTGCGGATTCCAGCCAGCAGTTCGTTCCAGCTATCGAATAATGGCGGCACGATCACGCTTCTGGATAGTACCGGTCTGAAAACCAGTGGCGTTCGCTACACCAAGCAGCAGGCCAGCCTGGAAGGACGGCTGGTACGGTTTTAGAATGTGGGTTTAAGGTTTGTAGTTTAAGGTTTAAGGTTGGCTGACGCGTAATCGTCATCCGGCACAATGCGATGTCTCCGGCAGCATCCTGCTGTCGAGCCGCGTCAGCGGCTAATTAGGTAGCTGCAACTTAGCCTGCGGCTCGACAGCAGGATGCTGCCGGAGCCAACCTTGAACCTTAAACTACAAACCTTAAACTCTATTGCAACCCATCCACCTTCACGTCAATCCGGCCGGTGGCGTTGACGACGGCGAGCATGCCGGTGGGCGTCAGGTAGACCTGATCGGGCTGAATATGGTCGATGGTACCGTTGATCGTGACGCCCTTCGCCAGCGCATTATTGCGGAGCCGGGCCTGTAGCTGCTGCTGAACATCCGTAATCTGTGAGCCTACCGGAATCGTCAGCTGCTGCTGAAGCGTTTTGGCGAACGTCCCCTGCAAGAGCCAGCTTGCCGACCGTTGCAGGATGTTGCGCGTATCAAGATCATAGGCCAGATTTTGCAGCGAAATCGTTTGCGTCTGCGGGTCGTAGTACGGTCGACCACGCAGGTAGATGTCGCCTTTGATCGTGCCCGACAGCCCGGCTTTAATAATCAGGTTTTCGTTTTGTCCGTAGAGGTCGATACTGGTTAGCGTGATGCTGTAGCCACCCGTCAAGGGGAAGGTTTTGCCGACGAAGTTTTCCGCTGCCAGCCGGGCCGCTTCGGGGTAGCTGACTTCGCTGAGCAGCCCAATCCGGAAGTCATCTTTCACCTGCTTCACCACCGTCAGGTCGGGTAGCGACACCGCCGGGCGCACGTCGGGGCGGTTGCCGGTAGTGGTCAGCGTAAAGCCTTCGATGCCGATGGTCGAGCGAATCACGTTGTTGTCGAAGCGCAGGGGCGTTATCAGCACCCGCTTCGGCACGACCTGCAAATACGTCCGGTAAGCCTCTGAAATCAGGTACGGCTCGCGCAACAGGTTCCAGGCCCGCAGCACCGGCGTTTTCAAATCAACGTTTTTGCGCACCTGCTGATCGATCGACTGCGTGATCGTGCCCAGATTCTTGTCGATCATCCCGCTGACAAGGTTGGTAATCGGAATATTCAGCCCAATTACGCTGATCGTGGGTCGGCGCACCCAGGCGTAACCGTCGGGTTGTGTCTGGGTGTGTACCGACCAGTCGGGGTCGAGGTCGAACTTGCTTCTGAAGCGCAGGTCGAGTTCAAATTCGGTTTCCTTGTACTGCGTGAACCCCAGCACCGACACGCCCGCCCGGACCCAGATACGCAGCGGCACGGTGAAGTGAAACAGGCTGTCCTGCGCCGATACGAGGATGGTGCCACGCTTCCATACCTTCGTCAGAAACTTATCGCCGTTGTTGTCATCAGGGCTGTTGTCTTCATAAATCAGCCCGTTGACCTGCGCGTTTATCTGACGCTGCACGTCGTTGAGCGAGATCGATACGGGAACATGAACGGTGGATAGATGACGCTCGCTGCGAATGTCCATTTCGGTGAATTTGTACGCTTCTTTGGGGGCTTTGGGGTCCAGTTGACTGGCCGACTGACAGCCTGCCAGCCAACCCATCAGCAACAGACTGAGCAGACCAGCCCGGTACTTATTTAAGGCTGACCTTCGTGGCGCCATAACCAAATTTCTGTTTCTGAGCATCTTCAAAAAACCGGACATGCGGGTGCTGCCCCAACCGTTTGTGCAGTTCCGTCCGCAACGCCCCGCTCCCGACGCCGTGAATAAACGTGATCTCGCTCATACCGCTGGCAACGGCGTTTTCAAGCGCTTTTTCAAACGTCTCCAGCTGGAGTTTCAGCAAATCGGCAGGGCCGCGATTACCAGTCCCCTTTGGCAACAGGGCTTCCGTATGCAGATCGACAACCGACGACGGCCGGTCGACGGACAGGGTATCGGGATCGTTTTTCGGTTTGAGCATTTCGGCCTTTAGCTCGTCGGGCCGGATGGTGTTCGGGCGGGGCCGGTTGCTCGACGGGGCCGACGGTTGCGTCGGTTCGGTGCCTTCAGCGTCGAGCTGCGTAACGAAACCGGGCTGATTTAGAACCGGCACAGTGGTTTTGTTCTTGAAAAACGTAGTCGCCCGTGCTTTGACCCGTTTCACCAGCGGAGCACGCAACGTCGACTTACCCGCGCGGAACCACAGTCCCTGCACGACGAATGTCGGCCAGGTTTCGAAGGTCGCGTGGGTGTAGAGGTCGTTCATTTTCTGCTGCGCCCGCGCTTTGAGCATCCCGGCAAAGACTCCGCGAAACTGCACCCCACCCGTCGGCGCGGCCGATTCCTCACCCAGCGAGTAGGGAAAATCCCAGTCGGTGTTATTGACCAGATACAGCGAATATTCCCGGTCGTTGACGGCCACAAACGCCAGATAAATGCCCTGATTCGCCAGGATCGACGGGGCGGCAGGGGCCGTGGGTTTCTGTGGCTCGAAGGTGCTGGGGCGGAGTAATTTTTCCGCTTCCATCGGCGACACCGCCACCAGTTCGGAACGCATTACCGGAATGCGAAAGCCGTCTTCAATCTCAATTTCGATCATGTTGCCCGGCAAAAACCGCGACACGATGCCCTCACCTTTCGCCCGTAACAGCCGGACTTTATCCCCAATATTCATGTCAGTCAATGGTTTTCGGTAGTCGGTTTACGGTACTCATCCCGGCCGACAAGCAAGCCAAAAAAATTGAATACCGTAACCTGTAAACCCAAAACTATACCGAACGTTCCGGCTTTTTATCCACGACGGATGTATACCCCAATCAACACCAGTCGTTTTATAGATGTACTGGCTGGTGTACCGTCGCTCTTTCATTCTTTCGCCCTTTCGGTCTTTAACACATGTGGATTGTTTTTGCCCTGCTGGCGGCTTTGGCCTCGGCAATCGTTGTGACGCTGACCAAAGCCGGGGTCAAAAACGTCGATTCTAATTTGGCGTTTGCCGTGCAGGCGATCATGATTCTACTCGTGTCGTGGGGCGTCATTATCGGGCAGGGCAAACTCCCTGACCTAGCCAGCATCGACCGGCGCAGCTGGATTTTCCTGCTGATTGCGGGCGTCGTTACGTGTGGGTCGTCGCTGCTGTCGTTTCGGGCGTTGAAGCTGGGCAACGCATCGCAGGTATCGCCCCTGACGAATCTGACGCTGGTTTTTTCGGTCATTCTGGCGGCTGTCTTTTTGAAAGAAAAAATCAACTGGCAGGTTGCGCTCGGTGCGGCCATCATGGTCGTTGGTGCCGTCATCATCGCCCTTTCGCGGGAATGATTTTGTTGGACAGGATTACAGCCGGGCCGCCGTCGCGGATTGACAGGATTTGATTTCAGATACACCAACAATAAATTCTGCTAATCCGCGATGGCGGCCCAGCTGTAATCCTGTCTAACGAAAAAATCCTGTCCAATAGATCGGAACCGGCGGGGTGGCCGAAACCGTTAATCATATCCACCGACAAGCCTGCCCCCGTGAACGAGAAACTCGACCTTGCCCATAGTTTCGTGATGCACACCAGCCGCAATGTCTTTCTGACGGGAAAGGCCGGCACGGGTAAAACAACGTTTCTGCGTCAGATTCGGCAGTCGGTTGGTAAGCGGATGGTTGTTGTGGCCCCAACGGGCGTAGCAGCCATCAACGCCGGTGGTGTTACGATTCACTCGCTGTTTCAGCTGCCGTTCGGGCCGTTGGTACCCGGCAGCGCGGCCCGCGAGAACAACATCAACCGCGAAAAAATCAAGATTTTCCGCACGCTCGATCTGCTGGTAATCGACGAGATCAGTATGGTGCGGGCCGACGTGCTCGACGGCATCGATGAGGTGCTGCGCCGGTATCGACACCGGTCGGAGCCGTTTGGCGGGGTACAGTTGCTGCTCATCGGCGACATGCAGCAGTTACCACCCGTCATCCGCGACGAAGACTGGCAGTTGCTCAGTCCCTATTACGACACCGGCTATTTTTTCGGAAGCCGTGCCCTGCAACAGACGCCCTACGTGTCGATCGAGCTGACGCACATCTACCGGCAGTCGGATCAGCGCTTTATCGACCTGCTGAATGGCATCCGGGAAAAGACCATAACGCGTGATCAACTGACTGATCTAAACCAGCATTACGTTCCCGACTTTGCACCCGACGATCGCGACGGGTACATCACGTTGTCGACGCACAACCAGCGGGCGCAGCAGATCAACAGCGAAAAACTGAAGGCGCTGAAAGGTAAGCTGCACTCGTTTGAAGCGGAAATCGATAAGGAATTTCCCGCCCACGCCTTCCCCACCGACGCCGATCTCGACCTGAAAATTGGCGCGCAGGTGATGTTCATCAAAAACGACATATCGCGCGACAAGCTCTACTACAACGGCAAGATTGGGCGCGTGACGGATTTTGACGATGATCGGATTTACGTGGAATGTCAGGGCGAAAGCAAGTCGTTGGCGGTCGACCGGGTCATGTGGGAGAATATCCGTTATGCCCTCGACCCGGAAACGAAAGAAATCACCAGCGACGTTATCGGCACGTTTACGCAATACCCGCTGAAGCTGGCGTGGGCCATCACGATTCACAAAAGTCAGGGGCTGACCTTCGAGCGGGCGATTATCGATGCGTCGGCGGCTTTTGCCCACGGGCAGGTGTACGTGGCGCTGAGCCGTTGTAAAACACTCGACGGGCTGGTGCTGCGGGCTGAAATCCCGATGCACAGCATCAAAAGCGAGCACACGCTGGACGAATTTCACGAGCAGGTGCAGCAGCAGACACCCACCGAGCAACACCTGACCGATGCCAAGCGGGCGTATCAGGAACAGCTACTCGAAGAACTGTTTTCGTTTGAGTACGTGCACTCGTTGCTGTACCGGTCACGCAAGGTCATCCACGACCACAGCGGGGCTTTTACGAGTGATCTGATGCAGAAACTGCTTGAACTGACGGAGTTGCTGACTGGAAAAGGTCGCGACGTATCCCGGCGGTTCGTGCGGCAGTTGCCCGGCTACTTCTCGCCCGACCTGCTACCCGAGGATAACGAACCGCTACGCGAGCGGCTTCAGAAAGCGGGCGGCTATTTCCACGCCCTGCTCGCCGACGAAGCCCTCCCCCTGCTCTACCGCTTCGACACAACCACCAAGAACAAACAGGCTCTCGAAAGTCTTTTGGAAAGCTTCGACGAGCTGGAGAAAGAGCTGCTGAGCAAACAGGCCGGTTTCTCCACGCTGCAAACGTCGTTCGACACGACAGTTTATCAGCAGGCTCGCCACAAGGTCGAGCTGGATTTTGTACCAACCCGCAAAAAGAACGCACCCACCGAGAAAGCGGGAGACTTCGTAAAGGGCGACCTCTACAGCGCGCTGATGAAGTGGCGCAACGAACTAGCGGGCGAACACGGCACGACGGGTTTCAAGGTGCTGCCCCACAAAACCATTTCCGACCTAGTCAGTCAGCGTCCGTCGAATCTGGACGAACTGATGGCCGTAAAGGGATTCGGTAAAACCCGCGCCCGCCAGATTGGTGCCGAAGTACTGCGAATCATCGCAGCTTACAGCGGCAAACCTGCACGGGGCTCGCGGAAGAAGGCAGTGTAGTTGACCTCACCCCCGGCCCCTCTCCTAGAACAGGAGAGGGGTGACTAGATGTGTCTACTAGTCGAAATGACGTATATTCTCTCAAGCAATAACTTCTCCCCATTTATAGCCCCTCTCCTGTTTTAGGAGAGGGGTTGGGGTGAGGCCACATCCCCCACAATTTCGCGCCAGGATTCCAGCTCGGGTTTGCCGGGTTTGCGTTCGCCGAAGATCAGACACACGTTCTGTCCATCGGTGTCGAACAGTTCCAGGCTTGTTACGATACCGTCGGCGGTGGGCTTTTTGGTGAGCCATACCTGCCCGATCAGCGTTTCGTTGAGGTGCAGGTTGAACAGCGGATCGAGAACGTTGTACCACGGCCCCATCTGTGCCAGTTTCTTCACCGGTCCCGTGTGAATCTGAATACAGCCGGGATTCGACACGAATACCATAATGGGTACCATACGCTCCGACGCCAGCGTCATAGCCTGTTTGACGTGGTCCATCGTCAGCAGCTGGGCGTGGCCGTCGGGGGCCAGTCGAAGGCCCTGCTGCCGCCCCACGCCGTATTTACGAAGCAGGCCAAAAAACTCGTGTGTATCCTTCATCCCCAGCCAATCCTGCTGAAAACCAGCAACGTCGATTTCATTGTCGGGCTGGTCGATGGTTCGGTCGGGGGTTGGTTCCAGGGCCAATTCGTCGCTTTGGTCAGGTGCTTTAAAGTGATCGACCAATGCGTCGTACGCGGCCCGGTCCGACTGCTCGGTGAGATAGATTTTGTGAACAGCCTGCCCCTGCGCGTCGAAGAATTGTAGGCTCTTCCGCCCATTTTCGTCAACGGCAAAGCCGAACGTCCAGCGACTCATAAACAACCGCAGATCGATGTCTGGGCCGAGCACCAGACCCATGTGCCCGCTGAACGACACCTTTTCGTAGGTGCCTTTGCGTTCGTGAACCAGCGCGTCGTTGCGAGTCAGGGCCATTACGTGACCCAGCGTCGTCACCTGTTTGAGCAGGTCACGGAAGTCACCCGCCAGCCGGACAACGGTTTTGCCGACGCCGGTTGCCAGCAGTTCGGCTTCACTCACGCCCAGTTGCCGGGCGGCATCGCGAATGCGCAGATTGGGTTGCTGCTGGCGCAACTCAGCCCAGCGGGAAGTCAAGGTTTCTGTTTGAGTCATGTCTTTAGGTTTAACGGTTAAGGTTCAAGGTTTAATGTTCGCGTCCGTCGGCGTTTCAACCTTGAACGTCAAACTATAAACATTAAACCCTGCCCACCACCACCATCGGGCTGTGGGTTATGGGGTTGTTGATTAATTGAACAGGTACGTTAAAAACGCGTTCGATGAGCGTGGGCGTCAGCACATCGGTGGGTGTGCCAATCGCTTCGATGCGCCCCGAACGGAGCATCAATAGTCGGTCGGCGTATTGCGCGGCCATATTCAGATCGTGCAATACAGCAACCACCGTGTAACCGCGCCGGGCCATCTGCCGGGCAATACCGAGGAGTTGATGCTGGTGTAATAAATCGAGTCCGGTCGTTGGTTCATCGAGCAGCAGCAACCCCTCGTTCACGTTCCAAAGTTGGGCCAGCACCCGCGCAAGCTGTACACGCTGCTGCTCTCCCCCCGACAGTGTCGTCACGATCCGGTCGGCAAAAGCGATCATGTCCACCATGCGCAGGGCTTCTTCGGCGATGGCGTAGTCGGTCTCCCCCGGCTGCGAACCATAGTGCGGGTAACGGCCCATGAGCACCAGTTCATCGACCCGAAACGGAAACGCCAATGTGTTTTGCTGGTGCAGGAAGCCGCGCAGCCGAGCCAGTTCAGAACCCGAATATACGCCAAGCGGCTGCCCCGCCCAGGCCACCTGACCCGATGTAGGCGTCAACTCACCCGCGCAGAGTCGCAGCAGCGTCGATTTACCCGCGCCGTTCGGTCCGACGATGGCCAGCAGTTCGCCCGCCCGCGCCCGCATCGACACACTGTTGACGAGCGTTCGCTGGCCGATTCGGTAGGTTAGTTGTTCGGTTTGCAGCATGAGCGATTCCCGGTATTCGGTTTACGGTTTACGGTTCCTACGGGGCCACTTCTACCCAAGATTTCGTTGTCGAATCAGCATCCAGAGAAAAACGGGGGTGCCGATCAGGGCCGTCAGAATGCCGATGGGCAGTTCCGCCGGGGCGACAATCGTCCGCGACAGAGCATCGGCTCCGGTCAGGACGATAGCCCCGCCGAGTGCCGAACCGGTCAGGACGCGCCGATGGTCGGAGCCAGCTACCAGCCGGATCAGGTGCGGGATGACCAGCCCGACGAAGCCAATCACGCCCGCAACGGCCACCGACGTACCCACCGCCAGCGTTGACAGGATAATAACCTGCCGTTTCAGGCTCGTCAGGTTCACGCCCAGCATAGCCGCCTGACTTTCGCCGAGGGCCAGCAGGTTCAGCGACTTCGCCAGCCGGGGCATCCCAATTAGCACAACCGCCATAAACGGCAGTAGTACCAGCACGGTCGTCCACGACGCCCCGCCCAGACTACCCAGTGCCCAGAACGTGATCGTCCGTAGCTGATCGTCGGTGGCCATGTACGTCAGCAGGCCCGTCAGCGCACCGGCCAGCGCGTTGATAGCAATACCCGCCAGCAGCATCGTCGTAACAACCGACCGGCCCGATACCCGCGCCAGCCTATACACCAACAGTGTGGTACCGCAGGCGCCGGCAAACGCCACCAGCGACAGCGCGTAGTACCCGGCCAGGCCCGCCAGTTTTTGAAAGAGCGTCACTTCCAGCACGATCATAAGTACAGCCGCCAGCGACGCGCCCGACGAAATACCGATCAAACCGGGGTCGGCCAGCGGGTTCCGAAACAAACCCTGCATAGCCGCGCCCGCCACGGCTAACCCCGATCCAATCAGCATACCCAAACACACTCTTGGCAATCGAATGGTCGTCAGAATAACGGCCTTCGTTTGATTGACATCAGTAGCAATACCCAGCCAACCGGCCAAAATTCGTAGTACCTCACCTGGCGCAATAGCCACCGCCCCAACGCCCGCCGACAATAAGACCGTCACCACAAGCCCGGCCGCCAGCGCAGGCAGCAGCCAGCTTCGCCGGGGTACCGGACGAACAGCCGAAGCGCGGGGTGTTGTAAGTATCGGTGGCGTTTGGGTTAGCATGAAGTCGGTTTTCGGTTTACAGTTTCTAGTTTTCGCAGGATGATTAATAGCGTGCCGTTGTCGTCGCAGCTTCGTTGTGTTCAACATTAAACGTTAAACCGGAAACCTTAAACCGACTTACAGCGGCCGACCGGTCAGGGCGATTTCTTTCGATAATTCACTTAGGGCTTTGCCGAGTCGGGGGGTGAAGCCGGTCAGCAGGTGGCCGTCCATGGTGACGAATTTGCGGTTTTTACCCGCTTTCGTCTGCGCTATTCCCGGTACACTCATCAGGCCGGCAGGGCCACCCAGACTCTCCAGCCCACTGTCGAATAGCAGGATTACGTCGGGGTCGGCGGCAACGAGGGCTTCGGTCGTGAGGGGTTTAAAATCCGTAAACTGGGGCGTTGCGTTCTGACCGCCTGCTAGTTCGATCATCTTCTCAACCGGTGTGCCGGTGCCCGCTACCAGCATCGTACCGGTTCCACGGGCGTAGATAAACAGCACTTTCGGCTTACCCGTCGCTTTCTGCACCTTCGCCACCTCGGTATCGACCCGGCGGGTCAGGGCTTTGGCTTTACTCGGTACGCGGCAGGCGGCAGCGACGTCGTTGATGAGCTTCTTCGTCCCCTCAACTGAAAACTCCTGCCTGAATGACACCACCTGCACCCCCGCCGACCGGATCTGGTCGAGCACCTCGGCTTTAGTACCGGCCTTCTCGGTCGTCAGGACCAACGTTGGCTGCTGGGCGAGTACGCCTTCGGCAGAGATGGTCCGGTTGTGGCCCACCTTCGGCAGTTTCTTCAGCGATTCCGGGTAAGTGCTCGTCACGTCGACGCCAACCAACCGATTTTCAAGCCCCAGATCGCTCAGAATTTCGCTGACCGTTCCGTCGAGCGACACGATACGGGGCGGGGCCGTTTGCGCCCGGACAACACCAGATGCCAGCAATACCAGCACAAGCAGGAAGTGTTTCATAGTTGAGTTTGATGTTTGTGGTTTAGTGTTGTTCAGGCATTCCCCTCGCCTTGTTTTGGGCAAGTTTTATCCCGTGGGCCTACCCCCAGCCCCCTGAAGGGGAGTGGTTCATTTGCGGAATGCTCCCCCTTCAGGGGGCTGGGGGGTAAACGGACCAGTACTTACTACCCCCGGTTCAAAAGCGAGTTGGGCACCACCGTAAACCGAAACCCGTAAACTGAAAACCGTTAATTCGCCCGGCTTAGATCGAGGATTTGTTCGGCGGCTAAGACCGGGGCAGCTTCACGTAGCAGCGTACTCAGACTGTTCAGATCATCGTCGCTGAACAGCAGAAAGTAGTTCGGCATGGGCGTCGGCAGAAGTAGCTCTTTACCGTGTGTGGTGCAGAATGGGCGCATAGCCTGCCGTTCGAAAATCATCTCCGAAAACGTCTCGAACTGATCGAGTGTCAGGCAGAACAGCGAATTCTGAAACGCGACGTTAACGGTGCGGCAGCCGTCGCAGATACCGACATAACCGATCGTATTTTCGGCCAGCGTCCGGAAGTTATGGTTGTGTTTCATGCGCGAAAAAGTTGAGTCGATTTAGTTAAGGTCGTTCCAGATTCGGTTCAGCGCCGTGACCAGCAAAGCCGCCCGGCCCAGCAATTCTTTCAGTTCCAGCAGGTCGCGCTGCGTCAATCGGCCGAACAGTGTTATGACTGGGGATTCACCGGCCGATGGCGGGGTCAGCATGGTCCGGGCAGCATCGGGCAACGTGTTTAGGTCGACATTCATGGCCGACTCGTGAAGCCGGTGAAACTCGTCGGCGGTCAAATACCGTTGCAGCGCCCCGAAGCGAAACGAATACCACAGGTCCAAGTCGGCATACAGTATCACTTCGCCCCGTGGGCTGCGGGCTAGTTGGATTGGCGTATTAAGCGAGTTATTCATGGTAAGGATGTTGACGGTAAGTTGTGCCTTAGCGGGTGGCCGGCGGCTGCGCCTGTGGGTTCCGACCCCACGTTACCGACCACCTCGGCTAAGGACTTAAGAGTTTGTGGTTTGTAGTTGGTAGTTCGTGGTTGTCTCAGACAGCATCCTGCTGTCTGGCCGACAGGCCAAGTTGTAAGCTATCAGTCAGCTGCTGACGCGGCTACGACAGCTAGAAGTTGTCTGAGACAACTACGAACCATGAACTAGTTAAGCGTCGTGGAGCCGCTGGGTTGGTATGTGTAGCGGAAGGTAAAGTAGCGGCTGGGCGTCGTACTGGTCGGGCTGGCGGGAGCACCGAGGTAATAGCTCAGAATTTCCAGTTTAGCATATTTGGTGCCGTCGCCGGTGCGGATCAACAGCACCCGACCCGGTATGGCCGATATCAAATTGGTCGTGCTGCTGTAGTTGTACCAGCCGTTGCCCGAACCGCCCGGCACCGCCAATTGGGTCGCCGACTGATCCTGCGCGAAGGTGGTCGATGTCGGAATGGCGGTCAGCGCGTCGAACGTACCCGTATACACGTTGGCCCCGCCCTGCCCCGACCGGATCGCGCCACCGTTGATGATGATGGCGGTGCTGCGAAAACCGATGTCCCACTTATTGCTGGCCGAATCGGTGTTGGCGACGACTTTATTGTCGCGCAGGCTGTAGAGCGTGTACTTACCCGTGGCGGCTACCGGCTGAGTAGCCGTTCCACTGCTGGCTGTGGTCGATACCGGGTCGGCGGGCAGATCGCGCACCGTCAGCGATTGTACCGGCTGCGTCGTTACGGCGTTGTCGTCTTTAGAGCAGGCAGTCAGCAGGGCAGTTGAAAGGGCGAGTAAGGTCAGGTTGGCAGTTAGTTTCATAGCGTGTACTGGTTGGGAGATTACAGATTGATTTATAGGGAGTTTGGTTGTGTTGCAGCTCGTTGTTGCCAGTTCCAGCGCAGACTGGCGTACCAGAGCCGACCGGCCAGTGTCGGGATGTACTGCGGGTCGGTGTAGCCGGTCAGGTTGTCGATACCCACCTGCACCGTCAGTTGCCGGATCGTTTTGGCGGCCGTCACGTGCCAGGTCATGTAGCCGGGCACGTATTCGCTGTCGGTGTCAAGAATCAGGTTACCGTTGCGGTCGGCGAATCCGTAGCGACTCCGGTAAATACCCCGCACCGATGCCGACAGCCCCTGTTTGGGCAATTCGTAGAAAGCTTTCAGATTCGCCATGTGCCGCGACCGGTTCAGCAGTCCGCCGTAGTCGGCTGGTTTTACTTGCTCCGTTACCAGCGTTTCAGGATTGCGCCGGAACACCTGCCCCGCCCGGATGGCGTCGACCACGCTCTTGTCGCGGGCGTCGAGATACTGGTAGCCCGCGCTCATCGTCAGCCGCCCCGCGCCCAGCGTCAGCCGGTAACTCCCGTCGATTTCGACCCCCTGCGTGAAGACCCGGCTCAGGTTGGTGTAGCTGAACACGTTCTGCCCGTTGGTTTTCTGGGCGACAACCTGCGTTTCAATAAGGTCGTGCACGTCATTGCGAAACAGATTGACCGACAGCCGTAACGGCAAGTCGTATTTCTGCTGAAAATTGGCCGCCAGCCCCAGATTGAAAGCGACCGAACTTTCGGCCCGGATAGCCCCAAACCGCGTTGGATCGACCAGGATTTCGGCAATCTGCCCCTGCTGTTGCAGGCGGGCGATTCCGGCGGCTATTTCCTGCGTACCGAAGACGCTGTACCCCACCACACCGTTGTCAAAATTGAGGTACAACTGCCGGAAGTCGGGGGCTTTGAACCCCACCCCACCACTACCCCGCAGTGCCAGTGTTGGGCTTAGTTCGTAGCGCGCCGACAGCTTAGGACTAACCTGCGACGCGTATTGACTGTGGTCGTCGTAACGCCCCCGGCGATAACCGTCAGTCGCCGGGTTGGTACCCATTCAAACTGCGCAAAGCCATAGCGCGTCGAAAATACCTGCCGACCGGGGTAGCGCGTCGCTTCCACGCTTTCTCCGATGTACCCCACGCCCACGGTCAGAAAATGGCGGTTGCGAATTGTCCGTTCGACCACCAGTTCGGGCCGGTTAAACGTTTGCCGGAAATAACTGGCGTCGTATTCGGCCCCGGTCGTCTGGTAGCGGAGATCGCTCGATGTGCTGTAGCCCGACCGGTAGTAGCGATACATCAGCTTCCACGCGGCCGACACCTGATGCGTCACAACCGGGTTAATCGTGTATTCGTTGACTTTTCCAGCACCCAGCACAACCTGTCGATCAGTCAGTTGCGCATCGGCGTTTTGATTCTCGGCGAAGTAACGGCCCGTCAGGGTCAGCTTTAGCCGGTTCGACAGTTGGCTCGTCAGGCGACCGCTGCCGGTGTAGTTGGTGAATGGCGACACCGTGCTGCCGAACGTTTCGGGGGTCAGGTCGTAGCCCGCCGATGCGTAGCGGTTCCCGAACAGATACAGGTTGGTTTTTCCCGCCCGCAGCGATACGTCGCCAGTCAGGTCGCTGGTGCGGTTGGCACCGTACCGCGCCGACACACTTCCCTGCGTGCGGTTCGGGTTTTCGGTGATGATGTTGACCACGCCCGCCAGTGCTTCCGACCCGTACAGACTCGACGACGGGCCTTTTACGATCTCGATCTGCTTGATATTACCCACCGTCAGCCGGTTCAGGTCGAGCGTACCGGCGGTGCGGCCAATCAGTGGCTCACCATCGACCAGGATCAGCGTGTAATCGGGGGCAAAACCCTGAATCTGAAGCCCCTGTCCGTGGTCACTGACGATGGTCAGGCCGGTTTGTTCGCGCAGGATATCGTTGAGCCGCAAACTGCCCGACTGCTGAATCTGCGCTTTCCCCACCACCGTTACTGGCATCGGCAACGAGCCAACCTGCCGCTCGGTCCGCGTCGCCGTCACAACGACCGCGTCGAGCGACCGGCTCCGCATCGTATCGGCGGGCGGGGTTGGCGTTTGCTGAAGGAGCAGGCAGAGCAGTAGCGAGACGGGCATAGGGCGACCTAGTTGACTGACTCGTTAAGAATGCGCTCCCACTGCCGCTGAAAGTCGGTTATGCTGGCCACCGCGTCCGACAGCAACGCCCGCAACTCGATCAGTTCGTTCGGCAAGAAACTAAAGCAGAGGTACGGCGATGGCGTCGACAGATGAACGCGGCTATCGTACGGATGCACCTCGAAATACGCGTCGGGATCGACATGCCGCACGTTCCATTCCAGCTGCACTAACTCATCGTAGGCCAGCCACTGCGTGATGTTCCCGTACTCGAAGACAACATTGTGGTGCGCGTCGTGCGAATCAAGGCAGGAAGCGATTTCTCCGTACAGCCCGACGCGGCCATTGGGCGAATCAGCAAGGGTTCGATAGGTGCAGCGCATAACGTTTACCAGAAGGTTCGCTGCAAACATCGACCTTGTTTGTAATCAATCCAAATAAAAACAAATGTTATTTAGAAATTTTCTAAACAGATGAAATTGGCTGCATGCGTGTAGCCCGAACTGGTATAGCCCAGACCGGTGCGCCGGCCACCGTGGCGCGGTGCGATCCACGTCCGGGTGGGTGAACGGCCGAGGAGATAGCGCTACGAGTAGTTACCCTGACCGAGAATGTGTAGCCTGGACGTCCACGTCCGGGTGCCCGGCAGGGCAACTTATCTATATGGGCAGCTTCTTGGTCGCTTCGCGCCCACCCGGACGTGGACGTCCAGGCTACACCGCGCACCGGTCCAAGCTACACCGCACACCGCTACAGCTTGTAGTTCAGGAGATGGTAGTTGTTGAGGTATTGTAGGGTTTGCATGAATTGCCGGCGGTCGGCTTCGCTCAGGTCGGCCAGTACGCTGTGCGGTATCTCCTCCAACTGCTTGCCGACGACCTGAACCATCGTACGGCCGCTGTCTGTCAGCGACAACCGCTTCGATCGGGCGTCGCGCTCGTCGGTTGCTTCCAGGATCAATCCACGCTTCATGAGCCGACGTAGGATGTCTACACCAGTCGTCAGTTCGACGGCGTTGGCCAGGCATACCTCCTTCTTCGTAGGCCGATCCATGTAGTGAATCATTGACAGAAACAGGAATTCGTCAGGTCCGGAAAAGCTGTGCTCGGCCATGATCGACTTGGCGTAAAAGCGTACGAATCGATTAAGCCGACTCATATAAAACCAAGACAGAAAATCATCGTCCTGCTGAAGGGCGTCGGGCAACGATGCGTCATTTGTCGGTAGCGATTCAGTTGCGGGCTTGGCCGGTGTTTCGCGGATCGGGTCGAGTGTGTTGAGCAGCCAACTGGCAAACTCGCGCAGATTCCCATGCGGATGTTCGTCACAATACCGCTCCCACTCAATTAACACGGGCACTGCCGACGACTTTTCCATACGTTAAAATGTTTTCGTAGTATATAAACAAAATAACTACGATATAGTATTTATAATTACCGATTTAATCGTCTGGGCAAAAGTAAGACCTCGCGACAAACTGGTATAACATCACGAAACAACAACCAATATATGCCAACAGCAGCAACAAAAATCCTCATATCGGGGGCCAGTATTGCGGGGCCCATGCTGGCCTTCTGGCTGAGTAAATACGGTTTCGACGTCACAGTGGTCGAACGGGCGGCCTCCCTTCGACTGGGTGGTCAAAACATCGACGTCAACGGCCCCGCCCGGAAAATCATCCGCATGATGGGGCTGGAAGAGACCGTCCGGGCGGCTAACACAACTGAGATCGGTACGCAGTTCGTCAATGCAGACAACGAGGCCGAAGCTACTTTCTCGAAAGACGATCCGAACGGCCTGACGCAGGAGCTGGAAATTCTGCGGGGTGATCTGGTCAGCATTCTGTACGAAGCCAGCCGGGATAAAGCTGATTACCGCTTCGACGATTACATCACCGGGTTGACGCAGGACACTAACGGCGTCGATGTCACGTTCAATAGCGGCAAAACGGAGCGGTTCGAGCTGGTCATTGCCGCCGATGGTATCCGGTCGAGAACCCGCAAACTGATGGTTGGTGACGAACCGATGTTCAACTACCTGGGCCTCTGCACAGCCTATTTGACCATACCCAAAGGGCCAACCGACACCAATTGGGCGCGCTGGTACACCGCCGATGATCGCCGGGTGATTCTCCTGCGCCCTGACAACAAGGGAACAACGCGGGCGTCGTTCAACTTTCTGCTGCCCCAGGACGAATACGACAAACTGACACCAGCCGACTACAAACCGCTGCTGAAGGAAAAGATTCAAAACGCGGGTTGGGAAGCCCCCCGACTGGCCCGAGAATTCGACACCAACGACGACATCTATTTCGACGGTGTGGGTCAGATCAAGGCACCCAACTGGTCGAACGGCAGGCTGGCCCTGACCGGCGATGCCGCTTATTGCCCGGCCCCCGTTACGGGGAAAGGCACCACGCTGGCGATGGTGGGGGCGTATGTGCTGGCGGGCGAACTGGCGACGCATGCCCACTATCAGGACGCCTTCGCCAGCTACGAAAAGCGGTTGCGCCCCTATGTCGAGTCGGTGCAGAAGCTGCCGCCGGGTGTTCCCTGGATTGTTTACCCGAAATCAAAACTGGGCGTATTCGTGCTGAACAAAGCCTTCGCCGTAGCCGCCAGCGATGCGGTGAAGAAACTGATAGGACTGTTTTCCAAGAAAGACGATAAACACGCCGAAGAAGAAGCCGAGTTCGACTTGCCGGAGTACACCGTGTAGTGGACGATGAGTAGCCTGGACCTCCAGGTCCGGGTGGGCGCAAAGCGACCAAAAAAGCTGCCGCCTGAATCAGTTGCCCTAACGGGCACCCGGACGTAGACCGGTCCGCCGACGCGGTCCAGGCTACACTACTTTGCCGGGCGGTTTGCCAATACGCCTTCGGGATATTCTACCTCGACCAGATAGAGCCCGTTGGCGGGGGCAGCACGACCGGCAACGGTGCGGTCACGGGCTTGCAGAATCTGGTCGAAGGCGTCGAGACTAAGCCGGTCCTGCCCGATCTCCAGCATCATGCCAACAATCGTGCGGACCATCCCCCATAGAAATCGGTTGGCTTTGATGTGAAACGTAAGTCGGTCGCCGGGGCCGGTGGTCCAGTAGGCGAAGGCCAGTTCGCAGCGGAAGTGAGCCACGTTAGCACGGGCTTTACTCACGCTCTTGAAGTCGGTGTAGCGCAGCAGAATCTGACAGGCTTCGTTCATCCGGTCGATGTTCAGGTGCGGTCGAAAATGCAGCGTCAGGCCCGGCGCGAACACGTTTTTTTCGCGGGTAATGTGGTACTGGTAGTAGCGCGACACCGCCGAAAAGCGGGCGTGTACCGACTCATCGACGGGAAAAATGGCGTGAACGGCGATGTCGTCGGGCAGGATGCAGTTGAGCGAATACACCAGATCGTCGGTCAGCGGGAGTGGCTGGTCGGTGTCGAAATGGGCAAACTGCTGTTCGGCATGAACGCCCGCATCGGTCCGGCCGCTACCCAGTATGTACACCGGCCAGCCCAGCCGTTTCGACATCGCCTGTTCCAGCGTCGACTGTATACTGACGCCGTTGGCCTGTGTTTGCCAGCCCCGGTAGGCCGTTCCCCGGTACGATAGCTCCATAAAATAACGCATCCCACAAAAGTACGAGCCGGCTGCGAACCCGCGCAAAACGAAAAAAGCCAGCGTCGTTTCCAACGCTGGCTCGTCACGGTGAGCTTGGATAAAGCAAAAGTGTAGTGAAGGTGAAATGCTTTTCCAGTCTAGCGCGGTCCGCGACCGCCCCGCTGCTCACCGCCGGGGCCGCTTTCGCGCCCCCCGCCCTGCGGCTGACTTTGCCCGTTCTGCGGCTGCTCAGCGCGTGGCTGTTGCTGCATCTGGGGTTGTTCCATTCGTTGACTCGGCTGGTTGAAACCACCACGACCGCCCGGTGAGAAGCCCCCATCGCCCCGCGACGGACCGGGTTGTGCTTCCCGGCTCACCCCGCCGTTATACTGGCGGTCGGGCTGGGTCTGCGGCTGAGTCGGTTGCGGACTGGGCTGGTTCATCGACGGGTTGTTATAACCACCCCGGTTGCCGTTGCCGAATCCACCGTTGCCGTTGCTAAACCCGCCGTTACCCCGGCCGTTTCCACCGTTGTCGTAACGGCCACTATTGGGGTTGCCCGCTCCTGGTATTGATGAATTGGCGGGGTTGGTATAGTCACGGTTGCTGCCGTTGTACCCCCCGTTCGGGTTGTTATCGTAGCGACCGTTGGGATAGGCATTGCCCGGTTGACGACCATTACCATACGTCCCGTTGCCAAGGCCATTGTTCCCGTATCGGCCTTCGCTGTAGCCACCGTTACCACGGCTACCGTAGTTGTTGTCGTAGCGTCCGTTCGGCGCGTTGTTGTAGCCGTAGTTGCCCCGGTTATCGTAACGGCCACCACCGGGCCGGTAGAAGCCAACTGAGTTACCGGAGACTACCGTGCGGCCCGGCCGGTCGAGCTGATCGACGCGATAGACCTGCACGGGTCGGCGGGTAACGCGCTCAATTTCACCCCGGTATGGGCCGTAGAAATAGGCCTGATTACCATACTGATACACGTTGTTGATGATGGTCGTGTTCTGGTAAATCGTCACACCCCGCGGCCGGGGAGCCCGGTAGCCGTACCACTGCGGACTGTTGATGTACACCTGCGGTACGAACGTCCAGTACGGCGCGGGGATGTTGATGTTTACGTTGACATTTACGCCCGGTCCCAGCGGAGCCCAGCCGTAGTAGCCCCCACCCGACCGCCACGACACCCAGGCCGGCCCCCAGTCGGAACCGGGAATCCAGGCCCAGCCGCCGTACTGATCGTCGAAGATCCAGCGACCGTAGTGGAAGGGTGCCCAGCCCCACGGATAATCCGACACCCAGGTGTTACCGTAGTCCGTTACGATCCAGTGACCGGCACTGACGTACGGTTGAAAATCAGCCCCTACACCGGGAATCCAGACTGTGCCGTAATACGGGTGTTGAACCCACTGCCCGTAGGGAGCCAGTTCGTTATAAAATGCCTGAACGGGTACGGTAACGCCCGGCTGCGCTGCCGTCGTCTGTACGAATGTCGGCCCGATGCCAAACACAGTCATCAGGCAAACCAACGCTATCTTTTTCAGTGTGTTCATCGTCGAGGCCAATCGTGGCGGTTACCGTATTTGGTTGTTGGATGCATAAACGCGTCGAGCGTTTAATTGGCCACAAGAATTTTTGTCGTCTGCGAATCAGCCGTCGTATCGGTAAACTTCATCAATGCACGTGCAGTTATCCAGGTCTATTCTACATGACAGGCATGGCTCCATCTAACCTATTTCAACGCTACGACGAAAGCGACGACGCTGGTTTCTACGAACAACCCAGGCTGGTGGTACATATCGATGATCGGGCGATTGCCGCAACAACCAGTTTGTTTCGGGAGTATCTACCCGCCAACGGCCGCATTCTCGACCTGATGAGCAGCTGGCGCAGCCATCTACCCGACGATGTCACGTACGAAGAGGTTGTGGGGGTAGGTATGAACGCGGTGGAGCTGGAGAAAAACCCACAGCTGACATCCCATCTGGTGCATAACCTGAACCGACAACCTCAGCTGCCGCTGGAGGAAGCGTATTTCGATGGGGGCATGGTGACGGTATCGGTGCAATACCTGACCGATCCTGTCGATGTCTACGCGGAGGTCGCGCGGGTACTAAAGCCGGGCGCGCCCTTCATCACGGTCTTTTCCAACCGTATGTTTCCCACTAAAGCGGTGATGATCTGGCAATCGCTGGACGACAGAGGGCATCAGCAACTGGTGCGCAGCTACTACGAACAAACTGGCCTGTTCGACCAGATCGAAGTACTGGATCGCAGTCCGCGCGGCTGGAGCGACCCACTCTATGCGGTTGTGGGTCGGCGGAAACGCTCGTAAACAGCCCCGGCAACCAACCCGCCAAACAGATACCAGCCGATGGTCATGGCGACGGTGGCGGGGGTGCGTTCGGTTGGTCCTTCGCCCAGGCCCATTGGTCCCGGCAGCGTTACAGCGCCGATACCCGCCAGTGCGCCGATAGCTGCGCCCGTCAGCACCGGCTGTTTGTCGCCCAACCCGACGGTACTGTAATAAATGGCATTCGAGAGAACGTCGCCCGCCATCGCCGATGCGTAGAGTGCAGTACCCGTGGGTGGTTCGGCTCCGGCGGCTTTGAATCCTTTGACGATACTGCGTTCACCCAGCAGGTCAGCGCGGGGGGCCTGCGGTACAAACTGCCGGACCGTTTCGTGCAATACGTTCAGCGCGACGGCACCAATCAGACCGCTCAACAGGGCATGGGGTACTTTTTCGGTTTGCATCAGGTTGCGAAAGCTGGCTTTTACATGTGCTTGTCTCAGACAGCTTCCAGCTTGTGTAATCTTTAACCCCACCCGGTAACGGTTGTTCAACCCAGTGACGCTACAGCCAGTTTTTCCGCCGGAAAATCAAAATCGTCAGCAGCGACGACAGAATCATCGAACCGATGGCGACGGGATAGCCGAACGACCAGTTCAGTTCGGGCATCCCGTCGAAGTTCATTCCCCAGATACTCGCCAACAGCGTCGGTGGCAGGAACACCAGCGATACAACGGTGAAGATTTTAACGACCCGGTTCTGCTCCAGGTCGATCAGACCGAGGTAGGTATTTTGGAGGAATTCGAGCCGCTCGAAGATGAAATTCGTATGGTCGATCAGCGAGTTGATGTCTTTGATGAGCGTACGCAGCCGCTGTTGTTCTTCATCCGTGAACCAGCCGTCCGACCGGATCATCGACGAAATTACGCGCTGTTTATCGACGACATTTTCCCGGATCGACATGGTCAGTTCCTGGTAGTCATTGATGTTCAGCAGCATTTCGCGGTCGAGATTCGCGTCGAGGTCGAGCAGGCGGTTGATCGCTTTGATTTCGCCCGACACCAGCTCAACAAGGTCGGCGTCGTAGTCGATGCGCGACTCGAAAATGTAAATCAGAATCTGCGCCCCGTCTTTAAACATCGCCCGGCGCGACTTGATCCGCTTGACCGTGTCGGCAAACGATTTCAGGTCGGCGTTCCGATAGGTAAAGAGTGTATCGTCTTTAAGGATGAAACTAACCGGCACCGTCACGTACCGCTGCTCCGCGTCGGGCACCAGAAAGTTGGAATTAGCAATCAGAAAGTCGTCTTCTTCGATGTAGCGCGAACTGCTTTCAATTTCCAGCTGCTCCTGCTGACTCAGAAAGTCGACGTCGAATTTTTCCTCAACGCTCTTGATTTCGGCGGGCGTAGGATTCTGTAAGTCAACCCAGAGTGTGCGTTCGGTGTCAGAAAAAGAATCGATGTCGCGGATTTTGCGGACGAAGGTTTCATCCTCCTGAAAGATACGAATCATGCGTTGATGGCGGCAGCGGTGAGTTTCCGAGCCCAAAGTTCACAAAAAAAACCGGAGCAAGGCCGGTTTTTGGGGTTCAAGGTTTGATGTTTAAGGTTTAACGTTGCGCAACTGAAACGCTACGCATTGACTAAAAGCGTTAGCAGAGACCGGGCCACTGTCGCGGTCCGGTTGCGTCTCTACATACGGCTATCAGTTGATGATTTGTGCGTTTGGGTCTGCGTTTAACGCTGCCAGTCGTTCGCGCCATTGCTGCCGTTGCTCCGGTGTTAGCCGTGTCCAATCTGTTACTTCGCCAACAATTTTCACCGGTGCCTGACTGCGATAGGACCGTGTTGGGTTACCCGGAAACTTCTTGTCGGTGACGTTCGGGTCGTTTTCAAAAGGCCCCGTCGGTTCAACGATGTACACGTGTTCGTCGCCATCACCACTAGCCAGCGCTGCGGCAAGCCCTGCCCCATCGACCAGCGCGGTGAAATAGATGTGGTTCATCACGATCTCGGGTCTATAATTCGACCGAAATCCGGCTGTCAGAAAATCGCCAATCTGCAAGGCTGCTTTTGTGCCGTGGTAAAAGGGGCCGCTGTCCAGCACAGTTGATTCATCCGATTTGGCCATCGCGTTTGTCAGTTTTCACGGTTGTTCGATGCACCCAAAACGAAAAAGCCGGGTGGCAGTTGTGCAACCCGGCTTTTCCGTATCTACTTCGTAAACTTCTCCTTGTACATTCGGTACAGGCGTTTGTGTCGGTCGTCGAGATTGACCTTACGCCCCTGAATGAATACGTGTTCGACCACATTGGTTTTCATGTCGAGTGCATCGCCCGACGAGACGAACAGGGTGGCGTGCTTGCCTTTTTCGAGCGTACCCACCATGCCGTCGATGCCCATAATCTTCGCGTTGTTGGCCGTAATCATCTTCAGCGCTTCTTCGCGATCGTTAACGCCGAAACCGGTAGCCGTACCCGCCTGAAACGCCAGGTTACGGGTCCGCCACCATTCGTCGGCATAGCTCAGTCCGACCAGCACACCCGCTTTTTGCAGGATGCCCGGCAGGCGATACGGCAGATCGACGGCTTCGTCTTCGCGGTTGGGCAACCGGTGCAGCGCACCCAGAATCACCGGCACGTTGTTTTCTTTCAGGAACGGGGCAACGCGGTGGCTTTCTTCGCCCCCCACGATCACCACTTTCGGCACACCCATCGCCTTCGCCCACTGAACGGCCTCGACAATATCTTTGGCGTAATCGGCCCGGACATATAGGTTCTGCGTCCCCGAAAACAACCCCTTCATCGACTCCAGCCGGAGGTTCATCGGTGACGGATTCGACACGGCCGCATAGGCTTTCGCATCGCCGAAGGTAGCGCGCAGGGCACTGATGGCTTCGTCGCGCTTGTCGTTTTTCTTGATGACGCGGGTGAAGTTCTCCAGATCGAAATCAGCCGCGTAGTAGCCGGGCCAGTTGAGCCACAGACCGTCGTCTTTTCGCAGCACGGCGTCTTCCCAGTTCCAGCCATCGGTCATCATGACGCTCGAACTACCCGATATGGTGCCCCCCTGCGGCATTGCCTGCGTCAGCAAAACGCCGTTGTTACGAATCGTCGGGATGATTTCGGAATCGGTATTGTAGGCGATCAGGGCGCGGACGTTGGGGTTCAGCACGCCCACCTCCTGCTTATCGACCGTTGACCGAACGGCCTCGATCTCTTCCAGCCCGACTGTCGACGCGGGCGAAATCAGGCCGGGGTAAATGTGCTTACCGCTGACGTCGATTACTTCGGTGCCGTTGGCCAGATTGAGTTTCACCAGCGTTCCGTCGACCACATTGGTGATAACACCCTTGTCGAACAGGACAATGGCATTCTGAATCACCTGCCCGTTGCCGAGGTGGGCCGTGCCGCCCGTCAGGGCAATGACGTGGTCCTGCTGTTTCGCCGGCGCCGGGTTCTGCGCCATGCTCGTAAGCGCGACGAGAGAAAATATGGGTATGAGTAGTCGTTTCATTATTTCAGTTCAAAGTTTAATGTCTAAGGTTTAATGTTCTCCCTATTGTTTCCAAGCTGCTTGCTGGCAACCTTAAACGTTGAACATCAAACCTTAAACTTGGCGTAGCCTCATTTCTCTTCTCCCTCAGCCATGACGCCTTCGATGTCTTCGCAGTGCCACATCCGCATCCGGCGGAAGGTTGGGCGAACAGTTGGGGCGCCACTCGCTTTAGCCGCCAGATTTTTCTGGATCAGTCGGGCCCGCTCGGCCTGCATAGCCTCCCGTTTGGCGTCTTCATCTTTCAGGCTGAAATACACCGCCCCGTCGATGATCGTGTACTCGGGCCGCGCATAGATCGACAGCGGATTAGCGTTCCAGACGACCAGATCGGCGTCTTTACCCGCTTTTACGCTACCCATATGGCTATCCAAATGCAGGAGTTTGGCGGGGTTCAGCGTCACCATTTTCCAGGCATCCTCTTCGTTGACACCGCCGTACTCAACGGCTTTTGCCGCTTCCTGATTCAGGCGACGGGCCATCTCGGCGTCATCAGAGTTGATCGATACCGTCACGCCCTGACTTTTCATCAGAGCCGCGTTGTACGGGATAGCGTCGTGTACTTCCATTTTGTAGGCCCACCAGTCGGCGAACGACGAGCCGCCCGCGCCGTGCTTCGCCATCTTGTCGGCCAGTTTGTAGCCTTCCAGAATGTGCGTGAACGTGTTGACTTTGAAGCCCAGCGAGTCGGCCACTTTCATCAGCATGTTGATCTCCGACTGCACGTACGAGTGGCAGGTGATGAAGCGTTTCTTAGCCAGAATTTCGGCCAGTGCGTCGAGTTCGATATCCCGGCGGGGGGCAGTGGCTTTGGCTTTCTCCTTCGCGCCCAGCTTATTGTACGCATCCCAGCCTTTAGCGTACTCTTTAGCGCGCATGAAGTGGTCCATGTACACCTGCTCGACTCCCATCCGGGTTTGCGGGAACCGCACGCGGGCGGCATCGCCCCAGTTCGACTGCTTCACGTTTTCGCCGAGCGCGAACTTGATGAAACCGTCGGCCCCTTTGATGAGCATGGCGTCGGGCGCTTCGCCCCATTTCAGCTTGACGATAGCCGACTGACCACCGATGGCGTTGGCCGATCCGTGGAGCAGTTGCGAACTGGTGACGCCCCCGGCCAGCTGCCGGTAGATGTTGACATCTTCCGAGTTGACGACGTCGGCCATGCGTACTTCCGCCGTGCTCGACTGCGATCCTTCGTTGACCGACAGCAGCGCGATGTGTGAATGCTCGTCGATGATACCGTTGGTCAGGTGCTTGCCCGTACCGTCGATGACGCGGGCACCGGCGGGGGCGGTCAGGCTCTTACCCACCTGCGCAATTTTGCCGTTGGTGACCAGTACGTCGGCGTTTTGCAGAATACCGTCGGTTTCGTTCGTCCAGACCGTCGCGTTACGAATCAGCATCGTTTCAGCCTGTGGCTTTTTGGCGTTGCCCATGCCCACGAACGGATACAAAACTGCCGTTGCGCTGGCTGGTAGCGTAGTCGCCATCTGCCCGCGCGCAGCCGTGCCCGACACGCCCGCCGTAGCGGTACCCGAAGTACCCGTAGTCGAAGCAGGCGCGTCCGTGCTGGGCGCATCGCCGGTGCGGGTCGCCGTCCAGCTTACCGTTTTGCCGTCGGGGGTTTCGCCGTCTCCTTTGATGGTGTTGCCCGTCCGGTACCCCGTCAGCCGGGTGGTGCCGGGCTTTTTCTTGTCCATCTGCACCTGAATCGTCACGAAATCACCGCTAACAGCCACTTTGGGCGACAGCTTCGTCGTGTCGGCCATCAACTGAAAATCAGGCTTTTCGGCCGACTTGCCGTTGATCGTCAGTTTCATCGGTGGCTGATTGCCCACCGTCAGATTCCAGATGCCACGCGGGTCCTGCACAACCTGCTGCCCGACGATATACTGCTTGCCCCGAATCCAGTTTTCGTAGATCACATTGTCGGCCGAGAACAGGTTGCCGGACGTGATGATGAAGTTGGCGATGCTGCCTTTTTTCAGCGTACCGACCAGGTCGCCAGCATTGATGAGCCGGGCCGGAACGGTCGTCAGAGCCGCTAGTGCCTGCTCTTCCGTCAGCCCGTTTTCGATGGCTTTGCGCAGGTTGGCCCAGAACTCGGTTTTGTTGCGCAGGCCAGCCGTGGTGATGGCAAACGGGATGTTGGCAGCCGCCAGTTTACCCGCGTTCATCGGGGCCATTTCCCAGTGCTTCAGTTCGGCAACCGATACGTTGTCAGCATCCCACGGATCTTCTACATCGTAAGGCTGCGGGAAGTTGAGGGGTACGATCAGCGTCGCACCCGTCGCTTTGATTTCGTCGATACGCTGGTAGTCGTCTCCACCGCTGCGAATGATGTATTGCTTACTGAATTCGTCGCCGATTTTATCGGCCCGCAGTACCCCGAGTTTGTCAGTCACCTCGAAAACGACGGGCAGGTTCTGATTGCGGTTCAGCGCAGCCAACGACAGGTTTTCCTGCTGATTGCTTCCTCCGCGTTTGTACCAGTCGGCGTCGTAAAGCGCCTGCCGGATCAGGGCCACCGACCCCATCATCGAGTTTGGGTAGGTTTGGTTCGACGTGCCCCGGTTGAACGAGTAGTGCATGGTCGTGTTGGGTTTCAGCACCACCATGTTCTCCCGGTCGTCGGCCAGGGTTACCAGCGTCCCCGTGCCCCGGATAATCCCGTCATGCGGGTGGGTCAGCGCGGCACCGTAACCCAGTTTACGCAGCTCATCGGCTTTGGCAGATGTCGCGGTGAAGAGCAGGCTCGCGTCGTTCTCCGGCTGTACGGACTGATTCCAGTAGTAAGCGCCCTTTTTGTTCGATTCCAGCTGCGGGTTACCACGTCCGCCACCGGGCTGCCGCTTTACTTCGGGCATGCCGTAGTCCGAATCGAGTTCGACCAGGGCCGGGTAAATGCGCTTGCCTTTCAGATCGGTCGCCACGACGCCGGTGGGCAGTTTAACATCGCTGCCGATGGCTTCGATACGTCCGTCGCGGACAAGCAGGGTCGCATTTTGCAGGGTAGTTTTCGGGTCGACAACGATGGTAGCGTTGGTAAAGGCGTAGAGCCCCATCCGTTGGTCGTGCACCCCATTCTGAGGGAAGGTTGTCTGGGCGAGAGCACCGGAAGCGAGTGCTATCGCAAACAGTCCCGAAAGGACATGTTTTCTCATAAAAGACGGTTGATGATTGGGTTGTAACAGGCAAAAATAGCGAAACATACCCTGCCTGTGCGCGCCTTACCCAAACAAAATTTTGTCTACTCAGGAATCTACTTGCAGAAAATACTTAGTGCTTTTCCAACGTAACGCATCAGCGATTTCCCGCGCTTATGCCGCTCAATCACTGGTTGTGGTAACAGCGGTCTGAAACCCAGACGAGCGGCTGACAAAATCACCCCCGAAGCACGTAGCTTGCTCCTGTTATTCCTCAACGTCACCACGATGCAGTCAGCGTATTCACTCCGCCAGCCAGCCGTTCAGACGGTGAAACGTACCTGGCCGTTCTGGTTTCATCTTGGCTTCACCCTGCTATTCGGCCTCGCCACGATAGCCGCCGTGATCGGCGGCATACGGGCTCAGGCACCTTATCCTAATCTTAACGTCATCACCATTGTTGGCACTGGGGGTACGGTGTTGACACTCATGTTTACCTGGTCGCAAGTCGGACAGACAGCCTTCATTCAGTTGTTGCCCGATTCGTTTGTTGGCCGAAAACGCTGGCAGCGGGCCGCCGAACATCCCTACACATCGGTTACGGGTCACAACGTCCGGCTGAATTTCGACCGAAATCAGCACTGGACCGAACTGACCGTTTACCTGACCGACGACTGGTTTGCGCTTCGCTCCGTCGACTTTCCAAATTTCGATGAACTGGTTGCTTATTTTTCGTCCGTCAGCCCGGCAGTACGGTACCGGCCCGTGCTGTCGCCCGCTGAGCAGCGATTGGCCCAGTGGTTTCTGATTGGTGCGTTGCTGGTCGGGACAGGGCCTGTCTGGTTTGGCTTTGCCGCGCATCAATCGGTCAGCAAGCAACCGGCCCGGCTGGTGAATTTGGTCGGTTATGTGTTCGATATTCGGCAGACAAGCAACCGAAACAATGCCTTTACGGGGTACGATCTGACACTGGTAAACTACCCCGATTTCACGTTTCACGTCCGCAAAACCAGTTTCAGCGACTCATTACGCACCGTGCCCGACTGGTTCACAACGAGCGGCACCACCACGCTACTCATCCGCGAACACGATTTTCTGACCAAAATCAACCGCAAGCAGTCATTGACGTTTGGCGACAAATACGATGGTTACCAGACCATCACCGTTTTCGGAATTGGGGATCGGTCGGGTGTACGGCTGCGCGCAAACCAGCCTGCCTACGACGACCCGCACACAAAGCCGTACATCCGGCTGGCTGTATTTATGCTGTACGGCATCGTTATCTGGTCGTTCTGGCTAGCCGTCGACAGGCAGACAATTTGATTTTGTCTCCAGACTTCCCGCCAGGAAGTCTGGAGACAATCGATCAGGCTAGTTCCAGCTCTTGGCTGGCCGCAGGTACGGGTTTTGAATCGACCGTTGGCGGCAACAGTTTGTAGACTACCGGCGTCACGATACGCGACAGCAACGTACTGGAAATCAACCCACCGATGAGGACCCAGGCCAGGGGTGAATAGAGCGGGTTGCCTTCCAGCGCGAGGGGCAATAACCCGCCAATGGCCGTCAGCGAGGTCAGCACGATGGGCACGAACCGTACTTCACCCGCTTCCCGGATGGCGTCTTCCAGTAGCATGCCCTGTTCGCGCAGTTGGTTGGTGAAATCGACCAGCAGAATCGAGTTTTTCACTTCGATACCGATCAGCGCAATCAGGCCGATGATGGCGACGAACGAAAACGGATTTCCGGTCAGCAGCAGCGCGACGATGGCCCCGATGACGCCCAGCGGAATCACCGACAGCACGATGACCGTACTTTTCAGGGTGCCGAACTCCAGAATCAGCACGGCCATAAAGCCAAACACCGTAATCAGGATGATTGTACCCAGCCCGCCGAACGACTGCTCGCGGCTCTCCAGTTCACCAGCGGCTACGAAGCGAACGCCCGTCGGCAGGGTCAGCGCGTCCAGCTTTTTCAGCACGTCGTCGTACACGTTGTCGACCAGGTAACCGGTTTTGACAAAGGCCGTTACCGATACGTAGCGGTCTTTGTCGTAGTGGCGGATCAGGTTCGTCCCCGTCTCAAATTGTATGTCGGCCACCTGCCGCAGCGGTACCGCCCCCCCGCTTACCGTGTTGACGTACAGATTGTTCAGCACGTTCAGATCGGTGCGCCGACCTTTGGGCAGGGTTACGTTGATGGTGTAGTCGTCGGGGCCGTTGTCGTTGGCGGGTCGTTTGAAGGTACCCACGTTCAGCCCCGCGATGGCGAGCCGGACGGTCCGGTTGATGTCGCCGACTGACAGCCCCAGCAGACCGGCTTTCTCTTTGTTGATCCGCACGCGCAGGTCGGTTTTCTGGGTCGCCAGCGGGTTGTTGACGTAGATCGTGCCGGGTGCCTGTTTCAGTACCCGTTCAACACGGGCGGCTACGCTGCGGAGCGTATCGAGGTTCTCGCTGAACACCCGAATCGCGACGGGGGCTTCCTGCGCAGGGCCCTGCTCGAAGTCTTTCACTTCGATTTTGGCGTTGGGGTACAGGGCAAACCGCGCCCGGTAGCGGTCGATAATCCGGCGCTTTTCGGCGGGTTCCATGTCGGTAAGCTGCACGAAAAACTGCGCGTAGTTGGCCGCTTCGTTCTGCTGAATGACGTTGTAATAAATGCGCGGATTTCCCCGGCCCACGTTGGTCGTCAGGTGGCGCACGGCGGGGTCGGTCGCCAATTGCCGTTCGACGTACCGCGCCACCCGGTTCGTTTCGTCGAGACTGCTGCCTTCGGGCGTTTCTATGTTCACCAGAAACTGCGGCTTTTCCGAAGCGGGAAACAAGCCGAATCCGACGCGACCACCCAGCGACAGCGCACCCGCGAAGATGGCCCCCGCCACCAGCAGCGTGCTTACCGGGTGTTGCAGGGCCACGTTGAGCAGCCGACTGTATGACCCGCTGATGAGCCGTTTCAGCGCACGCAGAAAGATGTTGCCTTCGGGATTGTGGGCGTTTTTCAGAATCCGGCTCGACAGAAATGGCACAATCGTCAGCGACACCAGCAGCGACGCCAGCACCGTCAGGACGACGGCCATCGGCAGCGACCGGATGAAATCGCCGGAGCCTTCGGGCAAAAACAGCAGCGGCAAAAACGCCAGCACGAGCGTTGTGGTGCAGCCGATGACGGCCAGCGTGATCTGACTCGTGGCCCGGATAGCGGCTTCGCGCCGGGAATAGCCGTCGCGCAGGTAGCGTTCGATATTTTCCACCACCACGATACTATCGTCGACCAGGATACCGAGGGCTACGATCAGCCCCACGATGCTAAGCTGATTGATGCTGTAGCCGAACAGATCGAGCAGGGTCAGGCCTATAGCCAGCGAGAGCGGAATCGAAATCATCACGACTACGGCCGCCCGGAAACCCAGCGGCAGCAGGGTCAGCGACACCAGCAGGATGGCGATGCCGAAGTCGCGGGCGAAGTGCCCCAGCCGGACGCCCACGCTCGTTGCCTGATCGAAGTTCTGCACTAGTTTGATGTGCGGGGGCAGCGTTTCAGCAAAATCCGCAATGACCGGCTGGATTTCCCCACCCACCTTACTGATGTTTTCGCCCAGCTTCTGACTCGCCGTCACCAGCACCGCCCGGTGGCCGTCGAGCCGGGTAAGGTGGGTAGCTTCTTCGAGATTATAGTCGACATCGGCGACGTCGGCCAGCCGGATAATTTTCTGACCGTTGCTGAACACGATTGTATTCCGAATGTCGTCCAGCGACCCGTAATCGCCCGCCGTCTTGACGTTGAACGTCCGGCTGCCGACCTGCACACTGCCACCCGGCACGGTCGTATTTTCAGCCTGCAACGCCCCAGAATCCGGTTGGTGGGAATGCCGCTCTGCGCCAGCTTTTCGACGTTCAGCGCCACCCGCACTACCCCCGCCGGGTTGCCCCAGTAGCGCACGTTTTTCAGGCTATTGATCTTCTCCAGTCGCCGGGTCAGGTCGTCGGCGTAGCGGCCCATCTCCTTGTCCGACGCTACTTCCGACTCCAGCGCAAGCTGCATGATATTGACGTCGGAGGGCGTAAACTTGTTGATGCGAATGTCGAACACGTCGGCGGGTAGTTCGGACCGCAGTGCGTTGACCTCCCGCACGATTTCCTGGTACTTTTCGTCGGGATTCTGACTGTATTCGTACTCGACCTGAAACACGGCCAGCCCGGCGTTAACCGTTGTAATGACGTGCTTGATATTGTCAAGTTCGTTGAACCGTTTTTCGGCCGGATCGACCACCAGTTTCTCCATGTCGAGCGCATCGGTGCCGGGGTAAATGACGGCGACGGCGAAGGTGGGGGCCGTAAATTCGGGGTCTTCCCCACGGGGCATGTTCAGCAGCGCACTGATACCCAGCGCGGCTACACCCAAAAACAGCACCAGCATAAACTGCCAGTTTTTTACGGAAAATGCAGCGAGATTCATCGGCGTGTCGGTTAGCGGAGTACAACGGTTGATTCACTCGTCAGAAAAGCCGACCCGGCCGTAACGACCTGACTGGCAGCGACCAATCCATTGGTCAGCAGCACTTTATCGCCGTCCAGAAAGCCGATTTGTACCGGCAGTTTCCGCACGTGCCGTGCTGACTGTGCGGTCGCTTTCGCGTTGTCGAGTACGTAGACAAACCCGTCTCTGCCGTTACCTTCCACGATGGCTTCCACCGGCACGAGCGTGTAACTACGACTCTGCGCGGGCGTCAGCGTGACGCGGGCAAACAGACCGGGAGCCAGCTTTACTCCGCCCGGGCTAATCCGCACTTCCACTTCGTAGAGTTTGCTGACCGGGTCAGCCGCCTGCGCCAGCTTACCAACGGTGCCCGTGAAGGTCCGGCCGGGGTACGCGTCAAGGGCAATGGTAGCCCGGTTGCCGGTCCGAAGCCGCGCCCAGTCTTTATCCGATACACCCACCCGCACGACCCAGTCGCCGGGCCGGCTGGACGACAGTTGGTAGACAGATGCGCCCGGTGCCACAAACTCGCCCGCGTTAACCAGCTTTTGCGTCACCGTCCCGTCGACGGTGGCCCGGATTTCGGCGTGGTTGCGGTTAAACTGCGCTATGGTCAGGTTCTGCCGGGCCGCGCTCGTGCCGGTGGTAGCGTTCTGAAGCTGTTCGAGCGTCGCGGCTGTGTCGGCGTATAGTTTCCTGACCCGCCCGAAATCGCGCTCGGCCTTCTCCGACGCCAGTTGAGCCTGACTAACCTGCGCGTTGATCTCGGTCAGGTCGAGCGTGGCCAGCAGTTGCCCCCGCCGAACGGGTTGCCCCTCTTCGACGTACAGACGGCTGATGATGCCGCCCACTTTAAATGACAGCCGGGCTTCCTGCGCCGACGACACCAACCCCGACGCGACGATGGGTTCCGCCCTGACAACGGTGCTGACCGCGGCCAGTTTGACGGGGATAACGGCTTCGTCGGCCGGGTTAGCGGCTGAGCTGGTTTGTGTTTCGGCGGTTTTCCCGCCCGGTTTGGTACAGGCCGCCAGCATCAGCAGCACAGACACCGACAGCAAAACAGATACTGTTTTCATGGTTGTGACAAGGAAAAAATGTGAATAAGGCAGCGTTGATTACCGGCACACGGCACCGGTTTCGGTTAGTCGATCAGGGCGTTACGGCCACAGCCCGGTCGAGGGCTGCGCGTTTGACAAGGACGTCCATGCGGGCGAGCGAATGCTGAAACTGGGCTGTGAGCTGGTCGTTCTGGTAGCGAAGAAATTCGATCAGCAGGGCCTGCCCGTTGCGGTATTTGCTGTCGATGATGCGAAACGACTGGTCAGCGTTGACTACCCCGCTGCGGGTCGCGTCGAGGCTGCGGGTGGCTGCGTCGAGGTCATAATACGCCTGCACGACCTGTAGCTGAATCTGCCGCTGGGCTTCGGCCAGCCGGGTTTGCATAGCATCGGTCTGCACCCGGGCCTGCTGAATTTTCGACCGCTTTTCGTAGCCCCGAAACAAATCCCACTGCAAGCCGACCTGCGCCACAACGTAGGCCTGATTGGCGAAGGTGTAGCCGAACCCCTGAAAGCCCGTGCTGCCGCCCACGTACAGATTCAGCACGTGGGCGTTGGCTTCGTTGAGCCGTACCGCCGTTTTTGCCGCCTGTAATGAGTTGCCAAGCTGCGTCAGTTCCTGCCGACCGCGTAAGGCCGTCTGCTGTAGGTCCGCCAGCGATTCGGTCGATTCGGGCAGCACCCTCGTCAGCGACGAGTCGACCAGTACGGGCGTGGTCAGGTCGCGGTTGAGCAGAAAATTGACATAGGCGCGGGCTGTTTCTCGATCTTTTTGCGCCCCGGCCAGTTGCTGATCGACCTTGCTAATTTCGTAGCGCGCCGAGGTGACGGTTTCTTTCGTCGCGACGTTGTTGCTCACCAGCTTTTCGTTCAGCCGGGCCAGTTCGGCCAGTACCGTACGGGCATTTTCGTAGATACGGACCGCATCGAGCGTTTGCAGGTATTGGTAATATGCCGTAGCGATAGTGTAGCGCAGTTCGTTTTCGACCACCCGTTTGCGGGCTTCCTGCGCCGACAGTAGTTGTTTCTGAATCAGGTAGTTGTAGCGAATATCAGTATTAAAAATGGCGTACTGAAACGTCAGGCGGGTATCGTGAAAATTGTTGGGTGCCAGCAGCTGATTGACGTTCGGAATGTTGGTCGGGAATTTGTCGGCCCCGGTCAGCTGATTGAGCGTCCGGTAGGCCGGGTTGAGCAGATCGCCCACCGGAAACTCCAGCCGACGCCCGCCAGCCGCCAGCGAATACGTCGGGTTGAACGCCACACGCGGGTAAAACAGCGATCGTGCCTGATTGATCGACTCGACTACCCGGCTGATTTCCAGCGACTCCTGTCGAAGCGCGAGGTTGTTCGCCAGCCCTTCCTGAATGTACCCGTCCAGAATCGGCGATGGCTGTGCGGTGGTATGCTGTCCAGCAAGCACCGCCATACTAATTAGGAGCCAGTAACTTTTCTTTGTACGTTTCATAATCTTCAACCAGTTAATGAACAGTGTTTAGTAACAGGATAAAAAAATGGGGCTGGCGACTATCCAACCCTATTCACTCCACCGGTATACGGCTATTGCAACCCTCGTTTGAGTACGTCACAAAAAAGACTGTATGCATCTTCCATAATCACCGGAATATCGCAGGCCGGAAATATGTCCAGCCGTTTGCGCAGGTAGAGGGCCGTATAGCCGTGTACGCCACTCCAGATCATCATGGCCGTCGTTCGGGCATCGCGCGGCTGGAAGCCACCCGCATCTATACATTCCTGCACGGTCTGCATCACGATATCGAACGCCCGGTGCCCTTCCACCCATTCGCCCGATTCCAGCTTGTCGAGCGGGTCTCTCATGATAAACATCAGGTCGAACAGTTCAGGGTTGGCGATGGCAAAGTCGATGTAAACGCGACCCATCTGCACCAGCTTCTCGAACGGCTCTGTGATCACCTGCAACGCGATAAACTCATCGGCCATCTTGGCGAACCCTCTGGAATGAAGCGCGTATAGCAGTTCGTTTTTGTCTTTGTAGTACAGGTAAATCGTGGCCGGACTATATTCGATGGCATCGGCGATGTTCCGAATACTTACCTTCTCGAAGCCGTTCGCCACGAACAGTTTTTGGGCTGCGTCCAGAATCAACACCCGCATTTCCTCCCGCTCCCGTTCTTTTCGCTCAACTATGCCCATCTAGTATCTGCCGTTTTTATTAACAACACAAATTTACTGAACACTGTTTAGTAAATCCAAACTTAATCCCAAAAATTTAGTGAGCCAACCAACCGAACAATTCAGCGGCTCACCTGTTTATAATACAACTAACATATACTCATCTTATGAAAATCGCAGTTGAAGCGGGGCAGGACAAGTCATTACTACCCGACGGGCCCCAGCAGGTTACGATTACCCACATCGACGAAGGCAGCAGCGAACACAAGGGCATCCCTTTCTTCGCCGTCCGGTTTGAAAACGATAACGGCTACGTATCGCACCGGTTCTACCAGTCGCCCGCCGGTATGCCCGCTATCGTCAGCCTGTTCGACATGGCCGGTATCGAAGCCAAAGAAGGAAAAGACCTCGACACCCAACAGCTGATCGGCAAAACGATGACCATCGAAGTAGGCGACCGCTCGTACAACGACCCCGAAACGGGCAACGAACGTACGCTCAAGCAAGCCCTCAATTTCCTGGTCAGCTAGTCCGTTTATACACGTCAACACAGAAGCCGCTTTCGCAACGAGAGCGGCTTTTTTTGTGCGATACCCAACTCACCACTTTAACCACCACAGCGCAGCATCAGCACCAATACGCATCTTTCCGTACCTTCGCCCTTGTTCCGGCACCCGATTTTCAACGGTCGTTCCTGGGTAGTTTGCCCACTCCCGACCTTATCCAGTTGTACAGCTGGCAAATCGTAAACCGAGAACAGAAAACCGAAAACCGACGTATGTCCCGCATTTTAACCGGTATTCAGAGCAGCGGCCGACCGCATCTGGGTAATATCCTGGGCGCGATCAAGCCCGCCATTGACCTGTCGAAACAGCCCGGCAACGAGTCGTTTCTGTTTATCGCCGACCTGCATTCGCTGACGACCATCAAAGACGGCCCGCAGCGGCAGGAGTTTACCAAAGCCGTTGCCGCCACCTGGCTGGCGTTTGGGCTGGATACGGAGAAAAACACGTTCTGGCGGCAGTCGCGGGTGTCCGAGCATACGGAGTTGTGCTGGTATCTCGATTGCTTCACGCCGATGCCGATGCTCAACAACGCGACGTCGTTCAAGGAGAAATCAGACAAGTACGCCAACGTGAATGCGGGGCTGTTTGTGTACCCGGTATTGCAGGCAGCCGATATTCTGCTGTACGACGCCGAGATCATTCCGGTGGGCAAGGATCAGCGGCAGCACATCGAAATGACCCGCGACATTGCCGGTGCCTTCAACCGTGAATATAATGACGACGTCTTTGTGCTGCCCGAAGCGCGGATCGACGAGCGGCTGATGACGATTCCCGGTCTGGACGGGCAGAAGATGAGCAAGTCGTACAACAACTACATCGACATTTTCCTGCCGGAAAACGACCTCTGGAAGGTCATCAAAAAGGTCAAGTCGGATTCGACGCCGATGGAGGAACCGAAAAATCCGGACGTCGACATCACGTTTCAACTGTATTCGCTGCTGGCATCCGACGGGCAGGTTGCAGCCATGCGGGCTAACTACGAAGGCGGCAATTACGGTTACGGCATGGCAAAAAAAGCCCTGTACGAACTGATTGTCGACAAGTTTTCTGCGGAACGCGAGCGGTTCAACCACTATTATCATGAGAATCCCGGCGCACTGGAAGACGAACTTCGGAAAGGCGAAGAAAAAGCCCGTGCCATAGCGGGGCAGACCATCCGGCGTGTACGCGAAAAGCTGGGTTTCAACTAACTACACATTCCTTCCTGACCCTTGTTCCTATGCTCGATCTTGGTTTTGTATCGGCAATCCTGGCCGACGATGATCTGAATGGCGTACTGAAATTCGCGTCGGAAAACCGTTTCAAATGCGTCGAGGTGATGTGCTGGCCCACTGGCAATGCCGATGCGCGTCGGTATGCGGGCGTCACCCACATCGACGTCGACAACCTGAACGTCGAACACGTGCAATCGCTGACGGCGCAGCACGGCGTTTATGTGTCGGGGCTGGGTTACTACCCCAACCCGCTCGACCCCAACCCGGAGCAGGCCGAGTTTTACCGCGAGCACATCAAGAAAATCATCCGGGCAGCAGCCAAACTGGGCCTACCGGTTGTCAACACGTTTATCGGGCGGAACCCGTCGCTAAGCGTGCGCGACAATCTGAAACTGGTAGCCGAACACTGGCCCGCTATCATCCGCGAAGCTGAAGCATGCAACGTCAAAATCGGCATTGAAAACTGCCCGATGTGGTTTACCGACGACGAGTGGCCGGGCGGCAAAAACCTGATGACGACCCCCGCTATCTGGGACCGCGTTTTCGAACTGTTACCCTCCCCATTCTGGGCCTCAACTACGACCCCAGCCATCTGATCTGGCAGATGATGGACGAGGTGAAACCGATCTACGACTACCGCGACCGGCTGCACCACATCCACCTCAAAGACGTAAAGCTGTACCGCGACAAGCTCAACCGGGTCGGCACTATGGCGAATCCGCTGGAATACCACTCGCCCAAGCTGCCGGGTCTGGGCGACGTCCGCTGGCGCGACTTTTTTGCCGCCCTCACCGACGTCCGCTACCGGGGTCCAGTCTGCATCGAGGTCGAAGACAAAGCCTACGAAGGCAGCACCGACGACGTACACACCGCCATCCTGACCGCGCGAAACTACCTGAGTCAGTTTTTACATTTAGTTTAACGTTTGAGGTTTAACGTTTAAGGTTAGTCCTCCTGGGCATGTTGTCATGTGGTAGTCAACCTTAAACGTTAGACATTAAACCTTAAACCCATTACCATGATCGAAACGCTTAACGAACTGGATACCCGGCTGTTTGTCTGGCTCAACAACAAAAGCGCGCCCTGGCTCGATCCGGTGATGATTATGGTTACCGAGCGGAATACCTGGCTGCCGTTTTACGCTCTGCTGATCGGCTGGCTGGTGTACCGGTTTCGGCGGCAGGCACTAGGGCTACTGCTGGTTATTGCGGGGTCGGTTGGCATTGCCGATCAGGTTGCATCGTCGGTGTTGAAACCCCTGACGCACCGCCTGCGCCCCTGCCACACGCCCACCCTCGACCGGCTGATTCATCCCGTAATGGAGTGTGGCGGACTGTACAGTTTCGTATCGTCGCACGCGGCCACGACGTTTGCGCTGGCAACGTCGCTGTGGCTCCTGCTCGGTCGGCGGTATCCGGCCTTCGGGCTAACCTTTTTATGGGCCGCCGTGGTGTCGTACAGCCGCATTTACGTAGCCGCTCATTACCCCCTCGACGTACTGGCAGGTACCGGTGTTGGCATACTGTCGGCACTGCTCATCGTGGGGCTTTACCACCGAACGACCGTCGGGAAAAAGATGGTGTTGCTGGGGCGCTGAGAGAAAGTTTGCCTGGATCATCGGCACGGCGCCCATTTTTCGTACCTTTGCGGAAAATTTGGGCGGTATCAATGGCGGCATTCAACCCGGTTAAAATCTTTTCAGGCTCGCAGTCGACTTATCTGGCTGAGAAAATTGCGCACTATTACGGTAAGGATTTAGGCGGATACACCTGTCGCCGGTTCAGCGACGGTGAAATGTCGCCCAGCTTTGAAGAGTCGATCCGGGGGTGCGACGTTTTTCTGATCCAGTCGACGCCACCACCGACCGAGAATCTGATGGAGTTGCTGCTGATGGTTGATGCAGCCCGCCGGGCGTCGGCCCACTACGTCACCGTTGTGATTCCGTACTTCGGCTACGCCCGTCAGGACCGGAAAGACAAACCCCGCGTTGCCATTGCCGCCAAGCTGATCGCCAATATGCTGACGGCCGCCGGTGCCGACCGCCTGATGACGATCGACCTGCACGCCGGACAGATTCAGGGCTTTTTCGATATTCCCGTTGATCACCTGGAAGGCACGTCGGTTTTCGTGCCGTACATCCGCAGCCTGAACCTCGACAATCTGGTGATTGCTTCGCCGGACGTGGGGGGTGCCAACCGGGCCCGTACGTTTGCCAAGCATTTCAACGCCGACATCGTCCTTTGCGACAAGCACCGCAAACGGGCCAACGAAATCGCGTCGATGCAGGTGATCGGTGATGTAGAAGGAGCCAACGTCGTACTCGTCGACGATTTGATCGATACGGGTGGTACGATGGCGAAAGCCGCCCAGATCATTCTGGACAAAGGAGCAAAATCGGTACGGGCGATCTGCACGCACCCGGTTATGTCGGGGAAGGCGCACGAAAATATTGCCAATTCGGTACTGGAGGAACTGGTCATAGCCGACACGCTGCCCCTGAGTCAGCCCAATGAAAAAATACGCGTACTGTCGGTAGCGGAGCTGTTTGCCAAAGCGATTGGCCGTATCCGCGACCACGAATCAATCAGTTCGCTGTTTATACGGAACTAGTTTGAGGTTTAAGGTTTAAAGTCCAAGGTTTAAAGTGTTCTGTAAGAGCAACTTTGAACGTTAAACTACAAACCTTAAACCCGCAAAGACCTGCCGGGTGCCCACGCCCGGTTTATCAACTTAAGCAAACGCTGGCGGTGGGCCGTCGGCACCAGTTTTTATGAAATCAATCGAGATTGTAGGGTTTCAAAGAGCGAATCTCGGCCGCACGGAATCACAAGGGATTCGGGCCGAAGGCAACGTACCATGCGTGCTGTACGGTGGTGAGTCGCAGGTGCATTTCTATGCTCCAGCCATCCTGTTCCGGGATCTGGTCTACACGCCAAACGTGTACGAAGTAAGCCTGAACATCGAAGGCACAGTATACCGCGCTGTTTTGCAGGAAACACAGTTCCACCCCGTTAGCGACACGCTGTTGCACGCCGACTTCCTCCAGGTGCAGGATGGTAAAGACGTGAAAGTAGCGGTTCCGGTTCGGCTGGTTGGTTCGGCTCCCGGCGTTCAGAAAGGTGGTAAGCTGGTAACGCGCGTTCGGAAACTGCGCGTGAAGGGTGCTATCGAAAACATTCCGGAGTACATCGACGTCGACGTATCAGCACTTGACCTGGGTAAGTCGGTTCGGGTTGGTCAGATTCCCGTCGAGAACATCAAGATGCTGGAAGATGCATCGAACCCGGTAGCCAGCATCGAAATCCCCCGCGCACTGCGTGGTACGGTTTCGGCCAAGTAATAAGGCTATTCTTATCCGTTCTGCGGATATCCCGGCAACCCCGTTCAGCAGTGAGCGGGGTTGTTTGTTTTCGGGCTTATCTGCGAAAACCGTCTGCTCAATTTTCAGGCGGTTTTCACCGGAGAACCGGCATCGGTACGTTCTAGTGAAAATGGACATTATGAACCGTACGCTACTGACATTCAGATCACTTTGTCTGCTGCTTATGCTGACCGCCGGCCTCTCCTGCTCGCGCGAAAACCTACTGACACTACCCGCCCCCGCACCGGCCATAGCAGGCACCTACGTAAACCGGCATAGCTATTCTACCCTACCTGTTCAGGGCGATTCGGTAACGGTAACGCTGGTCAGCGTAGCCAATGACACCGTCGATGTTACGATGCAGGCTACCAGTCAGGGGAAACCGGGCACCATTCTGCGGTACGGTAAGCGGGCGGTGGTACAGGATTTTTCGGTGGGCTCCTGCGTGAGTTACGTCGTACCATTGAATCCGGGACGTGATTCAACGATTCTGTACATGACCTGCTCAGACTACAACGTGCTGCGGTACGATACGAAGCAACGCCCCTATTTTACCGGGCTGACAGACCGATTCTTCAAGCGCTAAACTAACTCCCGGCACCGTCCGATGGCGCTTTGTCGACTGGGGTAGCTGCGTTGGTTTGCCGTTGTTCCAGCTGTTCAATTTTTTCGCGCAGCTGCCGCACCTCTCTAATCAGCAGTTTCAGGTCGTCTTCGTTCTGCTGCTGCTCTTCACCAACAAAGAAATTGGCGATAAATCCGGTGAACGTACCGAACAGCCCAACCCCGGCCACCATCAGCACAGCCGCTACCAGCCGCCCGGCATTCGTTACCGGATAGCGGTCGCCGTAGCCAACCGTCGTGATCGTGACGAAGGCCCACCAGAGGGCATCGCCGAAGGTTTTGATATTGGCGTCGGGTACCCGTTCGATGTACAGCATGGCAATGGCTCCGCAGAACATGAGCAGTATCGAACTGAGCAGCACAATGGCGAGGGTTCCGTTGGCGCGGTGCCGGAAACGAAACGTCAGGTAATCGCGGACGGCGCGGAACGTGCGTACCATCCGCAGAATCCGTACGATACGCACCAGTTGACCCAGCCGCAGCCAGCCCACCGCCGGAATACTGGCCAGCAAATCGATCCAGGCCCAACGCATAAACCGCCATTTGTCGGGTGCCTGCCAAAGCCGCAGCCCGAAGTCGTACAGGAAGTACAGGCAGATTACGGTGTCGATCCGGTCGAGCAACTGCTGGGTAGGTGGCGCAATAGTGATCAGTTCGCGCACCAGCAGCGCCAGCACCACGTAGATCGACAGAACCAGCATGATGACCTGATGCCGGGTCAGGCGGGGCTGAGGTGGTGAAGACGTTGGCATCGTTTTACCGCGAACTACTCGTGAGCCGGGGCCGGTTTACTCGTCGTTTCAGTACGGGGCCGGGGCGGGTGAACGGGCGAAATTCGGTCTTTGTGCCGAATAAACCGCCAGATATCGGTCGCCAGCGCCGGATAAATCGTAGCCCCGACGCTGTAGTACGATCCGTTGAAGTTCTGGTCAATGGCCGTCTGAAACACCGATATCCGGTAGCCGATCTGTACGCTCAGTCCGACCCAGCGCGTTGCTTTCCACTGGGCGTAGGCACCCGCCTGCGCGGGTACGAAAAAGTCACGTCGGGTCCGGTCGATGGGTTGATCCTTCCGCAAATCGCGGGGCAGCGCGTAGGCCACTCCCCCACCCAACTCCACCGGTACACTAACCATCCACCGTCGGTTATTGGTCAGGTTCCACCAGTAGAGCAAGCTCAGATACCACATATCGGTGCGCGTGTAATAGCCCAGATTGATGCGCCGGGCGGCATCGCGTCGCCAGTCGATCAGTTTCAGATACGTCGCGTAGCTGATCCAGTAGTAGCCGAGGGTAAGCTGGTGTTTTTTTAGGCCAAACTCGATACCAGCGTTGACACCCCAGACATTTACGTGCTGCTTTTCCAGAAATGAATCGCGGAAGTCGAGGTTAAACGCAGGGGCCAGGTACGGTCGTATTCGTCGGGTGGTATCCGAACCAGTCGTATCTACCAATACCGCGCTGACCGGCAACGACACAGCGGTAACGTCCGCACAAATGCGGGTCGAACGGGCGGGATAAACAGGAGCGACCGGCGGAAGCAGCGTCAGCCAGGTCAATAACAGCATCATGTGAACAAAACCAGAAAAGGGGCGAATCGGTTATCGCCCCTATTTACGCGGAAAACGTGCTGAAGTGTCGTTCGTTTTAAAACTCCACGTGTGTGCGCAGCGCGAACAGATGCACCGGGCCACGGTCGGCATTGTAGCCGGGGTTCTGCACAAACTGGTAATCAGCGGTCAGGTACAGCGTGCGTGCAACCCGGGCGCTATAGTACGCTTCCAGGCTGTTTTCGGTGCCGTAATTGGGCAGGCTGCCGTCGCCCAGCATGAACCCGTACCCACCCGCATTGAGAAACGCGCGGTGGTCGGGCGAGATCCCGTTGACAGCCACCGACAGGCCGATACCGTCGTTGGGCCGGTGCCACTGCCGACCACCAATCAGTCCGCCCACGGTCAGGCTCCGATCGATCTCGGTAAAGGCCCAGGTAGCCGTCCGGCCATCGTTCCAGCTCAGGCGGGCAAATACACCGCCCGTTTCGCCCAGCGGCTGCTCCAGATTCAGCCCAACGCCGTACTTGACGCCCCCGTACTGATCGCCGGTCAGGATATACGGCGGGTCGCCTACCGAGCCGGTTTGTTCCAGCAGCCGGGTTGCGACGGCGTAGGCGGGTGCTTTGGTCACATTGCGAAAGCCAAGTACCCGCACCGTGCCGGGCCGACGCAGCAGCGTATACTGTTTTTCCAGCTCAATCGTCAGCGCGCCCGTCCGGGTAATGTTCCAGTCGAGCACGTTGCCATTGGCGGTTTTAGGCATCAGATTGGCCGCTGCCCGGATGGCGTAAGTCGGGCGGATGTACTCGACGGCCAGCCCCCAGGTGTAGCCCCGCGTATTGGCCGGATAATCCCAGGCTCCCAGGCTCATCAACGACCAGTTGAGAAACTGCGAACGGGGGTCATGGGCGTAGCGGTTGTTATCGAACATATCGGCAACGGAAAATTTACCGGCGGTCAGCACAACGCGCGACGCTGGCACCGCGCCCTTCACCTGATTTGTTCCCGATTCAACTTCCTGCTCATCGCTGTTTCCAATCGAAAAAATCTGTTCCAGATAGAAACGGGCGATGTAGAGGGCAGGTCGGGCACTACCGATGCGGAACGTTTCGCCGTTCGGGAAACCGGCGATACCGACGGCCGGTGCATACAAACTTTCGTCGTAGGGCGACTGACTATTGCGATGCCCAACGCCACGCCCACCGGCAATTTCCGGGTTGAGGTATAGCCCGGCCCCACGCCAGAGCCGACGCCCGATGAAGAGCGTTGTGGTGACGGATAAAGCCGTGTCGGTTTCCTGACTAAGTGTGTTGCGGCCATCGTAACCGCCCCCGTGAAAGCCCGCATGCCCCTGAACGATGGTCGTAAACTGATAGTGGAGACTCCAGTTTTTGAGCGAATCGAGGTAATTATTATTGTTGTCCTGCTGCGCCTGTGCAGCACTCGTCAGCAGCAGCAGAAATCCGCACAACCAGGTGCTTATCAGACGGTAGCGCTGAGCTGATACCCTACCCCCATCGTTGTCTGAATCAGTTTCTGGTCGAAACCGTGGTCGATTTTCTTGCGTAAAAAGTTGATGTATACTTCTACCTTGTTTGTTCGTACGTCCTTGCTGGAATCCCATACTTTCTCTAAAATCTGCGTCTTCGTGACGACACGGCCTGCGTTTTCAACCAGGAACGAAAGTAGTTGAAATTCACGGGCCGTCAATCGAATTCGTTTGCTGGCCCGGTAAGCCACCTTCTCCGCGACGTTAAGTTCCAGATTTGCTACACTGATAATGGTGGGGGCGTGTAACCCACCGATCCGCCGACGATGCAGGGCATAAATCCGCGCCAGCAGCTCGTTGGATTCGCCTGGTGTGGTGAATTCGCCGTTAACATCGACTTTGTCCACGCTGGGCAAATCCGCGCTGGGTGAGTTCGCATTGTCTGAGTCCGCGCTGGGCCACTCCATGTAGTCATCAGCACCGGCGTAGAGGCCACGCGCTTTATCGGCCGACGATGCCAGCGTCGACAGCATCAGTACGGGCGTGATGTCGCCTTCCTGACGGAGCCGCTGTACCAGTTCAAACGCATTCAGGTCGGGCAACTCGGCGCCCAGCAACAGCATATCGTAACGAGCATGCAGGGCCGACGCAATACCGGTTCGGCCCGTACTGGCTATATCGACCCGATACGCGGACCGGTCCAGCATGGCTTGCAGAAAGGCCCGGTAAGCGGGGTCGTGTACAATCAATAATATCTTCATAGGGCCACCGCAAAAAATCCGATCCGTCTCTACTGTCTGGTTACTTTGTATAGCGGCTGGCGGCAAAAATGCAGTTGGCGTCTTAAATCGGCTTTAAAGGCTGATTAAATTCAGATGAGTAATTTCAGAATTAGTACTATATAAATTGTAACGAACAATGAAGAAGACGTCTTTTAACCAATTGATTTATAATATCTTACCTAATTTGTAACCATTAGTTACCATTTACTACAACGCGCTTTTCTGTAAATACTACTCAGCAAAATGCCCGGTGATCGATAGCCGATACCGGGCATTTCCTGACTACGTACTCAATGTACCTATTTCATAGCCGACAAGGGCTAGCCCTTGCTGTTGTCTGCGAAGTAACGCGTCTGGGTGTGGTTAGCCACATCCAGAAACCAGCGTTTTTGTAAAAAAGAGGAAAGTATGGCCGAATATAACGGGGCCCGGTCTGCGGTGCCAGATCACGATGACTAACGGCGTTTTTTTGTGTACAAACGGATTGGTACTGCCCTTACCCGGCATCTCGTATGGTGAACCCACACCGACTACTTAGCCGATCAACCACTCTGGATGGGCTATGCCAGCCGCACCTATTACCTAAAATCGCCCCAAACACGCCATTCATCGAATTTTCCTGTCTACACCGGCAAAAGGCGGGAATTTTGTCACCAACAAATGGCGTAGTGACGATCCATTTTCGTTGCTCCAGCGCCCGGTTACCGCATCACTGCCTTCCCCTATACCTTGCGTTATGAACGACCGTTTACATCCGTTACTTCAGCAACAAATCAGTCGGCACCTGCCCTCCGACTATCTGAAGCAGCCTGATCTGAACCGGTTCCTCGAGGAAGTAAACAAGTCGTGCTATTCTCCGCTGGCTACTCCGGCCCCGGCAACAGCGGCAGCCGAGGCAGAAGCAGTCTTTCTGTCGATTGCTAACCACGAGACACGCACCCCCCTGAATGGTATCGTAGGCGTGCTGGACCTGATGCAGCAGGAACCCATCCCCCCCGCCTGGCAGGATCATTTCCAAACCCTGCGGGTGTCAGTCAATGCAATACAGCTTGCCATCAGCAATATTCTGGATTACCGCAGCATCACCGTTGGGCAGCTTAATCTGCACATGGTGCCGCACCCTATTCGGCAGTTGCTTGATACATTGCTCGTTGTGAATCAGCACAAGGTGCAGGGTACAGACGTCAGTATTACTTTATCTGTCGACGACGCGGTACCAGCCGATGTACAGTGCGACCCGGTCCGGCTTAATCAGATTCTTAACAACGTACTGATGAACGCCATCACCTTTGTTCGTAATGGCGTCATCAGCATCCGGGTGGGTATGCAGCACAGCCCGGCCGATGAATCATCAATTACCTTTTCTGTCGATATTCCCAGCGAAGACCCCGATCAGTACGCGATGCTGACCAGCCCGGCCATGCGTGGCGAGTCGATGCTGGCGCAGCCGGCCAATGGTCTGGGACTCGCCATGTTTGTCAGTCAGCGGCTGCTCAATCTGTGCGGCAGTTCGATACAGGTCGACCGGCCGGCCGGCCGGGGGTTAGTTCTCTCGTTTGCCATACCGACCTTTGCCGTTCAGCGGCCCCACCTGACTCATATTCAGCCTAACCCGCAAACGCTGTCGGGAATGCGGGTGCTGATGGTTGAGGATTATCCGATCAACGTGCGGATTGCCAGCCGGTTTCTGGAGCGGTGGCAGGTCGTAGTTGAGGTGGCGGAGAATGGGCAGATTGCGCTCGACAAATACAGAACCGGCCACTTCGACCTGATTCTGATGGATATGCAGATGCCGGTGATGGACGGACTGAGTGCCACGCGGGCGATTCGACAGCTCGATGACCAGATTCCTATCGTAGCCCTGACCGCTTCGGCTACCCCAACCGATCAGGCCAATGCCTATGCTGCGGGTATGAACTCGTTCATAACCAAGCCCTTCAATTCCGACGAATTATTTCAGACACTGCTGCGCTTCAGTCGCCGGGCTGCGTAAGCGCAGGCACCACAGCACGTACCAAAAAGGGGCGGCCAGCAACTGAGTTGCTGGCCGCCCCTTTTGCAAATACTCCGTTGATTTACAGCATGTTTAAGCGGTTCATCAGCTCAGGCTTGTTGGCCCGGCTGATGGGTATAACCTTGTTGGCAATCACCAGATTGTTTTCCTCAATATCCACGATCCGGTCGAGGTGGACGATGAATGACCGGTGAACGCGCAGAAACGCACTCCCTAATTTTTCTTCCAGGTACTTCATCGTCGTATGCACCACATGCGACTGCGTTTTTGTGTTGATCTTCACATAATCACCCACGTTTTCGACGTACAGAATGTCAGTGTAGGGCAGCCGGATGTAACGGCCTTCGGTTTTGATGTAGATCTCCTGCCGCTCAGGCGACGCGCTTGTTTTCTTACTGGCCAGTTCAAGCACTTTCTCGACCGCCAGTTTGAAGCGTGGCATCGTGATGGGCTTTTGCAGGTAGTCGGTAACCTGGTACTGAAAGGCGTTGAACGCATATTCAGTCTTCGTCGTCGTCATAACCACCTGTGGCATAGCCGTCAGGTTCTCCAGCAGACCAAAGCCCGATAGCCCCGGCATTTCCACGTCGAGCCAGATCAGATCGACGGCTTCCGTTGTCAGATATTCCAGTGCCGCTTCCGCATTTTCAAACACGTTCAGCAGTTCCAGCGACTCATGCTGCTCGCACAAACGCTGAAGCGACTTACGCGCCATAATTTCGTCGTCGACAATGATACACCGTTGCTTCATACACTTAGTCTGGCTAATTCCTGCTTTACGATAGGGACACTCCGGTCCAGTTCAGCCTGCACGCTGGTCCACTGGGTCTGGAGTTCATGCTGGTCCGGAGCATCGTTGGCCTGTTTTTCAATACTATGCAATTTCTTCTCCAATGTTGTCAATCCGACCATACCCAGCGTCGGTTTGAGTTTATGGGCCAGCCTGCCGAGGGATGGCCAGTCTTTTTCGAGAATAAGATCCTGAATATGAGTAAACTCCGGCAGCACGTCAGATAGAAACACCTCGAACATATCGGCCGCGTACGACCGATCGGACCCGTATATTTCATCGAGTCGGTGCTGGTCCAGCTCGGCCGCTACCGGCGGCAGCACCTCGTCAGCGGTCGCTTTTGCGTTGGTGTGTGTATGTCGTTGAATGGCTTCCAACAGATTATTGGGGGAGAAGGGTTTCGTGATAAAATCGGTCATGCCCACCCGGCTGGCTTTGGCTTTCTGGTCGGTCATGGCCGAGGCCGTCAGCGCGACAATGGGCGTTTGCTGGTTGATATTCTGCGTGTTACGGATGGTAATCGTGGCTTCGTATCCATCCATCACCGGCATCTGAATATCCATCAGAATCAGGTCGAAGTGCTGCTGCTGCGCCATTTCCACCGCCCGCTTGCCATCCGACGCGATCACAAACGAAATAGCCCATTTGTCGAGCAGACTGCTGATGTACTTCTGATTCATGATGTTGTCTTCCGCAACCAGCAGGCGACAGTCGGTCAGGTCGGTTGGTACGGGCTGTATCTGACGTGGATAAACGATCGGGGCCACATCCGACCGTTGAAAAGGCAGCGTGACAGTGAAGGTTGTCCCCTGCCCTTCCGTACTGACAACGGCGATCGTCCCCCCCTGTAATTCAACCAGTTGGTGCGTTATAGCCAGCCCCAGTCCGGTTCCTTTCTGCTTGTGGCCGTTGGCATTTACCTGCTTAAATTTTTGAAAAATCAGGTCAATCTTTTCGGCAGGAATACCAATGCCCGTGTCCTGCACCGAAAACTCGACCCACGAAACGTCGTTTTCTTCCTTCTTCAGCCGAACACCTATGTCGATGTGCCCTTCTTCGGTAAACTTCTCCGCATTCCCGATCAGGTTCAGCAGAATCTGATTGAGCAGCAGTTCATCGCCGACGTAGTTGCCCCCGATCTGCGCGTCGACCATCAGCTCAAGGTCAATGGGTCGTTGCTCCAGCTTAATCTGAAACACCCGCTGAATGGTGCGCAGCAACCCAACCAGGTCGAACGGCTGTTTGTGCACATCAATTCGGCCGGCTTCGATCTTGGCCATATCGAGCAGGTCGGAGATCAGGCTGTAGAGGAAGTCCGACGACGTTTTCAGAATTTCGAGGTACTCCAGCTGCTGCCGGGTGGGGCGGGTGTCGAACAGCAGGTGCGCCATACCGATGATGGCGTTGAGTGGCGTACGGATTTCGTGGCTCATATTGGCCAGAAACTGCTTTTCGGCCTGTCGCGCTTCTTCGGCGATTTCCTGCGCCTTTCCGAGCTCCTGCTCCAGCAGTTTACGCTGCGTAATGTCGTAATACACAGCGATGGTACCGATAATCTCGCTGTTTTCGCTCAGCTGCGGCACCTCGCTCACAATCACCCAGATTCGCTGGTCGTCCCGGCGAATCATCTGCTGTTCGCCAGCATGCAGCACACTAGTCGGCGGCTCCGACTCACCGTTTTCGTTCGACACGATTAACTCGTCGATGGGGCGGCCGATGAGCTGGGCTTCGGTGTAGCCCGTCATGGTGCAAAACCGGTCGTAGGCGCGCTGTATGGTTCGGTCACGATTCAGCTCAATCAGCCCAATATCCATGGTATTCAGAATACCCCGGTACTTTTCTTCGTTTTTGCGGGTAGCCTCGCGCGACAGGTGCTGCTCGGTCACGTCGCCGTATTTCCAGAGGTGCCCCTCATAACGCCCTTCCTCCACGATGGGAATAAAATCACGTTCCAGCACCCGCCCGTTGGTTTGGTACAGGGTCTGGTCGAGCACCATCTGCTGATTAGCCTGAATCTGTCTGGTATTCTGTTCAAACTGGTCAGCGTCAACAAAATGATGCTTCATCCGGCTGACAATCAGGGCGGAATCCATATCCAGCAGATCCTCCGGTGTCAGGGGAATGCTAAAGAGGTCGCAAAACAACTGGTTGACCAGAGTAATCCGGCCTTCGCCGTCTTCAACCAACACCCCTTTTTGCAGATTGATAATCAGGCTGGCCAGGCGATTCTGCGTCGCCCGCAGGGCTTCCCGTATCTCGCGCTCGCTGGTGATGTCGCGGGCGACGGCCACCAGTTCGGTACCGGTTTCACCATCCAGCCGCCGTACCGTCTGCCCAATCCAGACGGTCTGCCCGGCCTTCGTCAGCACCGGAAATTCGACGTACGAGCTATCCTGACCATCAGCCAGCATTTGCTGGTAAAAGTTGATAACAAGCGTGCGGAAGTCAGGGCGAATCAGCCGGATAAAGTGCTGCCCGATAATTTCACTGGCCGTATACCCAAGTTTGACTTCGATCATGGGGTTCATGAACGTGAAGAACCCCTCGGGCGAAATACGGTAAATAATATCCTGTACGGAATCGATCAGTTCGCGGAACCGGGCGTCTTTCTCTTTCAGTTCGGCAATGCCCTGCTCGACCTGCTGAGCCAGATTTTCATTCAGAAATTTAAGCTGCTGGTTGGCGGTGTGTAATTCCCACGCTTTATCCTCCAGCACGCGCTCGGCCTGTTGCCGGGCTCTTTGCTCCCGATCAAGTCGTCGTTTAAGCAGGTCAATATTTTCCATACCTCATTGAGCGATCAGTCAGTAGTGCAGGCTGTGCTTGTAGTCAGTCAGACACTACGCCGGACTACTGATAAGCTGGCGAATAACCTGCGAGCTAGCCCCGAATCTACTAATATATATAACAAAAATAGAACCTATTTACACCCTTGTTCACAAATTATAAATATTGTATATACCAATGCTGATAATAAGTATGTTAACGAATACAAAGAGCCTGTATCCGTACAGTCAACTGATGACTTTGCTTACCACCCTGACATCAATAAAAACGTCCGAAATCAGCCAGATGCGCTGCTTTCGGACGTTGCTATAAGCGGTTGTTCTTAGACACAGATAATGCTTCCCCTAAACAACTCGCAAGCGGTTGTTCGGAATTGCAGCCTCCTTACTTTTTCGTCACGCGGATCGAGATGCGCCTGTTTTTAGCGCGGCCCTCCTCCGTGTCATTGGTCGCCACGGGGTATGCATCGCCATAGCCTTCAGCCGCCAATCGGCTTTTGTCGATCCCCATCTTCTCCAGTTCGGCTCGTACCGAGTTGGCCCGCTCCTCCGAGAGTTTCAGGTTGAGGGCCTTGCTGCCCGTGTTGTCGGTATAGCCGCCCAGCTTGATGTTCACCGCCGGGTATGCTTTCAGAATCTCGGCCACATTTTTCAGCTGCTCCTGCGAACTGGCCTGGAGTGTTGCTTTATTCAGATCGAAAGTCAGCCGGTCGAAATCGTACCAGAGTCCTTTACTAACGGCCAGATCACTGCGGATAAACGCCAGTAGTTTGCGCTCGATACCCTTGTCGGGAATGTTCAGCTCAACCCCGCTCGTCAATTTTTCAGGGCGAAACTCACCCAAATCTGTCGGTCCACCGTTGCTGTTGGGTGTGCTGACTTCCTGATTATCAGCGGCCGTCGACTTATCGAGGGGGACGCTCGTACCGGCGGCTTCTTCGCCCCGGCGCTCAAAGCCCGGCTGCTGCGATGGTTGGATGGCGATGTAAGGCGCAATCACCAGCGACACGATCGACATCAGTTTGATCAGGATATTCATCGACGGACCAGACGTGTCCTTGAACGGATCGCCGACGGTATCGCCCGTCACCGACGCCTTGTGCGGCTCCGACTTTTTGTAGAACGTTTCGCCATTGATGAGCACCCCTTTCTCGAACGACTTTTTGGCGTTGTCCCAGGCGCCACCGGCATTGTTCATAAAAATGCCCATCAGCACACCCGACACGGTAACCCCCGCCAACAGACCGCCCAGCACTTCAGGGCCGAAAATGAACCCTACGATCACCGGCACGGACAAGGCTATTGCCCCCGGCAGCACCATTTCACGGATAGACGCCTGCGTCGAAATAGCCACGCACTTCTCGTATTCGGGCTTACCCGTTCCTTCCATAATGCCCGGAATCTCGCGAAACTGCCGCCGAACTTCTTCCACCATACTCATAGCGGCCCGGCCCACGGCGGCAATCGCCAGCGAGGAGAAAATAAACGGAATCATGGCCCCCACAAACAAACCCGACAGCACATCGGCCTTGTAAATGTCGATGGACGAAATGCCCGAGATACCCACAAACGCGGCAAACAGGGCCAGTGCCGTTAGCGCGGCCGACGCGATGGCGAAGCCTTTTCCGGTAGCGGCCGTGGTGTTGCCCACCGCATCCAGAATATCGGTTCGGCCCCGTACTTCTTCGGGCAGATAACTCATTTCGGCAATCCCACCAGCGTTGTCGGCAATGGGTCCGAAGGCGTCGATAGCCAATTGCATAGCGGTCGTAGCCATCATGCCCGCGGCCGAAATGGCCACACCGTACAGCCCCGCGAAATGGTATGACGTGAAAATACCAGCCGCCAGCACCAGAATCGGCAGCACCGTCGATTCCATCCCGACCGACAGACCGCCGATGATGTTCGTAGCCGCTCCCGTCGCCGACTGCCGGATAATCGACAGCACGGGCCGACGACCCATAGCGGTGTAATATTCCGTGATGATTGACATCAGCGTACCCACAACCAGCCCCGTGACGATGGCGTAGAACACATCCATGCGTGTAAATACGATGCCGCGAATTTCCATGGCACCGGCAGGCAGGTACGCATTGACCAGAAAGTACGACGCAACCAGGGTCATACCAATCGACGCCCAGTTCCCGAGATTCAAGGCCCCCTGCACGTTACCATTATCATCTTTGACCCGTACGAAATACGTGGCGATGATGGAAAAAATCAGGCCCAGCCCGGCGATAACCATCGGCAACACGATCGGTGCGTGGCCGGTGATGTTCTCGGCTGCGGGGATGCGAATTTCGCGGCCCAGCACCATCGTGGCCAGAATGGTCGCCACGTAGGAGCCAAACAAATCGGCCCCCATCCCGGCTACGTCGCCCACGTTGTCACCTACGTTGTCGGCGATGGTCGCGGGGTTACGGGGATCGTCTTCGGGAATCCCCGCTTCAACCTTACCCACCAGATCGGCCCCAACGTCGGCCGCCTTGGTGTAGATACCGCCCCCGACCCGCGCAAACAGCGCAATCGACTCGGCCCCGAGCGAGAAGCCGGCCAGCACTTCGAGCGCCTTTTCCATAGGCAGGCCATTCACGTCGCCGTTGGCACCCACGTATAGATTGTACAGCACGATGAACAAACTACCGAGGCCCAGCACCGCAATACCCGCCACACCGATACCCATCACCGAGCCACCGGTAAACGACACCTCCAGCGCGCGGGTCAGACTGGTACGGGCCGCGTGTGCCGTGCGGACGTTGGCCTTCGTCGCGATGTTCATACCGATGTAGCCCGCCAGGGCCGACAGGAACGCGCCCAGTAGAAACGATAAACCGATGACGTAGCTGGAATTAGGAACCAGGCTACCCATGTACGCCAGCACAATGGCGACGATAATGCCGAAGTACGTCAGTACCCGCCATTCGGCTTTGAGAAAGGCAATAGCCCCATCAGCGATATACCCGGCAATTTCCTGCATACGGTCGTCGCCAGCAGTTTGCTTCGATACCCACATAAATTTGGTGAACATCACCAACAGGCCCACAAGGCCCAGCACAGGCACTAAATAGATACTGTAATTCATGCGATTAAGTCTAGGAATGAACTGAAAGGACTACGCACAAATATAGAATCTCGCCCTCCACATCATGGTACACAGCCCAGTTATTATTGACTTTTTTGGGTATATTTTTCGTTTTTGTGAGGAAAAAAGGCCCATCACGAAATTCGTGGCGTCAATTGATGGCATCGGCTATCTTTGTTGAGTTGCTGACCCCAAAAATTCGCCCCGCTGTGCGTCGTACTACCCGCCTTTTTGTCGCTGTTTTCGCGTTTTTTGCCACTTTCTCCACGATTGCTCAAGTACCCTACGGCTCCGTCCGGCAGAAGCCGCCGGGCGAAATCCTGTCGGATCTGAAGAAGCTGAATGTGCTGGGTTCGGTGCTGTACGTGGCCGCCCACCCCGACGATGAAAACACGCTGCTGCTGGCGTACATGGCGAAAGACCGGCTCGTTAGAACAGCGTATCTGTCGCTGACGCGGGGCGACGGGGGGCAAAACCTGATTGGTGCGGAGCAGGGCGAGAATATCGGTGTTATCCGTACGCAGGAGCTACTTGCCGCCCGGCGCGTCGACGGACCCGACCAATATTTCAGCCGGGCGTACGACTTCGGCTTTTCCAAATCGACGAACGAAGCCGTGCGGACGTGGGGGCAGGATAAAGTGCTGGCCGACGTGGTCTGGATGATCCGGCAGCGGCAACCCGACGTCATCATTACCCGCTTCCCACCCGACCCCCGCGCCGGTCACGGCCACCACAGTGCGTCGGGTTTTCTGGCCGAAGAAGCCTTCAAGCAGGCGGGCGACCCAACCAAATTTCCCGAGCAACTGGCCTACGTAAAACCGTGGCAGGCGAAGCGCATTATGTGGAACGTGTTTATTCCGAACGCGTTTCAAAGCACCAAACGCCCCGATGAAGCGGGCAACCTGATCGGTATCGAAACGGGGCTGTATAACCCGCTGCTGGGCCGGTCGTACGGGGAGATTGCCGCCGAAAGCCGGAGTCAGCACAAGAGTCAGGGCTTTGGCGTACCGGCGTCCCGCAGCGCCCGTATGGACTACCTGCTGCTAAAAGGGGGCGACCCCGCCGAGAAAGACCCGTTTGACGGTGTCGACCTGACCTGGAAACGGGTTCCCAACAGCGGCCCGGTACAAACGATGGTCAATCAGGTTATCAGCAGCTACCAACCCGCGCAGCCTGCCGCTTCGGTACCCGCCCTGGTAAAGCTGTATCAGGCCATCGGTAAACTCGACACGACGAATCTGTACGTGCGCAGCAAACGGCAGGACGTGCAGAACCTGATTCAGCAATGCCTGGGCCTGTGGCTCGAAACCAACCCGACTACTTACGTGGCCACGCCCGGCGAAACCGTCACGCTGAATACCAACGTCATCAGCCGGGCGGATGTGCCGGTAACCCTCGTTAACGTTCGCTACGCGGCTGGCTCTGCTATGCAAGGCAATGCCGCCATCGTCAAAGACAGCACGCTCAATCTGGTGTTGAAGCCCAACGATCAGGCCATCCTGTCGACGCGGCTGGTGATTCCAAAAGCGATGCCCATTTCGCAACCGTACTGGCTGGTTAAACCCATCGACAAAGGCTTGTTCCAGGTCGACAATCAGCAGTTGATCGGTCTGCCCGAAAACCCGCCCGCCCTCACAACGCAGTTCACCGTCGACATTGCCGGGCAGCGATTCGTCTACACCCGCCCGGTCGTCTACAAATCGGCCGACCCGGTCGATGGCGAAGTGTACCGGCCGTTTATCATCCAGCCGGACGTGATGGCGAATCTGACTGAGCGCGTATTCACCTTCGCCGACAACAGCCCCAAAACGGCCGAAGTCGTGCTGATCGCCGGACGGGCCAACGTATCGGGCACACTCAAGCTGACCGCGCCGGCGGGCTGGCGCATCGAACCAGCCTCGCTACCCTTCGACATCAAAACCAAAGGCGATGAGCAACGCCTGTCGTTCCAGCTGACGCCCCTCACCAACGCGCAGAACGGGCAGCTTCAGGCGCAGACGACCACTGGCGACGGTACGTTTTCGAGTGGTCTGCGGGTGATTGCTTACAAACACATCCCGACGCAGACGTTGTTTCCGCCCGCCGAAGCCAAACTGGTGAAGCTGAACGTGACGGTGACGGCCAAAAACATCGGCTACATTGTCGGTGCGGGCGATGAAGTACCGGCCGCTTTGCAGCAGATGGGGTGCCGCGTTACCGTGCTCGGCGCTGCGGATCTCGGCCGTGACCTGTCGGCCTACGATGCCATTATCACGGGGGTTCGCGCCTACAACACCGACGATTGGCTGACCCGCTACCAGCCTCGCCTGATGGAGTACGTGAAGAACGGCGGGACGATGATCGTGCAGTACGTAACGCCCCCGAGCGGCTTTCTTCGCAGCGAACCAGCCCTGCCGCAGCTTGGCCCCTACCCGTTCAGTATCAGCCGTGAACGGGTAACGGAAGAAGATGCTAAGATGACGTTTATCGACCCCAACCACCCGTTGCTAAATAAGCCCAACAAAATCACCGAAGCCGACTTCAACGGCTGGATTCAGGAGCGCGGTATCTACTTCGCGCAGGACTGGGACAAAGCCTATCAACCCATTTTCTCCGCCCACGACACAGGCGAAGCCGCCAAGGAAGGCAGCCTGCTCTACGCGACCTACGGCAAGGGCCATTTCATGTACACAGGACTGGTCTTCTTCCGCGAACTACCCGCCGGTGTGCCGGGCGCCTACCGCCTGTTTGCCAACATGATCTCAGCAGGGAAGTAGTTTTTTTCGACACGGAGGCACGGAGTACGCAGAGAAAAACCTTTGTGCCCTCCGTGCCTCCGCGTTGAAAACCTTATTTTTATGTAGCTTCACAACAGACAATTTGCCGGTAGCACAACCTGGCTATCCTGTCAACTGGTAATGGTAACTGCCGAGAAGACATACACGCTCAACGATTATCTGCTCCGGGAATCCCGGTCGCGGTACAAGCATGAATTCTACAACGGCAAAATCATTCGCATGGCCGGTGCCAAAGCCCGACACAATCAGATTGCGGCTAACCTAATCGGTTCGCTTAAATACGTATTGCGGCCCTTGCCCCGCACGTTCATCGTATACAACAGCGATCAGAAAATTTACATCGAATCAGAGAACGTTGGCGTCTATCCCGATGCACTGGTTGTCTGCGAGGAGCCGCAATTCTGGCAGGGTCGGGAAGACCTGATCGTTAATCCACTTCTGGTCATCGAAGTACTATCGCGCAGCACCGCTTCGTTTGATCGCTCCGGTAAGTTTCTGCTCTACGAACAGATACCTTCGTTTCAGGAGTATGTGCTGGTCGAACAGAATTATCCACGCGTCGAATCGTGGTTTCGCACCACTGAACATAGCTGGGATAAAACGGTAGAGACTGATCCAAACGCCACGATTCAACTCCGGGCAGCAGGCGTGTCATTACCGCTATCAGAAATCTACGAACACGTTCGTTTTTCCCCATCACACTAGCTTTATAATCCGCTTGCCGTTCGCATCATCCGATAGCTTCGTTCGCAAACGTATCAGGCCGGTAAGCAGTTTTTCCAACACAGAGGCACGGAGGGCACGGAGTTTATTTTTCTGTGATCTCTGTGCCTCCGTGTTGAAAAATCAATTCTGCAACTGGCGCAACAACAGGTGTTGCAACAACATGATCGTTTTTCCATCCATGATGTCGCCGGTTCTGACGAGTGCCATAGCCTGCGTTAGCGGCATTTCCAGAATATCGATCTCTTCATCGTCGACGCCACCGCCCAGCAGTCGTTCGGTATCCGCCGAGTATTCAGCCAGATAGAAAAACAGCTTTTCTGTCACCGAACCCGGACTCATATACGCTTCCATTATTTTCTCGACCGACTTGATGCGAAAGCCGGTCTCTTCTTCCGTTTCCCGCCGGATCGCGTCGTCGGGATGATCGTTGTCGAGTAGGCCGGCACAGGCTTCGATGAGCATACCCGAGGTATTCCCGTTGACGTAGGTCGGCAGGCGGAACTGCCGGGTCAGGATCACAGTACCCGTTTGCGGATTGTGCAGCAGAATCGTCGCACCGTTGCCCCGGTCGTAGGCTTCCCGCTGTTGTGACGTCCATTTTCCATCACGACCCAGATAGTCATAGGTATATCGGCGCAGGACGTACCAATTGTCAGAGAGGAGCTTATTTTCTGTGATGTTTACCCGGTTGCCTGTCGTCACGATCGAATCTGTTTATTTTTGATTATTTTTGTTCAAATCAACAACATTGCCATGAATTTCCAACAGCGGAAGCAGCTTATTTTGCAAACGGTCGATGAGCGGGGGGCCGTTGAGGTGCCGGAACTGGCTGAATTGCTGCAAACCTCTGCCATGACCGTCCGACGCGATCTGGTACAGCTAGCGGCTGCCGGGCTGATCTATCGGACTCATGGCGGGGCGATGCGTGTACGCGACGCCATGGTGGTGCCGTTCGCCAATAAGTCGGCGATGAACGTTGCCCACAAAGAAGCCATCGCCCAGCGGGCTGCCCAGGAGATTCAGGACGGCGACGTTATTTTCATGGATTGTGGCAGCACGGTAGCGCATCTGTGCCCGTTTATTCGGCACAAACGCATTACGGTCATTACCAACTCGCTACCGGTGATCAGCGAGCTGCTCAATTCGTCGGTAACGCTGAATCTGATTGGTGGTGAAGTTGACAAGGAGCGCCAGGCGGTTCATGGCAGTATGGCCGGTGAGCACATCGCCCGGTACCATGCCGATCGGGCTTTTATCGGTGTCGACGGTATATCGCTGGCAAATGGCCTTAGTGCGAATGGCGAGCAGGAAGCACAGTTGACACTCGCATTAGCCCGACAGGCCAGCCGGGTCTATCTGCTCTGCGACTCGTCTAAGCTGGAGACCGATAAATACCTGTTCTTCGCCCCGCTGAGCTTGATCGATGTATTAATCACCGACGATCAGGTAAGCGCTAATCTGGCAGATGCGTACCGGCAGGCGGGTGTTAATCTGATTTACTGATCGCCTTATCGAAGAATGTTTGATTAGTTGATTCGTGACCGGGGCGGATGGCCGCTTGAAACGATCATCATCTCAAATGGCTATGTGTGTAAGCTTGACCGCTAAAGCCTCTCAAACTGGGCGGTTATAGAAACAGTTAGTAAGCAAGTGGTTAACCCGCAGACTACCATTTTGACTAATCGGCCTGCATAAGTCTCATGGCCCGGTTGATGAATGTATATGGACTATATTTTTTGGACGATAATGGCGTATTCTTGTTTAACTAAACCTCAACAAGGCACACTTCTTGCTCCGATTACGTCTGATGAATATATAACCTGATTCCGTTATGAACATATCCTCTACTAGCCCCACCCCTGGCCGATATCGGTATGTCTATCCGACATTCGTTGATGCTCCCCGGTTCATAGACGTCCATTTCATAACACCTGACGGTAAGCAGGCTTTCGTCAGTTACCCCAACCATCCCAACCACCGCGCGGCCCAACTTATACAGGTTAGCTGGTTTGGGTCAGTAACAATGCACCGGCTTGAAGGTCAGCCTACGCTGATGGCTCTAATTGAAACACTGTTAACGGGTTGGTCAGTCACAAGCAGCGATCGGCGTCCGGCCCGAAATTTGAGACGGGCACCCGTTTCACAACGTTATCACCAACGGATGGCCGTTTGAGTGTATATTGTCTTAGATAGCAGACACATCACATTGGCCTCATTGTAACCCTAATCTCAGTTCCCGCATTAAGCAGTTTGCTTTATACATACAGGCAAAGCTTATACCGGGAACTGCTGCTGAAAACGTGCCTCTTAGAATACCGTGCTCCACTTTGGGGCAGAGGAACATTCGTGAATAAGCAGGTTTCGATCGTCTGATGATTATGAGCCGGCCACTGATTGACGGACTGTTTGAGAATCAGATTCAAACCGTAAACTACTATTGACCAAGAACACCTTAAACAGGTATTGGGGTAGGCCTGCTCCGGTTGGAAAAAGCTAATTACTTAGTCTGGATATAAAAGATACTTTGCCCGTATCGCCTTAAATGTTTGCAAGCCAGGCTCCCAGCTTTTTCTAATATCAGCTTCAGAAACGCCCGCAATTAGCTGTTTTCTGAGTTGATCCGTTCCTATTCGTAAATCGAAGGCTGATACATCGTTGGTTCTGCCCGGAGTAAAGAAATTGCCTTTGTCGGGATAAGCCCTGTAGAGTTCAATGACCCAGGATAAATTAATCTGACGGCTCTTCCGCAACTGATTTATGTCATACTTGCCAAGGTCGAGACCATAACAGATCGAGTCCCTGTGAGTTGGCCGCTCACTCATGCCGGCAATACTGACCGGTTTGTAGGAGAAGGAATACTTGCCCTTCAAAGCGGGTGCTCCCAACATAGTAAATGGCCTGTACGTGCCCCGGCCTTCATTGATGGCGGTTCCTTCGAACATACATAAGCTTGGGAAAAGCAGTACCGCTTGCTGCGAGTTTAGATTTGGGGAGGGCGGTGTGGGCAGTACATAAGCCATAGCATGACCGTAGTTGGCCACTTTTATAATCCTTATGTTACATGGCTTCTCCAGATACCCTTCCCCGTTTAAATAGCGGGCAAACTCGCCTATGGTCATACCATGAGTCATGGGCGTATGGTGGATTCCTATAGCTGATTTGAATTTATCATCCGTCATGACCGGCCCGTCGACGACATAGGCATTCGGATTGGGCCGGTCAAGAATGAGCAACTCTTTGTTGTTTTCTGAGCACGCTTCCATCACATACTCGAGCGTGTTGATATTGGTATAGTAGCGGCAGCCTACATCCTGAATATCAAACACCATCAGATCGATATCGGCCAGCTGTTCTGGTGTTGGTTTCTCATTTTTGCCGTATAACGATATAATCGGAACGCCCGTTTTGGCATCGTTCTCATTACCTACTGCTGCTCCATTACTGGCATTGCCTCTGAACCCGTGCTCCGGGCCGAACACTTTTACAATCTTGATCCCAAGGCTCACCAGACTATCTACACTGCTTTTCTGGCCGATTCTGGAACTCTGATTGGCCACCAGGCCAATTCGCTTTCCTCGTAGATAAGGTAAATAGTTCTCCGTCTGGTCGGCGCCCGTACTAATTTCCTTTTTATTGGTTGTAGTGTGGATTGGGGATGCCAGTCGCACGGGACCTTGCCTGGTGATGATTGCCAGAATCGTAAAAAAAAGCAGGGTAGTAAATTTTATCATTTTAGCCGGTTTATACGCTCTCGTAGTATATGTGCAGTGATGCATGCCGCTAAGGCTAACTTAGTTGATTTGACCTGAGTATCATAACTATAGGTTACTGAAGGTTTGTCTCCTCCCTCTTTAAGCGCCCGTCCAGCCAGCTCCCAGTCTACAGGAACTGGCTAAACCAAATCAGTCCACAGCCAGTCTAGTGACAACTAGTGTGGGCCTGACGAACGGTTGGTTTGCTTACGACCCTTGAGACGCCCACTAAACGGCCACTAAATCAGGCAGCATCCGGTCAATCTGCCGCCCCCAATGACAACCCCATGAAAACGCTTCGATTAATCCTCGGCGATCAGTTAAATAGCAACCATTCGTGGTTCCGCGCCCCTGATCCCGATGTGATCTATACCCTCATGGAACTCCGGCAGGAAACCGACTATGCCGAGCATCACCAACAAAAGGTGATCGCGTTTTTTCTGGCCATGCGCCACTTTGCCGATGCGCTTCGAGCAGCGGGTCATCGGGTTGACTACCGAACCCTGGACGACCCCCGGAATACCCAGTCGCTGACCCAAAACCTGACTCAACTGCTAACCGAATACGGCATCGACCGCTTCGAGTATCTGCTGCCCGATGAGTACCGGCTAGACCAACAGCTCGCTGAATTTTGTGCCTCAATTCCCCATCCCACGGGTGTCCAGGATACGGAACATTTTTACACTACCCGCGATGAACTGGCGCGGCACTATGGCGCAAAGAAGTTCATCATGGAATTCTTTTACCGGAAGCTCCGTCAGCGACACAATGTGCTGATGCAACCCCCTGGTACGCCTTTGACCGGCCAATGGAACTATGATGAAGCGAACCGCCAGCCGTTACCCAAAAATCTGACTATTGTGCCGCCCAAGCTTTTCGTCCGGGATGTAACGGAGCTGGTGCAGCTGCTGGAGCGACAGGGCGTAAAAACCATGGGGCGCCTTGATCCGACGCACTTTATCTGGCCTGTCACGCGGGCGGAGTTTCTGGAGGTGCTGGCGTTTTTCAATGCCGACTGTTTAGCCCGATTTGGTACCTACCAGGACGCGATGCACCCTACGGAATGGTCGCTCTTTCACGCGCGGCTGTCCTTCGGTCTGAACACCAAGTTGATCTCACCCCGCGAGGTTATCAACTCCGCTATTGCCGCCTGGCAGGCCGACCCGGAGCGAATCAGCTACGCCCAGATCGAGGGGTTTGTGCGGCAGATTCTGGGCTGGCGTGAATATATGCGGGGGGTGTATTGGGCCAAAATGCCCGGTTTTGCCGGGCTCAACACGTTCAATCATACGGCTGCGCTGCCCGGCTGGTACTGGACCGGGGAAACGCGCATGAACTGCCTGCACGTAGCCCTGAGCCACTCACTGGATTATGCCTACGCCCACCACATCCACCGGTTGATGATTACGGGTAATTTTGCCTTGCTGCTGGGGGTGCACCCCGACGCGGTCGATGCCTGGTATCTGGGCGTCTACATCGACGCGATCGAATGGGTGGAGATCACCAACGTACGGGGCATGAGCCAGTTTGCGGACGGCGGTGTGATTGGCACCAAACCCTACGTGTCGTCGGCGAGCTACATCAACCGAATGAGTCCGTATTGCAAATCGTGTTTTTACAAAAAAGACGTAAAAGTCGGCGAGCGGGCGTGCCCTTTCAACAGTCTGTATTGGGACTTTTACGACCGGCACCGGTCGCGGCTGGAAAGCAATCCCCGGGTGAAGATGATGTATCGGCTGTGGGATAAGATGTCCCCCGGGGAGCAGTCGGCGCTGCTCGAACAGGCCGACCGGGTCAAGCAACAGGTGGAAAGCTTGTAAGCGTTGCTGACGGTGGCTGTCAAAACCATGCATGGCCTGACTACCCATACGATTCTGGAGAGTTGCCAACTCGTTCATCCAAGCCGGACAACGGTCTATCGATATCTGGCCTGGCGAGAAGAAACGATACATTACTGATTCATAAGTAGCACTGCCTCAACCAATAGGCGCTTTAAAAGACGTTGATAGCCAAAGACAGGCATGATATGTCTTCATAGTCGATAAGGCCACTAGATAAGTAATCCGCTCTTTTCCGGTTAGCGAACAACCAGTTGTTAATCTGTTTTTAATCTTTGTCTGTCACTTGACAGACTCATGCCCCAACTTACTCCCCCCTGATACAAAAAGTTGACCCGCCCCGGGTCAGCACTGTCACTAAGAAAGCAGCCACATCCCGTGGCTGGGGAGTCCCCTGTTTACTTCTGTTTACCCAATCCGTGCGGACTATTCGCACACATGTCTGTTGCTGGTCACCCAAGACGGGATAGACCGGTATTCGCTTGTGACCCTGTTTCGTGAATACAAGCTCAAAAAAACGTGCATGAGAACGGTGCACTACGCTACTACGCAGACCAAAACAACCTGATGATTAGTACAAGCTATGCGCCGACCCGATTGGCGACCAAACCTCATTTTCAAGTACTCGATGGATTGCGCGGGGTTGCCGCTATCAGTGTGCTTATTTTCCATTTCATGGAATTTGTGGTCCCTGACTACAGCAAGAATTTTATTGCCCGTTTCTGATCGCCCTGGGAGCCGCTACAACGACGAGCACGTTCTGGAGCAGCATGTGTAAAAAACTGGGGGATCTGTCGTATCCGCTTTACGTAATACACTACCCGTTTTTGTGGATCTTTTTGAGTTATGTAGAGGCTGAAAAGCCAACCCCGGATCAGTTACGTATTGTCGTCCCGTTGGCCGCAACCGGAATCATCGTACTGGCCTATCTGGTACTGACTTACATCGACGTACCCGTTCGACGTTACCTCATGCGCCCGAATGCGCCGAAACTAGCCAACAGCGACGTGGTTAGTCCGCAGAGCTAAAAGATCGGGTAGATGACACCGAAGCAAACTGTTGCTGGCAGGCAATATGGGTTTGAAAAATTGGCACCACCAAGAATACCGTACTAAGCTGTACGCAGTACATAAATTTTACGATAAATTCATTCTGTTTCCTGCCCCTATGTGCCTGAAATAGGTTAACCGCTCATAAACGTCTTCGTCCTTATGTCAGTGGTGTTATTGGCCCAGGCTACTTTTATGGCAGTGGTGGCCTTCTTACTACAAGTCAGCTTAACGGTTGCCTTCACGCGCCAGGCTGTGTTAACCAAAGAGGGTAGTTTTTGCCGGGTCAAGTGTACAATGGCGGCTTTTATGTACGGGGCAATTGCGGTACTGCTGGCGTGGTCTATACTGAACAAGTATGTCGGGTAAACTAACCGGGGAAGCGCACAGCATTAACTCATAAGCCACTTTTTGACAATCTTGCTTTTCCTGTTGATGGCTGTCGACAAACAAATGGACTGGCACACCCTACCCTGTAAGACGAAGGAGCGCTTGAATCTGTATTCGTGCGATACTCGATGTGGTGATCACTGTCATCCGGTGTGTAGCGGTGTTTGCCGCTTTGGCTACTGAGGTAGCAACCGAGCCTGTACGAACCAGAAACTACGGATGGCGGTCAAAAGAGCTTTCCAGTCACCATCCGTTTCAGGCTTTGTGTGGTAGGCTGCAATGCCCTGCTGATAATACTGGCTCACTTCAGTCGTGTTGCCGCCGTACTCCAGCAGCAGCACAGGACGGCCCAGAACGAGTGGATGCCCCGTAAAAGCCTCTAATTCATATCCCGGAGAAGTATTGTGCCGCTTGTAGCTAGCTGCCAGGATCAGCCGGGGGGCAACAGTTCGATTTTCCAGATGACGGATTGATTCACTGATTGTACTGGTTCGATAACAGTAGCCTCCGGAAATGAATGCGCTGTTACGCTGGCTATACAAGAAGCAACATCCTCATCCGACTCGATTAATGGATTCAGGCAGCTATCCGCGACGGCCTTGCCGAGCTACATCGCTACTCCCGTTTTTACTCCGGAATGGGCGATTAAGACGCCTGAGCAACGGTTGTCGCTTTTGATGATCGACACATTGCGCAACGATAGCCTAAATTTATTGTCATGGCTAACATCCAGCGTTTGGACTGGTTGTATCCCTTATAAAGAGTATAGCCTACTTATTCACCGGTGTGCTTGATCACGATGCATATATTATGGTCAACCTCGCCCCAATCATAGCGCACAGAAGCAGTTTAGTTAATAGCGTAGTTTACCAAGCAACATGGATTATTGCATCACTTACTTTAGTTCCGCCGTCGAAACAACCACCGAACAAATCGTTGTTGACATTGTCGACTTTAGTCGGGATAAGAATGCCCGGTTGGGCATTACGGGCGTATTGCTCTACATAAACGGGCATATAGTACAGGTGCTGGAAGGCCAGCAACAAGCCGTTGAAGCCCTTTATAACAGTATTCAGGCGGACCCCCGTCACACCGATGTTCGCACCGTTATCCATCGGCCCATTACCCAGCGCCTGTTCAGCCATTGGTACATGGGATATGAAACACTGACCACTCATCAGTACGCAGAAGTGCAGGACATTATTTCCATCGATCCACAGCACGAGTCAGCCTGGGACATCGACCAGCCGGTGGTTGTGCGCATGCTGCGCGGTTTTTTTGACCTTAACAGTCGCCAGCGTGCAAATACATAGCACTACCAGCCTACACACAGCGTCAACTAGTGATTAAAGCCAGCGCCAAGTCGGTTCACTCTATACGCACTTGAGCCCCGTCACTTCATGACCGAACAAGATACGTTATTCCCTTTCTGGTCGGGCCATCAGGCCGAGCAGCAACGACTGAGGTACGCTATTCAGGCAGCGCAGGTGGGCACCTGGAACCTGGACGTCGCCCATCAACGCGTGTGGTGGGACAAGCGTTGTCAGGAGCTTTGCGCTTTCGACGGTCACGACGTCGTCGACTACGAGCAGTTCTTGGTGCTGGTTCACCAGGAAGACCGGCCGCGTGTTGACCAGGCCATCGACGCCTGCCTGGACCCCTCCTCGGCGGGCTACTTCGATGCGTTGTTTCGGACCAGTGAGCATCAGCCCGACCAGACTCGCTGGATTCATGCCCAGGGCAGGGCCTACATAGACATTGTCGGAGCCGCCTATCGCCTGTCCGGGGTCATGCGCGATGTGACGGCGCAGGTGCAGACACGCCAGCAACTCGAAATCAACAAAGCGCGTCTTCGGAGTTTAGTGCTCGATTCGCCAAACGCTACGGCACTGTTTGCCGGCCGGGATATCGTCATCGAAACAGTCAACACACCCATGCTACGCCTTTGGGGAACCGATGAATCGGTGGTCGGTCAGCCGCTACAGCAGGTACTGACTAACCTGGCAACGGAACCCGCTGTTGAACTGCTCCAACGCATCTACGACACCGGGGAGTCTTATCAGCAACCCGCCACCCAAATACACGGAGTCGTCAACGGGCACCGGCAGGAATTGTGGTTCAACCTGGCGTATCAGCCGGTATACGCGCACGACGGCAACATCTACGGGGTGCTTAGTACAGCTACTGACGTGACGGCACAAGTAGTAGCGCTGCGGGAAAGCGAGCAGCGCTACCGGCTGTTGTCGAAGGAGTTAGAGCATCGGGTGGAACAGCGCACACGCGAACTAGCCCAGGCTAATGACCAGCTAAAGCGGTCGAACGATAGCCTACAGGAGTTTGCTTACGTTGCTTCGCATGATTTGCAGGAACCCCTGCGTAAGATTCAGCAGTTTGGCGATCTACTCAAGAATCGGCATGCCACCCAGTTGGGGGAAGGCGTCGATTACCTGGAACGCATGCAGTCGGCAGCGGGTCGGATGTCGAGGCTAATTCGGGACTTGTTAACCTTTTCGCGCATTGCTACCAGCCAGCCGGTCGCCATGCGTGTGCCACTAAACGATATTCTGGATCAGACATTGGTCGATCTGGAGCTACTACTCAGCGAGACACAGGCGGTCGTTGACAGGGCTCCCCTGCCCGTCGTAATGGGCGATGCGCTTCAGCTAGGTCAGCTGTTTCAGAACCTGCTCACCAACGCGCTCAAGTTCAGCCGCGTCGATCAACGTGGAACTCCTGCTGTTCCTAACATAGTCATACAAGCGCAACTAGTTGCGTTCAGCGATCTGCTGCCCAACGTGAAGCCTGCCCGTCACGCGGAAACGTATCATCGGATTACGATCAGCGATAATGGCATTGGCTTCGATGAGAAATATCTGGATCGTATTTTTCAAATTTTTCAGCGTTTGCACAGGCAAACTGAGTTTGCTGGTACAGGCATTGGCTTAGCCATTTGCCAACGAGTGGTAACCAATCATGGTGGGGCGCTAACGGCTAGTAGTCAACCCGGACAGGGCGCTACGTTTTGTGTGTACCTGCCCGCCTAGCTCCTTTTTACGGCAGATGAGCTCAGTGCATTCGAGATGAGATAGCAGACGTGCTCAAGTAGTGAGGGCGTTAGCCTACCGTTTGGTCCTTACAGCTTGAGCGTGGGGAGTTCTGAATTCTCAGTTCTAGATTCTTGCCGAGTCAGGATCGTTGCTGCTACCGGAATGTACGGCGTTGGGGCGTGGTCATCAACGTCTTTTTCGCCAGCCGAACTGAGGTTGACGACGGCTAGTCCACTGTTTGCCTAATCTCAGCAAACGCTGGTTTGTTAAAACTTCGTAACAGCTTATAACCGCCTGACCACCGACGATAGTACGGTGCCGGTAGGTAACACAAAGTTGCGTTTACGTCAGTTATGTAAGCGGTATTCAACACATCGCTCACTATGATCACTACGTACTTTCCCCTCATCACATGGGGCATCTTTTGGCTGGGCTGGGCCGTATGGGGGTATACCACGCGCCAGCGTGTGCAGGTTCAACAGCAAACCGACACGAGTTGGTATCGGCGAATCCATGTAGCGCTGGTCGTGCTATCCTTCATCCTGCTGCTCAATCCACTACCCCTGTTGTTCAACAAACCGTTTGCCGGGGTGCCGCACTGGGTGCACTTAGTAGGAATGGGTTTGATGCTGACGGGTATGCTGTTCGGGGCGTGGGCACGCCACGTGCTGGCTGATAACTGGAGTGGCGCCATTCAGCAGGTAGCCAAGCAGACCTTAGTCACCAGGGGGCCCTACAAATACATTCGTAACCCCATTTATACCGGTATCCTCTCAGCCGCGTTAGGGACTGCCCTGTATCAACTTAGCTGGTCAAGCCTGACTGGCTTGCTGATCTTGTTTACGATATACGCTGTGAAAATAAGCCGGGAAGAGCAGTTTTTGCAGCACGTATTTGTTGGCTACCCGGCCTACAGTAAGCATACGTGGCGTTTACTTCCCTTTATCTATTGAGTCCGCAGTTGACGAGACCTACCGTGATTGGGGGCTCACCCAAACGTCAAGGTTTCCAGGCATAAACTACGCCTGACTGCACCAAATGAGCTTTTTAAGCGAGGATCAAAACAGGAGTAGGAGCCGTAAGCCGCCCAAATCAACCAGCCTGTAAGTCCTCGCTTAACACAGATGACCACTCGCCTGCCGTTTACTAAGCTAAGTGCGCGGCCTGGCGTTTTGTAGGCCATATTTAGGTGAATCAATCCTTACCCCGCTTACTCGCTCCACCGTACCTATGAGCAAGGGACTTGCCCGCTGACAGCTTTCGGCTTAAAACAAACCACACTTATGCGCAAATGCTTACTGATTTACGGGCTTCTACTGACCGGTCTGATCAGTCAAGCGCAGACCAGGGCCGACGTTGAAAAAACGATTAGCGACCTGGAGCAGATCGGAGTGAAAGGTATCCTGACCGCCGACACCAGCTTGCTTGTTCGAATTTGGGCGCCTGAATTTATGGTCACCACGCCCCGCAATACCATCGCTCTAAATCGAGCGGCCGTCTTCAAGAATCAGAAGCAGGGCTTAATTGATTACAGCTCCTTTGAGCGAGTCATCGAACAGATGCAGATTCAGGAGAATGTGGTCATTACTATGGGCTACGAGCTGTTTGTGGCCAAACATGATCTTCAGGAAGCGAAGGCCGGCCAGCCGACCAAACGCCGGTTTACCAATGTATGGCTGAAGCGAAACGGGCAGTGGTTACAGATTGGCCGGCATGCCTCGATCATTTGTGTGCCATAGCCAGCGTTGTATTATGTATTGCTCCAGCCAGAGGGGGCTTGACAGCTGGGAGCCGGCCAGAAACTCAAAGCCTTTCCGATTGCGCATCTCGCCCCAATCCGCACTCATACGATAAAGAGTATCCGAGCCCAGGCTGATTAATAAACCAAGCTCAGGCTGGGTTTGCTCAACGGCCTTCCGGGCTGGCAAATTGGCTGGTGACTGAGCCCTCTCGTCGTCCTGGACCGTTGGGTTAGGCATATGGCCCCCCGCAGGCTGGTCTTGATTCGTACTCATTCGACATGGCAACGCAGGTTTTCCCTGTTGATTCTGTAGAGGTGAAGTCAAATCAAAAATGGTTCGAATGCTGGAGTGGGTACGGCTGGCGTGGACTAAATTTTTGTCAGGCTGGCCGGGCCGACCCGATTCTTACACCGTCATAGATGGCCTGATTGGCCATGCGATCGTAAAGCAGACGTGGACGTACTCTATTTAGTGAGGTAGCCACTATGCCCTGGTAAGAGTTGAGCCTTTATCGAGCGTTTAGACTTACGCCAGGCCAGTTCTGCCCGCGCCTTTGTCCAGCAAATCCGTCAGTAAGATCGTGAGTGCGCCCAGATCCACCGGCTTGACTAAGTGCCCGTCAAAACCCGCTTCCCTGGTGCGCTGCCGGTCTTCCTCCTGGCCATACCCCGTTATGGCGATTACCACCATAGCCTGACCCCAGGCCTGCTCCCGAATCAGTCGGCAGGTGGCGTACCCATCCAGCTCCGGCATGCCAATATCCAGCAGGATAGCCGCTGGCTGTAGCTGCTGGGCGGCTTCGATACCCGATCGACCACTGGTCCGGCTATGGGCTTCGTACCCGTTCAGCTTTAGCAGCATGGCCAGCGTAAACCCCGCATCGGCGTTATCATCGATCACCAGAATGCGCTGAGGTGCGGCAGGCTCTCCGGGCCGGGGAGCGGGTTGCGCCGTCGGTTCAGCAGCCTTTGTCAGCGTGGGTAAGTAAACCGTGAACGTGCTGCCCTGGCCGATCCCTCCGCTCTGGGCTTCTACGCGCCCCCCATGCAGTTCCACCAAGCGCTTCACCAGGGTTAGCCCCAAGCCTAAGCCACCTTTCGAGCGAGCCACCGAATTATCCACCTGCACAAACAGCTCAAAGATGACCGATAGTTTATCCTGAGCTAAGCCAATGCCATTATCCCGCACCTGTACGATCGCTTCCTGCCCACGGTGTTCGAGACTCAGCCAGACCTGCCCTCCCTCACCGCTGTAGCGCAAACCATTGGTCAGCAGATTAACCACCACCTGGGTCAGCCGAGTGGCATCGCCCGCCAGCATAACGGGTGTGTCAGGCAGGCGGACATGAAGCACCCTACTCTGCTGCTCAAACTGAGCCCGCATGCTCTGCTGAGCCTGTCGGACCAGGTCCACCAGATTCACCGGCTCCTGGTGGATCACAATCTTGCCCCGGCTGATGCGGCTGACATCCAGCAGATCATCGACCATGCGCACCAGGTGATCCGTTTGGCGACTCATCATGGTAACGATCTCGCTACTCATCTGATCGATGCCCGTGGTGCGGGTCAGGATCTGCAAACCCGAACGAAGGGTAGACATGGGATTCCGCAACTCGTGGGCCAGCATGGCCAGAAACTCGTCTTTACGCCGATCCGCTTCCTGTAGCGCCTGTTCAGCTTGTTTGGTTTGGGTGATGTCCAGCACGAACTCGACGATTTCATCCTCACTGACCCGCTTGCCTGAAAAAAGGCCCCACCACCGGGAGCCATCCGGCCGGCGGTATTGCTTTTCGTAAGGGGTGCTTTGGCCGTTACTCCACAATTCGGCCAGGGCGTGCTGACTGACGGCCACAAATTCAGGCGGGGTTAAGTCCTGCCAATGCACTTTTCCACCCACTAAGTCTTCAGGGGATAACCCGCTCATGTGCCGGAAAGCCGAATTGACGTCCTGAAGAACGCCGTGCTGGTTAAGGAAAATAACCCCTACGGTGTCAATGGAGAGCGCTTTTTGCAACCGATCGTTGCTGGCACGCAACGCTTCTTCGCTTTCCCGCAGGGCGGCTTCGGCCCTGGCTCGTTCCACGGCTGCCCAGGTGCGTTCGGCCGTTTCATATAAAAGGTCAACTTCATGGTCAAGCCAATGGCGTGGTGTTGTCTGGTGAACGGAGAGGTCGGCCACCAGCGTACCGTTTTTAATAAGCGGTACGGCCACAACCGCCAGCACATCGATGGCATAAAACGCTTTTTGGGAATCCTCATCGACCTCCCGACTGACATCGTGAATGACCAGGCTTTCCCCTTTTTTGAGTAGTTCGCCGGGAGGGCCAAATGCCTTGAAGGGAAAACGCCCCGTTACCTTTTGAACCGACTGACTGGTATAATTATCGGTGGCGTCAAACCAGTCTTCTTCAAGGTTGATCTCCGCGTAGATGGCCCGGTCGACCCCTAAGTGCTCTCCGAGGAGTCGCATGACCACCCGTTGAATGGCTATCGGATCAGCAAGCGGACGAAGGGCATCATTCAGGCGTAAACGATACTCCTGTTGTTGCTCCCGTTGTTTGCGTTCGGTAACGTCCTGGAAGACAGCCGCAATGAAGGAGCTGCCCGCCCCACCGACGGGCGAATAGTGGGCGGAGAGCCAGCGCTGGGTGTCCGTACTGAAGCCTTCTATCCGTTCGGGAACCCCCGTCTGATGCACGCGCTGGAGTGCCCCGAACCAGCCGGGCTCGACATGGGGAAAAACCTCACTCGCCCGTTTGCCGTTCACCTGAACAAAACCCGTGTGCCGTTCGAACGCCTGGTTGGCTTCACGGTAAATGAGATCGGTGACCTCACCATGCCGGTCGAAGAGCAGTTCCTGTACGCAGAAGCCCTCGTCGATGGTCTCGAATAAGATGCGGTATTTATCGGTGGCTCTCCTGGCCATCTCGTCTTTGAGCCGTAGAACTTCCCCCTCGGCCTGTTTCTGGCGACTTATGTCGCGGGTAGTCATGGCTACCCCATCGTCGGTTTTGACCAGTGCCTGGTAGAACCAACCATTAAACTGCTCATGGTCATAGAACTGTTCATGCTCGTAAGCGGCCCCGGTTTGGGCGACTTCGACCATGTGGTCAAATATACCGGTCGGCACTACGCCGGGGCTTAGCTCCAACAGCCTTTTGCCGATGACGGGCCCGTTTTGGACCTGGGCTCTGTGGTTATTCATCACCCAGATAAAGTCTACGATGGCGCCGGTCTCATCCCGCACGGCTTTGAATACCTGAATCACATCCAGGGAACTATCAATGACCGATTGCAACAACGCCTGATTCTGCTGAAGCTGCTCCTGGGCCCGTTTGCGGGGGGTAATGTTGGCGGTGGTAGTGGCCACGCCATCATTGAGCCTGACTACCGATTGAAGAAACCAGCCATCAAACTGCTCGTGGACATACTGCTTTTCATACTGCTGGGGCTCACCGGTTTCCACCACGTGTTTAAAGGCGTCAAAAATGCCTTCTTCCACCACGCCGGGTTGGTGTAGCAAAAGGCTTTTGCCCACCACATCGCCGTAGATTGTTTGGGCCGTATGATTATTGAGAATCCAGGTAAAATCGACAATCTGGCCCTGTTGATCACGCACGGCCTCGAACACCTGAATCATATCCATTGAGGAGTCCAGCGTTGCCCGAAGCAGTGACTGAGTTACTTGTGGGTCGTTGGTCTGTTGCCCAGGTGGGCCATCGGGTTGGGAAGATGCCATGCCGTTGCGGTTAGATAGCTGAGCAGGATACTAAACTAAGGCATTAACTGACGGGATGGAGTAGTAGCCTGAAAGGGTTTAGGAATGGGCTGGTAGCCCCTGAGGATACGGCTCGTCTATCGCTCGCCCCCCCCCTTTCGGCTAGCTCGCGGGGCCGTCGGCCCCCTGGGTCGCCGGGTGGAAAAAACAGCTGGTAAAGTAGTGATGTGCCCTTGCAATCAGGCGGGCTTATTTTCCAGCTCCATCTCCCAAAAGGCTGGATATAGCGCAGTAGCAGAAGGTCTACCTCTGGCTGGGCGTAGGGTAAGAAAACCCGAAAGCGATCCGGTTTTGCCAGAAGAACGGCTCTGTGGTTTCCGACAAGCCTATTTTCCGGGTCGGGGAGGGCGAACAGATCGATGTGCTGATGAAGAAAATGGTGAATCAGGGGGCGGGTTGATGGCCGGCTATTCCCGAGCCTGAAAAACACGGGCAGGAAACGGACGCAGACACCCCCTGCAAACGCCCTCAGCTCTCGTACAACGTACCGGCCAGGTACTTCATCCCTGAATCACAAGCCACCGTAACCACCCTGTGGCCGGGGCCCAGTTCCTGCGCCAGCTGGACCGCTGCGGCAATGTTGAGCCCGCTCGACGTACCCGCAAAAATGCCTTCCTCCCGCGCCAGCCGACGGGCCATCTGCCGGGCGTCGGCTTCCTCAATCGGGCGGATCTCGTCGTAAAATTCGTCGGTCAGCAACGGGGGTACCAGGCCAACACCGATGCCTTCCACGTAGTGAGAACCGGCCTGCCCTTTAGACAGGAGCGGTGCCGAGGCTGGCTCCAGACAAACGATCCGCGTGGACTGACCGGCCTGACGAAAAGCCGTGGAGACGCCCATCAGCATACCCGCCGTCCCGACCGCCCGCAGAAGGTATCGATGGGCTGGTTGAGTTGCGCTAAAATTTCCTCACCAATGCCTCTGTATCCCTTTTTGGCGTGGGTATTGGCGAACTGGTCCGTGAAATAGAAGCCCGGCTGCTGCCCCATTTCCCGCGCTCGTTCGCGCATGGCAGGAACCAGGTCCGGCGTTATTTTGCCGTCTTTCCCTGGCACGATAATCAGGTGCGCCCCGAAGGCGCGCATCGTCTGTAGCTTCTCCCGGGCATAGACATCGGAGGTAATCACTTCGAATCGATACCCCTTTATCGCGCAGACGAAAGCCAGCGACGCCCCCGTGCTTCCCCCGGTGCATTCTACCACGGTCATGCCGGGTTGCAGGATGCCGCTTTGCTCGGCTCCCTCAATCATAGCAAACGCCATCCGGTCTTTGTAGGAGCCGGTCGGGTTGTAATATTCCAGCTTTACATACACCTCAGCGCTCTGAGGGCCAACGACTTTGTTTAGCTTTACGAGGGGGGTGCGGCCAATTGCCTGGAGGGTGTTGCCGGCAACGGGTGGAGTTGACTGGATCATGGTAATCAGTTAGTTAGTACTATCTTGTGGATCGTTGGGGCGGTTAGCAAGCAGGAGTTGCATCCGCCTGTATCTGCTGAATCAGCCCGGTGAACACCTGATGGGGGCTGGCCTGCCTGCTCGTACCGGCACGGGTACCTGATCGGCAAGCTGAGGCAGCAAGGCCATCAGACCCACCTGCGGCAGCGGTTCCGTGTCCAGAAGCGTAACCCGGTGCCCGCCAGCCTCGACCCCCTGCGCCACGATGGCATCGACTCCGGCCCGTTAAAGCAGTATCCCTTCGTTTACGGACGTCGCCGTTCCGGTCATGACAACGTTCCGTCTTACTTCAGTCTGTAGGCCTTGACGGTGTTATGGAAAAACGTAGGCACATAAAGCATTCGGGTCGCAGGGTAGTAGCCAATGTCGGCCGAGCTTATTTTCTGGGGAGACGTATCCAGTTTTAGCTCCGTTTTTCCATCGGCGTGAACGTACCACACTTTCCCGGCCCACTCTGTCACCAGATAAGTCTTGTTGCCCAGGGCCACAATACCATCGATACCGCCTGTGACGTTGGCCAGCGTTGTGAGTTTTTTGGTCGTTGGGTCCAGGCTCAGCAGCGAACCATCGCCGTTACCGATTAGCAGTTGATTAGTGTCAAATAAGAGCCCATTCGTACCTTTCAGGGGGTCTCCCTCTAGTACAATGCCCGCTTTTCCATTCGTTATCGCCCAGACTTTACTGTCGTTCGAGTCAGTAACGTAGACCACGCCTTTCTGGGTGTCGACGGCAATGTCGTTGAGAAACTTAGCCCCTTCAATGGGATAGCGGTTGAGGATTTTTCCAGTCGCGAGGGCGATTTCGGCGACCTGGGTCATTTCGGTCACGTACAGTTTATCGCCAAGTATACCCATACCTTTGGTCGAGTTGAGGTTGTCGGTAAATTTCAGCTGAATCACTTTACCATCCAGTCCTACTTTGGCAATGAAGCTGCTGTTGTTTTCCAGCCTGGGCGCGCCATTGATACAGGCTACGTAGAGGACATTTTGCCTGGGATCAACCAGCACACTTTCCGGCGTACGAAGCGTGGTATCAGATTCCCAGACGGGTTGCAGCATAAGGGACTGTGCCTGCCCAAATGACGTTAGCTGAACAAGCAGCCCCGCCAGCAGGGTAAGGAATGACTTTGCCATGCGTTATCGAGTTTAGTAGTATGAAAGTAAGCAAGTTTGCCAGGCTTCTACTACCCGATTCATAAGCAACGGAGGATATTACGCCATAAAACGGGTGTTTTTAAAGACGCTTACGATCTAGGTCAAAACACTTCGTCCTTTCTGTAACTTTGCAGTCTGCCAGCTAAAACCATCCCGATGGCCAGTACGCCTGATTCAACCGGTCAAGCCTCGTCCGCTCCCCACCTCGCGGTAACACCACAGCAGATCGACTATCACACTCTCTTCGAAGCAATTGATTAAGGCGTCTTTTTGTGCGATGTAATCGTTGATGAGGCCGACCAGGCGGTTGACCTGCTTTACCTCGACGCCAATCCGGCCGCTACCCGAATGGTGGGTTCGGACTTCAGAAATCGACGCTTACGGCAGATTGACCCCAATTACGAGGAATACTGGTACGACATATTCGGCCATACGGCTCGTACCGGCGAAGCACAGCGTTTGGAACGCTATGCGGCTCCCGACCAGCGGTGGTATAGCTTTTATATCTCTAAAGTTGGCGATGAGGCCAGCCGGCATATCGCGGTTATCTTTCAGGACATCACCGAGCGCAAACGGGCCGAAGACCAGCAAGCCTTCTTATTCCAGTTCTCCGACGCCTTGCGGGTGCAGCCAACCGCCGAGACGCTCGCTAACCGAGCCCTCCAGCTGCTCGCCGACTATCTACAGCTCGACCGCTGTTACGTCGGGGTCTACCAGCTCGATCAGGACCGGGGCGAAATCCCCTATCAGGTCGGTAATGACCGGGTGCCACCCATGCCCGACGCGGTTCGCCTGTCCGATTTTCCCGACGCTCTACGGGTGACTTTTGACCGAACGCTGGTGATTGAGGACGTGATGACAACCGCCGGGTTGACCGAGATGGATCGGCAAAATATAGGCGCGCTGGGCTTGCGGGCGCTGGTGGCCTCGACGTTGCGGATGGGGGCGAACAATCCACTCTGGTCCATCGTGGCCGTTTCGGCCCGCCCCCGGTCCTGGAAGCCCCACGAGATCAAGTTGCTTGAGGACGTGACTGAACGCACCTGGGCGGCCCTGGAGCGGGTCAAAGCAGAGGAAGCCCTGCGTCATAGCGAAGCAAAGTATCGCTATCTGGCCGACCACCTCGACCAACAGGTTCAGCAGCGTACCCAGGAGCTGGCAGCAACTAATGAAGAACTGGCGGCCACCAACGAAGAGTTAACCGCTTCCAACGAGGAGCTGGAATCGAATAACGAGGAGTTTATCGCCATTAACCAGGAGCTGGAAGAAACCAATGGCTTATTGACCCGTTCGAACGAAAACCTACAGACCTTCGCCTACGTAGCCAGCCATGACCTACAGGAGCCCCTACGCAAGATCCGGCAGTTTGGTGATTTGCTGAAGACCCGCTATGCCGAATCCATCGGTGAGGAATTGATCTACGTGGAACGCATGCAATCGGCCGCGGAGCGAATGTCCATCCTGATTAAGGACCTGCTGAACTTCGCGCGGATTTCCACCCGACGAGACATTGATAACCCAGTCTCGTTACCGGGCGTGGTAGCGGACGTATTGACCACCCTGGAATTACCGATTGCGGAGCTGGGAACCCAGATTCAGGTTGGCCGGCTCCCGACTGTTTCGGGCGATGCCGCACAACTAAACCAGCTCTTTCAGAACCTGCTGAGCAACGCCCTGAAATTCTACCGCCCCGGCGTAGCACCCAGTATTGTGGTCAGTGCAAGTCTGCTGCCAGCAGACCAGTTACCGCCTGGCATCAAACCCGGCCGGGATACAGGGGCTTATCACCGAATAACGGTAATGGACAACGGTATTGGTTTTGACGACAAATACGCCGACCGTATCTTCCAAATCTTTCAACGGCTGCATAGTAAGAACCAGTACACCGGAACGGGAATTGGGCTGGCCATCTGCGAAAAGGTAGTTACCAATCATGGGGGTACCATTACCGCCACCAGTCAACCAGGGCAGGGGGCTACCTTTACGATCTACCTGCCGGCCTAGGTCGATGTGGCAGGAACTGTTTTACTGGTAACCGCCAGATCGGTCTATTTTTAGCCACCCCCACTTGCTACAGAAAGACTGTCTTCAACTAATCTCCCCCCATAAGCAGAGGGACCGTTTGTGTTCATGTGCTTTTGACAAGGACGTTTGGCGAACCATTGGCTCACTGAAATGGCTGGATCGAAACTCTTCGTTTGAGGGGGGATTTAGTCATAAATCCCCTATAGCTCATGACAAGCACCAACGATGAGGCCCCGAATCCGCCCCCCTGTCAGTCGCTACTCCAAGACTACTGTCAAGTCCTGTGCAATGCCAGTGATCAAGGCCTCTGCCTGGTCGAATTGGTAGTCGACCAGGCAGGTAAAATCACCGATCTTATCGTCCGTCAATACAATCAGGCCTTCAGTCAACAGTCGGGCCTGAGCAACGTCGTGGGCGAAGCCTATAGCCAGATACTGCCCCGGTTCGAAACCTACTGGTTTGAGGCCTATGCCCAGGTGGCCAAAACCGATAAGCCGATTCAACTGGAGCAATACGTCCAGGACTTGGACCGCTGGATCAGGACCAAATTATCCCGGGTAGGCCCGCTCGGTAGTCGGTTGGTGGTCGTAGCCTTCGATGATGTAACCACGATCAAGAAAAGGGAACTCGCCCTGCTGGACGCCGATCGGCGCAAAGACGAGTTTCTGGCCATGCTGGGTCATGAACTGCGCAATCCGCTGGGGGTGATCGCCAATACGCTGACCTATCTGGAGCTGTCCGGGGGGAGGACCCCCAACTGTCTTATCCATCCGGTGTTCAGCGCATGAGCCGACAGGTCAGGCACCTGAGCCGCATGGTCGACGATCTGCTGGAGGTTAGTCGCATCCGCCAGGGCAAGATCCGGCTGCTGCGCCAGCCGCTCGACCTGGGTCTGCTCTTATCCCAAACCGTTGAAGCTGCCCAATCGCTGCTTTCGCACTACGAACGACATCTGGAGGTAGCCCTGCCCCCCGAGCCGCTGATAGTTGATGGGGATGCTACCCGGCTTTTGCAGCTGGTGATGAACCTGCTGGGCAACGCGACGAAGTATACCGATGAAGGGGGACATATCTGGATCAGTCTGGAGCGGGAGGCTGATCAGGCGGTGTTGCGCGTGAAGGATGATGGAAAGGGCATCCCGGCCGACGAGCTGACGGCCATCTTCGAGCTATTTGTGCAGGGGGAGACCTCCATCGATCGCCCGCATGGCGGCCTGGGTCTGGGCCTGGCCGTGGCCAAACAGATTGCCCTGGGCCATCAGGGCCACATCCAGGCCCGAAGCGGGGGCCCCGGACAGGGCAGTGAGTTTATCCTCCGCTTACCCTTGCTCACGCAGGAGACAATTCCCTCAGTGCCTGAAGCCGAAGCCCCCCGAAGTCCCGCGATGCGGTACGGGTGCTGATCGTGGATGATAATCGGGAGTTAGTTGACCTGATGGGTAAGATCATGGAGCGGCAGGGCTATGAGGTGCATCAGCGTTATAATGGACAGGACGGCATTGGGGCGGCCGAATTGCTAAAGCCAGACGTGCTGCTGCTGGATATTGGCATGCCGCAGCTGGATGGATATGCCGTCTGTGCGCATATTCGTCGGCAATCCTGGGGGAAGCAGCTGCCCATCATCGCCCTGACGGGCTACGGTCGGGAAGCCGATAAGCAGCGCAGCTGGGCTGCGGGTTTTGACGGGCATGTGCTGAAACCCATCGATTACGCGAGCTTACCCGAGCTATTGGCTGAGACGATAGCGGCCAAAAAAGACGAGCTGGATAAATAACGCTCGTAACTCAGTTAGTGCGCCTGCCGGGTACGAATGAACGGCCCTCCGGCTGCTTCCCAATCCGGGCATTTCTCATTGAAAACTTCGCGGGTGTAAACACCGCTTCCAATAAGCCACGATCAGGCTGAGTTCAGCCTGTAGCTCGGCAAAACTTCGGCCTTTCAGGTGATAGCCCTGGATGGTGCCCTGGTAAGCCTTATTGACCAGTGCATTGCTACCCCAGGTCGAGAAATAAACAAACGGAATTGCCTTCATCCGCAGCACCGGATCGGCATCGATCCGGTCGCGTAGTTCAAAACCATCCATGCCCGGCATGAGTACATCACACAGGATGACCAGCGGGACTTCGTCGGTCGCCTGTAAATACTGAAGCGCCTGTTGGCCGTCTTGAAAAAAACGAACCGGATTTGCAATCGACGCAGCACCGAGGGCTTTTTTAAGTAGAATATGATCATCGGCATCGTTCTCGATATGAATGATCGGCATCTGGTCCAGGGGATCGACTTTATCTGAATCTACCATCGAAGGGTATAGGGTAAGGGAATGAGCGGGTAAAGTTGATAATTAAGCGGGTAAGTACACACAGAAGGTAGCTCCCTGCCCCACCTCACTGGAGGCCGTGATACTCCCACCGTGGTTTTCTACCACGCGCTGGCAAATCGCCAGGCCAACGCCCGTACCCGCATACTCATTTCGGCCGTTGAGCTGTTGAAAGACCTGAAAAATACGACTCAGGTATTTGGTGTTGAAGCCAATGCCGTTGTCGGTCACACTGATCTGATGATAGAACGGAACCGTTGTGGTCGGGTGAACTTCGGCCGGTAACTCATCGGCCGAACGATGCGTATACGCCACCTGAATGTGGGGCTGCTGGTCAGCTTTCACAAACTTGAGGGCGTTACTCAACAGGTTGCCAAACAGCTGCGCGAGCTGCGACTTATCGCCCCGGGCAGTGGGGAGTTCGGCCACCTCCAGTTGGGCGTTTGTACGCTGAATCGTCTTGTAGAGGCTGGCTACGACACCCGCCATGATCTCACTCAGCGACACGGACCCGAACGCCTGCTGACGGGTTGAGACGCGCGAGTAGGTCAGCAAGTCCCGAACCAGGGCGGACATGCGGGCGGCCGCGGCCGCAATGCGTCGTAGATGGTCACCCACGGCGGGGTCGGCATGGGTAGCCAGCTCTAATCCCAGCAGGTCGCTGAAGGTTTGAATCTTGCGCAGGGGCTCCTGCAAATCGTGGCTGGCAACGTAGGCGAACTGCTGCAAATTGTCGTTAGACCGTTGTAGGTCGTTGTTAAGCCGGGTCAGTTCCTGCGTGCGGACCTGTACCCGGTTGTCCAGCTCGGCGGCTAAGTCCCGATAGCGCTGTTCGCTTTGCCGCAGTTGCTGACTGGCCAGATACTTGTCGGTAATATCCACGGCCATGTTCAAAATGGCGTACACCTGCCCCTGCCCATCCACCAGCGGCTGATAGACGAAATTAAACCAGCGGGTTTGCAGCCGACCATCGATCAGCAGATCGGCAGCCTGTTCGGTGCTACGGTAGGTCTCCCCCGTCGCGTAAACGACCTTCAGCAGTGGAATGAAGGGCTGATCGGCTAGTTCGGGCAAGGCGTCGGCTATTTTCTGGCCGATCACCGCGGTGGTCTTACCCCATAGATTGACGATGGTCTCATTGGCCAGCGTTATGTGCATATCCGCTGTCTCGAAGACGGCAATGCCAAAGGGGGCATCCTCCACCAAACGGCGAAACCGCTGCTCACTTTTTTCAATGGCCTGCTGGGCCAGCACTTGCCCGGTTACATCAACGGCCATAATCAGGATGCCGCTAATTTGTCCGGCGGTATCCCGGATGGGGGAATAACTAAAGTCAAAATATACCTCTTCGAGTCGGCCCTGCCGGACGAGTTTGGCCAAAACCGCCTTCCCGTAAAAGGGAACACCCGTCTCGAAAACGGTGGCCATCAACTCAATAAAGGGCTGCCCTTCCAACTCCGGTATTGCTTCCACGATGGGTCTGCCAACGATCGATGGGCCTTTACCCCATACTTCAAAAATGCGCTCGTTGCCCAGCTCGATGATCATTTCCCGACCTTTGAGTTGCCCGATGGCCATGGGCGCCTGTTCGACAACGTTACGAAACCGGGTTTCCCGCTCGGCCAGCTGCTGACGGGCTACGACCTGCGCCGTTGTGTCAAGAGCAACATTGATAACTCCGTAAATCTGGCCCTGCTCATCAACAAGCGGATTGTAGGCATGGTTGAAGTAGACCTGCCTGGGCTGGCCGTTTTCGATTACGTGAGCCATGCCTTCCTGGTGAAGAAAGGGTTCTCCCGTGTCAAAGACATGCTGCAACTGGGCCAGAAAAGGCTGTCCCTCCAGTTCGGGTATCGCCGTGTGCAGCGATTTACCGATCACCCTGTTGTCTTTACCCCAAATGGCCAGCATGGGCGGGTTGACCTGCTGGATGACCATCTCGCGGCCAACGAAGACCGCCGTGGCCGTGGGAGTCGCCATTACCAGATTCTGGAAGCGGGCTTCGCTGGCTCGCAATTGTTGCTGCAAGCGGGCCTGCTGAATCATTCTTCGACGGGCCGTCAGCAAGGTCACCACCTGGTTAGCCAGAATTTTTAGTGCCTTCAACTGCCCCTCGTCCAGCTGCCGCACTTGGAAATCGATCACGCACAGCGACCCAAGCGTGAAGCCATCATCATCAAGCAGCGGTTCGCCAGCGTAGAAGACAATATGAGGATCGCCGGTGACCAGGGGGTTGTGCTGAAAACGCGCGTCCTGCCGGGCATCTTCCACGACGAGGGAACTGCTTAGGGCCTGTAGATTATGGGCGCAGAAGGACTGCTCGCGGGGCGTTTGCCGGAAGGAAAGGCCCCGGTTGGATTTGAACCACTGTCGGGCCTGATCGACGAGCGTAATCAGGGCTACTGGCGTTTGGCAGATTTGGGCGGCCAGCCTGGTAATGTCTTCGTATTCTTGCTCGGGTAACGAATCCAGCACAGCGTAGCTTTCCAGGGCCGCTAATCGCTTGTCTTCTTCGTCCGACGAGGGTATATACATCTAGGTATGGGTCACAGTTTACCGGTAAAAATACGGTAAATTAATCGGCATGCTAACCGGCTCCCCGATACAGACAACCGGGCTGGTTAGCTACAGTGTCTGAACCCAGGCAATGACAGGTTAGCAATTGCGTCAGATACCTCTGACAGACAGGCCTGATGACGCACCAGTTGCTATCTGTATTGGCTGGGTTGGTGGCTGACGCAGGTGGGCCAGTACTGGATAAATGCCACGTTGGGTCATCGCCCTAATCGATGACTGCGGCATGAAGCGGGGTACGGGGAGTAGGGTGAACATGGCTGGTGGAGGGCTCAGTACCCATAAAAACCAGAGCCAGGCGGGCTTAACGCTTGCTGTCACGCTACCCAGGGGAGCCGTGATAATGTTCGTGGTGGCTATACTGAACTTGGCAAACGTACTGAACAGTAAGTAGTTCTACCAGGTGGTGTTCAGGCAGGACCCTACCTTGACCGGCCTCTCTAGGCGGACGGGGGCTTCTTTTCAGCTGCGTATCAGCCCTGTTGTAAGCATTTAAGCTCATCTGACACGATCTCTATCCTAAGATCAATCCCGGCAAGGCGTACCCTCATCCGCTCCTGACGATCCATTGACCGTTGCGTGATCTGCCTGCACATCTGCGTGGTGGCAGCTGTTGTCTGTAGTAATTCGCGAACGGTGGGATGGTCCATGAACAGTGAGAAGCCCGTGACGAGTCGTTATCTACCCCCATAGGTACGCAGGAAAACCCTGATTTTCAACTACTTTGTCGTTTTAGATCATTTCACCCTGGCTTCCGTCGCTGACAATCTGGAGTGGTGCGCTCCCCATATCACGTTGATGACACAATCTACGTTGCGGATTAGAACTAAGAACCAGCCATCCCACAAAACACTCCACCTGAGACAACCTTCTATGGATGCACTCGAAAAGCTCGCAAAATGTAAACTTTCCGAGTTTGACTAGCTAACACCATTTTTCAGATCGGCCATACGTGCCAACAAAGGGCAAAGATTATGACCAAAACCGGTGAGCGCGTACTCTACCCGGGGAGGACGTTCCTTATACTGTTTCCTACTGATTAAGCCATCCGCTTCAAGCTCTCTGAGTTGTTGAGTTAACACCTTCCTGGAAATAGCGGGTATCCGAACAAGGATTTCCCCAAAACGCCGATCGTGTCGGAGAAGCACGTGCAGAATAGTCAATTTCCACCTTCCTGCAATCAGATCGATCGTCGCCGTAACAGCGCAGTCATTGGTGTCTATCTTTTTTGCCATTAGTCACGTTTAGGTTACCACTTTTTGTTTTGACGCGAACCATCACTAGTCACTTTTAATAAGCTATATCGGTTGTTCATGGGATAAGTAGCTTATCGTTAATCGTAAATAAAGATCATGATTTTAGTAACGGGTGCAACAGGCAATTTAGGGAAAGCAACCATTCATTCACTAGTAGACAAGGGTATAGCTACATCCGACATCACGGCGTTGGTACGAGATGAAACAAAGGCAGCCGACTTGAAGGCAAAAGGGGTTCAGGTGAGACTCGGTGACTACCAGGATGTTGACTCATTGAAAAAGGCGTTCCACGGTGTAGACAAGCTACTGCTAATATCGTCTTCAGCCGATATTGCTTACCGGTTTGGGCAGCACAAGAATGCGATTGATGCCGCCAAGGAAACGGGAGTCAGTCACCTTATTTATACGAGCTTCGAGATGAACGATTTAAATCAGGGCACAGCGACGGAAAATGTTCAATACCACGCCTATACAGCTGGCTATTTAAAGCAGGCAGCCATTCCTTATACCGTGATGAGTAATACACTGTATGCTGATTTGATTCCTTTTCTTATTGGAAAGGACGTGTTGGATAAGGGAGTCTCTATCCCTGCCGGAGCCGGTAAAACCCCCTTTTTACCCCTAACAGAAATGGCGGAGGCATTGGCCGTTGTACTAACTACTCCGGATCACGAAAATAAGGAGTACGTTATCGCAGCAGAAACCGCTTTTTCGTTTGCGGAAATTGCTGCCATGTTATCCGATAGTACCGGGAAGACGATCGCCTATCACCAACCTGAAACAAGTTTATACATTGCGCAGCTTGTGGAGGCTGGCCTTTCCGCAGATGATGCAGCCTACATTGCCCGGTACGCCAAGGCGATTGCGCACGGGGAGTTTGATACGGGTAAAAGTGACGTAAAGCACCTTCTGGGTAGGAGCCCGGTCAGGTTAGACGATTTTTTGAGAAACCTATACGGTGAATAAACTTTTTAAGAACGCTGTCATCATAGGCTACTACCCATCCTTGACCGTTGTTAAAAAAACAATCATCTCAACAAAGGCTCATTTCACACAACACGTCCACGATCTATTGAGCGCGATGAAACGGTCAGCTTATCGTAATCAACAGATTGTCTATTTCAACACGGAGGCACAAAGACTTTTCTCCGTGGTCTCTGTGCCTCCGTGTTGAAATAATTTTACTTCGCGTCGCCCGATACGGGGATCCAGCGGGTCGAGAGGTCGGGCGTTTTCATCGTCGCGGCATCCAGCGGGAACATGGGGCGCTGAATGCGCTTGTAGCCCAGGCGGCTCAGGTCCTGATCAACACCGCCGGGCGTCAGCGCCATCATCCAGCCTTTCTGCATGGCGTACAACTCGGGTTCCAGATAACCAATTTTCACGACGACCAGACCTGCCTCGCGCGGCTTCAGCCCTAGCCGGGTAAAATCGGCTTCCCGATGGTAAGGCTTCCGCTTTTTGGTCACGATCACATGGGCGCTACCTACCTTCACCACCGCTTCCACCTCGGCATCCCGATCGCCGTGTACAATTGACTCGACCGTACCGGTCAACCGAACAGGCGGGGCAAACCGGTGATCGACGACAGCGCCCGCCGTGCCGTCGACAGTACCCCCTACCCCGGCGGCAATCGCTTTTTTGATGAACAGCGAATCCGGAATCGACGCATAAATCAGGGCGGGGCTATCCGCCTTTTTAAACTCCGGCCGGGCCAGCAACTGCGTAATCGTCCAGGTTACGTCGCCAGCACCACCAGCGGTCGGATTGTCGCCCATGTCGCTGATGAAGTACGGGTGCGTCGGGCTTTTCATGGCATTTGCCAGACAATCTTCCAGCGTACTCGTTGGGGCCACGAACGCGAACTGATTTCGAACGTCCCAGAATGCCTTCGCCAGCGTTTCCGCCGACTGACTTACCTTCGCTTTATCGTCGCCGGTTACCATCACCACGGCATGGTTACGCGGCTCGTCGGCCCAGGCATAGCCAATCCAGATCGCGGCATCGACAATACCCGGCTGATTGGCGATCGGCGCTACCTGCGCGTACAGGCTCTTCCCCGGCTCGACACGCGTACTGGTTTTTTCGCCCGGCAACAGAATCGGCACCGGAATCCAGGCTTTGTAAGCGGGTTTACCCTTCCCGCTCTTGAGCCGTTCGAGCAGGTTCGTGACAGCCCGCTCTTTCGTCTGCATGGCGTCTTCGTGGGGTGCCATCCGATAGCAGGTCATCAGGTCGGTATTGCGCGCCAGCCGCTGTGACACGTTGCCGTGCAAATCCATCGAAGTCGAAATCAGTGTTTTGTAGCCAATTACGTCCCGAATGCGTTGCAGAAAATCACCTTCGGGGTCATCCAGCCCAACAACACTCATCGCGCCGTGAATGTCGAAATACATGCCGTCGTAGGGCCCGTATTTCTTCAGCGAATCCAGCGTCTTTTTCACCAGCGACTCATACGCTTCGCGGGTAACGGCTCCCCCCGGCAGCGACTTCCCGACGATGGCGGGTAGCCACACCGCCTGCTTCCGCAGCGGGGCCATCGGCATCATAAACGGATACGCGTTGAATACTTCGGGCCCGTAGCGGGCGTGAAAGGCAGGTTCTTCGGTACGGGCGGGTGAAAACGTGCTTGATTCGATACCCAAACCGGCAATGGCAATACGGGGTAACGGAGCGGTTTGCGCAATGAGATTACTGCACACAAAAAGGCAGCTTACCAGGGTCAGAATAGTTTGTTTCATAGAGGAGTTGTATCGCCTACGGCAAGCGTCCAGCCATAGACATAAGCTGCCGCAAGTTAGGGCTTATTCGGCCAGATGCCCGATTGAACACCCAAAACCAACGGATAACCCGTATTTTGCGAACGTTTATCCTGTTCATCGACCGCCATCTCACAACGCCATGCGCCGAATTGGTTTACTTACTTCCCTCGTTGCCCTAACGATTTCAGCTTCGATTGCCCAGAAGCCCACTACCGACAAAGCCCAGCCAGCCGCCGACAAAGAATTTGCCGCCGACCGGGCCATGAAAACCACCCGCACGCTTGATCTGGACAAGCAGGTGGTTACCAACGGACAGGTGACGATCAAAGGGCAGCGGGTGCCCTACAAAGCCACTGCCGGAACGATTCCGGTTTGGGACGATGAAGGCAAAGCCGCTGCGGGTGTGTTTTTCACCTACTTTGAACGGTCTGACGTTTCCGACCGAACCAGTCGCCCGCTGGTGATTTCGTTTAACGGTGGCCCCGGTACGGCATCCGTCTGGATGATGCTGGGCTACACCGGGCCGCGCATTCTGAAAGTCGACGACGAAGGCTACCCCGTTCAGCCCTACGGTCTGCGCGACAACCCGCATTCGATCCTCGACGTGGCCGACATTGTGTACGTCGACCCGGTCAACACGGGTTTTTCGCGTCCGGCCAACAAAGACGTTCCGGCGGCCAAGCTGTTTTTCGGTGTCAACGCCGACATCAAGTACCTCGCCGAGTGGATCAACACCTTTGTCAGCCGCTATAACCGCTGGTCGTCGCCCAAGTATCTGATTGGCGAAAGCTACGGTACCACGCGGGTGTCGGGGCTGGCCAACGAACTACAGAACAGCCACTGGATGTACCTCAACGGGGTTATTCTGGTATCGCCAACGGGTCTTGGTCTGGAGCGGGGCGGTCCGGGACAGGGGGCGCTCAAACTGCCCTACATGGCCGCAACAGCCTGGTACCACAAGGCCCTGCCAGCCGATCTACAGGCCAAAGACCTGACCGCCATGCTGCCGGAGGTCGAAGCGTTTACGATGTCGGAGTACCTGCCGGCCCTGTCGATGGGGGTTCGCTACCCGAGCAGAAACGCAAGGACATCGCGGCCAAAGTGGCCCGCTATTCGGGATTGTCGACCACGGCCGTGATGCAGAATAACCTCGACGTACCGCTCAATTTTTTCTGGAAAGAACTGCTCCGTGATAAAGGTTTCACCGTTGGTCGGCTCGACTCGCGCTACCGGGGCATCGACGCCAAAGACGCCGGTACCGGCCCCGATTACAACGCCGAGCTAACGTCGTGGCTGCACTCGTTCACGCCCGCCATCAACATGTACATGCGCGACGAGCTGAACTACAAGACCGACCTGAAATACTTCATGTTCGGCCCGACCTTCCCCTGGGATAATGCCAACAACCGCACAGGCGAAAACCTGCATCAGGCCATGTTGCAGAATCCCTACCTGCATGTGCTGGTCCAGTCGGGGTATTTCGACGGGGCCTGCGACTACTATAACGCACAGTATAATCTCTGGCAAATCGACCCCAGCGGCAAGCTGCGTGACCGGATGTCGTGGGAAGGGTACCGTAGCGGCCACATGCTCTACCTGCGCCGGGAAGACCTCGCCAGCAGCAACGAGAACCTCCGCAAATTCATCCAGAAAAGCACCCCAAAACCCGGCCAGCCGGCGAAATATTAAGTTTGAGGTTTGTAGTCTAAAGTTTAAGGTTGCTAGCGCAGACGCAGTTCAAATCGGTATATCAGCGCAACGTTAAACGTTGAACAGTAAACTTTAAACCCCACTATGTGGCACATCTGGATTGATACGGGCGGGACGTTTACCGACGGCCTGGCCCGTGACCCAAACGGGCATATACACCGCGCAAAAGTTCTGAGCAGCAGTCGCCTGCGGGCGCAATGGCGCGATGGTAAACTAACGGCTCCGTGGCTAACTGCGCCCATCTTCAGTGGCTATCAGCTGCGCGTACTCGACACAAACGAAACGGCGCGGGTTACGTCGCTATCGATCAACGGCGAGTTAACCGTTGACAATCCGGCTGTAGTAGCCCTGCCGACGGCGACAATTGAACTGTTCACGGGTGAGGAAGCACCCGTGCTGGCGGCTCGACTCCTGACGCAAACGCCCCTCGATCAGCCGTTTCCAACGCTGGACATGCGGCTGGGTACGACCAAAGGAACCAACGCCCTGCTCGAACGACGCGGTGGGCGAGTCGCGCTGCTCGTTACCCGTGGTTTTCGCGATCTGCTGCTGATCGGCACGCAGCAGCGCCCGGACCTGTTTCAGCTGGCCATCCCGCCCGCCGAAACCCTGTACACCGATGTACTGGAAATCGATGAGCGGTTGCAGGCCGACGGTACGGTACTGACGCCCCTGCCCCAACCCGACGCCTTACTCGACCAGCTACGTCAGCTTCAGCCCGATGCCATCGCTATTTCGCTGGTACATGCCTACCGCAACCCGGCTCACGAACAGCAACTGCGCGATAGACTCCGACAGGCTGGCTTCAACCGGATCACCTGCTCGACGAATGTGTCGGCCACGCCCGGCTATGTTGCCCGCACGCAAACCACCGTTGTCGATGCGTATCTGCAACCGGTTCTCGATACATACTTAATCAACGTCCGGCACCAATTGGGCGGACAACCGGTACGGATTATGACGAGTGCGGGCGGACTGGTGCGGGCCGACCTGTTTCAGCCTAAAGACAGTCTGCTGAGCGGACCGGCGGGGGGTGTCGTCGGGGCCGGGGTTATTGCGGCCGCGCTCGATCAGCCGGGGGTACTGACCCTCGACATGGGCGGTACCAGCACCGACGTCGCCCGCATCGACGGTACGCCCGACTATCGATTCTCGACGCACATTGGCCCGTTCGAGTTGCAACTCCCCGCCCTGGCCATCGAAACCGTAGCCGCCGGCGGGGGTTCGATCTGCTGGTTCGACGGCATTGGTGCTGACAAACAGGCCGGGGGTCAACTGCGCGTCGGGCCGCATAGCGCGGGGGCCAATCCCGGCCCGGCCTGCTACGGCGCTACCCCCATCGGCCAAACACCCCGGCTGACGATCACCGACGTTAATCTGTTACTGGGTAAGCTTCACCCGCAGCAATTTGGCATCCCGATTTTTCCCGATCGAGCACAGGCGGCTCTGCACGCTATTGTCGAACAGATTGGTCAGCAAACCGGAACGGCTCCCGATCCGTTGGCGGTACTGCGTGGTTTTGAGGAAATTGCCAACGAACTCATGGCGGGGGCGATACGCAAGATCAGTGTGTCGCGCGGCTTCGATCCAGCCCAGTACCCGTTGCTGGTGTTCGGCGGAGCGGGCGGTCTGCACGGTTGCGCCATTGCCCGCCTGTTACAGATGGAACGCCTGATTCTCCCCTTCGACGGCGGCTTGCTGAGCGCTTACGGCATCGGTCAGGCACGCATCGAACGCACCGCTACCCGTTCCATCCTGCGCCCCCTCGACCCGCTGATCGACAGTCTTGACGAGCTGGTTAATCAGCTGACCAATGAAGCGACAGCGGCCCTGCGGGAGGATGTAGGCGTTTCCGAACCAATCGAAACCCGGTCAGCGCAGGCATTCCTACGCTTGCAGGGGCAGGAAGCAACCGTGGACGTACCCGTCAGTCATCGGCTGGCCGACGACTTTGTTGCCCAGTACCAGCAGTTATACGGCCATTACCCCGCCGACCGGCCAATCGAGCTGGTCAGTCTGCGCGTCGTTGTCAGCACGGTAGCTGACTCCGGTGCGGCCAGTCAACGCCCGCGGTTGCATCGGCAGGCCGTACCCGCTTTTCAGGCTGGCCGCTACCCCGCTTACGACTGGACTCGTTTGCAGGAGGGCGACACATTTCGCGGTCCGGCCCTGCTGCTCAACACAACCTCGTCGGCCTTCATCGAATCCGGCTGGCGACTCATTGTCCAGGCCAGCCGCGACGCTATCGCCGAGTATATTGCTGACGTGGAGACGGTACCCGTGGAAACGGCCACCGCAGATAAATCCAACCGGAACACAGTGGTTGAACTGGAACTGTTTACGCAGCGGTTTCGGGCGATCGCGGAGGAGATGGGCGCTCAGCTCCAGCGAACCGCTTTCTCGACCAACGTCAAAGAGCGACTCGACTTCTCCTGCGCCTTGCTCGACGGCGAGGCCCGGCTGGTGGCCAATGCACCGCACATTCCGGTGCACCTGGGCAGTCTGGGCGTTTGCGCGCGGCTGTGTCTGGCCGAATTGCCACTCGGCCCCGGCGACGTACTGATTACGAACCACCCCAAATTTGGCGGGTCGCACCTGCCCGACGTAACGTTACTACAGGGTGCCTTTACCGACACGGGCGAGCTTATTGGCTATGTCATCAACCGGGCGCACCATGCCGAGATTGGCGGAAAAGTACCCGGTTCAATGCCGCCGGACGCGACCTCGCTTATCGAAGAAGGGGTCGTGCTGAAGCCGCAGTACGTCGTTCGAAACGGTGTTTTTCAGTGGGATACCCTGACCGATGGAGTACTCGGTCTGGGTAGTCGCTTTGCGAATGCACCGTATCCGACCCGATCACTGGCCGAAAATCGCGCTGATATTGAAGCGGGGCTGGCGTCGCTGCGGGCGGGAGAAACCGCTTTACAGCAACTCGTTCGGCAACAGGGTCTGTCGACGGTTCAGCACTACATGGGTCTACTGCAACAAACCGCGACACAGGCTATCCGCTCAGTCCTGACACCCCTCGACGGGCAGTCGTTTGCAGCCACCGAATCACTCGACGACGGTCATACGATTCAGGTCAGCATGCGGGTTACCGACGGTCGGCTGCGGGTTGACTTTACGGGCACGTCGGGCGTTCATCCGCATAACCTCAACGCCAACGTATCCATTCTGCACAGTGCTATTCTGTACGTACTGCGACTGTGGGTCGACCGTGACATTCCGCTCAATGAAGGGCTGATGATGCCTGTCGACATCATTCTGCCCGACAGTTCTTTTCTGAATCCACTGTTTTCCGACGACGATGCGGCTTGTCCGGCGGTGGTTGGTGGTAATACCGAAGTCAGTCAGCGGCTGGTCGATACGCTGTTAAAAGCCTTGGGGCTGGCAGCCTGTAGTCAGGGGACGATGAACAATTTTCTGTTCGGCCGCTCCGGCGACGCGGGCGCGTTTGGCTACTACGAAACCATCGGCGGGGGTGCGGGCGCGACAGTCGGTGCTGATGGCAGGTCGGCGGTGCATCAGCACATGACCAACACCCGCCTGACCGACCCCGAAGAACTGGAGCGACGCTACCCCGTTCGCCTGCATCAGTTCGGCATACGACCCGCATCGGGCGGAGCCGGAACCTGGCGCGGGGGCGACGGTATCATTCGCGAAATCGAATTTCTGGAACCAGTACAGGCGACGCTGGTCAGTCAGCACCGACAGGTCGCCCCCTACGGCCTGAACGGTGCCCAGCCCGGCGCAACGGGCCAGCAAACGCTACTTCGCCCGGATGGCACTACCGACGCATTACCCGGCATTTTCACCCGCCCGATGCAACCCGGCGAACGCATCCGACTCGAAACCCCCGGTGGCGGTGGGGCTGATTCTTGAACTGTGATTTTTTTGATTGATCTTGAACTGTGATTGTCGCTGATTACTTTGATGGACTATGATTTAAAACAATCAAGGCAATCAGTCATGAACTGTGATTCGTCTGATTACGCTGATGGACTGTGATTTACTTTATAGAATCAGCGAAATCCGTAAATCAGTATTAATCACAGTTCAAGAATATCAGAACTGTGATTAATACTGATTTCACTGATAGACTATGATTAAAAAAATCAACGAAATCCGTAAATCAGATGAATCATAGTTCAGGCAATCTTGATCTGTGATTGTCGCTGATTACTTGACCACGATTAGAAAAATCAGCGAAATCAATTAATCAAACAAATCACAGTTCAAGAAAAACCATAGTTCAAGACGATCTTCATGACCACCGCCCGGTACGTATACCTTGCTCTACTCCTTAGTTTGGGAATCACAATGTCAATGGCGCAGACGGCCGGACGCGAACGCACGAAAGTCATTTTCGACTGTGACCTCGGCGACGACATCGACGACGCGTACGCGCTGGCGCTGCTCTTTGCCAGTCCGGAACTGGAAGTGCTTGGCGTAACCACCTGCTACGGTCGCACCGACGACCGGGCGCGGCTGGCCTGTCAGCTGCTTTACGATTGGGGGCTCGACAGCATCCCGGTTGCCGTGGGCCGTGACACGCGTGCGATGAATGAACGCGCCAACTGGTACGCCGATCAGTTTCACTATGCGAAAGGTTTTTCGCGCAAAGTACCGATCCGGGAATCGGCGGTCGAGTTTATTCAGGATAAACTGCATCAGTATCCCGGTCAGGTGACGGTTATTTCCGTAGGGCCGGTCCAGAATATGGCCGATCTGCTCAAGCGCGAACCGGGTGCGCTGGGTCTGGCGAAACGAGTGGTAGCTATGTTCGGCTCATTTTACGTCGGTTATAACGGGTCGCCTACGCCCAATGCGGAATGGAACGTCGTTGTCGACCCATCGGCAGCACAGCAGTTTGTCAATAGCGGGGTTCCGATCACCTATGCCGGACTGGACATCACCGCCTTCGTGCGGGCCGACGCGGCTTTTCGCCAGAAGCTACTCATGCGCCAAAGCCCGCTGACCAACGCCCTGTGTGGCTTACAAACGCTGTGGAATGCCGACCGGGACCCGGTACTGTTCGATGCGGTAGCTGTGGGGATGGTGCTTTGGCCCGACCTGTTCAAGACGCAGCCCGCCCACGTTTCCGTCGATGAAAAAGGGTTCACCAAACTGACACCCAACCAGTCTCCGAACGCGGACATTGGCACGTACATCGACACGCCAAAATTCCTGGAGCGGCTCATGCGCGTGTACATGCAACAGAACCTGCGTCGGTAGAATTGGCGCACAATTGCGTTATCAGGCTACTTCGTTCGCTCTTATTCCTCCGAAGCATGAAACACACTCTATTTTTTCTTTTCATTTTGACAGTCGTATCTACTGCGCAGGCCCAGAAGGGCGCGACCGACAACGACTGGCTCTACCTGTTCAACGGCAAAGACCTGACCGGCTGGGACGCTAAAGTTGCGGGGTATCCGCTCGACGATAACGTGGGCAACGCCTTCCGCGCCGAAAACGGGATGCTGCGTATCGTCTACGATCAGCCCGCTTACAACCGCTTCGACGGCAAATACGGGCACCTGTACTACAAGAAACCGTTTTCGCACTATATCCTGCGCTTCGACTACCGCTTTCAGGGCGAGCAGGTGCCGGGGGCGATAGCTGGAACGTGCGCAACAGTGGCGTCATGATCCATTCGCAGTCGGCGCAAAGTAACGAGTTGAAGCAAGCCTTTCCGGTGTCGCTGGAGGTGCAGTTGCTGGGCGGTCTGGGTAAGGGGACGCGCCATACAGCCAACCTCTGCACGCCCGGTACGCAGGTTCACTTCGAGGGTAAACTCAATACGCAGCACATCATCGACTCCGACTCCAAAACCTACGACGGCGATCAGTGGGTGAGCGTTGAGGTAGTCGTACTGGGCGATTCGGTTCGGCATCTGGTCAATGGAAAAACGGTGCTGGCCTATGGCAAAACGCAGATCGGCGGGGGCTATGTCAGCGAGGATTACGACTGGGCAAAGGCGGGCATTACCCATCCGGAAGAGTGGCTTCGACGCGCCAACACGCCCCTGACCGAAGGCTACATCGCCCTGCAAAGCGAAAGCCACGCCATCGACTTCCGGAACATCAAACTGCTCGAGCTAAAGGGGTGCATGGACCCGAAGGCCAAAAATTACAAAGCCTATTTTCAGGAATCAGATCCGAAAGCGTGTCGGTATAAGTAGGTCGGTAGCTGTATGTTAACCGGCAAGACGATGGTCAGAACAAACAAACAGCCCGCACAGTGGTTAATTTATCAGAAGCCGGTATAAGCTATTATACCGTCGTCGTAACCATTAATCTTAACAATTGCTATGGCATTGCAACCCAATATTGGCCTTGACGCAGACGTGCTTAAGAAGGATAACGAACTTCTGAACGCTTTCCTGGCCGACCTACACGTACTATACATCAAAACCCGTAAGTTCCACTGGGACGTTGCGGGCCCAAGCTTCAAAGAATATCACGAGTTTTTTGAAGAGCAATACAACGCACTGGAAGAAGAAATCGACCTCGTAGCCGAGCGCGTCCGTCAGTTGGGCGGTCGTCCGGTAGCGACGATGAAAGACTTCCTGGCCGAAACCAGCCTGAAAGAAGATTACGACGGCCACATCGGTACGCCCGACATGTTCAAGCGTCTGTTGGCTGACCACGAGCAGATCATCCGTGAACTGCGCGAAGATGTCGACAAGACCGACGAACTGGGCGATGCAGGTACATCCGATTTCCTGACGGGGCTGATGGAAGAGCACGAGAAGCATGCCTGGATGCTGCGCAAATACCTGTCGTAGTAACCTGCTTCACTAATTAAAAGGGGGCTTGCTGGTTTCGACCGGCAAGCCCCCTTTCTTTATACCGGCTCCAACGGCCGAAAGCGGTACAGGAATGGCGCTTTGTGGGGTGTTCCCCGCCGACGTTCGGGTAGTCGTTCGAGATCACCGGACGCGATGGTTTTCTTGTAGAAATTACGGGCATCCAGCGCGTGCCCCAGAATGGTCTCGTGAAGCCGCTGCAACTCAGGAATCGAGAACGCTTCCGGCAACAAATGACCAATGGGCTGCTCGTTCAGCTCCTTTCGCAACGATTGAAGCGCGACTTCGATGATCTGATTATGATCGAACAGTAAGTTCGGCAGTGTATCGAGCGACCACCAGGCGCAGGCTTCCGTTAGATGATCGGGGGTGGGCTCTACTTTCGAATACTCCACCAAGGCATAGTACCCGATTGAAATGGCGCGGGGCCACATATCCCGTTCATCGAACGATAAACCGGCCCGACGCCACACGTCCACCTGATCGTACCGATTTACGTCGCCGAAGACGTGGAACTGCCGCAGATAAAGCTGGGTTAGCCCCGTTCGCTCCTGCACCACGCGTTGCGCAGCCACATCGACTGACTCCTGCATGCGAATAAAGCCACCCGGCAAACTCCATTCGTCGGTTCCTTTCCAGCGCAGCAACAGCACCTTGAGTTCATTCTCGTGAAAGCCAAAAATCACGCCGTCGATCGACAAAGCGCGTATGTAATCAGTCATCATCCCGTTCTTCACCCCCAAAGTTTATACAAAAGCCATATATAGCACAAAAAAACCTTTGCGTAATTTTTACGTACTGGTAGGTTTCGTAGCTTTGACTTAAATATAAACGACGTCTGTTCATCAGCTTTATGTTTTTACCCCGTCTAGTGCTTCTGGCTAGTCTGTGCGCGTTATCATTTGGGGCATTTAGCGCCACTGTCGATACGCTGGATATATCGAGCGCGTCCATGAACCGCACGCTCCGGGCCGCCGTCGTCGTGCCCGATGCGTACAGAGCCGGACAGCAGCAATTCCCGGTGCTGTACCTACTCCATGGTGGGACGGGCAACTTCCGCGACTGGCTGAGCAAGACGCCCGACAAAACGCTGTTACACCGGCTGGCTGATCAATACAAGCTCATCATCGTTACACCCGAAGGCGACCCGACCAGCTATTATTTCGACAGTCCGCAGGTCAAAACCAGTCAATTCGAAACGTTTATCAGCCGCGAACTGGTCGACCGGATCGATAAGGCGTACCGAACCGTTCGCGACCGGAAAGGACGGCTTATCGCGGGGCTGTCGATGGGCGGGCACGGGGCCATGTTTATTGCCAGTCGCCACCCCGATCTGTACGCGGCTGCCGGCAGCATGAGTGGGGTCATGAATATCAACACCGCTACCTGGAAAGTCCCGGCGGAGTTTGCCAAGTCCCGCGCCGACAATTTTACCAAGCTGCTGGGTCCACCCCAAACGGGCGACGCACCCTACCCCGGCTACACGATGGTAACGCTGGCCGACAAGCTGAAAACCAACAACCTGCCCCTGATTTTCGACATTGGCGTCGACGACTTCCTGATCGAAACCAACCGCGATCTGCATCGGCAACTGCTGGCCAACGGTACACCCCACGACTACACCGAACGGCCCGGCGCCCACACCTGGGAATATTGGGAAAATGCCCTACCCTACCAACTGCTGTTCTTCAGCAAAATCCTGAAAGCCAACGCGGTCAACGTACCCTAACTCGTTCATGAAACAAGCTATCGTAGCCCTGTGCCTGACAACTATCGCGCTGACCGGTCTGCTGGCGGTTAGTCCGTCGGCCAAAGACGAGCCGGTTGTACAGGTTACTGGCGGACGGATCACCGGTGTACCGAACCGGGCGGGCGACGTGTACAGCTACAAAGGAATTCCGTTTGCGGCTCCGCCCGTTGGCGTATTGCGCTGGAAAGCCCCACAGCCCGTTGTGCCCTGGTCGGGTGTGCGCCGGGCCGACGCCTTTGGGCCGAGCCCCGTACAGGGCGAACCAAACCCGTTTGGCCCGTGGAGTGCGGAATACCTGATTCCGAAAGCGCCTATCAGTGAAGACTGTCTGTACCTGAACGTCTGGACTAGTACGCAAGCCGCCCGGAAGAAGCCGGTGCTTGTCTGGATCTATGGTGGCGGCTTTGGCAGCGGGGGCAGTGGCGTTCCGATCTACGACGGCGAAGCGACCGCCCCAAAAGGCATTGTATTTGTCAGCGTCAATTACCGGGTGGGGCCATTCGGCTTCTTCGCCCACCCCGAACTAACCCGTGAATCGAGCAATCAGGCATCGGGTAACTACGGGCTGATGGATCAAATTGCCGCGCTGAAGTGGGTTCAGCAAAACATCGCCCGATTCGGGGGCGACCCTGCTAATGTGACGATTGCGGGACAATCGGCCGGGTCGATGAGCGTCAACTGTCTGGTTGCGTCGCCTTTAGCGAAGGGTTTGTTCACCAAAGCCATCGCCCAGAGCGGAGCCCGTTTTGCTACGCCCTACCCATCACTCCGGGAAGCCGAAGCAGACGGGCAGAAAACGGCTCAGGCATTGGGCGCTTCCACACTGGCGGAGTTACGGGCGCTTCCGGCCGAAGCACTGTTGAAGCAGAGCCAGGCCATGCGCGGACCGATCATCGACGGCTACGTCCTGCCCGCTTCCATTGCGCAACTCTTCGCCGACCGAAAGCAGAATCCGGTTTCCCTGCTGACCGGCTGGAACGAAGACGAAGGGCTCGCGTTTGGTCCGCAAAAGAGCGCGGCCGATTACAAAGCGCAACTCGACCAGCAATACGGCAGTCGGGCCGAAACGATGCTGCGCTATTACCCGGCCGGTAGCGATGCCGAAGCGGCTCAATCGCAGCGCAACATCGCCCGCGACCGAACGTTCGGTGCGCAGAACTACCAGTGGGCGGTTACGCAGGCACAGCAGCGGTTACCGGTTTACGTGTATCGGTTTACGCGCAAGGTACCCGCCACGGGCGAGTATGCCAGCTACGGCGCATTTCACACGGCCGAAGTCCCGTACGCGTACGATAATCTGCGCTTTATCGACAAACAGCTTCGCCCGCTGCGCCCCGCCGACGATCAGCTGGCACGTGCGATAGCGACGTACTGGGCCAACTTTATCAAAACCGGCAACCCAAACGGTAGCGGTCTGCCGCATTGGCCCGCCTTTTCCGCTCCCAACGATTCCATCATGCAACTCGACACGGTGATTCGGGCCCGCCCCCTACCCGACCGCGCTGCGCTTACGTTCCTATTCAGCACCCTTCGTACACCTTAGTCATTTACATCCTGTTTCTAAACCCTGTTTTTATGAATCGCTTTACACTCAGTCTGCTCGTGGCAGCAAGTATGGTTTCCGGACTAGCTACGGCCCAAACGGCTGGTCAAACGGCTATGCCCATTCAGGCGGGTACCGGCATTGCTACCGTCTCGACCGAATCAGGTCCGGTACGCGGCTACATCCACAACGGTACCGCTACGTTCAAAGGCATTCCCTACGCCCGCGCCGACCGGTTCATGGCCCCCGAAAAACCCACGCCCTGGACTGCCGTTCGCTCGTCGACCGTGTATGGTCCGGTCTGCCCCATCGACGCGCTGAGCGGTGCAGGTGCCGACGACATCGAGTTTGCGTTCCAGCACAACTGGGGCGTTACCAACGAAAACTGCCTGAGCCTGAACGTCTGGACTCCGCAGGCAACCTCCGCGAAGAAACGGCCCGTTATGGTATGGCTCCACGGTGGTGGCTTCGCGATGGGTTCTTCGATGGAGCTGCCTTCGTACGACGGCGAGAATCTGGCGAAGAAAGGCGACGTGGTAATGGTATCGCTCAATCACCGGCTGAACGTGCTGGGTTTTCTGGACCTGTCGGCCTACGGTGATAAGTACAAAAATTCGGCGAACGCGGGCCTGCTGGATCTGGTCGCGGCCCTGCAATGGGTCAAGCAAAACATCGCTCAATTTGGTGGTGACCCGAACAACGTGACCATCTTCGGCCAGTCGGGCGGGGGCGGTAAGGTGACCTCCCTGATGAACGCGCCTTCGGCGAAAGGCCTGTTCCAGAAAGCCATCGTGCAAAGCGGCAGTTACGTGTCGAGCTTCATGGAGCCCAGCGTAGCCCGGCAGGTCAGCGCGGCCCTGCTCGGCGAACTGAACCTGCAACCCAATCAGGTCGACTCACTGCAAAAGATGCCTTACGAACGTTTACTGGCAGCCAGCCGCAAGGCGCTGCAAAAAGTGAATGCCAGCGCGAAAGCCAGCGACCGGGGTGCATTCGGCGTCACCTGGGGCCCCATCCACGACGGTAGTTTCCTGCCGTACCAGCCCGCTGATGCCGCAGCCATCGCCCTGTCGACGCAGGTTCCGCTACTGGTTGGCTCGACCAAAACCGAGTTCGGCCCGTTCAATCCGGCCAACCGCATTTCGAGCATGGAGCAGGCTAAAACTATCGCCCAGCAGCGCTACGGTGACAAAGCCGACGCGTACATAGCCGCCGTCAAGAAAGATTACCCCGAAACGACCCTTCCCGCCGATTATATCAACATCGACACCGGTTTCCGGGCGGGGGCCATTCAGCAGGCCAATCAGAAAGCAAATTCGGGCAAAGCACCGGTCTATATGTACCTGTTTACCTGGAGTTCGCCCGTTAACAATGGCATGTACAAGTCGATGCACTGCATGGAAATGCCGTTTATGTTCGACAATATCAGCCGGTGCGAAGAGATGACGGGCGGCAGTCAGGAAGCGCATACGCTGGCCGACAAAATGAGCCGGGCCTGGATCGCCTTCGCCCGCACCGGCAATCCGAATCATAAGGGTCTACCCAACTGGCCAACGTACACACAAGACGGCGGAGCCACGATGCTCTTCGACCGAAACTGTCAGGTGAAACCCCATCCTGATAAAGACGTGCTGAGCGCAGCCACGGGCAAGTCGATGTAAGCCAGCCCAACTTTTCACATACTCAAAAAGCCTGTACCGCTGTTGTCGTTGACCAGCGCGTACAGGCTTTATTGTACAGAGTATGGTCGAAAAACGACTGGATCGTAGACCTGACAGGTTTTAGAAACCTGTCAGGTCTACGATCACCACGCTTTACGCACTAGCTTTAGCCTATGAACGAACTCATCGATTACCTGAGTCAATTCGGGCAGCTCGACGCGCAGCAGCGGGGGCTGATACAGGCAACCGTGACGCCCAAGGCTATTTCAAAGGGAGCTTATTTTGCCGAAGCGGGGAAGATATCTACCCAAATCGGCTACGTGACCGACGGCGTTTTCCGGGTCTGCTACTACGACAAGCGGGGTGACAGTTTTACCCGCTACTTCGTCTATGAGAATCGATTCGTCGTCGACATCAACAGCTTTCGCGACGAGATGCCCTCCGCCGAATATATCGAAGCCGTCACAGATTGTTCACTGCTGGTTTTTTCCAAAGAAGACTTCGCCCGGCTGTCGGCACACATCCCCGGCTGGGACGATATCTTCGTTAAAATCACGTCGTACGTGCTGGAAAACAAATTGAAGTTCACCAGTAACATGCTCGTTCAGGATGCGCAGCAGCGGTACCTGAATTTTCTGGACCATTACCCCAAGCTGGCGAATCGCGTTCCGCTCCATATGCTGGCATCCTACCTGGGCATCACGCCATCATCGCTGAGCCGCATCCGAAAGAACATCGCCTGACGCATTTCTTGCCAAATGGCAATTGCGTTCCCATCGTCACGCGTCAATTTTGTCCCGTAATTATCGAGACAATAGCATGACCGACGACCTGCTCAAACAGATAACATTTATCAAGGAAGTAGATAAGCTCAAGTACATTCTCCGCAAGACGAAACTGTTCAACAGCAACCGCAACGAGAACGACGCTGAGCATAGCTGGCACTTGTCCCTGATGGCCCTCGTGCTGGCTGGGCACGCCAATCAGCCAGTTGATCTGCTCAAGGTTATCAAGATGCTGCTGATCCACGACATTGTCGAGATAGACGCGGGCGACACGTTCATCTACGACACCCAGAAAAGCCACGACAATACCGCTGAAGAGCGTGAAGCCGCCAACCGGATTTTCGGCCTGCTACCGGCCGATCAGGCCAGTGAACTGATCGCCGTTTGGGAAGAATTTGAAGCGGGGCAAACGCACGAAGCCAAATTTGCCCGTGCTATGGACCGACTCGAACCGCTGCTACAGAACACCTCAAACAACGGGGGTACATGGGCTGAGTTCGACGTGCGCTACGACACCGTGTACGCCAAGAAAAAGGTCATTCAAAACGGCTCCGACACGATCTGGCAGTACGCCGAGCAACTGCTCAACGAGAATGTTGAGAAGGGTATTTTGAAGAAGTGAAGCTGACCGGTTACTCCAGCCGCGGCCTATACGAAAACCGCCGAGATTGCTTGTAAACGTGTGCGTACGGCGTATTTTGCGGAATCCTTCGCTGTCGCTATGCCAAAAAACGTTTCCTTTCGCTCGGGTCTGGGTAGTATTCTGTTCTGGTCGGTTATTTCAGCCGCCTTCATCGGACCGGGTTCGGTAACGGCCTGCGCCATCGCCGGATCGCAGTACGGCCTTCAACTGCTTTGGGTGCTGACCTTCGCGACGCTCGGCACCGTCTGGCTCCAGGAAGCCGCTGCCCGTCTGACCATTGCTACCGGCTCCGATCTGGGGCAGGTTATAACGCAAACATACACGGGCGCACGAGGTCGGCGCATAGCGTGGGCTCTGTTCGGCGCTATTTTTCTGGGCTGCGCAGCTTATCAGGCCGGTAATATTCTGGGTGCCGTCTCGGGATTAGTGCTGTTGACAGGAGTATCAGCACCGGTAATCACCCTGGCCGTCGGTGCGGTCTGTATTGTTCTTCTCTGGATCGGGTCGACGCAGGGACTGGCGAATATGCTGGGGCTGGTCGTCTTTGCGATGGGGGGCGCGTTCGTTTACGTCGCCTTCGGCACGCCCGTCACACCGGCTGCCCTAACGAAAGCGCTCATTACACCGGCGATTCCCACGGGGTCGCTGTTGCTCATCAATGGCCTGATCGGGACGACGATCGTGCCATACAACCTGTTTTTTGGCTCCAGCATTGTCCCAACCGATTCGGCGAGTGGGCAGTCGCTGAGTGAAATGCGGTTAGGTATCTGGGTGGCGGTAATCCTCGGCGGCATTATTTCGGTTGTGCTGCTGCTGGCCGGACTGCTTATTCCCACCGACTTTTCCTATCCGCACATGGCGCAGGTACTGGCCGACCGCATTGGTCCGTGGGCCGGTTCGTTGTTCGCGTTCGGGCTCTTCGCGGCCGGATTTGCCTCCTCACTGACAGCGCCACTAGCGGCTTCCGTTACGGCCAACAGCTTGCTGGGCGTCCCGAAAAATGGCGTGGCTTACCGGGCTATCTGGCTCATCGTCATGGCAACAGGGCTAACATTTGGCTTATTGAACGTAACGCCGATCCCCGTCATCCTGGCCGTGCAGGCCATCAACGGCATACTGCTTCCCTTCGTCACCGTTTTTCTGTTCATCGCCGTCAACAACCGGACATTGCTAGGCCAATACTGCAACACGCTAACGCAGAATCTAAGCATGGGTTTGGTCGTACTGGTCACGGCGGTGCTAGGCTTATGGAACGTCTGGCTGGCGATACGGGCGTTTTAAAGAGTGAAAGAGCGAACGAATGAAAGAGCGATGATACCGGATGGCAATCGCTCTTTCATTCGTTCGCTCTTTCACTCTTTATTCTCTACTCTTTAATCTTCTTCTCCAACTGCTCGATGCGCTTCTGTTGCTCAATCAGGTGAAGCGTCAGCTCTTCGTTCTTTTGCACCAGCGTTGCCAGTAGTGTCATCAAATCAGTGCCTTCTTTCACCATTTGGCTGGCGCTGGGGATGCCGGGCAGGTGTCGGTTTTTCTTGACAAACTGCTCGACTTCGGCCAACGGCTGCGGCTGATAGGTTGGTGCAAACACATAGTCGGCCCACTGGTTCTCGCTGGCGGGTTGTACGCGCGTCGCGACGGCTGACAGTTGGCTACCTAGCAATACGTCGCCCTTATCGCTGACCGTCAGAAACTTACCCGCCGTACCTGCCGATGCGGTCGATTGAGCCGTCATATTCGTCAGACGCAAACCGCTGCTACCATCCACACCCGCCGTCAGTTCGAGCCGGTTCTGTGGGGCCGACGTACCAATGCCGACGTTGACGTTGTTGCCCAGCACCATCGCGTTACTGCTTAGCACCCGGGCGTTGGCCCCAATCGCGGTCGCGTTCGACAGACCTGCGCCAACACCGATAGCGTTTGAGCCGATGAGCGTATTATCGCCCCCACCAATCGCGTCGAAACCAGCGTTAGGACCGATAATCAGGTTGCGACTACCCCGCTGACTACCGCTGCCCGCGTTGAAACCGATAAACACGTTGTCGCTACCGTCGGTGTTGAGTTTACCGGCTTCGTAGCCCACAAACGTATTGTGACTACCAACCGTGTTGGGTGCCCCGGCTTTGTACCCCAGGTACGTATTATACGACCCTGACGTATTACCCTGCCCCGACTGGCTACCCACAAACGTATTGTACGTCCCCCCTATCACGGCACTGGTACTTTGCCCGATAAACAGGTTGACGTTGCCACTGACGGACTGGATACTGACGACCTGATTATCAGGCGTCACAATCTGACTTTGCGCCTGAACGAACGTAGCGGTACCCGTCAGGAACAGTAGCGGAAGGAAATGTTTTCTCATAAGTACGAAGCGATAGACACGGATTCAGCATCAATTTTGTTACCAATGTAACCATTCCACCGTCATTCTAAGTAAATTTCATCCATGAGTACGAATCGACCGCAGTTTATTCATTGGCTCATAGCACGTTAACAACCATTCCCGTACATTTACAATCTACGTCCTCCGGTCGTTTATCCTTGGTTATGACACACACCATCACATTCCGTCTGTGCCAGTTGGTCGGCTTACTCAGTTTATTGACGGCCTGCGCGCCTTCGGTAACTACGACAACCACGTACCGCCTTCGCCCGGTTTCGGGCGACGTGACAACCCTGGATGGAAAACCCGTAACCCGGGCGGAGAACAACGGCGTGGCCGTTGTCGCGTCGTTTGAGCGCGAAGAAGCTGATCTGGTAGCGCTGGACGTGGAAATCAAGAACCTGTCCGATCACGCCATCGAGGTCAACCCCGCCGATTTCCGGCTTGTTGCGCTGGGCGAAGCGCGGGATACACTGACCGACCCCGCCAACGACGGTTTGCCGCTGATCCGACAGGCAGCCGATCCGTCGTACGAGTCGGGGCGGGTTGATCTGGCGCGTAAGGTGGAAGAAAAGCGGCTGAAGCGCGCCAAAATTCTCAATACGGTGCTGATGGTTGCGGCAATTGCTTCCGATGTGTCATCGAGCAGCCGTAGCCGGTCGTATGGCGAGTACGTCAATAACCGTATCTCGCATAACGTCGCCTACCAGGCCATCGCTGTGAAACGGGCGATCAACTACGGGAACTTTGCCAACCGGATGCAGCGGCTCGATTACGAAGATTACCGCTGGCGCGAACTGGCACTGCACGCGCAGACTCTGCAACCAACCGAAACCATACGCGGTCTGGTGTACCTGCCCAAGCTAACCGCAGCCCGCTACCTGTCCATCAACTATACGATTCCCGAACAGGCATCGGTTCCCCTCCTGTTCGAGCAACAGCAGGGGACGCAGACCGTATCGACTCGCCGGCGCGGTCGGTAGGTTACCATTCGTCCTCATCATCCTCAAACGCCCGCTGAGCCCGCAATAGCTCCAGCAGGGTTTTCTGGTTCTGCTGCGTCCGGGCCAGCTCAATTCCTTTGTCATACAACGCAGTTGCCCGGTCCCGATCGCCCGATTCGGCCTGTAGTGCAGCCGCATGATAGTAGGTCGGCAGATAGTCCGGGAAGCGGGTCAGCAACTCGTCAAAATACACGCGGGCCTGCGCCGGTTCCTCGGCCAAGTATTCCATTGCGAGCGCGTAAACATTGAACGGCTCGTCGGGTTCTTCCTGTACAAAACGAATTAATTGTTGGATCCGCTGGTTATTCATACACAAGAAAAATAGTATGCATGCATACTTTCTTTTAGAACTGTTTGTAATTTAGCCGCTAAATTAACGGGCTTTCCGACTAATATCCGGCTACTACAAAGCCGAAATAAGTGGTCTGCGGCTCATCAAACAAAACCTCACAGGCATGAAGATTCTAGTGTGCGTGACGAGTGTACCCGACACGACGACCAAAATCACCTTTACCGATAACAACACAAAGCTCAACAAAGCGGGCGTGACATTCATCACTGGTCCCTACGACGACTACGCCCTGGCGCGGGCCGTCGAGTTGAAGGAACAGGCGGGCGGCACCGTAACGGTTTTGAACGTGGGTGGCGCCGATGCCGAGCCGGTCATTCGCAAGTGTCTGGCGATCGGTGCCGACGACGCCGTCCGGGTCAACGCCGAGCCGACCGATGCTTATTTTGTGGCCGAGCAAATCGCAGCCGTCGCTAAAGACGCATCGTACGATCTGATTCTGATGGGTCGTGAATCGATCGATTATAACGGTGGGCAGGTACACGGTATCGTCGCCGAAATGCTGGGTTTACCGTCGATTTCACCGGTTATGGTGTTGAATATCGACGGCGACACGGCCAAAATTACCCGTGAAATTGAGGGTGGTAAGGAAGAAATCGAAGCCAAACTGCCACTCGTACTGGGTTGTCAGGAGCCGATTGCGGAGTGGAAAATTCCGAACATGCGCGGCATCATGACCGCCCGGACAAAGCCGCTGAAAGTAGTTGAGCCGGTTGCCAACGATCAACTTACGGCAGTCAACCACTACGAACTACCTGCTCCACGCGGTGCCGTCAAAATGATCCCCGCCGACGAAGCCGAGAAACTCATCCAACTCCTCCACACAGAGGCAAAGGTTATTTAAAGTTCTACAGTTGTAGAGTCGCAGCGTCATAAAGTTGGCTCCGCATGATGGGCTGGCGCAAGTCACACCGACGGTAGCAACTTTACAACGCTATAACTATCCAACTCTACAACGTTAAAACCCCTACAACTTTAAAACTCAGATCGAACTCATGTCCGTCCTCATATTTGTTGAACTAGACGAAGGGAAACTTAAGAAATCGTCGCAGGAAGCCATTTTCTACGGTGCTAAAGTGGCTGAAATGACCGGTACGACCGCCACCGCCATTACCGTTGGGCAGGCCGACGAAACCGAACTGGCTACGGCCGGGCGGTTTGGGGCTACAAAGGTGCTGCACGCGGGCGACGCTAAACTGAACGAGCCGAACGGCATGGCCTACGCCACTGTCGTAGCCGCAGCCGCGCAGCAGGAAGGCAGCACGATCGTTGTGCTGGCGAAATCGTCGCTGGCCGACGCCATGACCGCCCGACTGGCGGGTAAACTGAAAGCGGGCCTGGCGGCTAACGTCATCGAATTACCCAATCTGAGCAATGGTTTCGTTGTCAAGAGCAGCATCTACACCGGTAAAGCGTTCGCGTACAATGAGCTAAAGGCCCCGGTTAAGATACTGGCAATCAAGAAAAACACGATCACGCCCGAAGAAACCGACGCCACAGCAACGGTTCAATCGTTCGCGCCCGCCCTGAACGACAGCGACTTCGTGATTAGCGTAAAAAGCACCGAAAAGGCAACCGGCGACGTCCTGCTGCCGGAAGCAGATCTGGTCGTTTCGGCCGGTCGTGGTCTGAAAGGGCCAGAAAACTGGGGTGTTGTGGAAGACCTGGCGCACGCCCTGCACGCAGCGACGGCCTGCTCGAAACCGGTATCGGACCTCGACTGGCGCCCGCACCACGAGCACGTCGGGCAGACGGGGATCAAAGTCAGCCCGAATCTGTACATTGCCTGCGGTATTTCGGGAGCCATTCAGCATCTGGCTGGCGTAAACTCCTCGAAGGTGATTGTTGTTATCAACAAGGATGCCGACGCGCCGTTTTTCAAATCGGCCGACTATGGCATAGTTGGTGATGTGTTTGAGGTACTTCCCCGCCTGACGGCGGCAGTAAAGGCGTTGTAGTCTGATCTGTGGGCGTCGATAATCGCGGGGAAAAGCCAATTACCCGCGATTATCGACACTCAACGAACGATCAAAACTGCTAAATTTGCGCTGTGGATAAGATTAAACTGGAAATATTAGCCCTCTCGCCAAGCCAAACCCAAACGGGTTCATTTGCGCTGTTGCTGGGAGAGGAATATGGGAACCGCCGATTGCCCATTCTGATCGGCATGTTTGAAGCGCAGGCCATTGCGATTGAAATTGAAAAGATTGTGCCGAATCGCCCAATGACGCACGACCTGTTCAAGCAGATGGCCGAGCAGTTTAAGTTTACGGTCCGGGAGATCGTAATTTCGGACCTGCGGGAAGGCATTTTCTACGCCCGCATCGTTTGCTTCGACGGCGTTCGTGAAACGGCCATCGACGCCCGCCCGTCCGACGCCGTCGCGATCGGCATTCGCTTTGGTGTCCCCATCTATACGAATGAATCCGTGCTCTCAGAAGCCGGTATCACTAATACGCCGAGTGAGGAAGAAGGTCAGGAAGAGCTGGTCAGTTCGACCAACCGTCCGTCGAACCGTTCGTTCAGCGACCAGTTGAAGAACGCGTCGTCGGAAGAGCTTCAGACCATGCTCGATGCTGCACTAGGCAACGAAGAGTACGAGCGAGCTGCCAAGATCCGCGACGAAATGAGCAAGCGCAACTAAGGTCGCTTTTTCACAACCGATTTCTTGCGTACGACCAGTTCCCGATACCCATACGTGGGGTCGGGTTCTCTTGTATAGACGAGTGTGGGCATCACGCCGATCAATAACTCAGCGGTCGTGTAGATACGACAGCCAGGCATCAGGTGCCCGCCCAGTGTGCGCCCCGTCGAGTCGGCCGCTGACAGATGCAGGTGACTGCCATTCGTCGACAGCGTACCCACCAACGAAACGATCTCGAAGTGCCCCTGCCAGGTTGTTGCCCCATCCTGATTCGCCAGCCGCAAACTCAGATCGGTCAGACTTCCAACGCACGTCAGCAGGGCCCCCGCTTCGATATGATGGGCAGCTACAAATGCGTCCAGTTCAGCTTTCAGATCTTGACCCGGTCGCAGGCGTATAGTGTACGTTTGCATCGCAGCTGACTGGCTTTGTGCGGGTTTGCGGGGTTCATCCGCCGATTGCGCCAACGTGGGTTCGTTCTTCATAAGGAGACTACAGAAAAGCAATAAAATCAGACGCATATTTGTTATGACGTTGTGAGACAGCTATGTGGTATACGAATCAATAAAATCGGGTCTTTGCTGACCGTTCTGCTACTTGTTGCCGGGTTTGCGTCGTCTGCTCCGGCGGCCATTCCCCGCCCCTCGAAGTACGTTTCCATCGACTACAGCACGATCGACGCGTATGCCCGCAATACGCCGGAGTCAGAAGCAAAAACCCTGGACAAGCTTAGCCGCTATTTGACGGCTCCCGCCCGCACTGATCTGGCCAAAGCGCGGTCGGTCTACAGCTGGATAGCGTCGCACGTACGTTATGACGAATCGGCTTTCCAGGGGCGAATGTATTCATCGGAAACGGCTTATGCCAGTCGGGTGCTGAGCAGCCGGAAGGCCGTATGTACTGGCTTTGCGTTGCTCTACAAAGAATTGATGAACCGGGCTGGTATCGAAACGGCGAACATCAAAGGGTACGCCCGCACCAACGATTTTGAGTCGGGTATGCCGATCACGCGCGTCGATCATGAGTGGAACGCGGTCAAGCTTGACGGAGACTGGTTTTTACTTGATCTGGCGTGGGCGCAATCAACGGCTAAAGTGCCTGGTACACCCAACGATTTTTACTTTCTGACCGACCCCGTTCCGTTCTCCGCCAATCATTTTCCCGTCGATTCGCGCTGGCAGCTGCTCGACAAACCAACCAGCAAAACTCAGTTCGACCGCTATCCCAAGGTGTACGACGCTTATTTTCGGCTCGGCCTCGACACCGATTTTCCGCAGGAGGGACTATTGCGGTCTGGCGAAACACTGACGTTGTCGCTCCGTAGCGATCAACCCGTTGAATTTAGCTGCGCGATCGGTCCGTATAACGGCACGGTACTGACTTCATCGGCAGTGAGCGTTCGTCAATCTGGCAACGTTTATCAGCTATCGATTCCGATCAGCCGCCGGGGTAAATCGACGGTCTGTCTTTTCGCAAAGCCGAAGGGTAAAGTGTCGGAGCGGATCAAATCATACGAAGGCATTCTTTCGTTCACCGTCGCGCGTGACTAGCTTTTGCAATCGTGGGCGAACAGGTCTCTGTCTGGCACAAGTCCCTCCAGAGGTTGTTTAGGGAAGCATTGCCCGGGTCAAATTGCCTTTGTTATCATCCCGACGCGGCCGGGCGGCCGGTGCCGAGGAATAATAAAAATGCTTCCACAAACAACCTCTCGGAGAGCAGGACTGTTAAGTGCTGGCCCGTTATCCCACAGAGAAAACGTTTGAAGATTCCTCCTATTATGGCTCCGGATACCCGGCCCATGGCAGGAGGAATCTTCTGTGTCCGACAGTATTATCCCAGTGCTTCCGAGGATCTCTTGCACGTCTGGCTAAAGCCATGACAGGAAAATCGTTTTGTCTAATGGCGCTTGCAACAACCTTTTAAACCATAAAACGAAGAAAGCCGGAGCGTTGGCCCCGGCTTTCTTCGTTTTATGCTGATCGCTTATTCCACGCCGAACATTACGTCCGACCGGCGACCACTGTTACCAGCCCGACGGCGCGTTGCCTTCTTGGTTGGTGCAGGCGGAGCCAGCAGTTTCGTTTTCTGCGCGTCGGTCAGCGGCTTCAGATCGGTGATGCTGTAGCTGTTGTCGCTGATCGTCGTGTTGAAGCTTCCAACTGCTTGCTCAGGCTGACCGTTGCATGGCAGTTTCGTAACCGAGAACACAGCGCGGAAGTACTGTACCTGCGGGCGTACCCGGCGACCTTTGAAGCGAATGGCGTTGCCGCTTTCGATCTTCGACTTCTCAGCCTGTAGTTGCTGAGCCAGGTTGCCTGGCAGATCTTTCAGGTTCAGGATAACCGTGTTGGTATCGAACTCGATAGCGCTCGTTGCCAGACGACGGTTCAGACCACGGTAACGCAGGCGGGTAACTGTGTCGCCAACCGACGTGATCGTACCGTTACAGTAACAGACGTTAGCAACTTCGCGGGTGTATGGGGTCCGGTAGTACACTTCCAGACGCTCCAGACGGTGACGGTATTCGCAATCGGTGTCGCCACCTTTTGGCCGCAGTACCGAGAAGCTCGTCGTAGCCACCTCACTCATACAGGTACCACACTTAGCCACCTGACGGTTGTGAACCGTTACGTAGTAGAAACCGGGGTTCATCTGACCGTTCGAGAAATAACCCGTTGGGAACGTCAGCGTTGTGTCAGTGCTGTTTTCAACCTGTGCAATGACCTGATCCGAAGCACTCGTCGTTACTGAATCCGGACGGTAGTACAGACGAGCTGTAAAGGTTTCGTTTTTCGGATTCGGCGTTGTGCTGCGCCAGCTGATGGTTGGAGCCGTAGCCGATGTATTCATCGTCTGACCCGTCCGCTGAGCCGATGCGCTGTCGAGGTACGACAGCGATGCGCCTTTCAGCGATGCGTTGTTGAACTGTACGTTCAGCTCTGGAATCTGCTCGCAAGTTGGGCAAACCGTTGGTGTCTTCGGGATCAGCTTCTTCTGAACAAAGCCTTTGCGAACGGCCAGACCGGCGCTGAAACCACCATGCTTCCGCTTGAACTCGTACAACTGATCGTCGATACCGTTGATGATGTAGTAGTTCAGCTGCGTGAAGAAGCCTTGTGCCTGTACACCAATGTTCCAGTTGTTGCGGAGTGGGAAGAATACGCCCAGCGACAGCAAACCACCGGGGTGGTATACGCGGGTGCTTGGGTTTACCGAACGGATCAGACCACCACCATCAACGAATGAAGGCGTGCCGGGCAGCGACAGCGTCGACGGCGTGTAGGCAGCGATCGTTGCGGCTTCCGTGCGGAACAGACCACCGCGCAGACCCAGTTCGAGGAACGTGGTTGCTTCGGGGTTCCGGCGGCTCCGGGCAATCGTGAACGCCAGAACAGGTCCGATCGTCAGATACATATCTTCCGATGCACGCTGCTTGATGGTCACCTGGTTTTGGTTGAAACCGCGTGATGCGGCCAGACCGTAGAGGTAATCGCGGTAGATGCTGCGGGTGTAGTAGTTCTGGTAACCGAACGCCGTACCCAGACCGAAACGCAGACGACGCGTAGCTGGGGTCAGGTAGTAGTCGATGTTACCGGTAACGTTGAGTCCCGCGCCGTTGTAAAGCGTGTTGTCGCGCTTAGTAGGACCAAACGTGTTTTCCCACGTTCCACAATAGGCGAAGTTGGGGCCTGCAAACAGACCAACACGCCATGGAGAGAGACGGCGGACCAGAATAAATGTTTGGAAGGTAGTGTCGCAGTCGTCAAGCTCGGCAACATCACTGGCCTGCGTCTTGAACTCGTCGCGCCGAAGCGTGTCGGTGTAGACGCCCTTTCCGAGCCGGTAGATGTTTTCGCGCGGATAAGCCGAATTAGTAGGAGTGGTAGTCCGCACTGTATCGGCCGACGATTGAGCCTGTACGCCGTTTTGGGCAGCGCAACTCAGCAACACGAGTCCAGCCAGCATCCGCAGGGGGTGTCGTTGGATAAATGTTCGCATAGGGTACGTAATTGAATTTTGACGCAATGTTTCAAACTAAACTTTAGAACGTTCGCAAGTTGTGGGGCAAACTTAGGGAACGGTTTCCACATTAACCGGAAGCTTGATAATATGTTTTACCTCCTTGTTATGATCTGTGCATCATCAATGCGACTAATCAATAGTTGGAAACACTTAAAAAAAGTAAAGTTCAGACCGACTCGATTTAGCTCGACGAACTAAGTTTCGCTGGTATATAGATGACAATTTTGCCGTCCAAGTATAGGCATTAACTTGAAATTACCCAATACAAACGACTTCATCAGGTACAAAATCCGATCTAACACACATTAATCCCTCAAATTTTTAATTATATCTGGCAAAATTTATATACAAATGGATTAATTTTTCCAGACACCTTTAAAATCAATCAGCGATTTTTTGTGAAATCGGCGGCCGCACTGTGCAATAAACCAGCCAGTGATACCAGGCAAAAACGCACGCCCCGATCGAACAGCGCACGGGCCTGATCGCCGGTAACAGCCGTAGTTCCAACAATCATACCGGCGCGATTTATTTTTTCAACAGCCCCGGCAATGGTCCGTTTTACTTCATCATGACTGGCTCCGTCGTAAAATCCCATCGACATGGCAAGGTCGCGCGGACCGATTACGAAGCCGTCGATACCATCGACAGCCATCAACTCGTCGAGGTTGTCGATAGCTTCCTGATCTTCAATCTGCGGCAACACCAGAATCTGCTCATTGGCAAATTCAATGTATTCGCTCTGATTCATTGTACCGAGCAAATAATCAGCTGAGCGCACCGGCGCGAACCCGCGCTTTCCTTTTGGTGGGTAATTAATGGCCTGTACCAGGGCTTCGGCCTCGGCCGCCGTACGAACCCCCGGCAGCATAATGCCCATAACACCGGCATCCAGAAACTGAAGAATCAGCTTAGGGTCATTACTACGTACACGAGCCAACGGGGTGATTCCGCTTACTTCACAAGCCCTGACGATATCCTGCACCTGCGCCGTTGTTACGGGGCTGTGCTCACCATCAATCATGTAAAAATCGAGACCCGAAAAGCCGCAGAGTTCCGCAATGGTTGGATCAGCACTGTTGGATAAAACGCCGACAACAGGTTGATTACTACTGAGACGGGTCTTGACGATATTGTTTTTCATACGTAAATCAGGCAGGTCACTGCACATAAACAGGCAGGCTAACCAACTTATAAAGACAATTTAGACCGCAATCTATTTGAAACAAACTGATCGGCAAGCCAATTACCTGTCTGTACATTTTTACTGCATTATGCCTGTGTCTATTTCGGATCAGCCTGTGCATACTAGAGGACTCCGTTCCGGGCTGTTGGTAAATCAAAAAAACGGGCGACATCGTTTACTTCCCCATCGGTTATGTCACAGTCATCCACTTGTCATCTATATATCAGGCAGGATAATAAAACGGGGGCTGTATAAAATCCCGGATAAACTCTGATAATCAGCAGGTCGATTTTCTATTAATGCAATTTTAAAAACCACTGCCCTTATCAAGTAGTAATTTGTCCGAATCTGACACGTACTCCCTTTACTATGTCTTCCCGAACATCTATCGATAAAGTTTCTATTCAGGGCTTACTCGTTGCAGTCGGTATCGTGTTTGGCGATATCGGTACCTCTCCCCTCTATACGATCTCGGCCGTTGTGCGCGGCAAAGCGCTGACAGAGACGCTGGTGCTGGGTACGCTGTCGTGTATTATCTGGACACTGACCCTGCAAACAACCATCAAGTACGTTATTATTACCCTACGGGCCGATAACAACGGCGAAGGAGGAATTTTTTCGCTGTACGCGCTGGTTCGGCGGTTTTCGGGCAAGTGGCTGATGGTTCCGGCTATCATAGGCGGGGCCTTTCTACTTGCCGACGGACTGATTACGCCCCCCATCTCAGTTTCATCGGCTATCGAAGGCCTGCTGATTTATTATCCGAAGCTGGATACCGTACCTATAGTAATTGGAATTCTGATTGCGCTCTTTGTGAGTCAACAGTTCGGTACGCAGCAGCTTGGTCGGTTGTTCGGCCCGATCATGCTGGTCTGGTTCACGTTTATTGGTGCCATCGGTCTGTACGCATTACTGAGCGAACCCGGCGTGCTGAAAGCGATCAACCCGCTCTACGGCCTACGGTTCCTGCGCGACTATCCGGGCGGATTCTGGCTACTGGGCGGTATTTTTCTGTGTACGACCGGAGCCGAAGCTTTGTATTCCGATATGGGACACTGCGGACGTGGCAACATCCGTGCGAGCTGGGTGTACGTCAAAATTACGCTGCTGCTGTCCTATGCGGGTCAGACGGCTTACCTGATGCAACACCTGGGTGAGCAGATGAATGAGTCGGGGGCGTTTTACAGCACAGTACCAGGCTCGCTAACAGTGTTCAGCATCATCATCGCGACGCTGGCCACAATTATTGCCTCGCAGGCCCTTATCAGCGGAGCCTTTACACTGGTGGGAGAAGCCATGCGGCTGAATTTCTGGCCCCGGCAGCGCGTCGCCTACCCGTCCGACGAACGGGGACAGTTGTACGTACCGTTCGTCAACTGGGGATTGATGGTCGGTTGTATCCTGATCGTGCTGCATTTCCGCGAATCGAAAAACATGGAAGCAGCCTTCGGCCTGGCCGTTACGCTGACGATGCTGATGTCGACCTTACTTATTAGCTCTTACCTGCGGGTCAAGCGAGTCAACACGATCCTGATCGTGTTGGTAACGGCTATGTTTCTGATCGTTGAAATCACGTTTCTGATCGCCAACCTCGTCAAGTTTGAAGAAGGCGGCTGGATTTCGGTCACGCTGGGACTGTTGCTGATGGCGATGATGGTGTTCTGGTATCAGGGCGAGTCGCTCACAAGCAGCCTGACCCGCTACGATACGCTGCCGGGTAACCTGCCCGCGCTCAAAGAGCTGAGCAACGATAACGCGATTCCTAAATACGCGACGCACCTCGTTTACTTAACGTCGGCCGAGAGCTACGATAAAATTGAGAATGAAACGCTGTTCTCGATTCTGAACCGAGCCCCCAAACGCGCTGATATTTACTGGTTTATCCACGTCTGCGTGGAAGATGACCCCTACGTGATGCGCTACAAAGTCGACACGCTGGCCCCCGAAGACGCTTACTTCGTCACGTTTTACCTGGGCTTTCGCGTCGAACCGCGCCTGAACCTGCTATTCCGGCAGGTCGTGCAGGACATGGTTGCAGACAAAGAAGTAACCATCGACGCTAAATACCGGTCGTTGAATATTCACCGAATCGGGGGTGATTTCCGGTTCGTACTGTTCCGCAAGTTTCTTTCGTTTGACAACGAGCTGACTATCAAGCAACAGTTGATTATGACCGGCTATCTGTTGCTCAAGCGCATTGCGCTACCCACGAAGGAAGCCTACGGACTTGATACCAGCAATGTCGTGACGGAGGCCGTACCGCTGGTCATTCGTACGCCGAAGCGGTTGCCGATGCACCGGGTTCAATCCAGCCTTAAGCATCCCCTCAATCAGCAGTAGCAGGCAGTGGCAGGCAAAACAACCTGCCACTGCTACCGTACTTCAATAGCGATTTAGGCGAACAGGCCCGGACGCTGGAACTCGCCCCGCCAGTTCATATCGCGCCGACGAAGTGCCTGCGCGATATGGATTATTTCTTCGCCCAGCTTTGCCTGCATTTCAATCGACGACTGATCGTACTGATCCTGCCGTACGGTTTCCCAGCTGAATAACTCTGTCTTGTCGTCGTAGATGCCGATGGCTTTCCGGCTACCCGAATTAGCAATGGTAACGAGGGTGGCTTTGGCTTCGTCGAGCGTGTGCCGACCTACGTGGTGATACTGTCCTTTGTACTGGTAAATGACTGAAAAACGATTCATGGTTGTATGGTTTGCGCTCATCTGCGTCTGATGCGGTGAAAGCATCTGCCGACGAGCCGGTTTGTTGACTGAGTTAGAAACGACTGTTTAACACATTACCCCCGAACGGAACGGCCGTGCGGGCCACTCCTTCGAAAATAGCCTTGTTGCGGACGGCGAATACGTTGATGCGACGCGCGGCCAACGTGAAAAATTTATAAAGCTGCCCCTTGAAGTCGCTTGCCGATTTTATAGTGAATGAATTAGTCATGCCAAGTCTAATTAGTTTGTTATCAACGAGTAGAGAATATCACCTACCCACTTTCTTAGACACACAAATAACCAATTAGTAAGCACCAATAGTTTTTCTAAATTAGAATAGTACAAAAATCACTTCTGATTTTTCACTGAAAAGGTGAATTGTACAACACATTCTTTATCTATACCTATAATATATATTGTACTATTCTTATAAAATTTTCCTAAATAGGGCCATAAAGCAATAATTTCTATAATTTTATCAAGACAACAGCTATAACTAATTGCCCCTTTTCGGATAGAATTGCTCACAAAAAAGCGGTTACCGCCGGGGTTTTTATCCCGATGATAACCGCTCTTCAAACCCGGTGTACGTACCACGCCTACGAGCCTATACCACCTGCGACCGGGCCGTTTCCCACTGCTTAAAGATTTTCTGGTAAGCCCGGCTGTTCGCTGAATCCGGCTCAATCGTATTGCCAAACGAAACGCGGTCAGCGGCTTCGTCAAGCGACTTTACGATACCCAGTGTTTTCATAATCAGCAGTATCCCCCCCATCGAACCGCTTTCGTTGCTGGCATTCAGCCGAACGGGGATACCCGCCATATCGGCCAGCATCTGCACCCACAGGGGCGACTGCGCAAACCCACCGTTGGCGTGAACAACCCGCGACGGCCCCGTCTGCTTGGTCAATAGTTGATTGATACTAAGCATGTTGAACAGTACACCCTCCAGTGCCGCCCGTACGAAATGGGCCTGTGTGTGCCGAAAATCGATGTTGAGATAAGCACCACGGGCGGCTGCGTTCCAGAGGGGGGCGCGCTCGCCTTGCAGGTATGGCAGAAACAGAAGCCCATCGGCACCGGGGGGTACCGTACCGGCTTCATCAAGCACAGCCTGCGTTTCTTTTTGCAGCAATTGCTCGATCCATTCGAGCACGTTGCCGCCGTTATTTGTCGGTCCGCCAACGACGTAATGATCGCGGTCGAGCCAGTAGCAGAATAGTCGCCCGTCAGGGTCGCGCAGGGGTGTTTTCACCGTTTGGCGGACGGCCCCACTCGTGCCGATGGTCAGGGTTGTGATACCCGGTTTGATTCCTCCCGCACCCAGATTTGCCAGACAGCCATCCGACGCCCCGATAACCAGCGACACCTGATCCGAAAAACCAAGTTTGGCCGTATCGTCAGTGGTCAGCAGTGGTCGCTGTTGCGTGGTTGGCACGAAAGCCGATAGCTGATCGGGCCGGACGCCCGCGTACTCGATAGCCAGCTGACTCCACTGTTGTTTGGCCGGGTCGAACAAGCCAGTTGCGGTGGCCATAGAGTAGTCGATCTCAAACTGCCCCGTCAGCCGATGCCAGAGGTATTCTTTGATAGACCCAAACCGCGCGGCCCGGTGCAGCAACCGGGGGTCGTGCTCTTGCAGCCACGCCAGCTTGCAGAGCGGAATCATGGGGTGAATGGGCGTACCCGTCTGCTGATAAATCGAGTCGCCGAGGGCTTTCTGGCTCGTACGCAGCTGGTTAGCCTGTTCTTCGGCCCGGTTATCTGACCAGAGAATGGCATGACTCAGTGGCTTTCCCTGACCGTCCATGGCCAGCAGACTGTGCATCGCCGTGCTGAACGCCACGTGGGTAGCGACGTGCCCCGCCTGTTTCAACTGCGCATTGACATCGGCCATCACCTCGGCAAACGCATCCCAGACAGCGGTCACGTCCTGCTCAGCATAGCCCGGTTTGGGGTTTATGGTGTCGATGCTGGCGGACGCGTGAGCCAATATCGTATTTAGATCGGTGGGTACCAGCGCGAGGGCTTTGACGTTGGTGGTTCCCACGTCGACCCCAACAAAACAATCCATAGAAGGTGGGTTTATTCGTTGGTAAAACAACGCATTTTCGGGCGTTCCGGCTTGCACGGTTTATAAAAAAACCACGATCGGCTTATCTTTGTCCATGCGACTTATCTGGCTGGCAGCACTTTTTCTGGCGTTTTCTCTGCTCTTTTTCACCTGCCAGTCGTCATCTACGCAGCAGGAGTCGGCCCCTCCGCCCCCACCTCAGCCAACTGCCCTGACCGGTCAGCAACTGGCCCGCACGTATTGTGGTAACTGCCACGCCCTGCCCGACCCATCGCTGCTCGACAAAAAAACGTGGCAAACGGGCGTGCTACCGCAGATGGCCCTGCGCATGGGACAATCGAATCAGCAGATGCAGGCACTGGGGCAGTTCAGCGATCAGGCAGAACTAACACGGATAATCGAAGCCAACATCTTCCCCGATCGCCCGACAGTAGCCCCGGCAGACTGGCAGAAGATCGTGGCTTATTACACAACGCAGGCACCCGACAGTCTGCCCCCGCAGGCATCGCACACGCCCTTACGCGTTGATTTACCCCTTTTCAAACCAGAATCGTCGCCCAAATCGGTCGATGCGCTGGTAACGCTGCTGCGTTATGATTCGCTGACGAACCGCATCTGGGCCGGTACGCAGCGCGGGCAGTTGATTGGTCTGAACCAGTCACTCCAGCGCGTCGACTCGATGCAGTTCAGCAGCCCCCCGGTCGATCTGGCAACGTCGCAAACAGCCGGGTCGTCGCTGCTGCTGGTTGGCGTGCTGAACCCCAACGATCGGCTGGCGGGTAGCTGGGGACCGCTAAACCCGCAGACAAAAACGGTGTCGCCCCAGATTCAGCAGCTCGACCGACCCGTACAGGTCACGACCGCCGATCTGAACCGCGACGGGCGCGACGACCGGATCATCTGCCAGTTTGGGCATTATCTGGGTAAACTAAGCTGGTTTGAACAGACACCCACCGGATACCGCGAACACGTGCTCGACCCGGTACCGGGCGCGCGGCAAACGATCGTTCGCGATCTTAACGCCGACGGCTGGCCCGATGTGCTGGCGCTACTGACACAGGGCGACGAGCAGGTCGCGGCTTTTTACAATCAGCACGACGGCACCTTTCGTAAGACTACTCTCCTGCGCTTCCCACCCGTGTATGGGTCCAGCTTTATCGAACTGGCCGACATTGACCGCGACGGTGCCCCCGACCTGATTTACACCAACGGCGACAACGCGGATTACTCGATCATCCCCAAACCGTATCACGGCGTTCGTATTTTCAAAAACGTCGGGCAGTATCGGTTTCGGCAGCAGTGGTTTTACCCGATGTACGGCGCGACGCAGACGCTGGTGCGGGATTTCGACCGGGACGGTGACCTCGATATGGCAACGATTGCGCAGTTTCCTGACTACGACCGCCAACCCAACGCCAGTTTCGCCTATTTCGAGAACCGGGGCAACGGACAGTTTCAGCCCCGCACGTTTGCCAACAACAGCCGGGGGCGCTGGCTGACGATAGACGCAGGTGACGTTGACCAGGACGGCGACCTCGACCTGCTTTTGGGTGCTTTCTTCCGCCCTACCCACCCGCGCCATGCCGACCTGATGAACCAATGGCGACGGCCCGGCGCGGGTGTTCTGCTGCTTCGCAACACGTTGCGGTGAAGACCTCACCCCAACCGAATCGCCGGACCGCCCTCTCCTAAAACAGGAGAGGAACTTTCACTATTTTTTCGAAAGATGTTTCCAGTTGGGCTATCATACCACTGATGAAACTTTTCTGCCTTATAAGATTAGCCCCTCTCCTGTTTTAGGAGAGGGGTTGGGGTGAGGTCTACCACTACGGCACGTACGTTTCCAGCACGGTCATGTCGCCATCGGGAACGAGCGTGACCCGCTGCACAGACGCTGGAATCAGCGCGCACTGACCCATTGTCAGCGATACGCGGTAGCCGCCTTCGGCTTCGATGGTCAGGCCACCGCCCACGCAGATGAGTACCACAAACGAGTCGATTTGGGTGTAGTCGTGCGCTACTTCCTGAGTAAAATTCAGAACGTTGGTTACGAAATAATCGCTCTTGACCGCGTTGACGCTTTCGTTTTCCTGCGGCTCGTACTGCGTCTTGTAATGATCGTAATGGTGGTAATCGATCGCGTCGACGGCCAGATCCGTGTGCAGCTCCCGCTTTTTACCGGTTGTTTGATCGACACGGTCAAAATCGTAGATGCGGTACGTCGTGTCGGAAGTCTGCTGAATTTCGGCCAGCAACAGCCCTTTACCGATGTAGTGAACACGACCGGCGGGCAGGAAAAACACGTCGCCGGGTTTGGCGGGCTCGATATTCAGCAGATCCTGAATCGTGTTGTCGGCGACGGCTTTGACGTACTCATCTTTCGACACCTCGCGGTTGAAACCCGAATTGAGTTTAGCCCCTTCGTCGGCCTGCATGATGTACCACATCTCTGTTTTGCCAAAGCCGCTGCCACGCTCCTCGGCCAGCTTGTCGTCGGGGTGCACCTGAATCGACAGATCGTCGTTGGCGTCGATAAACTTGATGAGCAGGGGAAAACGGTCGCCGTATTGTTCGTAGACGTGCTTGCCAACCAGTTCATCCTTGTACTGCGCGACCAGATCGCGCAGCGACTCCCCTTTCAGGCTACCCTCTTTCACGACCGACACGTTGCCTTCGACGTCGGATACTTCCCACGTTTCGCCACAGTTCGGCAGGGGCGCAAAGTCTTTACCTAGAACGGTTTTGATTTTCTGGCCACCCCAGATTTTGTCTTTGAAAATAGTATCGAACGTCAGCGGATACAGCATTGGGTGCGTTGATTTTGGCTTCGTCAGCCGTTGTTTCAGGTTATTTCTCCTGCAATTAACCGCAATCCCGCCAAACTGTCTACAGGATTTACGTACAGGGCTATTCAGCTATGGACATCCCTACAGCTTGTTCCCGCCTGCCGATTGTGCTGAAAAGTGTACTGCACAGCCTGTATTACTCCCTGTATTAAGAGACAACGTACTCATTTCCGTTTCTCTTTATGCGAAAAGGATTTAAGGCATAGGAGAGCCGCCAATCCTCCCTCTGTTTGAAAACGGCCTTCCGCACCTGCCCACTTTTTATAGATGCGTGAATTAGTCTGTGAAGAAGGCAATCTCCTTCTTTCGAAAGAAACAACGAATACGATTTCGATCTGCTTGCAAATAATCAACTTCATTCATCACGGCGGCTTGAAGCGATTCCAGAGTTGTGAAGACTCGGTTCTTCAAGGATCGCTTCAACTGGCTCCAGACTAATTCCACCGGATTGAGTGCGGGACTGTAGGCTGGTAAACGCTCCAGATGGACCCGCCCCGGTCGGCTTTGGAGCCAGTTCCGAACGGTTTGCGACCGGTGGATGGCCGCCCCATCCCAAACAACCACCATGTTTTGACGGCGATACTGCCAGCAAAGCTTGCTCAAGAACCAACAGATATCGTCACTAGTAAAGGGCTGATCCTGCCCCGCTAGATACAAACGGCCTGTTGGCGAAATGGCAGCAATCAGGCTGAGATGTGCGCGGCCAGCCTGTTCCAGAAGCAACGGTGTTTGACCACGGGGTGCCCAGCTGTGGGCCACAAAAGGCAACAAATAGCACGCTGATTCATCCACGTATAGAATCGTACGCCCCTCAATCTGCGCTTTTTTTGAGCGCAGGCAGTCGCTCGGCTTGCCAGTTGGCCACGGCCTGCGGGTCCTGCTGGCGAGCTTGCCGAGCCGGTTTCTGCCGACTCCAGCCTACTTTCTTAAGCAGCCGTCCAATTTGAGAGGGGTCATAGCTAACACCAAAAAGCTTGTTAATCACATCATTAATACGGGGCCGGGTCCACACTTGGCCTGAAAAACCGTGTTGCTCAGCCCCCTTGGCCAGTTCTTTTGTCAGTTGGTCGAGTTGATCCGCCGTCAGCCGGGACGGGGCTCCGGTGCGTTTACCGGTCATTAGGCCTGCTTCGCCTTGCTCACGGTAGGTTTTCAGTGTTTGGCTGACCCAGCCCTGTGTCAAGCCAAAGGCCCGAGCAATATCGGCCTGTTTCCAGCCTGCCTGTTTAAGTTCGACGCACCGCCGACGCAGCGCTTCGTAATCCGCTTGTTTATAGATAGCCATCAAGAGCTAAAGCATAAACCTTTATGGACTTACTCACGCATCAATAAGCCGTCGATGCCGCGCAAAACCACGGGCGAACGGCGGATACAATCGGATGGCAAATACAGCGTGTCGTCGTTTCCAAAGCAATAATGGGCGAGTACTGACGAGGCTTCCGGAACAACCGGTTTACCTCCTCTTTCCGTTTAGAAAGGATAATATCTTGGTGTCGTTTGTATGGTTACCCAACGCAAATCTGTAAACTCATAAATACCTGCTTTACCACCAAATCGTCCGAATCCGCTGCCTTTAACACCGCCAAACGGCATTTGTGCTTCGTCCTGAACCGTTGAACTATTGACGTGGCAGATTCCTGATTCAATGCGTTTTGCCACTTCATAGGCACGGCCCGAATCTTTGCCAAAAACGGCTGCTGATAAACCGTACTCGTTATCATTTGCACAGGTAATGGCTTCTTCTACGCTGTTCACGCGCACAATGCCTTTGACGGGCCCAAATGATTCTTCCTGGTAAATCTCCATTTCGGGCGTGACATGGTCAATGATAGTAGCGGGGAAAAGCGTGTTTTCCGCCTTACCGCCACATAGCAAGGTCGCGCCTTTTGCCAGAGCGTCGTCAATGAGGTGATTACATCGTGTTACCGTACTCATATCTACCACCGAACCCAGCACAACGGGACCTTTTCGAGGATCGCCCAGAGGTAATTTTGACGCTTTGGCAACAAATTTTTCTACAAAAGCATCGGCGATTTTATTATCCACGATTATTCGTTCGGTGGACATGCAGATTTGGCCCGAGTTGGTAAAAGACCCAAATGCAGCAGCATTCACGGCCTGATCTAAATCTGCATCGTCCAAAATAACCAGGGGTGCTTTACCTCCCAATTCCAGTACGACGGGTTTTAAATACCTGGCACAGGTCATAGCGATGATTTTACCCACTTTCGTTGAACCAGTAAAGTTCACTCGTTTTACGGCCGGGTGGGCTATCATCGTTTCCACGATTTCAGCCGCATCGTTTGGTGCATTAGTGATGTAATTAACCACACCATCAGGCATACCCGCTTCCTGTAAAGCCTGAATTATAATTTGATGTGTCTTCGGGCATTGTTCCGAGCCTTTCAAGACAACGGTATTTCCGCAAGCCAAAGGCGTTGCTACAGCTCGAACGGCCAAAATAATAGGGGCATTCCAGGGGGCAATTCCTAAAACAACGCCTGCGGCCTGACGAATCCCCATTGCCAAAAGTCCGTCGTGATTGGAAGGTATGACTTCGCCACCAATTTGAGTAGTCAACGCGGCAGCTTCTTCAAACATACCCGCAGCAACATGGACATTGAAGCCTGCCCACATACCACTCGCTCCTGTCTCGGTAGGCAATACGGCTATTAATTCATCGGTTTTTGCCTTCAAAATTTCGGCTGCTTTGTTCAAAATACTGCGCCTTGCACTTGGGCTTGTCGCCGACCATGCTGGAAAAGCCTTTGCGGCCGCTTCGACAGCAGCAACAGCATCTTCTTTTGTAGCTGCCGACGCGGTTGTTGCCACCTCACCCGATAACGGATTAATACGATCGAATGTGTTTCCGTTTGAAGCATCTACACGTTTACTGTTGATTAAGAGTTGTACGGTGTTCATTGAAATGAAAGTTAAAGGTCGACGATTAATTACAAATCACGGCTTGAAAACTGAATACAAACACGGCAAACCACCGAGCAAAAACGCAAAAAAATAGTAGTCGCTGTCGGCCGAAACCGATCCCGTTTATCAACTCTATCTTTACAAGGACGGTTGAGGGACAACCAACGCCTGACCTGTAAATGTAGAAGCATACTTGTCAGTCAAGTGCGTTATGTCTATGCTGGCACACTAGTAACTGCATTACCATTCCACCCAACACCCACGGGGGTTAATGGTGGGCGAGAAGCCACCTGAACGGATGCAACTACGACCTTTACTCCCTTACTCGGTGGTCTTTTGCGGCCTGCCTCCTGTCGCCCGACAGGCTACCCACACAGGGTAAGTCTTATAATTGAGATAGTCCATATTTAAGAAGTAGATTCCCTATTTCAGTTAACTCAGTATGTGTCTCCTGCTTCTCCATGTCGTTTAGAGCTTCATTAAAAGCAGCAGCATAATCTGTGTTATATACACCCAAAGAAACTAACTCATCTGAGAATCCTCCGTACACTTTTCCACCTTTGACGTTTGATGGTAAAATAGCCAAGTCGCCTACGTAGCACCGCTCAACAATATGTGACAGTTTTAAGAAGTCTTCATAAGAAATCTTCTCTTCAAGAAAGCTCTTGAATAATTTGCCGATTATTGAGGGCTTTTTTTCACTGTTAATTTTTTCAACAAGTTCGATTAGAGTTTCTCCTACAGAGTTTTCATACTTACCTGAATTGTTTATTTTCTCAAACATTTTTGTTCTTTGTGCAGGTGAAACCTGAGCAAATTCCGTCAGTAGTTTCACCAGTTTCTTTTTAAATAAATTTTCGTTTATACTGTTTCCGAAGCTGAAAAATGAGACAATTGTGGAAATTATAGGAATTTCTTTTAGATGGCCATCTTCTAAAGTACTGTCAATTAAGACCTCGCCGTACTCTTTAGCAAGCTCAAACATCTCAGAACTTTTAATAATGTAATCAACCCTTTTGATTGTCATGATGGATGGGCAATTAGCCTATATTTTAGATTATGTTCGTAATTTGTTATTGAATGTCTGATAATGGTGGCGTACCATATGTAAGCCGGAGTTAACCCACGCGTAACCGCATACATAATAAGAGGATACCCTTTGTCTGCCGGAAGCCGGACTTTCAAGCCTTAAAATCAACTTATCCCGTCGTTCGGTTTGTAAACCGAACGACCCCAATGCACAGCCGGACGACTCCATCAGCAAGCAACCTGTCGTCCGGAAAACGGCGCACGCACAAGCCACTGCTTGGACGATTCATCTAACAAAATTATGCGTGAGCATGAAAAATCATACATATTCAAATATACTGTACAGCCTATTTCGCCTGCTTTAACAACCAGACAGCCAAATCTTTACCCGCCTGAAAGTTCTGGTATTCAATCGGGATGCGTCGGCCGTCGGTGTATTCGTTGTACAGCCACGGATCGCCGATGGCAAATACGGTGCCCCTACCCACTTTGGCCGTCGCCATGATTATCGTGTTGCCTTTTAGAAGCGCCGGTTTGGCGGGGGCAGTCAGTGTGAGCGGGGAAAGTTCTTTGACGTAGATCGTCGAGACGTGGGGGAAGATCGGGTCGTTGGCCGGAATCGTTAGTTTACCGTCCGACCAGCGTGTGCCCTGAACGGGGTTGACCTGCTCGTAGCCGAACTGTATGCCAAACCGGTTGGCGAGCTGATTGAAGCGGGGCAGTTCAGCGTTGGCCGAGTCATTGGCCATCAGCACCAGCACCCCACCGGCCCGTACCCACGCGTCGAGCGCATCGACATCAGCAGCCTGTACGTAGTTGGGCTTGGGGGTTTCCTTCGGCGTGTCGGGGTCAACGATGATGTATACATCTTTACCCTTAAGCGTTTGTGCAGTAGGCGCTTGCGGCTGCGTAACGGTCGTAGCACCAAGTTCGCGGAAGGTCTTTCCCCACAGCCAGAAGCCCGAGTGCATCCGGTCGTTCCAGAGGTAGTGAAACGGTTCCGGACCGTTATCGCCTTTGCGGGTTTCGTTGTTGAAATAGGTGTCGACGGCCACTGTTTTTCCCTTGCCCAGCGGATATTCGTCGGCTATCTCCAGCTCGACACTCGCCATGATAAACGGCCCCACGCCTTTCAGGTCGTTGACGCGGATCGGTTCGCTCAGGTAATAGGCATAGCTGCCGTCGCGGTAAGGACTGCCGCCCAGCCCACCCACGCTGACGGTACCGTTCAGCACCGGCTGCTGACTCGCCGGGTCGGTCTTGACGAACGTTTTCAGAATACCCTGATAGCCTTTCTTCGCAACTGACAGCATAGACGCTGGCAGATACCCCAGCCGAACACCCTTCGCCAGCGCGTAGACAAACATGCACGAAGCCGATGCCTCCACGTAGTTTCCTTTCCGACTCCCCTGATCGACGATCTGGTACCAGGCACCGGTTTTGGGGTCCTGATACCGCGCCAGAACGGGCATCAGACGCTGGAAATAAGTCAGCAGATCGGCCCGGCGGGGGTGATTTTCCGGGAAGTAATCGAGCACGTCGACCAGCGCCATGGCGTACCAGCCAATCGAACGACCCCAGAAATTAGGCGACGTACCGGTTTTGGCATTGGCCCATTTCTGCGCCCGGCTTTCGTCGTAGCCGTGGTACAGTAGGCCGGTCTTCGGGTCGATCAGGTGCTGTTCAATCAGGGCAAACTGATGGGCGATATCGTCGAAATGGCGCGTGGCGGAGTCGGGCGACCGGTCGTAAAGGGCCGTGTATTCGGCGTAGAACGGTTCGGCCATAAACAGGCCGTCGAGCCACATCTGATTGGGGTAGCGCTGCTTGTGCCAGAAGCCCCCTTCCTTCGTGCGGGGTTGTCGCGTCAGTTGCGCCCGGAGCGTGTCGGCGGCCCGTTTGTAGTTTTCGCGGCCCGGCTGCGTCTGTTGCGCCAGCATCAGCAGCACCCGCCCCGTTGTGATGTTATCGAGGTTGAATTCGTCCATCCGGTACGTACGTATCGGCCCGGTTTTACCCACATACCGGTCGATGTCGCGCAGGATGTAGTCGTAATAGTGGCCGTCGCCGGTGCGTTCCCAGACGCGCTCGATAGCGTTCAGCACCAGCCCCTGTTCGTAGTCCCAACTGGCAGGCCGGTTTTCTTTGACGGCAATCGAGTCGGGGTATTTTTTCAGAACGGCATCGGCCATCCGCACCGACCACGGTGTTTCAGGCGTGGGGGTCGTCTGCGCCAGTGCGGTAGTTACCAGAAGCGATAGGGAGAACAGAAACGGGCGGGGTAATCGGCAAAGCATAGACAGTGGGTTTTACCCAAAAGGACTGCCCCGCCCGTTTCTCACGATCAGCGCCCTCAGATTACCACCTGTTCGAGCATCTGGATATAGCCACGGATGCCGTCGCCCAGCTCGTGGAGATACAAAAACTCATCGGCCGAGTGCGACCGGCTCGAATGGCCGGGACCGCATTTGAGCGAGGGGCAACTCAGCACCGCTTGATCGGAGGTCGTGGGCGACCCGTAGGTATGCCGCCCCAGCGCCAGGCCAGCCCGCACAATCGGGTGATCGTCTGGTATGCTCGACGGGGTGAGCCGAATCGAGCGGGCCTGTACGTCAGACCGGAGGTTGGCCTGAATCACGTCGATAATTTCCTGTAGCGTGTACTGATCCGTCACGCGCACGTCGATGGTGAACGTGCAGGCGTCGGGCACGACATTGTGCTGCGTACCGGCCTGAATAATCGTTACCGACATTTTCACCGGCCCCAGCATGGGCGACACCTTCGGAAACTGATACGTTCTAACCCAGTCGATGTCCCGCAAAGCGTGATAAATGGCATTGTCGCCCTCATCGCGGGCCGCGTGTCCGCTGACGCCGTGGGCTGTGCAGTCGAGCACCAGCAAGCCTTTTTCGGCAATCGCCAGCTGCATTTCGGTCGGCTCGCCCACAATGGCAAAACTGATGGGCGGCATCTGCGGCAGTACCAACTCCAGCCCGTCCCGGCCCGATATTTCCTCTTCGGCGCTGGCAATCAGAAGTATGTTGTACGACAGGTCGGTGCGGTCGTAAAAATGCAGAAACGTGACAATCAGCGATACAAGACAGCCCCCCGCATCGTTGCTACCCAGTCCGAACAGCTTACCGTCCTGCTCCAGCGGAGCGAAGGGGTCGAGCGTCCACGACTTGTTGGGCTTCACCGTGTCGTGGTGCGAATTGAGCAGTACGGTTGGTTTGGCGGGGTCGAACTGCTGATTGATGGCCCATATGTTGTTTTTCAGCCGTTGGGTTGGTACGCCACGTTCTTCCAGAAAAGCAATAATCAGGTCGGCCGTGTGGTTTTCCTCCCGGCTAAACGAAGGCGTGGCAATCAGTTGTTTCAGCAGTGTCAGCGCATCGGCCGTCAGGGTATCGATGTGGGCAACGGGTAAACTGGTCATTAGTCAGGCAGGCGGTTATCGGGCAAATATACTGGCTACCGAGACACGGTCAGGCTTCGTAGAACTTCACGCTGTTGGTGCGTAGAAAATCTTTGATTGCGTCGACATGCACGCAGATACCAACTTGCAGGAAGGCGTAGTTCGACACTTTCTTCCGGCGGTTGTTGACCAGAAATTCCTTGTCCTCAATATCGAGCCCCAGGTGCAGCTGATCGGTGGCCGATTGCAGACCATATATCAGACCGTTGGTATCGAAGAGCGGCCCACCACTCTGCCCTACCAGACCGGGTGTACTTAATTCGATTTCGGGGCTGCTGCTTTTGTTCTGCATCAACCGGGTAATCATGCCGTCCAGCGGAAACGACATGTACCGGGTTTGTTCGTCGGTCCAGTAAGCTGTGTCGCGGTAGTTGTCGTAGCCGTAGTTGGTGAAGCCCGGAAACGGGTAGCCCAACCGGCAGAGCGTACGGCCGGGCTTGATCCGGCTGCTGTCTTTCAGGAATGTAGCGTATGAAGAATACAGCGGCCGGGTGAAGTTCCGAAAGCGAATGAGCGCCAAGTCAATGTGTTCGTTGGCGTGCAGCACGATCTCGGGCGTTACATCACCTTCGACACAGCGGATATACTGATGATATAACTGCTTGATCGTGTCGTCTTTGATACCAAGTTTCTGCTGTAGTTCGCGCTGAAGCCGGGCCCGGTCGGGGTGATTCTGGAACTCGCCTTCCTTACCCCGATAGCTACGGTAATTGGCGTTGATCTTATCCGACCGGACAATGTTGTTGGCGACGTGTCGGCAGGTTATTGCGTCGCCCAGTTCATTGACAAAAAACAGCGTGGCACTCCCCGGAACAATGGGGGCGTGGCCGTAAAACCGGGCGATTGAATGGATGGGGCGGGTAAACGTTTTAATGCGCTCGACGGCATCAGCAAACATAAGAGGGTACGTAAAAAGCAGGTACAAAAACAGCCCGCAATATACGCACAGACTATGTCGGACAGAATTGCGGGACGAACAGGATTTTGGCAATCTGCCAACCCCATCCGTCCCGCCTGTATTCTTGTTTGCTTAAATCTTTGTTACCGCGATGTCGATACGACGGTTGCGCTGACGGCCTTCGGCGTTGTCGTTGGTAGCCAGCGGATGTGCGGCACCGTACCCCTGCGTTGCGACGCGATTAGCCGCAATACCCGCCGATGTCAGTGCCGTACGGACTGAGGCCGCCCGGTCGCGGGAGAGTTCGAGGTTCGTATCGGCATTACCTGTGTTGTCGGTGTGCCCTTCGACCCGGATTTGCAGATTTGGGTAGGCTTTCATGATGTCGATCAGGTCGTTGACGTTCTGCCGCGACTCCGCCGTGATCTGTGCCGACCCCGTTTCAAACGTCAGGTTTTCAAACGTAAACGTCCGCTCCGGATTCTTGGGTTTGCTCCCCAGAAAGCGGGCCAGCCGCCCGTTGAACGATTGCTCACCCAGGCTTAGCTTGCGCCCGCCGGGCAGTTCAATCTGCGTAATTACGTCTGTACCGCCCGTCGTTGGCTTGTCGTCGCGGATGCCCAGCGCACCGGGGGCTGTTGAATCGGCTACCTGCCCGTGCGACTCGATCACGCTGTTTTTGGTCGCTCTCGACGTATCTTCAACGGCGTTCGACTCAACCCGCGCCGTACTGTCGGTGCTGACGCCGTCGACGCTGTTTTCGTTTTCACCGCACTTCTGCACGATCAGGGCCACCACCAGTATGCCCATCAGCACAGCAGCCCAGCGCAGCCAGCGTACGTTTTCGCGTTGCCGGTCGCCGTCGGTGCTTTTGGGGATGTTGGGGCTGACCACCGTACCGCTGAAATTATCGGCACCCTGCACAATCGTTGGCGGCCCCACCGGGGTTTCGAGTTCATTGAACCCAAGTAGGCTACCCACACTGTCCAGACCGCCGGGCAGTGCCGTGCGGAAGTTGGTAGCCTGCCCTTCGAGCAACGTTTTCAGGCTGTGCGCCGTCAGCCCTTTCTCCTGCTCCTGCCGCCCCAGTACGCCCATCAGTACCGATGCCGCCAAGCTCATCACAACCCGTACCGACTCGGGCTTGGCCCCGCCAAACGTACCGATCAGTTCGGTAGTGCGGCCCAGCTTGTCGCCGAATACGTGCTCCAGAAAGTCGCGCCCGGCGGTGGCCGTTTCGATGGTTTCCTGGTGCGTATCCGTCACCTGCCCGACATCGAACGGCGTTTTGCCATAGTCGCCTTTTCCCAGAAACGAGAAGATGCTGCCTGCCCCACCCGATTCCTGCACACGTCTTGTCAGGCCACCCAGCAACGTCGGGATGACGCCCTGCACGATTTTGACGACACTGGCGGGCTTCTCGCTTAGTTCAGTGCTTAGCTGATCGATAACGCCGGGGGTAAACTGTTCTTTTAGATAGGAGACGAGGTGAACGGCCATGACTACAGCAACTAAATAGGGTGAAACTGGATCGATTTAAAACGGATGTAGGGTGTAAACGAAGCGTGTGTGCTACTGCCCACCACTCCATTTACACCCTACTTACTCAAATTGACCCTGTTTTGTTATAACTGCGGGATGCGCAGCACCTGATCGGGGTAAATCTTGTCGGGGTCCGACAGCATCGGCTTGTTGGCTTCGAAAATCACGCCGTACTTCATCGGGTCGCCGTATACTTCCTTAGCAATCTTCGACAGTGAGTCACCTGATTTCACCGTGTAGAACTTGCCCTCCGGAGCTGGCTCATCAACCGTCAGCTGGTTATCGACCGACGTTACGCCTTCAACGTTACCAACGGCCAGTGCAATTTTCTCGGCGTCTTCCTGCGCCTTAACCGAACCGGTCAGCGTTACCGTGTCGCCTTTGGTCTTCACCGTCAGGGTTTTGTAGGCCAGACCCAGCTTCTTGACGTGATCGAGCAGCGCCTGTGCTTTTATGGGCTCGGCTTTCTCAGCCTGCACCGGATCGGCAGGGGCATCTTTGTGGTCAAAAATCTTCTCTCCTACTCCCTTGAAAAATGACAACAAACCCATTGTGTTTACCTGGTTTAGTGAAACAGTGAAAAAACGGCGGTAAGTACGACAACTACCACCCGATAAACAACAGACTGATTTCCTGAATGTTTAACTTTTGAGTCAACGGCAAACTGGATTTTTTCCCGAAAAAATAAGGCCGTTCGCCACAATTGGCCTACTTTCGACGTTTCTGCTACTAACTACACAACTTTTATACTCTGCTTATGAAGCAATTACAACTGACTGCACTTGCCTTACTGATCGGCTCGGCAGCACTCGCACAAACGTCGTTTGAAGGCGGTATTAAAGGGGCGGGCACGTTCACAAACGGCCATACCACCATTCCACCCATCTCAATATCGTCGCTCGCTACCATTCCGCAGCTGGAGAATAAAGGCAACGGTACCGGCACGGGCTATTCGTTTGGGGTGTGGGGACGCAAAAACTTCAGTTCGTTTTACGTGCAGGTCGAAGCCACGTACAACAACTACAAGCTGTACCAGAAAGCCGACATAACCATTCCGGCAGCACTGGCGTTCGGCATCGCCGGAACGTCGCTGCCGTCACAGATTCCGGCCGCTACCCCAACGGCCATCGCCATCACCTCGGAGTCGATACTGGAGTCGGTCAACGTACCGATTCTGTTCGGGAAGAAGTTTGCCGACGACCGTTTCCGGGTATTTGTGGGTCCCACCCTGCTCTTCACCACGAAAGCAAGCGCAACCCGCAACAACCTGGCAACCATCGGCACCAACAGCCTGAGCTTTCCGCAGACAACCACCGATTTGAAAAACCCCAATCGCAACGACCCTACGCAGGTCGCGCTGGAGGTGAAGCCGTTTACCTACGCGGCTGAGGTTGGCGTGGGCTATACGCTGGGCCGCATTCTCGACATCGACGCCCGCTATGCCGTGCCGGTGGGTGGTATCTACAAAAACAAGGACATCAAAGGCTACCTCGGTATTGCATCGCTCTCGCTGGGGCTGAAACTGTTCTAGCGGTATTGCTTTTACCCGCAGAAACGAAGTCGGGGTGCCGGAACGTAACCAACGTTCCGGCACCCCGACTTCGTTTTAATCAGCCAGTAACTGATAATTCTCGCGTAGCGGGCGCAGCCGATAGCACACCCGCTGCGCCATATTGGTCTGTTGCCCGCCTTTGTAGATCGGCACGAGATGACACAGCGAATTTTTCGTCAGCGTAAACCGATCATTCCCCCGAAACGCGGGTGCCGGGGCCGATGGGATGGTCAGCGAAATGGTTGCCAGTCGTTCGGGTAAAAATTGCCAGCCGTAGACCCGCCCGTAGGTGGTATCGGTCTGGCCAGCCGCGTACAGGTATAACTCGGGCAACCGGTTTTCGTCCAGATCGCCAACGTCGGCCCCAAGCAGGGCACCCCCAACGGGCTGCACCAGCCGGGTCAGCAGCAACCCACCCCGATAAGCCGCTACGGTCGCCGTCGATCCCGAATCACTCATTTCGGATTTAACGACAAACGTGTACACGTTGAAGCGGAGAATTTTCTGAAAGCGGGGTGGTGTAGGCTGCTGGCTGGTCGTCATGGGCAGACTCAGCAGCAGGTATAGTAGCCAAACATTCATTGGGTAGTAGGATCGGATGGTAGGCTACTTAACAAGGACTATACGTGCGGAGTTTTACCGCTTAAGCTGACAACCGCGCGTACCGGTGGCATCATTCGCCCAAATCAGGGCTATTTTTGCGGATGCCTTTATCAGACGCGCCTACTTTGCTGGTGGTAGCCGGGCCGACGGCCGTTGGCAAGACGGCACTCTGCGTCCGACTGGCGCAGCAACTTCGTACGGAAGTCGTTTCCGCCGATTCGCGGCAGTTGTACCGGGAATTATCGATCGGAACCGCCAAACCGACGTCCGCCGAAATGGACGGTGTGCCGCACCATTTTGTCGATTCACACAGCATTACCGATCCGGTTACGGCGGGGCGCTACGAGCGCGAATGCCTCAGCACGCTGAACGATCTGTTTGCCCGCCACCGGGTCGTGATTCTGTCGGGCGGAACGGGGCTGTACATCAACGCGGTCTGTTTTGGACTGGACGATATGCCCCCCGTTGACCCCGATTTGCGGGAAACGCTGCGGCTGCGCTGGCAGCAGGAAGGGTTAGCGCCATTGCAAGAGCAACTTCGCCAGCTCGACCCGGTTTACGCCCAGACCGCCGATCTGCAAAATCCGGTGCGGGTAACGCGGGCGCTGGAGGTGTGCCTGAGCACGGGCCTGCCGTATTCGTCGTTTCGGCAGGATAAACCCGCCGAGCGGCCGTTTAGCACGGTCCTCGTCGCCCTTGACCGCCCCCGCCCGGACCTCTACACCCGAATCGACACCCGGATGGATCAGATGCTGGCCAACGGTCTGCTCGACGAAGCGCGTAGCCTGTACGATTACCGGCACCTGCCCGCCCTGCAAACGGTTGGCTATCAGGAGATTTTTCCGTACCTCGACGGGGTGTACGGGTACGATGAGATGGTTCGGTTGCTGAAGCGAAATTCCCGTCGCTACGCCAAACGGCAGCTGACCTGGTTTCACAATCAGGCCGACTACCAGTGGTTCGCCCCCGACGATGAAGCCGGGATTCGGGCTTTGGTCGAAGAAAGAGGATAGCTATGAGAAGGAAGACGCTGGCACAAACCAACCGTTCTGCTCACAGCTATCCTCTTTACGCTACCCAAAAATCTACTGAGCCCGGTAGGCCAGCATACCGCCGGTTACGTTCCGGACGTTGGTAAACCCGTTTTCTTCGAGTAGCTGCTGCGCCCGTGCGCTGCGGGCACCCGACCGACAGTGTACGATCACTTCTTCGTCCTGCAAGCCGTCGAGCTGGTCCAGTTCGTAGGGCAGATCGCCCAGCGGAATCAGTTTAGCGCCGATATTGTCGGCTTCGTATTCGTTCGGTTCGCGCACATCGATCAGGTTTAGTTGTTCGCCTTTGTCGAGTCGCTCCTTTAACTCCTGTACGGTGATATCCATTGTTTTGGTGATTTGAGTAAGTCAGGGGTGTAACACAGCCGCCACCGGCAAGGTGCCAATGCGCCATATTGTCTCTATCGAACGAAGGTAGCGCATTTCGGCACCGGCGCGACGGCACCGGCCACTAATCGGGCAGGTAAACGCTGAAGGTAGTGCCAACGCCGGGCCGACTGCTGGCGGTGATTGCTCCGCCGTGGTTGACGGCTACCTTCTCGCAAATGGCCAGACCAATACCAGTACCGGCAAACTCGCTTTTACCGTGCAGCCGCTGAAAGACCTGAAAAATTCGGTCGAGATACTTCTCATCGAACCCAATTCCGTTGTCGGTCAGGTCGATGCAGTGATAGGCCCCGGCTGCCTGAACGGGCTTGATCGTACCGGGCAGCTCGTGGGCCAGTACACGCCGGTAGCTGATCGTGATCTGCGATACAGTGTCGGCCCGGCGAAATTTTAGGGCATTGCCAATCAGGTTCTGGAACAACTGCCCCAGCTGCGTAGCGTCGCCAATCACCGTCGGGAGCGGGTCGACCTGAATATCGGCTTTCGCTTCGGCAATACTTATCTGTAAATCGCTCAATACCTCATCTACCACAGTATTGAGGGCTACCGACTGGCTTTTATCCCGGCGCGTTGAGATGCGGGAATAACTAAGCAGATCCCGAATCAGCGTCGACATCCGAACAGCAGCCGTCTGCATCCGATCGATATAGTCCCGCTCATTACCCAACGAGTCGCTGTAACGCAGTTGAAGCAGGTTGCCGAACGACTGAATCTTGCGCAGCGGCTCCTGCAAATCATGACTGGCGATGTACGCAAACTGTTGCAGGTTCACGTTCGATCGAATCAGTTCCTGATTGGCCAGTTGCAGGGCTTCGGTTAATTTCTGCTGCGCCAGCTCCGCTTCTTTCTGCGCCGTTATATCATTGATAATCAACAGAAAACCATCAAACAGCTTTTCGCCCGACAGCTGTAACCATTTCTGCTGCCGCTTGTAGTACCGCTCGTGCTGAAACGAATGGCCAGTCGTGACAATGTCGGCGTAGAACGGAAACAGCTCGGCGTCGGATTCATGGTCGAAGCGTTCCCGAAAGCTTCGGCTGTAGATCGTCGATGCGCTTTCGCCGAACATCCGTTCGTAGGTTGCGTTGAAGAAGATGGCCCTGAAGTCGGTGATTACAGTCGATTCGCCATCGGCCCCTCTCGCCCGCACCGCTTCGTAGGCAACAACGCCACTCGGCGACGTTTGCAGTAGCTGATTGAAGAAAGCCGCCTGCTTTTTCTCGGCAATCTGAATTCGCTTCAGCGTCGACATATCAACGAACGTCACGATAACCGAATCCTGGTACTTCGTCACGTTGATATCGAACCACCCCTCGACACCATCGGCGAAATACGGTACCTCCAGCAACCGCGCCGACTTGCCGCTGTCGAGCACCCCCCGATACAAATCCAGAAATCCACTTTTCTCGACTTGCGAGAAGGACTCGATTAAACTCTTGCCGATCAGCTTTTCAGGGTGATGCCCGAGTATATCGGTCCCGGCGGGGTTGATGAGAGAAAACCGAAAATCGAGAACAGTACCAGCCGCGTCCCGCACGGCGTCGAGCACGCAAATCCCGGTCTGGCTATCGTTGATAATATGCTGGAAGAGGTGGCCCAGTTCCGAATTCACTTGATGTTCGACATTCATACACGCAGAAGCAGCCCGTACAGAGCAGCGGTCAGCTGGACATAACAAAGATAACCGCTATTGGTCATAGCCGGTGCAGATTCGTGACCGGTTAACCGCAGTTTCAGTGAACATAGTACCATATATATACGTCGCTGGTTGCCGCTAGTGCTGGATAAGCACCTTCTGCGTGACCGTCTGCTGCGCACTCATCAGCCGCAGCAGGTACAGCCCGTCGGGCAGCTGACTCAGGTCGGCGGATTGCTGACCCCGACCGGGTTCGATCCGCTGTATGAGCCGGCCACTGCTGCTGATTACATCGATCTGATTGATCCGGGGGTTATCCCAGCGAATCTGCCCCGACGTTGGGTTGGGGTAAACGGCCAGCGTTTCGAGCTGTTCGGGTTCGGCAGCGGTGGGCGTCGTATCGACCTTGCCACCCATGACGGGCCGAATCATAAAGGCACCGTTGAGCGACAGCGCCGACGAACTCAGGTTCTGCTCCCAGGTCGCCCCGCCGTTGTAGAACAGCTGATTACCGAACGGACTGTTTTTGTCGAAGCCCAGCCGGAAAATGGTCGTGTCGCTGCTGGTCGTTTGCTGATACCCCAGGTAAAACGTGTCGCTGACCGCCACCCCCTTCGTGAACGTGAAATCAACAAACCCGTTACGCGTACTGGGGTACTGGGTCGAAAATGACTGCTGGTAGATAGCCGTGCCGGGTCGGCCGTTGGCGTTGCTGTACACAAACATCGAAAACGACTGCCCGGACTGGTTGGTACGGAACGGCACGATACAGGCCCGGAAGCCTGCCAGCACATCAGCTTTGTTGACCACAAACCGCACCGCCCAGCGTTCGCGCGGCCCCACCTGCGCGCCGTACTCCCAGGTGCCGTCGTCGTAGGCGTAGTAATCGGCCAGGGCGGCGCGGGCCGACAGCGTATCGTTTTGCCGCAGGTTGACGCCCGGAATCGACGGGTTCTGATCGTCGGTTGTCAGCAGGTTAACGGTGTAGCGCAGCACGGCCGACGTCGATGTACCGAAGCTCGTGACAGGCAGTGGCCTTGCCGCTTTCCTCTGCGAACTCAGCGACGGAATCAACACCGAATTGGTTTGTGGCGAATCCTGTACCAACTGCCCGGATACCTCATCGCGCACGGTAAAGCGGAAAGTGGTGAAGTTGAAGTTGTTGAACAGGTTGTTGATGTCGGTGCGAACGGAGTCGGCAGTTTCGGCAGTTGGGTTTACCACATACTGCGACAACGGCATTGCCGTGTACCGGCGTAAAAACGGCGTCAGCGCTTGACGGACGGCCACGTCGCGCACGAATCGATCGCCAACGGTACGACTTTTATTCAGGTAGATGTAATCAATGTTCCAGGTATCGAAAGGCCCGGATTCACGACCGTATGAGCGAAACCGGAACGCGAAGGCGTTGTGCATGTAGACGGCGCTACGAATGGGAATAAACGTCTGTGTGAAGTTGTTGCTGGGGGCTCCGCCTTCCACCCGCCAGACGGTCTGCCAGGTACCGCTGCTGTTGAGAAACTGCACTGTCAGCGAATCGCCGGGATCGGGTGCTTCGCCCAGCCCGCGACTTTGCCAGTAAAAACTAAGGTAAACGGAATCAGACACAGCCAGCCCACTCAGGTTAATCGACCGCGATGCCAGCGTATCGGTATAGCCCTGCGCCAGCTGATTGTTCTGCACGTACGGCCTGCCGTTGGCATTCAGCCCGTCGAACGAGGCCACGCCCACCGTGGGGTGGTTAACGGCCATCGTGTTGTTGATATACACCCCGCTACCCGACTGCCAGCGATCCTGGCTGGGCCGGTCGAGGCCGGGGTAGCCCGCTGCGGTCGAAAAATCCTCAAAAAACGGCAGTTGCAGGGGTGTCTGCGCCCGGCCGGTCGAAGCGGCAAGCCCGACCAGCAGAATCAGCAGCCCGGCGCGCAGCCAGTTCGGCACGGATACAGGTAACGAACAGTTCATGGAACAAAAGCGACCGGGCGGGGTCGGCGACAGGGCTACGGGTTGGATTCAATGGGACCTACCACCCACAGGTCCATTGTTTCGCCGACGCGGATTCGTTCGCCCGGCCGGGCTTCGGGCCGCTGGCGCACCACCGTTCCGACTTCCTTCTCCGGATCATCAACAGAAATTTTCGTGCCGATTTTCAGGTTTGACCCCCGAATGGCGGCTTCAGCCTCATCGAGCGGTAGCCCTACAACGTTTGGAATGTCGAACATCGTATTACCCAGCCCGTCGCCAATCTCCAGATCGATTCTGGAGCCTTTCGGAATGGGCGTTCCGGCCGCGATTTCCTTGCCATTGTACAACTGACGCAGTACCGAGTTCTTCGCCACATCGGGCACGTAGGTGCGGTCGCCCTCCTGTAGCCCCATCGATTCCAGCATCCGAACGGCGCTCCGGTCAATCATATCAACCAGCGAAGGCATCGCGACCATCGGTGCCACGCGCTTGGTGACTTTCAGGTAGATTTTGCGGTCTTCCTTTACTTTGGCGTTGGCACGGGGGTACTGCTCAATTATGGTCAGCGGCTGCGCTCCGGCCACAAACGTGCAGTCGGTTACTTCATAGCGCAGGTTCCGGTCGTCCAGAATGTTCCGCATCTCGTCGACGCTGAGCTTGGACACGTCGGGTACGGTGATGGTCTGGCCGTGGTTGGTGGTGTAGGGCAGGTAAACAAAGAAAAAGCCCAGAAACAGCACCGCGATCACGGCCGCGATAATGCCGGTCTGGAGCAGAAGATCGAAGAATGAGCGGGTACTGATTTTAGCCATTCAGGTTGCCAGTGCGTGAATCCCGGCCGGTGGGCCGGGGTAGTGTGTCTCAAAACTAACGACAAACCAACGCGCTCAGCGATACCCGGCCAGCATTTTTTTGATGTACTTGCCCACGATGTCGAATTCAAGGTTGATCGTATCGCCCACTTTCAGGGTCTTGAAACTGGTATGCTCGTAGGTGTACGGGATGATCGTGACCCGAAAACCATCGGGCTGCGAATTAAAAACCGTCAGGCTGACGCCGTTGATGCAGATCGACCCTTTCTCGACCGTTACGTTATCGGCTACGGCGGGGTCGTACTGAAAATCGAACAGCCAGCTTCCGTTCATATCCTGCACGTTGGTACACACGCCCGTCTGATCGACGTGCCCCTGCACGATGTGCCCATCGAAGCGGCCATTGGCGGGCATACAACGCTCCAGATTCACCAGATCGCCGGGTTTCAGCAGGCCCAGGCTCGTTTTTTTCAGCGTTTCATCGACCGCCGTTACGGTATAGCTACCATCGGCCACGCTCGTCACCGTCAGGCAAACACCGTTATGGCTAACACTCTGATCGATTGTTAGTTCGGGGCTGATCGTCGACTCGATCCGAAAGGTCAGGTTGGTTCCTTCTGCTTCAATACCCGACACAGTGCCGGTGGTTTCTACAATACCAGTAAACATAAAATCAGTATTCAGTTTTTCGGGATTTGGTGTTCGATAGTCCGGTACTTTGCCAGCCTGAACCGGTCTGCCGACGCATATCAGGCGACAACGAGGTACTATTACCCGGTAATCCGCTCTCCCGTCAGGAACAAGGAACTGCCGAAGGGGGTTCGGGGCAACAGCCGGTTTTCGACACGGGCAACATGATATAGCGTTTCGTTGACCCAGTGAGTTGGCAGGTACACATCTGATTGGGCCGCGTCGGGCGTTCGTCCCAACCGCAGTTGCAGCCGCTGCCAGAGCCGCACCAGCAGGATAGGCACCGACAGCACCAGACTCCAGTAGGTCGACTGACCCAGCCGCAACCCGGCACCGGGAAAGAGCGGTTCCAGATCGGCCCGCACGAATCGGCGTTCGCTACCCACGGCCAGATCGTGCTGCCCCCGGAATACGTCGAACGCGTTATTGTTGCTGATAAACATCCCACCCGGCTCCAGCCGACGGGCGAGCTGAATCAGCAGTGAAGGCAAACCGGCGGGGGCTATGTAGCAGAACACATCATTGCAGATGACGGCATCGTACAGATTGGCCGCAGGCTGCCCGGCTAAGTCGTTCAGATTCATCAGCGACACATTCAGGTTCCGTTCGTGGCAGAACGCCACCGCGTCGGGCGAGCCGTCGATGCCGGTCAGGCTGGTGTAGCCCCGTTCGTGCAGGTAACTAAGCAGCCCGCCCGTGCCGCAGCCCGCGTCGAGAATACGAATGTCCCGTCTGTTGCCAAACCGGCGGATTAGCACATCCGCTACCCGCTCGTGCAGCTGTCGGTACCACCACAGCTTTCGCTCGACCTGAAACATTTTCTCGTACTCGTCCGTCAGGCCAATCATAGCTGTTGCAGCGTTTTTCCTGCTTTATTCGATCGAACAACGAAAGCGGGCAGGCCACTCTGACTCATAAACAGCTTACCGAGGTATTCGCCCAGCACACCCAGAAACACCAGCTGTATACCCAAACCAAACACGATCAGCCAGCTCACGACCAGCCAGCCAGCAATACCGGCCCCTCCGGCCAGCCCCGCGATGAGCAGCCCCAGCCCCGACAGGCCAGCCAGCAGCAGTATGCCCAGCCCCAGCCCGGTAAACAGGCGAACGGGCCAGAGCGAATACCCGATAAACACGTTGAGAAACAGCCCGATCAGCTTGCGGGCCGTGTAGCCCGACTGGCCTTCGGAACGAGCAAGGTGTGGCACCTCAACGCTCGTCACGTGGCGCGTAACCCGGAAAATCAGCCCGTCGATATACGGGTATGGCCCCTGATAGCGCACAATTTCCGCCACCACCTCGCGCCGGATCAGCTTAAAACTCGACAGGTACAGATCGCGCGGCTTACCCAGCGACGCCGTCGTCAGGGCGTTAACCAGCTGACTGCCCAGGTTACGGAACCAATGGTGCTGCTTCGTCGCGTACCGGCTGTAGACGACATCGTACTGACCCGCCTGTGCCGCACCGAGTAAGGTTAAAATAGCTTCGGGAGGATTTTGAAAATCGTCGTCGATGATCGCCGTAAACTGCCCACGCGCATAGCTCAGTCCGCACAATACGGCGTTGAACTCCCCGAAATTTCGACGCAGACTGATAGCCCGCACCGTGGGGTACCGATCGGCCAGCTGATCGATGACCAGCCCCGATTGGTCGGCACTGCCGTCGTTGACGAGAATGACCTCAAAGAGAAGCGCCGACAGGCAATCGTGCAGCCGTTCAACCAGCGGGCTAATGGTTTTTTCACTGTTGTAAACGGGAATCACAATGGTCAACTCCATAGTTAGCCTGATCGGTACGGGCGGGTGACAACGGTCGCCCGCAAAGGTACCAGCCGGGCGACGTCGGGGCGAATCCGAATTATAAAAAACGTTTATACACTTAACTTAGTTGTTAACTATTGGCGTGGTAGTTTTGAGCAGTCTATTGAGTCGGAGCGAGCCGGTTTTACCTTATACCCTAGTGCATGGCTAATTTTAGTACTGTTTCGCTACCATCAGATTTGGTCGTTTCCAGCTTGCAGCGCGGCCTTACGGTGTTGAGCGTCGTGCATGACCCGATGGGTACACCAGTCGACCTTCGGTTTGAAACAGTCAGTCCGCTGGCGGGTCATTTTTTTGGCGTTCATCCCGCCCGGCTTATCAACCGGCGATACAGTACTTTCTTCCCGGCTGCTGAATTCAACGAGCTGCTGGCCCATTGTCTGACGGCTTTCCAATCGGGCGATCCGGTATCTTTTCCCGCGACAAGTACAGATTTTACGGGTGTCGAACGAACCTACATGGTCAGCGCCGAACGAGCCGATCAGCAGCTTCGCCTGACAGTCGACGATTCAATATCCGGACCATTTATGATTCCCCGGCTGGTACCCGTCGACGTGCTGAACACACTACCCGACGCGCTGTGCCTCCTCGACCCTACTGCGTCTACCGACACCATAAACTTCGGGTATCGGTTCGTCAACCGGGCGTTTGAAACCCTTTGGGGGGGCACCGCCGACAAGCCGTTGCCGGGACGCCCGTACCAGTCGTCGCCAGTCGACATGGCCCAGCCTGAGCTAATGACGCACCTGCGCCACGTGGCCCAGACGGGGGTTGACTTTTCGGATGAACTATGGGTCGACAACCAGACGCCAGCGGGTTGGTATGCCGTGCAGATCAGCCGCACCACGGCCGGTAGTCTCGTTATGATGCTGCATAACTGCTCGACCGTTCGGGAGGTACTGCAACGGGCCGAAAAGCAAAATCAGTCGCTTCAGGAAGCCATCCTTAACCTCGAACGGTCGAACCTGGACCTGGCACAGTTTGCCCAGGTTGCCTCGCACGATTTGCAGGAACCGCTTCGCAAAATACAGGTATTCAGCGATTTACTTCAGAATCAATTAGCTGACAGCTTATCGGAGGGTGAGCGCGATCTGGGCAGACGACTTCAACTGGCCGCCCAGCGTATGCAGCACATGATCCGTGACCTGATGAATTATTCCAGGCTCGCCAGCGACAAAGCGTCCTTCGTTCCGATCGATCTGAACACGGTCCTGACCGAAGTGCTGACCGACCTCGACATGCTTATCACGGAAAAAGGGGCCGTCGTTGACCTAGAGCCGTTACCCACTATTTCGGGAAACTCGTCGCGCCTGCGGCAGTTGTTCCAGAATCTTATTGCGAATGGGTTGAAGTTCCAGCCACCCGGCCAGCCGCCCCGCGTGCTTATCACCAGCCAACGGCTCCAGCGACACGAACTGCCCATGTCGCTTGCTATCCAGCCTCAGCGCCAGTACTACCTTATATCGGTGACGGACAACGGAATCGGCTTTGATGTCGAGAAATACCGTTCCAAACTGTTCCGGCTGTTTCAGCGACTCCACGAACGAAAAGCGTTTGAAGGGACCGGTATTGGCCTGGCTGTCGCCCAGCGCGTGGCTGAAAGTCACGGCGGCATGATCGATGTAAAAAGCACCCCCGGCGAAGGCAGTACTTTTATGGTCTACCTACCCGCCTGATCCCATCAGACCGGCCTATTCTTCCGGGGATAGTGGTTTCGTTTCAGCGAACAAGTGCTGATACCGCCGGAAAGCAGCCTCGGCACCAGCCACGACAGCCTCGTAGCGGTTGCCCGGTACATCCGCCAGCAGCTGACCAAACGCTTTCCAGTTTCGCCCCGTATCGGTGCCATAGCCCGCGTAAAAGTGCATGGCATCGGTAAGTTCGGCCAGAGCGGGGTTGTTTCTGAGCATCGGCCCCACCATCGTCACCCCCAGCATCGACCCTTCGCTTACGTAGGCCGCACCCAGGAGTGCGCCGGGTAGCCAGTCCTGCATACCCACCGACTCGGTGGTGGGTGGCGTTTCGCCCAGCGCGTGAAAATCGGCCAGCAGTGCAGGTGTCTTACGACGGCTGTCAGGATCGTAACCGGCAAACTGGGATGCATGTCGACCAATCGCGGCTTCCAGATCGCGGTGAAACAGATAGTGCGTACGCAGCAAATGCCGGTACTGCCCGGCCGTCAGCGACCCCGCCTGCATGGCCGGTGTGTACAGCAACTGCTCGACGGCGTCGTGCAGCGGGCGGGTACGAGTGCGGAGTAAGGCAGCTAATTCGTTCACAGATTCGTCAGAAAGCGCAGATATTATCGGCCAGCCAGAACGCGAATGTGCGCTCCAGCAGGTCGCCCGTCGACTGATAACCACCGGGTTTTACGAGGTAGGCGTTGACCCCCAGCTGATACGCCCGGCGAACGTCGGTAGGGCTGTCGGATGTGCTGAACGCGATGATCGGTACCATGCGGGTTCGGGCGTCGTCCCGGATGTGCTTGATGATGTCGAAGCCGTTCATGCCGTTGAGGTTGATGTCCATCAGGATCAGCCGGGGCATAGTCGGAGCCGTTTCGGTAGTGCCGTACAGATAGCGAATTGTTTCGCTTCCACTGTCAGCAATTTTAAAGCCGATCGACTGCATTTTTCTGCGCATCAACCGGGCAAACACATCAGCTTCGTTGGCGTTGTCTTCGATGTACAGTACGTCAATCATTGGTGGCTACGGCATTATCTGGAAACAAAACCCAAAACGTAGTTTCCGTACCAGGCACGGAGTCGAACCATATTTTACCGCCGTGCCGGTCGATAATGCGCTTGACTACCGCCAACCCTACGCCCGTTCCTTCGAAAGAGCGGGCATTTTCCAGTCGTTTAAACAGATCGAACATCCGGTCGGCCTGTTTCATATCGAAACCAATACCGTTGTCGGTCACGCGGTATACGGTTCCTTCATCCGTGACGTTGCCGTCGATCCGAATCTGCGCGTCTTCGGCCAGGCGGGTGTATTTGGCCGCGTTTGTTATCAGGTTTTGAAACACCTGCTGCACCATCATCGGGTCGCCCTGAATATCGGGGGCTTTGCCGATGGTTACCGTCAGCTTACGGCTACGCTCGTCGAGCAGCACATCTTCCCGTATCTGCTTCAGCACATCGCTCATATCCACCGACTGCCGTTTGATTTCCAGCCGACCCATCCGGGAGTAGTACAGGATGTGCCGGATCAGGGCGCGCATCCGATCCGATGAATCAATTATTTTCTGGAGCAGTCCGCGGGCGTCTTCGTCGAACTCCGTACCGTATTCTTCGATCAGGATCTCGGAATAGCAGCGAATTGACGATAGTGGAGTGCGCAGATCGTGCGACACGGTGTAGCTGAACGCGTCGAGTTCGTCGTTGGCTTCTTTGAGCAGGTTGTTCAGCAGCCGAACTTCGTTTGCCTGCTTATTGACGACCTGCAAAATGTCTTCCCGCAGCTTGAGGGCAGATGTCACATCGGTTTCTGACCATGAATCGGCCGTTGCCCGAACAATTTCGGCCCAGGCGGCAAAGCTCTGCCGGGGGCTGATGCGCCGTTGTCCGTCATTGTCAACCGATACTGGTTTTTCGGGATTACCCGCCCACGTTACCTGCTGTATCTGTTCCGGCCGGAACCACAACACGTACTCGTCCAGCTCGCGCGACAGCGTCACGGCCAGTAATCCGCTGGCCACGTTAGTGTAGTCCATCGCCTGCGGATACAGGTCGATCAGCTTGGCGGTTTGCAGCACGGGGTCGCTATCGACCGTTTTGAGCCAGTCGGTCAGAGCAACAACCTCTTTTTCGGAAGGCGTTTTGCCCATCATCAGAATCTCCCCCCAAAGCGCAGCACAGCCCCGCCAGCTTCCACCAGATCAAGTAGCGTGGTCGGCTGCATTGTCAGGGCATTGGTCACGTTATCGTGCTGCACAAGCTGGTTGTGCAGTATCCGGCCCACTTCGCGACTACGGTCGCGTTGCAGGTGGTTTTCTTCGCCCCGCCGAAATTCGAGGGCCGACGACAGCAACTGACTGACGAATTTGGCCGTTTGCCGCGCGGTGTAGTCAACGAAACGGGGGGTATCGTGGTGGCAGGAAATCAGCCCCCAAAGTTCACCCCGGTACATGAGCGACAAACTCATCGACGCGGCTACACCCATATTTTTCAGGTACTCGATGTGCACCGGCGATACGGCCCGCAGGCCGGCTTGTGTCATATCGAGGGGCTGATCGGTCGGCCAGTCACCAACGGTCAGAATGGGCGACGGCGTACTATGCACGTCGGCAATCAGCCGAACCAGATTTTTCTTATACAGTTCGCGGGCCTGCCGGGGGATATCCGATGCGGGGTAGTGCAGCCCCAGAAACGGCTCCAGGTGCGGCTCTTTCACTTCGGCCACCACGACACCGTGCCAATCGGCCCCGAACTGATACACCATAACCCGGTCGAAGCCGATGATTTCTTTGATGCGCCGGGCGGTGTTTTCCAGCAGCGCCGACAGCGACTGACTGGCCTGCACTTCGTTTAGCGCCTGCGATACCAGTTGCTGATTGTACGGCAGCATTGATGCGTCGCCGGCCGGTTCCCACTCCAGCAGAATCAGCCCATTGTATTCGTGCAGAATCAGGTTCCAGACCCGTTCGTTCAGTTCAATTCGGTAGGGGCTGATCGTATCCCAGGATTGGTTGGCTCTACCCTGATCGAGCAGGTTGGTTAGCCTGTCAGCCGGTTGAGCCGTCTTGCTCAGTAGCTGCCCAACAGACTTACCAAGCAGGTCGTCGGCCGATTGCCCGACCAGTTCCACGATGTTGGCACTTGTGTGAATAATCTGGTAATTGTCGGGCCGGACAGCCACTAAATAGCCGTGCGACTGAATATGCCCTAGAATATGAATTGGCTCCTGATCACAGGTAATCAGGTCAGATGTCGAATAAACCACGAAAGACGGCCCCGAAGGTCCGGGATTGATTGTTTGCTTGGGAATACCTCCCCTAACGTTCCAGCAATATACGTATTTGACGCCTGCTTTTACGACTATCCGATTCTCCGGGATTGCCTGTGCGGGCTCAGAACCGCATGTTTACTTTCCGCATACCAAATCGGATGCCAAGGGAGGTGTATAGTATGATAAAGCCGGATTCGAGCCAGGCTTCCAGCCGGTGCGTTTTGTAGTATCCCCCCCGGTAATCGGTAATCCAGTCGCTCAGGCAGGCCAGATAGCCCACCAGGCCAAGCGCGGAGATTATCAAAATCAAATAAAACGGCAGATTCAGCTTCATAACCAGGACAAACGAAGAGCGCTATTATGTTCCTCAGACAACCAGACAGGCGACAGGTTTAACGCACGTTTTGTTTTTGGGGCCGCAATCTACGTATCCGCCGGTAGAAACACACTGAACGTGGTGCCGCTGCCGGGTTCGCTCGTCGCTGTTATCGCACCGCCATGACTCCGTACAACCTTGTCGACAATGGCCAGCCCGATACCTGTTCCTTCGTACTGACTGCGGGTGTGCAATCGCTGAAATACGTTGAAAATAAGGCCCGCGTCTTTCTGAGCAAAACCAATGCCGTTATCGGTGACATCGAGCCGATAATACTGCGCTGCGGCCTTCACGGGGTGGACGGATTCGGGCAATGCAGCGGCAGCGAGTTGTTGCACCCGAATCTGCACATGCGGAGGCCGGCCGGGCTGGCGGAATTTGAGCGCGTTCGCTACCAGGTTTTGCAGGAGCTGCGTTAGTTGAACCCGGTCGCCCTGCACCACCGGCAGTGGGTCGGTTTCCACAACGGCGTTGGTTTCCGCAATGAGCATCTCCAGCGTGGTGAGCGTGTCCTGCCATACGGCGTCGAGCGAAACAGGCTGGAAGGTGTCGCGCTGGGTGGTCAGCCGGGAGTAGGTCAACAAATCTTTTATCAGCACCGACATCCGCCGGGCTGCGTCCTGCATCCGGGTCAGATAGTCGGTGGCGGGCCCTTCGGTAGGCAGTCCGCTGTTTTTGAGCAGATCACCGAACGACTGGATTTTGCGCAGCGGCTCCTGCAAATCGTGGCTGGCCACGTAGGCAAACTGCTGGAGATTTTCGTTGGTACGAATCAGATCCTGATTGAGCGTTTCGAGTTTGAGCTGCGTATTTTTCAGCTCGGTGATATCCAGAAACGACAGCACGATCCAGTCGCCGTTGCGTACCCCCTGCACCTCGTACCAGAGGTCATAGCCGTCGGCGACGTAGTGATTATGATACCGCATGGCCTCCCCCGTCTGCGCCAGCTGCTTGTACCGATGCCATATTCCCGTTTGCTCGATACCCGGAAACGCCGTACGCATGGTTTTGCCGATCAGCACGTCGGCTGTGCGGCCTGTCATACGCTCAGCCATGTGATTAATCAGTTCATAGCGCAGATCGACGACTTCGTGCGTAATCGGGTCGCGGACAATGGCATACAGCGCCATCGCCGTCAGGGCACTATCGATCACGAACTTAAGCTGATCGGCCTGCTGCTGCCGGGCCAGTATCATTACCTGCGAAGTAACATCCTGCATGGCCCCTACCATCCGTACGACCTGCCCGTCCTGCACCACCGCGTGCCCCCGGTCGTGTACGTACGCGTACGTTCCGTCGGCCTTCAGAAATCGGTACTCACTCGCCCAGTTTGGCTTTTCGCCAGTCATGGTCAGGGCCAGACTATCACTCACACGCTGCCTGTCGTCGGGGTGAATACGCTCCAGCCACAGGGCCGACCCCGACTGCCACTCGTCAGGGTCGTAGCCGAACTGCACTTTCAACCCTTCGGTCCACCATAGCCGGTCGGTAGTCAGTTCCCAATCCCACCCAGCGTCGTGCGTGACACGGGCCAGCGTACGAAATCGCTCAAATTCAGAAAACTGGTTCTGGGTGTTGATGGGGTTGGGCGCGTTGTTCATTCTGTCGGTAACTCATCGCCGGAAATACGTACTCGATCCGGGCAAGCTACAAAACAACGAAACTACAACGCATTTCCTGTCTACCGGCAGCCTGAAATTCTGCGACTGAACTCAACCAGTGATCGCGCGTTGAGTCAGCCGATTCATTGGCTGGCATTACCATGACCATTCTTGTAACTATGTATTAATATTTTTTAACAAAAAATACATTAAATTAATTATCTGGCATCCATTTTGTCCAATCCGGTAAACACATATCACCATACACACACGATAAAATGTCAAGATACGCTCACCTGATCAGTCCGTTCACCTGGATTACGCTGTTTATCCTCTCGGCTATCAACTGCTATCTCCTTATCAGATTATGCGTTTGGTTATATGGTCTGCTTTAGGCCATCACCAAATAAGTGTACATAGTCGGCAGCGAACGTTGTCGACTATTTTTTTGCATCCGTAGTCGATAATTGTCGGCTACCCACACTCCGTTTCGTAGCATCACAACCTGACCGACGCAGGCTTACCAGATTGGAAACGCTTCGGGGCGACACCTTCAACCTGACCAAGATCGTATCTCTGACACCCACCGACCTGAAGAAGAAAGTCCACGTCAACGGGGTCAACTACATCGTCGGCTCGCTCAAAGCGCAGCTGACCAACAACACGATCGTACCGGCAGAGTTGCAGCAGTGCCGAGTGTAACCCAGAAATAGTACAACACAAAAACGCCCCTCGAAATCGATCGATTGTAGGACGATTCCGAGGGGCGTATGCTACTGAAATAGGTTTACAAAGGGGAACAAAACGGCTTGTCGATTTGCAGTGGCACATTTCCAAACCGAACTCGCTTGTAAGGATACCATTTTAACCGCTGATGACCAACTTGCCGGTGAGCTTGGTTTGGAGTTTGGTAATTCAGTGACGCATGAGGACGCAGTGAATTATAAGTCCGAATAGCCTGGCCAACGGTCGTCTCGGCCAAGCCAAAGTTGACAAAGCCATGCAGTCGAAAGTCATACTTCAACGTGCGAAAGACCCGTTCGGCTAAAGCATTTTCATTTGGGTCACCTGATTCGGTCATACTAATAACAATGCCTGCCTGACGAAGCCGGGCCACATAAGCCCCTGAACAGTACTGAACGCCCCGATCTGAGTGATGGATGAGCGATTTGCTGGTCTGTCCTCGATCACCCAGTGCCATCTCTAGAGCCGCCAGCGGTCCCTTGGCTTCTAATGTTTTGTGCACTGACCAACCCACGATTTTGCGCGAGTAAGCATCCAGAATAATTGATACATAGGCGAAGCTAGTACCCGCTCGAACGTAGCTTAGATCACTTACCCAAAGTTGATTGGCAGCCGTTGGTTTGAGATCTTTAACCCGATTAGGATACGTCTTCAAGCCATGTCCAGAATCAGTCGTACGCACGTATGCTCGTTTCTTGACTAGCAGCAAACCATTGATTTTTAATAGGTTATGTAGCTTGTCACGACCTAACTTGATCTGGTGAACAGCCAAGAAAGCCTGCATCATTTCATGTAATTTAGTGGTTCCTAAGCCGGGTACCTGTCGGCGTAGCCGCATCACTTCGGCCAACACCAGGCTAGCCTGAAAACCCGCTTTTTGCTGTCGCCTGGTAGCCGCATACCAGGCGTATCGTGTTAATCCAAACAGCCCACACAACTGCTCCATGCCCACCAGGGGATAGCGACGAGTCAGTTGGTCGACGGTTTGGTGCCAGACTTTTTTAGGATCTTGATCTGGAGTTGTTCTTCGGCAATTTGGATAGCCGCTTCGAAGGCTTCAGCTTTGAGTTTGAGGTGCTGATTTTCGGCTTCGGTAGCACTCAATCGTCGCTCAAGTGCTTTGATGTAGGCCTCCTGATTGTGCTTTTTCATCCGCTTGAAATACCGGTAAGGATACAGAAAAGGAGCTAGTCGGTGTTTGTAATACCAGCGGTTGAGCTGGCGCAATTCCTTGAGCGAAATATGCAGGTACTGCTGGATGTCGGCCGGCTGAGCAATTTCGGCCCGGTAGATTGACACGACGCGTCGCTTAAAATGGAGCGATTTTCTAGTTTTCTTATTTCGTTGTAATACGCTAATATACATTGGCTTACTGATTTAGTGTTGACTAAATTCAGTAGCATACGGGGCGCTGTATAACCAATGTTATGTTAAGGAAAAAAACACAGAATCGTTAGCAACACGCTAAAGCGACCAACGACCCGGCAAAATCCAAAAAGTGCAACTGGACTACAAGTCAATGAGACGACAGACCGTACGTATTTCTGGGACTTCAATGATAACAGGCATTGATCTGGGACTGGTAGGAACCCAAATTCCTCGTACTTCTTTCTGGTAAGCATACGTGGGATCTTTCTGTCTCCATACAGGTACTACCGGTTTTCTGTAGTTTACTTTACCTTTTTGTGGAAAACCATACGTCTGCTTTTGTTCATATACGCAATCATCTACTATAACGTCGCCGGAAGCAAGCTTTAACACTTTTAGCCGGTCCGTGATTGCATCATAGAATGCGGGTACATCAGTTATCTCCACAACCGCATTAGCCGAAAAGGCTTTTTGAATCACATCGCTATTTTCCGCGCTGGCACAGTACATATAATAATTGTGCTCTGCTGAATCTCCGAAAGAAATTAAATGACCAGTCCCACCGATTGTAACGTTCTTAAACGTCATACCTCCGATTGTATCATTGATTGTCTGGCTCCGTCCATCTAAAGTGGTTAGGTTAAATTGACGATAGCCTTCCATTTGATCTCCAATCACAGAGCCGTGAGCTTTTTCGTTCTTAAAGTCCCATAGTGTGCCGACGCGAATCCTGCCTAAATTGACCATGTCATCGGCATGTTGCTTTTGTAAATACTTATACAGCGGTGTAGTAGTTGAATTTATCATATAATGAAACTGAGTTAGCTTTATTACACAACAAAAAATCTTGATAATTAATCAGTTGTATACATCAAGTTCAGTCCCAAATAGCTGGAAAGTTGTTCATGTCCTGCCCCTCGAACACTAGCCCCGCTTTTCGCAGATAAGTGTATGTCTGATCAGGAGTATTATGCCGGCAGTGCCGCTGCACTAGCAGGATGTCTTTGGTAGCCCGATACAAAGCCACCGCCCCAGTAGGCTTCCAGCTGTACAAATCGTAATCCAGGCCAAAAAGGTTTAAAGTCTCCAGTACCGCCCGGTGGCGTTTGTAGAAGTAGTTTACCCCTACCGGCTCCGCTCCTGGATGACCATTGATGGTAAACACATAATCAGTCGGGCGATAACTGCGTAAGCGATGCTTTTGGATTGTGGCTTCGAGAGTAGCGGGTATATCGACGTAGCCTATCTTTCGATTCTTCGCTGTTCCAGAAACAACCTTTACCTGCTTCTCCAAGATGTCCCCTACCCTCAGATACCGCAGTTCCTTACCTGGCCGTAGAAACAGGAAGTAGATAAACTGACAGAATAGCCACAGCTGATCGTTACCAGAATCCAGTATAGCCGTTCGCAATTCCTTCGTCTGATCGGCGTTGAAAGGCCGGTGATCATCCGACTCATCAACTCGCACGTTCTTCAACTTGCTGAATGGGTTTGTCTGCAAGTCCTCCCGATCAATGAAGAACGTGGCAAACGACTTGTAAAAGCCCAGCATATTGTTGTAAAAACGGCCACCAGTCGTCACTGAGTCGAAAAACTCGAACGCTAGTTTAGGTTTGATATCTTTCAGTAGGATACGCTCTTTCTTTTTCGCTTTCAGAAAGTCGGTGAAGTAGCGCAGGTACAGATCGTACAGGCCCATCGTCGTGTCTTCACGAAGTTCCCTACTTTTAACCTGCTTGTATGTAGCGGCCGCTGCTGCAAAGGTCAGTTCCGGCTCAGCCACTGGCTGAACTGGCTTCGGTTCCTCTTTTGGTTCAGGTGGGGCCGTTTCGTCAACATGCCAGCCATCACGTAACCCCCGGTTGATCTCCTTGATTATCTCAACAGCGTCTTTACGTTTTGCTTCGAGCGTGTCCCCAATCAGCTTGACCCGTTTTCTAACTCGCTGCTTCTTCTGAACGTGCCAGACATATTATATCACATACAGCTCGGTATCTGACTCGACAAGTTGTGTTGGTATGTGTGAAAACTCGTTCTCATTACCCAGCTTCACCTGCTTTTTTGCTGCCAACAAACTGCCAATGAATCTGGCACAAAAAGAAAAACCCGCAAATCGAGTTGATTTGCGGGTTTTTTAGTGTCGGGGTGGCAGGATTCGAACCTACGACCTCCTGCTCCCAAAGCAGGCGCGATACCGGGCTACGCTACACCCCGAAGTGTGGTAATTGTCCCGGCGGAGAGAGAGGGATTCGAACCCTCGGTACCGTTGCCAGTACGACAGTTTAGCAAACTGTTCCTTTCGGCCACTCAGGCATCTCTCCGTGCTGTTTGACCGTTACCGATCTATCAGGGCACAAAGATAGGCACCTTTGCCATTTAGACAATGAAACAGGCCGAAAAATCTTTTCGCTTTTACTACTTTCGTTTCTCCGATACCCTCTGCGAATTAGTAAACCTGGTCAGGATCAGGTTGATTCAGTGCCCCATGAACTGGCTATATTCTTTATCATCACTCGATTTTTTTTTAATTGGCGGCTTCATTCTTCTGTATGGCGGCTACATTTTTCGCATTGTCTGGCTGGCAAGGCACCTCAACACGTCGGCCTGGGGGGTGGTACCGAAGTTCTTTCTGCGCGGTATTTACTTCGCCCTGCTGATGATCGCCCTGATGGGCCCCACCTTCGGCGACACCGAACGCAACCTGACCGCGTCGGGCCACGATGTGTATCTGCTGGTCGATGTGTCGCGGTCGATGGGGGCTGGTGATATTATCCCGACCCGGCTGGAACGTGTCAAATACGACATTCAGCAACTGACCGATACGCTCCCCGCCGACCGGTTTGGCCTTATCTTGACGGCTTCGCGCTCGTTTGTGCTGTCACCCCTCACCAACGACCATAATGCCTTCAACCAACTCGTCCGTACGATCAGGCCCGACCCAACGGGGGCGGTACTGACCTGTGCGCGGCTCTGGAACTGGCCCGACAGAAATTCCTGACCGACTCCACGACCCGGCAGCGGGCAAGAGCGCTGGTGCTGTTCAGCGATGGCGAGAATTTTACATCCTGCGAAACCAGTACGCTGGCCCAGCTGCGGCTGGCGGGTTTGTCGCTCACCACGGTTGGTGTCGGGACGGAGGCTGGCGCGTCGATCCGAACGGCAAATGACTATCTGCGTGATGATGCCGGTCAGATCGTACGGTCGCAGCTGAACCGATCGTTCTTACAAAGTCTGGCGCGTGATGGCCGGGGACAATACGTAGAAACAGACCGGAGCGGACAGTATATAAACGAACTTGCTGGCTGGCTTCGGTCGCAGCGGGGTCGCACCTTCGACCTAAATCGGGTGTCGGCGTCGGCCAATAAATATGATTACTTTTTATTGGCGGCTCTGGTGCTGCTCACGCTCGATTTAGTCGTCACGTTCCGTACCTTCCGCTTGTAGCGAGTTTGAAGTTCGTAGTTCAAGATTTAGCGTTGGCTATCGCGAAAAAACCCTGAATAGTAAACGTTAGATCTTACACATTAAACCCACAATTGAATGCTCTACGTCATGCTGTTGGGCTGGCTCTGGTGGAACGACCTACCCGTGCTGACACAGATTTCGCGGAATAATCAGGCGCGCCGGGAAGCCGAACGGGCCTATCAGTCGGCGCACTATGCCCGGGCGGTTCAGCTGTATACCCAACTGAGCAATATTGACGCACAGGACGATCCGGCGATTCGGCTGAACCTGGGCCATGCGTACTTTAAACTGGGTCAGTACCAACGGGCAAAAACGCAGTACGAGCCGTTACTGCATACCGACGCTCCAGCCCTGCGCACGGTAGCTGCGACACAGTTGGGGGTAATTGCCTGCGCCCGGCGCGACAGTGCGGGCGCCCTGACACTGTTTGAGCAGGCTTTGCTCGAAGACCCGGCCAACGAAGCAGCGCGCTACGATTATGAGTTGATTCGCACGCGTTTTTCAAACCGGCTGCCCAACCGCAATCAGCCACCGAAGTCCGCGACGCCGAAGCAGATAAATCAGCCGAAACCGAGTAGCAGTCAGGTCGAGCGGTCGGAGCGGCAGGACGAGCGACTACGTCGGTTTGCCAAGCTCAACCTCAACGAAGAGCAGGCCCTGCAATTGCTGGATGCCATGCAGACCGACGATCTGCCCTACGCCCTGACCCGGTCGGCCCGCGAGTCGGCCACGCCCGCCACCACGCCCAGCCGGTGGTAAACTGGTTTACGGTTTACGGAGGGGCGGTTTACGGTTTGCTGACTGGTCGTACTGGCGCATACCACGAAGCCGGCGTATGGTGTGTTACTGGATAGGTCGTACCTTCGCACTTACTAAGCCAGATACTATGAATGAAGTCGTTATTATTGCTGCCGTCCGCACACCAATCGGCAGTTTCGGCGGTGTGCTGTCGACCCTGTCGGCTACTGATTTAGGAGCCGCAGCTATCAAAGGAGCACTGGAGCGCGCGGGCGTCGCGCCCGAACAGGTGCAGGAAGTGTACATGGGAAACGTCGTGTCGGCCAACCTGGGGCAGGCACCCGCCAAGCAGGCCGCCCTGAAAGCCGGCCTGCCCGCCAACATCCCCTGCACGACCATCAATAAAGTTTGCGCGTCGGGTACCAAAGCTATTATGCTGGCGGCTCAGGCGATCCAGCTTGGACAGGCCGACGTAATCGTTGCGGGTGGTATGGAAAGCATGTCGAACACGCCCTACTACGTCCCCAAAGCGCGATTCGGTTATAAATACGGCAATGCCGAGCTGGTCGATGGACTGGCGCGCGATGGGCTGGTCGATGTGTATGATCAGTGCGCGATGGGTGTCTTTGCCGACCGTACCGCTGCCAAATACACGATCAGCCGGGAGCAGCAGGATGCGTTCACGGTGCAGTCGTACCGACGGGCTGAGCAGAGCACCCAGGAAGGCCGGTTCAGCAGTGAGATCGTGCCGGTTGAGGTACCGGGCCGGAAAGGATCGGTAACGGTCAGCGAAGACGAAGAATACAAAAACGTGATCTACGACAAGATCCCGTCGCTGAAACCCGCCTTCACCGCCGACGGCACCGTAACACCCGCCAGTTCGTCGCCCATCAGCGATGGCGCGTCGGCCCTGGTCGTGATGAGCCGCCGGAAAGCCGACGAACTAGGGCTGAAACCACTGGCCCGCATCGTGGCTTACGCCGACGCCGAGCAGGAGCCGGAGTGGTTTACAACGGCCCCCACCAAAGCCGTGCCGCTGGCTCTCGAACGCGCCGGGCTCACTGCCGATCAGATCGATTTTTACGAGGTAAACGAAGCCTTTGCCGTGGTACCGCTGGCCTTTAGTCAGGTGCTGAACGTGCCGGCGGAAAAGCTGAACGTGTTTGGCGGATCAGTCGCACTCGGGCACCCGCTGGGGGCGTCAGGCGCGCGTATCGTAACGACGCTGACCAACGTGCTTCACCAGCAGAACGGCCGCTACGGCGCAGCCGGTATCTGCAACGGGGGCGGGGGCGCTTCGGCCATTATTCTGGAAAAAATCTAATCATTTCTTTCGTGTCCATTCAACAGACCACCTTTCAATTTCCGGGTCAGACGGGTTTCTACCGGGGTAAAGTGCGCGACGTGTATTCGTTCCCAAACCAACTGGTAATGATCGCGTCGGATCGGATTTCGGCCTTCGACGTCGTTCTGCCGCGCCCCATCCCCCACAAAGGTCAGGTACTTAACCAGACGGCCCAGTTCTTCCTCAACGCCACCGCCGATGTCGTCCCCAACTGGCTGCTGTCGGTGCCCGACCCGAACGTCAGTATCGGTCTGCGCTGCGACCCCTACGCCGTCGAGATGGTCGTTCGGGGGTATCTGGCCGGACACGCGTGGCGTCAGTACCGCGACGGTCACCGGATACTCTGTGGGGTATCGCTGCCGGAAGGACTGCGCGAAAACGACCGGCTGCCCCAGCCCATCATTACCCCGACAACCAAAGCCCACGAAGGCCACGACGAAGACATCAGCCGGGAAGAAATTTTGCGGCAGGGCATCGTGTCGGAGGCTGAGTACGTACAGCTGGAGCGGTTTGCGCTGGCCCTGTTTGAACGGGGAACGCAGATGGCCGCACAACGGGGCCTGATTCTGGTCGACACGAAATACGAATTCGGCAACCACGAAGGGCAGGTGTATCTGATCGACGAAGTGCACACCCCCGACTCGTCGCGCTATTTCTACGCCGACACCTACGAAGCCAATCAGCAGGCCGGGCAGCAGCAGAAACAATTGTCGAAGGAATTCGTTAGAGAATGGCTTATTGCGAACGGTTTCCAGGGAAAAACCGGGCAAACAATACCCGATATGTCCGACGAGTGGATCAGTCAGATCGCCCGGCGTTACATTGAACTTTACGAAATGGTTACGGGACAACAATTTCAACCGGCCGACGATACCAGTTCAGCCGAACGTATTGAACAGGCCGTGACAAAAGCCCTGACGCAGCAGTTACCCGCAAAGCCCTGATTAATTCGCGTATCAACTCAACTGATCGGACGAACGGAATACAACGGCATGAATTACACCATTGAAAAAAACGAACAGTACGCACTGATCCGGCTATCAGAAAGCGATTTCAGCGACAACATTGCCCCTGACTTTGAAACCCTGTGTAAGGGTCTGTTTCGGGAAGGGTACAGCAATATCATCGTAGACATGGCTACGGTGCAGAATCTGGGCCCGGCGGGGGTAATTGCCATCCGGCGGGTCAACCGGCACTGCACCAGTGAGGAAGGGCTGCTCGTGCTGGCAACCGGCGACGATGACCTGGTCGAACACCTCGACAAGGCAGGGGGCGCTGACCTGACCATCCTGCCGACCGTGGAAGAGGGAATCGACGCGGTATTTATGAATGAACTGGAGAACGACTTTCGGAGCGAAGACGATGACGAGTACGACCGGGGCGGCAGCGTTGCCGACTGATGAACCAACCAGCCAGCCAGCCGGTCAGCAACGGGGCGGCTTACCACCGTTTGAGGTAACGATTTTGGGGGCAGGGTCGGCCACGCCGACGCTGCAACTGCACCCTACGGCACAACTGCTGACGGTCGGGACCGATTATATGCTGATCGACTGTGGCGAAGGCACGCAGTTTCGGCTGCTCGAACAGCGGATTCGGTCGGGTCGGTTACGATATATTTTTATCAGCCACCTGCACGGCGACCATTATTTCGGATTACCCCCCCTCCTGTCGACGCTCAATCTCGCCGGACGCACGGAAGATCTGTATCTGTTCGGGCCGCGCGGGCTCGACGACGTCTTGACGACGATGTTTCGCGTGTCGAACTTGCGGCTGGGCTATCCGCTTCATTTTCAGCCCGTCGACCCGAATCAGCCGATGCAACTGGTCGATTTGCCGAACGTGACCGTCGAGTCGATTCCGTTGCAGCACCGCATCGAATGCACCGGGTATCTGTTCCGCGAAAAGCCGCGCAAGCCGCACCTGCTCCGCGACCGCCTGCCCGACGATGTACCGGTTGCGTACCTGAAGCAATTGAAAGACGGACAGGATGTGCGGGACGAAACGGGGCAGGTACTGTTCGCAGCCGCTGACGTGACCGAACCCGCCGAACCGGCCCGCTCCTACGCTTTCTGCTCAGACACCCGCTACGTGCCGGACCTGATTCCCCAGTTACACGGCGTCGATTTGCTGTATCACGAAGCCACATTCATGGCCGACAATGCGCAGCGGGCCGCTGAAGTCTATCACTCAACCGCCGGTCAGGCGGCAACCATCGCTCGCGACGCACGGGTCGGGCGGTTGCTGATTGGTCATTTTTCGTCGCGCTATAAACAGTTCGACGGTTTTCTGGACGAGGCCCGGCAGGTATTTCCCGACACGTATCTGGCGATTGAAGGCGAAACAATTCCTGTCTGAACTAAAAAACCGGTCAGTGGCGGGTGGAGCCAACTGACCGGCGGAAGTTAAACGAGAGTGGATATAGACGGAAACCCGCTGTTTGTACTAGCACTCAATCGACTGTCGAACCAAAAGGTAAGTACCCTACCACCATTTTGTCGGTAACCTTGCAGTCCTTTGTGTTATATACGAAAAATGCCGACATATGTATTTAAAACAGAAGTGAATGTTGGCATAAATCTCTCGTTTTCACCTATATACGTTCTGTACTGAATGAGCGCGTTTTCTGGTCATACGAGCCAGAGAGCCTGTTTTTGGAAAGTTGAGCGAACCGACTAAATTTTTTCAAAAAAATCAGACAGGTAAACGGATTCAGTTGAACCGCTTACCTATTTCTCCGATCATTTCCTCCTTAGTGGCCGGGCAACGGGTCGATTACTACCTATCTTTAGCCCCGATCACGATTTCTGTTTTAGTATGTTCACCTTTCATTTGGGGTTTCTGGAAGTAGGTTGGCTTGATGTGCTCGACGTACTGCTGGTCGCCCTGCTGATTTATCAGATTTACAACATCGTCCGGGGAAGCGTTGCCAGTCGGGTGTTTATCGGGTATTTGCTGGTTTACTTTTTTTACCTGCTGGTTAAAGCGCTTGGTCTCAATCTACTGACGACCATTCTGGAATATTTCATCAGCGTGGGCGCGCTGGCCCTGATTATTATCTTCCAACAGGAAATCCGGCGTTTTCTGCTTCTCATCGGCAAGTCGACCAACCTGGCGAACAGCCGTTTTCTACAGCGCTGGTTCTCGCGTACGGGCGGGCGAACCGACGAAACTGCCATGACGCTCCGTCCGATTATCGATGCCTGCAAAGCTCTGAGTGCTGAGTTTTCGGGGGGCTGATCGCCATTGCCAAAAATGACGACCTGAGTAAGTTTGTGCAGTCGGGCGAGCGGATAGACGCGGAGGTGTCGAAGGTACTGCTGCTGTCGATTTTTAGCCAATACAGCCCATTACATGACGGGGCGGTGCTCATCAGCGATGATCGGATTATGGCCGCCCGCTGCATTCTGCCCGTTTCGGATGACGACGAATTGCCGCCTGCGCTGGGTTTTCGTCACCGGGCTGCGCTGGGCATGAGCGAAGCAACCGATGCCGCTGTGATTGCGGTATCTGAGGAAAGCGGTCGGCTGGCGCTGGCGCTCAACGGCGAACTCCATACAGACCTGACTTTGACCGAACTCACCGATCGCCTGACCCGCTACTTACAGGAGCCGGGCAGGTAATGCTGGGTTCAAGGTTTAAGGTTTAATGTTTAAAGTTGTCTCCACGGAAAACCTTAAACCTTAAACCTTAAACCGAAAACCTTAAACCTAATATTCAATTCCGGCGGGCAGCGCTTTTGCCTGGTCGACAAAATCGACAACCTGCTCAGCCGAGGGCGGCCGCTGGGTTAGCTGACGCGTCGAGTTGATCTCAATTAGTTTGGCGTGCAGATTGGCGGGCGACCGGCGCGCCAGTTCTTTTACCGTGTCGACGCCCGCTTCTTCCAGCAGATCGCTGTAAACGCGACCGACGCCTTTCAGCCGGGCCAAATCGGCGCGGTTTGTTAGTTCCAGAATCGTTGCCGTGTCGACACCGGAGGCCGTTGCGAGGGCTTTGCGGCCCTGTGGGGTGCGGGCTTTCTCCAGCAGGCTGTCGCTGTCGCCGATACCCTGCCCTTTTAGTCCGGTCAGGGCGGCCTCCGTAATTCCTTTCAACTCGCTCAATGGCATGCTCATACTCAATGGTGTAAAGTATTCGTAACGAGCGGGTTGACCCTCAATCCGCTTAATCGTCACTTAGACGGAGCATATACCGCCGACGTAGCGCATTGATGAGGAATTTTTTTTGAACGGTAAAGCTATCGGGGTGCATCTGCTCGAAAAGCGCAGCCCATTCGCTGTACACAGCCGGCTCAGCTTGCTGAAATTGCGGGCCGTCGATCTTTTTGTCGGCGAGGTAGTCAGAGAAAGACATAGTTTCGGTTTGGGGTATTCGGTTCAGGCTACATCTGCGCGCCAAACGCTATTCTTTTGGTAAGATGAGTGGGTGGAAACGAAAGCCGTTGGGTCGGCTAAACTCCAGCGACGGGGCCGGTAATTTGAAAAACTGAACCGTACCGATGAACCGCTGCAACGAAGGGCTGAATGTACTGATCCGGGACAGATCGGCGTCGGGCGACATAAAGAACTGGCGGTGTCGGTTGAATTTGATCTCACTTCCACTGGCGTCAAAAACCTTCGGGTTTTCATGACCGCCAATCATGCCGCTGCCGCTGTAGCCCACGTCCAGATTCAGCCAGCCCGGAAACGCAGGGCCGACGGGCAACACCGACGCCAGATTGACCGACAGCCAGTATTGTTGGCCGTTGTAGTCTTTGAGCATTTGCTGACCGGTTGTGCGGCCGAGCAGGTTGGGGCGAAACGGCGGGTAAATCGTTTTGCGGAACCCGTATTTGAGATTGACGACCTGCTGCCCCGCGCCGTACTGCTGACCCATAAACAGGGCCGTGCCAGCCACATTGGCAATCATGTCGCCTTTCGAGAACCCCCACCCTTCCGAATGTCCGTCGTATATTTCAAGGGTGGTCTGGAACAGCAGCGCGAGCAGCCCACCGGTCAGGATACTTGCCCGTTCATCGACCCCACTCCAGCGCATCAGTTCGTAGCCGCCCCGGCTCATGCAATAGGCCGTCGTTGCGTGGCCAATCTTGTCCATTTGCAGCCACTCAGCGTTGTCATTGAAACTGTGAAATGGCACACGCTTCTTGTACCACTGCTTACGGAGCATCAGCAGTGTGATCGTGTAAAAAGCAGCAGTACCCGCTATAACGCCGATAAATCGCCCCTCCCGAATTCCCCCCGGGTCGGCCGGAGCAGTCGTAGCCAGCCCGATCAGTGGTACCTGCGCCCGCACCGTCTGGGCGAGCAACAGCAGGCAGAATAGCAGCAGCCCAACCGTACGAATTGCCTGTTTCATGCCCAAAAGTACCCAAAACTGGTTATTCGCCGGGCGTTGTTGCACTTCCATTCAGGGACTGACAAGGTGTACGCAGAAAAGCATGGTGAAAACGTGCTTTCCAGCAACCTGTTAATACAGAAGTTCACCCAACCAGCTGCAGAAACAGTCGTTCGTCGAAGAATATGGTCTTGTAATGAAATCTACTGGTTAATCGGAACAAGCGACCCTTTAATTTTGTCTTTTCCGAAGGAGGTCATCTCCCAACCTGAATATGGCAAAACGTAAAAAAACTGACAAAAAAGGGCCGGACGTCCTCCTGATTGGCGCCGGTATCATGAGTGCTACCCTGGGGGTAATGCTCAAGGAGATCGATCCAACTATTACTATTGCTATTTACGAACGGCTCGACATTGCAGCCGCCGAAAGCTCTGACGCCTGGAACAACGCCGGAACGGGTCACTCGGCGTTCTGCGAGCTGAACTATACGCCCCAGAAGGCCGATGGCAGCGTCGACGCATCGAAGGCGATAAAAATTGCCGAGTCGTTTGAACAGTCGAAACAGTTCTGGTCGTACCTGGTCGAGAAAGGCTTCCTGCACGATGCCCCCGATTTTATCCGGTCGATTCCCCATATGAGTTTTGTCTGGGGTGCCGAAAACGTCGAGTATCTGCACAAACGCTACGACGCGCTGCAACAGAATTACCTGTTTCACGGGATGCAATACTCGGAAGACACGGCCCAGCTGACGGAGTGGATGCCATTGGTTATGACCGATCGCGATCCGAATCAGCCAGTTGCCGCGACCCGCATGGAAATTGGTACCGACGTTAACTTCGGCGCTCTGACCCGTGCCATGTTCCGCAAGCTTCAGGCGATGGAAGGCGTCGAACTGAATTTTGGTTATGATGTGCGTGATCTGTGGCGGTCGAAATCGTTAGGCGGCTGGAAACTGCGGGTCGAGAAACTAAGCACCGGCGCCGAGAAAGAAATCCAGGCTGATTTTGTCTTCATCGGCGCGGGCGGTGGTTCGTTGCGGCTGCTCGAAAAATCCGATATTCCCGAAAGCCGGGGCTACGGCGGCTTCCCCGTGAGCGGACAGTGGCTCAGATGCACCAATCGCGCTATCGTCGCGCAGCACCACGCCAAAGTGTACGGCAAAGCGTCGGTCGGCGCACCACCGATGTCGGTACCCCACCTCGACACACGCATGATCGACGGACGGCAGGAGTTGCTTTTCGGCCCCTACGCTGGCTTTTCGACTAAATTCCTGAAAAGCGGTTCGTACATGGACCTGCCCAAATCGATTCAGCTGAGCAACATGGCTCCGATGCTGATGGCTGGCCTGCACAATGTTCCGCTGACGCGCTACCTGATTCAGCAGGTAATGCAATCGCCGGAAGATCGGCTGGCGGCCCTGCGCGAGTACTTCCCCGACGCACAAATGGACGACTGGGAACTGGAAGTGGCCGGGCAGCGCGTACAGGTCATCAAGAAAGATGAGGACGAAGGCGGTGTGCTTGAATTTGGTACGGAGGTCGTCAGCGCGGCCGATGGCAGCATTGCAGCCCTGCTGGGTGCTTCGCCGGGCGCATCAACGGCCGTGTCGATCATGCTCGATTTGCTCAGCCGCTGCTTTCCGGAAGAGGTAAAAACCGAACAGTGGCAGGCCAAGTTGAACGAGATGATTCCGTCGTACGGACAGGTGCTGGCCAACAACCCCGAACTAGGGCAGTCGATTCGTCAGCACACCAGCAACGTGTTGGGGCTGATCAATGAGCCTACACCCGAAGTGACGCGTTAAGCCGTTTAGCAACGAACGGACTATATCATGAGCCGGCGGGTACTCAGCAACTTTGCTGAGTACCCGCCGGCTCATTGTCTATTATTTAGACAGTATCTACGAATCATCCAAAAACGGTTTCATTCTTCAGGTGGGAATCGGCAGCCTACCACTTGTATATGTTGGTATACAAATCTATGGTTGGATAATAATTTTTCTACAACCCATTAATATACAACCGCTTATTATTTCTGATACGCAAATTAGAAAACAAGTTTTGCTGTAACCAGTTATATCTCCTGTTTTCGTTTTTATCAAAAAATTACCATTTTAAAGCTACACTCTATGAAAAAGTTTCTTGCCGGAATTTTCGTCCTATTCGCTGTCGCAGCACAGGCGCAGGAGTACAAACCGTTCAAGGTGAATGTATCGATCGGGTACGCGAAACCTTTTAACGCTGGTGTATCGGGCGGTTTTTTGGTTGCTGTTGAACCGAAGTATGGCTTCAACGACCATTTTGATCTGGGTCTGCGACTCGAACTGGCGTCGGTAGCACGGGGTGTGCAGGTAAACGGCAACACCACCACAGGCGATGTCAGCGCTTATTCGTCGTACCTGATCACGGGTAACTATCTGTTCGGATCAAGCAGTGTACGGCCGTTTGTAGGTGCCGGTCTGGGTTTGTTTACGATTGGGTCGGGCGGCACGGTCGTTATCGCCAGCAATGGTCAGGCTAACCAGAACATCAACCTGGTGAGCGACACCAAGTTCGGCGGTATGATCCGGGCGGGCGTTAAGCTGAGCCACTTTGTCGTGGCCGCTGAATACAACGCTGTTCCAACAACAAACGCTGCTGGGACGAACACGCAGATCACCAGTGAGAACTCGTACCTCGGCGTCAAAATCGGTTTCGATATCGGCGGTGGCCGGAAGTAACAGGCGGGTTTGATATCGTCTGATTTAACAGGAGATGTTAAAGTCTTTACCAAGCAGAAGGCCCGATCTTATGTAAGATCGGGCCTTCTGCTTGTTGGTGGTAAGCGATCTGCTCCCCTATTGGCGACGCAGTTGGATAACCCGGCGTTTGTCGCCCCGAATTACTTCGAGGAAGTAAGCTCCCGTCTGCAACGGACCAACCTGCATCGTGTGCTGCGTCTGGTTGGCAGGCAGTGTAGCCTGCTTGTGGGTACGCCCGTTGATATCGATCAGCCGCAGACTCGCATCCTGGTCAGTCGGATTTACATCGATAGTCAGGCTTTGCTCAAGCGGATTTGGATACGCATTGACCTGTAGTCCCTCAACCGCTTCGTCGACGTACTCGGCTGCTGCCAGTTCGCGCGCGCCAGCCGTTGTCGTACAAACACCGCTAACCACCGGCCCGGTGCTCGACGGGCTGTAGTTCGAGCTGGTCGTCAGGATGAATTTGTCAACTACGGTCCCATCTTCACGCATCCAGAGATTGAACGTGTGTTCACCGGCAGTATTCACCGTTACTTTGAAAGCCGTATTACCCGCTGCTTTGATCCACGTCCAGCTCGACTTATTACCGTTGTTGAAGTTGGTCGTGTTGGGGCTTAGGTTGACCGCTGTACCGTCCAGACCAATCGTGAACGAGTCATCGGTTGTACCACCGCTGCCCGCTACCATTCGCACCCATACGTAGTACGTACCGGTCGTGGCGAAGGTTAACGTATAGTCGAGCCGGGGGCCATTCAGGCCATTCTGTACGTCCAGCCCGGTACCAGCTACAGCCATAGCCGTACCCGACGATGCTGATGTGTAGGACACCGGTGCCCAGGTCCGGCCAGCCGCGCTACCCGTACCGGCAGTGCTGGTTTTGAAGTTTTCAGCCTCGAAAACTACCGTTCCGCCCGACTCTTTAAAGCAGGTCTGTTTGCCCGTTGTAAACGAACTGGTTGCATATGCTATACCGCAGGCAGCTTTCACGCGCCAGTCGTAGGCCGTTGCCGGTGTCAGGCTGCTCACCGGATAACTCGTGTTGCTCACGGTCACGTCTGCCGACCAGGCCGTGCTGCTTTTCGGTTTGGTTGAAACGGCGTACGACGAAGCTCCTGATATTGCGCCCCACGTCAGGGTCGCCGTTGTCTGCCCGACGCTGTTCGCCGTTAGGCTCGTGGGCGTACCACAATCGCTCGTATAGGTCAGCGTCAGTGTATCTTTGATAACCGACAGGCCGTTGTCAACTGCCAGTTCGAAGGCGATCGATGTCCCAACCGGGGTGCTATCGCTGATGGTAAACTGGAGCGAATCGGCCACCGTTTGCAGCAGTCCCATACCACTGTATGTTTTCGCCGACCCTACACTGGTTACGTACGAACTTAGCCCTTTGGCCGATACGATCAGCGCACCGGGCTTGATACCATAGTTGGTGAAATTGTAGCGAAGCACGCTGCTTTTGGTCGTAAATGCAGTGGTCCCGCGCTGCGCAGCCCGACCGTAGTTAGTTGACATACGCAGCATCTTACGATTCATCTCGATCGTGCTGTTACAAAGCGGCAGAATGCGCGATGAAGCTGGCCAGAAACCATCGTCCGACGAGCCAATCTCCGTCGTGAAGGCGTACGTTTTGGCTTTTGTCGTTTGCTCACCGTACTGCCAGTCCGGTGCACCGCCATTAGACGTATATCCGAGCGTTTCGTAGGTATTACCAATTTTGAAGCCGTTATCAGCTGCCAGATACGTGGCAGCCGTCCGGAACGTACTCATTTCCGGGTTGTTATTCGGATTGAGCGCCGAAAACGGATACATGCAGGCATTGGCATACGAGTGATAATTAAACACCGTTTGGAACGGATATTTCAGGAACAGGTCGCGCATGGCCTGTGTCTCCTTTTCTGAGAATGCACCCGTACCCCGATAATTTTCCGCCGTTTGCGTTGGGGATGAACCACTGTTATCCAGGGCATAGTAATAGGCGTAGTTCCGGTTGATATCGACGCCGTACGAACCACCGCTGTTAACCTGCCGGTTTTTACGCCACATCCCCCCCCGCTTGGGTTAGTTGTCTGGTTGTACACGTATCCATCCGGATTCAGGCACGGCACAATGTAGATTTCCGTGCTGTTCAGCAGCGTCTGTATTTCCTTGTCCTTCCCGTAATTCTCCAGCAGATGCCACATGAAATAAATCAGCTGCGTCATGCTGATCGGCTCGCGGGCATGGTGTACAGCATTCAGCATTAGCTTAGGCTCGTTCTCAAGCGCGTCGGGGTTGTCGCTGATTTTTACCATTAGTAGCGGCCGCCCTTCCAGCGTAGTCCCAATCGATGATTTGGCCGAAATTAGATTCGGATACATCGTCCGCATCTTGTCCAGAATAGCCTGCATTTCAGCAAACGTATAAAATCCCGCATACGACCCCAGACTGAAGTTAGCCGGTGTCGATACGGCAGCCGCCCGTGCATTACGACTGGCTTTTGCGGCCAGTTGATCCAATTTTGCGTTGTAGGCTGTCAGATTTTTTTCCAGGTCACGAATCACGTAGGTTACCTTAAGGCCGCTACGTTTCAGCAAATCCACCTGCTGGTCAGACAGTTCAGCGGCAAAATCCTGCTTGTTTTCGTAACTGAAGTGATCGATATCCAGGCCGTGATTGAATAGATACTCCAGTTTTTGAGGACTCACTTTTGCAGTGACCCGGTGGTAGATCACCCGCTGCGCCATGCTGGTAACCACGCTTGCCAACAGCATACACGCAAGAATAATGCACGAGTATATTTTTCTCATCAGTTATAATAAGTTAACTTCACTGCAATTAAGTTAACTTATTATAACTGACCGCTACTCGAAAAATTATTTTATCAAGATAATTATGAACGCTTATTAATACGTACCACTTATAAAGCTTAACATCCTGACTTATAGAGTTTTAATTTCTTAGTTCACCCAAACGCGAACTTATTAAATTTACATTAATTCACCTAGTCCATCAATCTATCAGGTGTGACGGGTAGCTGCCGGATGCGCTTTCCGGTGGCGTGATAAATGGCATTGGTGATCGCAGCAGCCATGCCAGTCATGCTGATTTCACCCAGCCCTTTTGCTCCCATCGGGTCAATAACGCTATCTGGCTTATCGATGAAAATTACATCCATGTGCGGCACATCGGCGGAGACAGGTACGTGGTAATCGCCCAGGTTATTATTTACGTACCGGCCCAGTCGGTGATCGATAATGCCTGCCTCCATGAGTGCCATACCGATACTCCACGTGGCAGCACCCAACACCTGACTACGAGCTGTTTTGGGGTTCAGCACTTTACCGGCATCAATGGCCGACACCATTTTCGTAACCCGTACGGTTCCGGTCACCGGATGCACATGCACCTCGACAAAATGGGCCGCAAACGACCGGCGGGCGACCTTGTCCAGTTCGGGACCACCCTTCGACTCCGCCGTGATGACCAGTTCCGGCAGGTTACTTTGTCGGAGGAGGCTTTCGTACGACACGTTGTCCGAACTATTCCGGCGGCTTACTGCCCCGTTTGAGAATGTCATATCGGTTATCGGCACGCCCGCGAAACCAGCGTCTTTAGCCGTGCTGACCAACTCCGCCAGCTTTTGCGTCAACTGCTGGCAAACATCATGCACCGCCGACCCAACCGATACTACCGTGTGTGAACCATACTGCGGGGGAGCCTGCGGGAAAGCCGAATCGCCCAGTTCAACCCGAATACGACTCATGTCGATACCGGCGGTTTCGGCGGCAATCTGCGTCAGGATTGTGTAGGTTCCGGGGCCAACGTCGGCAGCAGCGGTCTGAATCAGCAGCGACCCGTCGGTGCCCAGCCGTGCCCGCGCAGAAGCTGCGGCCCGGTCTGACTTGTAGATGCCGGCACTCATGCCCATCCCGATCAGCATCCCGCCGTCACGCATCGATCGGGGCTGCGGGTTACGCTTGTCCCAGCCAAATGTACGGGCACCCTGCTCGTAACAGTCGCGCAGGTAGTTGCTCGACCACGGCTTCTCCGTCTCAGGATCGACGCTGGCAAAATTGGCCCGACGCAAAGCCAGTGGGTCCATCTTCAGGGCATACGACAGTTCATCCATCGCTGATTCGAGCGCGAACGCCCCGCTGGTTTCGCCGGGGCCACGCGCCCAGCAGGGCGTACTCATATCCAACCCCACCAGCCGGTAGGTTGCGTTCAGACTCGGGCTCTGGTACATCGACTTGGTCGGGTGCAGAATCCGCTCAGTAAATTGCTCGTACTGTGAGGTCATTCCGAAGGCGTGGTGCGTGATACCCATCAGTTTGCCATCAGCCGTAGCCCCCAGCGCCACCCGCTGTACTGACCCCGGCCGGTAGCCAACCAGGTTAAACACCTGCTCACGCTTTGCCACGACTTTTACCGGCCGTTTGACGAGTTTCGCCCCCATCAGCGCAGCCATTTCCGGCGGCCATATCCGCGACGAACTACCGAACGCCCCACCCACAAACGGCGAATGAACACGTACGTTTTCCGGCGACAGGGCAAACAGTTGCTGAATATCCTTCTTAGCCAGCGATACCCCTGCGTTTTGTTGTAGACCGTTACCCTGTCGTCGCCCTCCCAGACAGCCGTGGCCGCGTGTGGCTCCATCGGGTTGTGTACGTGAATGGGTATGTGGTATTCCTGCTCAACACGAACGGAAGCCTGTTTGTAGGCATCGGCCGTGCCCCGGCTGTAGTCGTCGGGTTTTTCGGGTCTGTACGCTTTGCTGAGATTTGCTTCCAGCTCCGTATGGTGCGTCTGCTGGTCGTAGGCCACATCGATCAGCGAAGCCGCGTAGGTTGCTTTCTCGAACGTATCGGCAATGACCAGTGCCACCGGCTGATTGCTGAAGTGAATCTTATCGTCAAAGAACAAACGCAGTTCCTGACCAGCTACCCGCTTCTGCGCCGGGTCGACCTCTTTCTGATACCCCGGTACGGTCGGCGCATTTTTATAGGTCATCACGGCCAGTACGCCCGGTACATTTTCGGCAGCTTTTGTCTCGAACGATCGGATTCGACCATTCGCGATGGTACTGGTGACCAGAACGCCGTACGTCAGGTCAGGTAAGTCGTACTCCGCTGCGTATTTGGCCCCGCCCGTCACTTTCAACCGCCCATCGACCCGACTCGTCGGCTTTCCGATTGGTTCCTCTACTATCCTCTTCGTTTCCATAAACACAATCGTTGTTACCTGTCCGGATATTCTTCAGCTGGCAGTTGCTCTGTGTCGTAAACGCATTGTCGACGGGCATGGTTGGCAAAAAAATAACGGCCCGGCAAACGTGCTGTCTGCCGGGCCGTTACCCTATTCGGTTCAGTATGGCTTAGAACGAGCTGACCCGTAGTCGATCGCCGGTTACGCACTTGCCCGACAGCGACGACGTAGCCGCTCCTGCGTTCAGGATCGCTGATTTGATCTGCGACGCCGTAGCCGATGTGTTGATCGATTTGTAGAGCGCAATGGCCCCCGTCACGTGTGGTGTCGCCATCGATGTGCCGCTGTAGGCACCATAGGACGGAGTCGTACCCGTGTATGGCAGGGTCGACTGAATACCCGAACCCGGAGCCCCGATGTCGACCGTCTGCGCGCCGTAGTTGGAGAAGCTCGACAAAGCACCCGACGACGTGATCGACGCAACGGCAATCACGTTGGCATTAGTGTAGTTCGAGGGATAGTTGGCTGTCTGATCGTTGTTATCGCCAACGCCATCGCTACCACCGTTACCGGCAGCGGCTACGAACAGGATACCGGCGTTGTTGGCCCGGCCGATGGCGCTTTGCAGCGACTGCGAGAAGCCACCGCCCCCCACGAGTTGTTGCTGGCCACGATGTTCAGGCCGTGCCGCGTTTTCATATCAGTCAGGTAATCGATGGCTTTGATAGCGGCCGTTGTCGACCCACCGTCGGCACCCAGAAACTTCAGTGCAATCATTTTTACGTTCCAGCAGACACCGGCCACACCCGCGCCGTTACCACCGCGCGCGCCGATGGTTCCGGCTACGTGCGTACCGTGATCGTCTGACGTACCGTCGTATACGCTGGCGTCGTTGGCCGCAAAATCCCAGCCGTTTACATCGTCGATATAGCCGTTACCATCGTCGTCGCGACCGTTTACCGTCTCGTATGGATTCACCCAGACATTGGCACTCAGATCGGCGTGGGTGGTCATGTAGCCTTCGTCGATAATGCCGACGATCACCGAGCTCGACCCGGTTTTGTTGTTGGCCCAGGCTGTTCCGGCTCCGCTACCAAACTGATTGGCGGGCGAAGTTGCCGACCCATACATTCCCCACAGCGACCCGTTGGTATACAGCGGGTCGTTGGACGTTGCCTGATGGGTGTAAATAAAGTTGGGTTCGACAAATTCGACGCCCGGCACGCCGTTCAGCAGGCTCAGCACCTGCGCAATTTCTTTGGTTGTCTTCACCCGCAGTATGCCTTCGGTGATGCCGGCATCCTGCATGGTTTTAGTTAGGATAGTTTCGGCAACCGTTCCGCTGATAAGGTTAAGAATGGGCAGGCGGCTAACGGCACTTAACCCTTTGGTAAACTGAATCAATACTTCGCCCGGTACATAGTGTTCGCCAGTTGCGAGTCGCGCATTGGCTGCCGTGTTTGCTGGCGCAGGGGTTTCCATGTCGAGATCCGACTTACAGTTGCTGACCAGAAAGCCGGTTGCCAGCACAACCGTTGCCATGCCCAGACGATTCATTACAGATTTCAGCATAATAATTGGAGTTGAAGTTGATTGAGTGTGTTATTAATTGGTTTTTAACCCAACTACAATACGATACTTCTGCCCAAACAGATGTGTATACTATTTAATTAAATTATTTTACAAATAAACTATTTTGTATAAACCCTTTTCTGTCAATAGCTTACATAGACTACCGCTCACGAAATTTTTCCTCAACGGAAGCAATACTTTGTAAACCTATCATCCAATCGGCTGCGTACCCGTTTGTTCTACACCGTGTCTGATTCGCCCGATTCGGCAGGGTGCCAGAGCAATAGAGTAAGTTGTATTTCGGGCCCAAGCGTGTTATTGGTGATGTGAATCTCACTGCACTGATTTGGCTCAGCGGATTAATTGGCGCAGCCGGGTCGGCATCGGCAGGTTGGCTCAACAGCAAACTACCCGGCTGCTATTGCAAATAATTCAGAGACGCCCAGGCCAGTTGGTTTTTACGTACGAACCCATCAGTTGTGCCCGATCGGTATGCGCAATCACTAAGTTGGTGTCGCATAGGCCAACGCCGTATAAACAGTTTGCAACCTCAATACCGGGTGTTCCGATGCAGAAGCCGGTCAGAAAAAGTCGGGAGTCTTCCACGGGCTCAATCGTATAGGCTGTCATTGGGCGGGGGAAACGATGGCTAACTCTACATTACGTACCGACGGTGCATACAGCCACTGCCTGTTTGTACTTATTTTTGGTAGACCGTTTTGTACAACGCCAACCCGTACACTACCGGTCAACGCACCATCCATACTCGTTCGCCGGAACGATCTTCACCGGTCTGACGGCCCAGCTACATCGCCATGCTCGATACCTTACAAAAGCCCACCACACCGCCGACCCAACCGCGAGCCGAAATCTGGAGCCGGCAGTTGCTACACTGGTCAGGCATTATCCTCGTCACTACCGTCTGGGTCAGTGCGGCTCTGTTTGGACTGTATATTCTCGCGTTCTACGCGTCGGCCCTGTATCAGGACGACATGACCCGCTGGAATCAGGTGCTGCCACGGCTCTACGAGCGCAGCACCGGCACGGCCACCACGGGCATCGGTCTGCACTTTGCCGCCGGGGGTATCATCCTGATTCTGGGGAGCCTTCAACTTATCGATTCCGTCCGAACACGTTTTCCGGCTGTGCATCGGTGGGTCGGGCGCGTGTACGTTGCCGCCTGCGTGTTTGCGGCCGTTGGTGGGCTGGCGTTTATCCTGATGAAAGGCACCATCGGCGGCTCAACCATGAACGTCGGCTTTGCCCTGTACGGACTGCTGATGCTGATAGCCGCCGTTGCTACCTACCGCTACGCCGTCATGGGCGACATGGTCAGGCACCGGGCGTGGGCACTGCGGTTGTACGCGCTAGCCATCGGCTCGTGGCTGTACCGAATCGAGTACGGTTTCTGGATTATGTTCACCAATGGGCTGGGTCACACCAAAACGTTCGACGGCTGGTTTGACCAGTTTATGGCGTTCTTTTTTTACCTGCCTAACCTGTTGGTTGTCGAAGCGTTCGTCCGCGCCAGCCGTCGTCATGTCGCTCCCATCGCCCGGTTCGCGGGGTCCTTCGTCCTGCTGGTTGCGACCACGTTTCTGCTCATCGGCACTTACTATTTCACGCTCTACTACTGGGGACCCGCCATCGTCAACTGGGTTACAGGGTCACCTCAGGGGCGGCTAGGCCAATAAACAGAGGGCGGCTAACCCGGATTTCTCCAGATCAGCCGCCCCTGTTTAGTCAAAGCAGCTTCTTACTTCACCATGCCGCCCAACACGACTCACTGATTGCACTCTTCGAGAGTCAGGTAGCTGAGCTGAACGGCGGTTATTTTTCGTTCATCGGCCGGCCGTTTTAGGAAAGACAGATCGACCGTTTCCAGAAACTTCCGTGCTTTAGCTATCTTTTTTTCTGGGCGGATTATCCAGAAACGATAAATCAGCAGTTTCCAGAAACTTGTTAGCTTCAGCTAACTTTTTCTGAATAATCGGATGGTCAGAGTACCGACGAATTATCCGTTCACTGCCAGTTTTCTGCGTTTCTTTTTTCATGATCGTCTGCGAATTAGAAACCGTTCGTAGTCCTGATTTGACTGGAACAACGTAAACCTATCATTTTTAAATCCAAATAGTTCGTATGTCTTGGACAGAACTGCCAATTCGCGACTAATTGCGATTCTATACAGGCGAGTACGTCGCTCATCACTTCCTTGGAAGATGATACCGTACGACGGAGAGCGATTCAGAAAATGCTCAGCTATTCGAAACACCGTCGCCAACACCATGATCAAATCCTCATTGTTACTGACGACGATGTCTGACAATTCTCCATCTGATAGTTCGTCAACCAAAGCCATGTTAAATAAACCTGCACGACTCGTTTCCGTAAAGAGAACTACCTTCTGAATAACAGCCTGCTCACTGACACTTTCAAAACGATACGTATACTCAAGCGGCCCCTCCTGAAACGGATACGCGGGTTCGTTCATCTGCCAATCCGCTATTTCACTTCGCCAACCATGTCGCCCGGCACGACCCACTGATCGAATTCGTCGGGGGTCAGGTAGCCGAGCTGAACGGCGGTTTCCTTGAGCGTCGAGCCGTTTTTGTGGGCGGTCTGCGCGATTTCAGCAGCTTTATAGTAGCCAATCTTCGTGTTCAGGGCCGTAACCAGCATCAGCGACGACTCGACGTGCTTGCGGATATTGGCTTCGATCGGCTCGATTCCTTCCGCGCACTTGTCGTTGAACGATACGCAAACGTCGCCGATGAGCCGGGCCGAATGCAGGAAATTGTAAATCATCACGGGCTTGAACACGTTCAGTTCGAAATGACCGTTCATACCGCCGATGTTGATCGCGACGTCGTTGCCCATCACCTGCGCGGCAACCATTGTCATGGCTTCGCACTGCGTGGGATTTACCTTGCCGGGCATAATGCTCGAACCAGGCTCATTGTCGGGGATATGGAGTTCGCCGATGCCCGCGCGTGGCCCCGACGACAGCATCCGGATGTCATTGCCAATTTTCATCATACTGGCGGCAACCGTTTTCAGCGCTCCGTGGGCTTCCACAATGGCATCGTGCGCGGCCAGGGCTTCAAACTTGTTTTCAGCCGTGATAAACGGCAGACCCGTCAACTCCGCGATATGCTTGGCGACGTTCTCCGAATAGCCCGGCGGGGTGTTGATCCCCGTTCCGACGGCCGTTCCGCCCAAGGCCAGTTCGCTCAGGTGCGGCAGCGTGTTGTTGATGGCGCGGAGGCCGTGATCGAGCTGCGAAACGTAGCCCGAAAATTCCTGCCCAACCGTCAGCGGGGTAGCGTCCATGAAGTGCGTCCGGCCAATTTTCACGACGTGCATAAACTGCTTCGCCTTGGCGTCGAGCGTATCGCGCAGCTTTTTGATGCCCGGAATCGTAACGTCGAGCAGGATTTTGTAAGCTGCGATGTGCATCGCCGTCGGGAACGTATCGTTGCTCGACTGCGACTTGTTGACATCGTCGTTAGGGTGCAAAAACTTCTTCTCGTCGGTCAGCTGACCGCCCTGCAACACGTGGCCCCGGTAGGCAATCACCTCGTTGACGTTCATGTTCGACTGCGTACCCGAACCCGTTTGCCAGACCACGAGCGGGAACTGATCGTCGAGTTTACCGGCCAGAATCTCGTCGGCTACCTGCCCGATTAGGTCGCTTTTCTCCTGCGGCAGCGTACCCGCGTCGAGGTTAGTCAGCGCAGCGGCCTTTTTGAGGTAAGCGAAGGCTTCGATGATCGGTTTGGGCATCTTGTCGGTGTCCCGTGCGATCTTGAAGTTTTCAATCGAGCGCTGGGTTTGGGCGCCCCAATAGACATCGGCCGGTACCTGCACCTGCCCCATCGTGTCTTTTTCGATACGGAAATTCATGTTATGTAAAGAGCGAAAGAATGAAAGAGTGAAAGAGCGAAGGGCCGATACACAAACAATGACTCCCGCCGGAAATCGCTCTTTCTGTCTTTCGCTCTTTCACTCTTTGACTTCGTAAAGGTAAAACCCAACTAAATATAGTTTGCGTGAATTGTTATCTTTGTCGACACGTTGTCAATTGACAGAATTAAAACAGCCAAATGCTATGCAGGTACCGATTAACCGAATTTTGGAAGGGCTGGGGGGCGACCGGTTTATCAAACGACCCATCCGGCACGATTACGACCTCATCGAACTGGTCAAGGAAGGCTTGCCGATGGAGTCGGTGGCGTTTCTGCAAAGCAATCTGGGCTTTACCAACAAAGAGATGAGCCATATTCTGGCGATCTCGGAAAGCACCTACCAACGCCGGATTCGGGCAAAATCCAGACTGACGCAGGATGAAACCGAGAAGGCCATTTCGTTATCAGAGATTTACGAGAAGGGGATCGACGTGTTCAGAAGTAAACCTGATTTTGAAGGCTGGTTGCAGACGAAGGTCCCGGCTATGGGCAATCAGCGACCTGTTGATATGCTCGATTCAATGATTGGTCGTCAGCATGTTATGGACGGACTGAATCGAATTCTACACGGTATTTTTTCCTGATCGTCTGTTACTTCTCAGACCAATTGACGTAATCTCTGCACTTGTACTTACCCATCGGACATTTATGCTGCTGTATCGCATTGCCGACGACCGCTACGCCAATGACCTTAACGGGACGGGCGGTTTGTTCGCACCGGGACGTTGGCACCGACGTAACACAGCAATTCTTTATCTGACCGAACGCGTTTCATTAGCAAAACTAGAAGTACTGGCGAATTCGCCGGGCTTACCAACTGGCCGCGCACTGGTCACGGTCGAACTACCGGACAATCCGTCAATGCGGCTGGTCGAGCTAAAAGATTTGCCGCTGGGCTGGCACGAATGGCCTTATCTGGATGAGTTAGCCGATATCACCGAGCAGTGGATTCGTGAACAGAACTGCTGGATCATGCGCGTCCCCTCCGCCCAATCCTTTTCAGAATACAACTACTTGCTGAATCCGCTGCACCCGGAGCATCAGTCGCTGAAAATCGTTAGTATCGAACCACACCCCTTCGATGCGCGGTTAAAAGGTTAACTGACCCCTTTTACCAATCGACACATGGCTTCTCCTACCCTTCCGAAAAAAATAGCCGCCCGGCAACACGAAATCACCGCCGACTTTCTCCGCATTCTCGACCGGCATCTGGCCGATCTGCTGGCCGGGCGCGTGCTCGACATGTATGAAATCCGCGACGTGGCCGATGAGATGAACATTCACCCGACGCACCTGAGCAATACCATCCGGCTCACGACGGGCTACGCGCCCTGCTACTTCTTCGAACACAAGATCATGGACATTGCCCGGAACCTGCTCACGACCACCCGGCAACCCATCGCTGAAATTGCCCGGACGCTGACCTACGACCCGTCGAACTTCACTAAGTTTTTTAAGCATTTTCAGGGAAGTACGCCAAAGCAGTATCGAGAAGACGTCTGGGCGCAACAGCGGGAAGCGGATGAACACGAGAAAACTGAACTACTCACCGTTTAATCGGAACTACTCACCACGTTCAGGTCAGCCATTTACCGGAATTTTGGGTTGTCATACAAACTACGAACAGAATGGCAACCGAACAGAAAATCGCATTAGTGACCGGCGGCAGCCGGGGATTAGGTAAAGACATGGCCCTGCGGCTGGCCGAAAAAGGTATCGACGTCCTGCTGACCTATAACAGCCAGAAAGACGATGCCGACGCCGTCGTCGCGCAGATCCAGGAAAAAGGCCAACGGGCCGCAGCGCTTCAACTGAATACGGGCGACATCGCGTCGTTCGACGGTTTTTACGAGCAGGTAAAAACCACGCTGTCGGAAACGTTTCAGGCCGACACGTTCAACTTCCTCATCAACAACGCTGGGATTGGGATGTACGTCCCGTTTGCGCAGGTGACCGAAGCGCAGTTCGATGAGTTGCACAACATTCACTTTAAGGGCGTTTACTTCCTGACGCAGAAAGCCCTGCCGCTGCTGACCGACGGTGGTCGGATCATCAACATCTCGTCGGGGCTGACGCGTATTACGATGCCCGGCTCGTCGGCGTATGCCAGCATGAAAGGTGCTATTGAAACCTTTACGAAATATCTGGCGAAGGAACTCGGTGCGCGGAAAATCACGGCCAACGTCGTTGCGCCGGGGGCTATCGAAACCGACTTTGGCGGGGGCCGCACCCGCGACAATGCCGACATCAACAAGATGATCGCGTCGCTGACGGCACTGGGGCGCGTGGGCCTGCCTACCGATATTGGTGGCGTAATCGCGTTCCTCTGCACCGACGATTCCTACTGGATCAACGGGCAGCGCATCGAAGTATCGGGCGGACAGGGATTGTAACGAATCAGTAAACGAAAATGCGTCCGGCGGCCAGGTCAAATTTGGTGCCGGGCGCATTTTCGTTTACGCACCGATTTGCGGAGTTTTACAAAAAACCAAACCCGACGACGCAATGGATCAGCGCATTATCAACCTGTTTGACGAATACACGCACAAACCACTCAAACGCGACGATTTCCTGAAACGACTGGCAAAGCTGACCGGTAGCATGGCGGCTGCACTGGCAACCCTGCCCCTGCTGGAAATAAATTACGCCCACGCCGAAACCGTCCCCCCAACCGACGACCGCATCAAAACCGAGTCGATTACGTATCCGGGTGACGGAATTACGATGAAAGGCTATCTGGCCGTGCCAGCCGCGAAAGGAAAGTACCCGGCGGTGGTAGTCATTCACGAAAACCGGGGGCTGAATCCGCACATCGAAGACATCACACGTCGGCTCGCGACGGCGGGCTTTCTGGCACTGGCCCCCGATGCCCTTTCGGCCGCTGGCGGTACGCCCACCGACGAAGCCCAGATGCGTGAACTATTCGGCAAGCTGGACCCGGTCGCGACGCGCCATAACTTCGAGAAAGCTGTTGAGTACCTAAAAACCCGACCCGACAGCACCGGCAAGGTTGGTTGCGTTGGCTTCTGCTGGGGTGGTGCGATGGCTAATCAGCTGGCTATCAATTCGCCGGATATGAAAGCCGCCGTCGCTTATTACGGCCGGCAACCCGACGCAGCCGACGTTTCGAAGATCAAAGGGGCGGTGCTATTGCAGTACGGCGGGCTGGACGAGCGCGTCAACGCGGGGATTCCGGCGTACGAGGAAGCGCTGAAGAAAGCTAATATCCCGTATGAACTGTACGTCTACGAAGGGGCGCAACACGCTTTTAACAACGACACCGCCCCGACGCGCTACAACGAAGCCGCTGCCAAACTGGCCTGGTCGCGCACGCTAACGTTCCTGAAGCAGAAACTGGCCTGACGGCGGGAGTTGACCCGACGTAAATTTTTCCTCGGAGCCGGGTTACCTTTTCTGCGTCAACGTATTAAGAGGACAAAATCCCCTAAAACGACTACAACCATGCTGAAATCTGCATTCTTCATCCTGTCGATGGTTACGCTGGCAACTGCCTGCTCGAGCAACAAACCTGAATCGACCGGTACAGCTGTAACCGACACGACGTCGATGTCGACGATGACCACTGATTCGACTACGTCGACCACGGCTACGACCATGAGCAGCGATTCGATGATGAGCGACACCACCAAGAAAGATTCGATCAAGTAATCGACTTGCGGTTTACGAATAAAGCAAGAGGCCCTTCCAGATTGGAGGGGCCTCTTGCTTTATCAGGCTATTCGATGGATTTACGGCCCGTTTCCGAACAATTGACTGGCAAGGCGTTTGTGTATTCTAGGTGACCCGGCAGTATGATTTCCGGTTCTTTATTCTTTGGTTCGTTCTACTTAACTGTACACTCGCTATGAAAACGCATAAACCTGACGCCGTACTGCGCGATCTGGGTACTGCCATCGGTATTGGTATTCTGGCTGGCCTGGCCGGCACTGTTGCCATCACACTCTCGCAAACCGCCGAAATGGCTGTTACCAAACGGCCACCCAGCACCGTCCCTGCCGATGCAGTCTCGAAAGTGCTGAACGTAAAACCGACCAAAAAACGCAAGAAAGAGCTGGTATCGCAGGAAATCCACTGGACCTACGGCACGGCCTGGGGTATCCCACGCGGGTTATTTGCCTTGGCCGGGCTGCGGGGCTGGCCCGCCACGCTGGCGCACTTCGTCACGATCTGGGCGACGGGTCTTGTCATGCTACCGAAGCTAAATCTGGCCCCGCCCATCACTGAGCAGGACGCCCCCACCATTGCCACCGATGCGCTGCACCACGCCGTCTACGCCATCGGCACCGGGCTGGCCTACGATGCCATCGATCATAAGTAGCACGGCGGAACCGAACCGCCAGGCGGAGGATAGACGTGGGAAGAAAGGCGAACCTGGTACTAACTGCCCACGTCTTTCTTCTTTCGCCTATCCTTTTTCTTCTTTTAAAACCTTTCCTACCTTTGCCGCATGATGATCCCGACGGCACTCACTTTCTGCTTCCGACATCGACGCTAACCGCGTTTTCCGGCCATCTGGCCCCTTCGGCGCGTGTGCTTCATCCACGTATCAGCCGTTTCCCTTACTTTTGTTTCATTCGTTTCTCTGAAATCAACGCGGTTACCCGTGTGCTGACTTTCGTTTTAATCGGTTTGGCGTTGGCTGGCTACCGTAGTCAGGTCAACGGTTGCCGCATCAGTAATCCCCCATGACATCTGCCTTACGCATTGCCCTTCAAAAGTCCGGCCGGTTGAGCGAGGACTCATACCAGCTTTTTAAAGAGTGCGGCATCCGCTTCGACTACGGCACCGGTAAACTCCGGTCGGTATCATCTAACTTCCCGGCTGAATTTCTTTTTCTGCGCGACGACGATATTCCCGGCTATGTGGAAGACGGCGTGGCTGACCTCGGCATCGTCGGTGAAAACGTGTCGGTCGAAACGGGCCGGTCGGTTAGCACGATTCACAAGCTGGGCTTCTCCAAATGCCGCCTGTCGATCGCTATCCCGCGCGGCACCGATTGGTCGGGCATTCATGACCTCACCGGTAAAAGTATCGCTACTTCTTACCCAACATTGCTGGGCAACTATTTGAAGGACAAGGGCGTGTCGGCCGATATTCACGAGATCAGCGGGTCGGTTGAGATTGCGCCCGGCATCGGGCTGGCCGAAGCCGTCTGCGATATTGTCAGCTCGGGTAGTACGCTGCTGAGCAACGGTTTGCAGGAGGTCGAAACGATTTTCCGGTCGGAGGCCATTCTCATCGCCAACCCTGAACTGACTGCCGACAAACAGACGTTGGTAGACAAGCTCCTGTTTCGCATTAAAGCGGTGCAGGCGGCTAAAAACAACAAGTACATCGTGCTGAACGCGCCCAACCACGCCATCGGCCAGATCACGTCGTTGCTGCCGGGCATGCGTAGTCCGACGGTGACACCCCTGGCGACGGAAGGCTGGAGTTCGGTGCATTCGGTGCTGAACGAAAACGAATTCTGGGAAAACATCGAAGCCATCCGTGCCGCTGGTGCCGAAGGTATTTTGGTCATCCCAATTGAGAAAATGATCTATTAGAGAGTTTAAGGTTTGTGGTTTAATGGTCAAGGTTGTTTGCTTCCACCGGAGGAACCTCAAACCCTAGACATTAAACCTTAAACCAGCGAAGCCCATGAATATTATCCCCTTCCCCGACCGGACGGAGTGGCCCGCCTTGCTGGCCCGCCCGGTGCAGTCGACACAGCAGATCGACGCCATTGTGGGTCCGATTATGAATCAGGTCAGAACGGGGGGCGACGCGGCTCTGATCGAGCTGACGCAACGCTTCGATAAGGTTACGCTTACCGCCGATACGCTGGCTGTTTCGCCCGTCGTGCTCGACGCGGCAGAAGCGCAACTGAGCGACGAACTGAAAGCGGCCATTCGGCAGGCGTACCAGAACATTCGCACGTTTCACGAAGCACAGCGGCAACCCGTTGAGAAGATTGAAACGATGCCGGGTGTGACCTGCTGGCGTCGGAGTGTGGGTATCGATAAGGTAGGGCTGTATATTCCCGGCGGCACGGCTCCGCTGTTCAGCACGGTGCTGATGCTGGGCGTTCCGGCGCAGTTGGCGGGTTGCCGTGAGGTGGTACTTTGCACCCCCGCGACTCACCCGGCCGTATACTTCGCGGCCAAACTGGTCGGCATTACGAAAGTTTTTCAGATTGGGGGAGCACAGGCTATTGCGGCCATGACCTACGGCACGGAGTCGGTACCTAAAGTGTATAAGCTATTCGGCCCCGGCAATCAGTACGTGACGGCGGCAAAGATGCTGGCGGCCAAAGAAGGCACGGCCATCGATATGCCCGCCGGGCCGAGTGAAGTTGCCGTTTACGCCGACGACACAGCCGTACCCGCGTTCGTAGCCGCCGACCTGCTGTCACAGGCTGAACACGGCCCCGATAGTCAGGTGCTGCTCGTGTCGACAAGCCGCAAACTGGTCGAGCTGGTCAACCTGACGTTGAGTACGCAGCTGGGCAAACTACCCCGCGAAGCCGTAGCCAGCAAAGCCCTCGACAACAGCAAAGCGATCCTGCTCGACACGCCCGCCGACGCCATCGACCTGCTGAACGACTATGCTGCCGAGCACCTGATCCTGAGCGTTGCCGACGCCGAGCAGGTCGCGGAGCAGATCATCAACGCCGGGTCGATTTTTCTGGGTAACTACACTCCCGAATCGGCGGGCGACTACGCATCGGGTACGAATCACACACTGCCCACCAACGGCTTTGCCCGTGCGTACAGTGGCGTATCGCTGGATAGTTTCGTCAAGAAGATAACGGTGCAGCACATCACGCCGGAGGGTTTGCAGGTTCTCGGCCCGGTCGTGGAAGCGATGGCCGAAGCTGAATCGCTCGACGCCCATAAACGCGCCGTTAGCCTGCGACTGGCGAGTTTGGCGGAGATGAATCCGGCCTGATTTTGTTATCTTGCTAAAAACGAACGCTATGAGTCAATGGGTAATAGAGATTGACACACCGGAAGACGAAGCTCAGTTGATGCAAATTTTACCGAGATACAATAGTCGTCTGGTAGAGAAAATCCGGAAAACCGAGTCGGAGCCCGTAGCTATCAGAAAAGAAAAGCTGCGGTCCATTCTTGAGAAGCTACAGGCAAGCGGGGTTGCAGAAAAATTTGGCGACCCATCCGAATGGCAGCGTGAAACGCGGCAAGATCAGCCATTACATGGCCGAGGAGAATGATTGTCGACAGTAATATATTCATCTATTCGCTGCTTCCACAGTATGAAGCGTTACAGCAGTTCTTGCTGAGCGATGTTGATCAGTTTCAGGCATCGGCTATCACGAAGTTGGAGGTTGCTGGGTTTCATAAACTCGTGGCAGGTGAAAAGCAGTATTTCGACGATCTTTTTTCGATCATTCACGTTTTCCCGATTGATGAAAAAACGATCGCGAAAGCCATCGAACTGCGTCAGCAACGCAAACGCTCGCTAGCCGATTCGATTATTGCGGCTACGGCACTGATACACGCGATGCCGGTGCTGACCAACAACGTAGCCGATTTTGCCGACATCGACGGTTTGCAGGTCATCCAGCTGACCGATGTGCTGAACGCATGACATATCCGTTTCACCCCTTGTGATGGGCGATCTGTGTGGGATTTGCGAAACAAATTTGTGTCATTATCCGGAAACCAGGCAACTGCCACTTATCACTCTGCCACTTGATTACGTCAAGTAGCCAAAACGCACCGATGCCGAAAACCACACCCGTTGCACATAGCTTTCGCTGGCCTGGTAGTTTACTGGCATTGTGTGTTGCGCTACTCGTTAATCAGTCAGGATACGGCCAGCCTTTGACGGGACAGCAGATTCTGGACCGGTCTATCGGTGTCTATCGCACCGCAACGTCGTATCAGGACGCGGGGCGGGTGACGACCGATTTTTACGAAGCAGGGCGGTCTCAACCAAGATTTACGACAGTCCGCAGCTTCCAGACCGCCTACTATCGACCGACTCGGCAGTTTCGGTTTCATTATAAAACTGAACCGACCAGGCTATCCATCACACCAGATGAAATGTTCGTCTGGACAGATGGCCCCAAAGCGTTCAGGCGGTGGACAATTGAGAAGTGGACTGTCAGCGAGTCTCTGCCAATGTTATTGGCGGCAGCTACCGGCGTTTCAGGCACGGCATCCCGCAAAATTCCCGGTTTGCTGCTGACCGAACCAATCGGTGCTGGCTGGGGAGTCGACTCCCTGACGAATGTAAAATTGATCGGTGACGCGATAGAAAACGGGCATCCCTGCTACCGAATTAGTGGCGTTTACTGGAACAATAAAGTCGCGTTTTTGTGGATCGACAAACAGTCGTTCCTACTGCTGCGCATTGATGAAGGGTATTCAAGCGGGAAGGAAAAAACAACCGTGAGTATGACGTACCAGCCGGTGCTCAACAAACCCGTTCGTGTGGTTCGGTTTACGCCCCCAGATACCCGCATGTACTATCCAGATGAAAAAACTAACTGACCTGCTGCTGCTGGGCGACCCGCGACTGTACGAAACCTGCGAGCCGGTGCAGCAATCGGAACTGCCGCTGGTTGCGGGCTGGGTAGCCGATCTGCACAATGTCATGGAGGAAATCAGGGCGAAATACCAGTTCGGGCGGGGGATTGCGGCTCCGCAACTCGGCATTATGAAACGGCTGATCTACCTCAACATCGACAGACCGACCGTACTCATAAACCCCGAATTAACCAGTCTCAGCCCCGAAGCCGACGAACTGTGGGACGACTGCATGAGTTTTCCGAATTTGCTGGTCCGTGTCCGGCGACATTGCCGACTGACGCTCAGCTTTCGTGATGAACACTGGCAACCCCACACCTGGACCGTCGATGACTGGGCCTTAGCCGAACTAATTCAGCACGAATACGACCACCTCGACGGCGTTCTCTGCACCATGCGGGCTATCGACGCACAATCGTTCCGCTGGCGACCGACGCCAACAAACAACTAATAGATACACTAGAAAAGACGTAAGAGAAAAGACAGCCGAATCGGTGCTCTTTGGTCTTACTCCTCTCTTCTTTCTTCCCAACTCATGTTTCAACTTGCTACATTGCTTCGTCCGCACATTGCTGCTCTGGTACCTTATTCATCAGCGCGGGACGAATACACCGGAACGGAAGGCGTCTTTCTCGATGCCAACGAAAATCCCCTCGGCTCGACCACGACCGAAGGCGACTACAACCGCTACCCCGACCCGCATCAGCAGGCGATCAAGCAACGGCTGGCCCCGATCAAGGGCGTCCGGCCGGAGCAGGTTTTTCTGGGCAACGGCTCCGACGAACCTATCGACCTGCTCGTTCGGGCGACCTGCACACCGGGTCAGGATCAGATTCTGATTATGCCGCCAACGTATGGCATGTACGAAGTGTCGGCGTCGATCAATGACGTAGCGATTACCAAAGTACCGCTGACGCCCGATTTTCAGGTCGATACCGACGCGGTGCTGGCGGCAATTACCGACACGACGAAGCTGATTTTTCTGTGTTCGCCCAACAACCCGTCGGGCAATCTGCTCCAGCCCGACGCCATCCGCCGGATTCTCGACGCGGCCCAGACCGCGCTGGTGATCGTCGATGAAGCGTATATCGATTTTGCCGATGTACCGTCGTGGACTGCCCAGCTCGACGCTTACCCGAATCTCGTGGTGCTGCAAACGTTCTCGAAAGCGTGGGGGCTAGCGGGGCTGCGGCTGGGTATGTGCTTTGCTTCGCCCGAGCTGATTGCGGTGATGAACAAGATCAAACCGCCCTACAACATCTCGGCCCCAACGCAGGCCCTAGCCCTCGACGCACTAACCCACGAAGCCGACAAACGGCAGATGGTCACCGAGATCATGGACGAGCGACAGTGGCTGTCCGACGCCTTGCAAACCCTGCCTACTGTGCAGCAGATTCACCCGTCCGACGCCAACTTCCTGCTCGTCCGCTTTACCGATGCAAAAGGCACCTTCGCCTACCTGATTGAGCAGCAGGTAATCGTGCGGGATCGGTCGTCGGTGAAGTTGTGCGATGGTTGCCTGCGGATCACGGTCGGAACAAGGACTGAGAATGAGCGCCTGATCGACGTGTTGCGGCAGCCGGCCCCCGTTCCTGCTGAAGCCCAATTGCCGCTCGGCACCGACGATGAAGCGACAAAGCCCGAGCCTGTGTCGAACAGCTAACGGCTTTTGGCGTATTTTTGACAAACCCGACGTACGGGCCATTCGACATGACAACCTTATCCGGTATGCGCAAAGGGGCTTCATTACTTTGTTTTTTCCTGCTTTTTGGTGCCGCCGTTCCCGCGCTGGCGCAGTACAACAACTGGGCTGTCGGCTTCCGCATCGGCGAACCGGCGGGCATCAACGTCCGCAAATATTTCGGCGAGAAAAAAGCGTTCGACCTGAACATCGGCACGTACGGCGGGCTCTACGGCACCAACCGAAGCTACCGCAGCGGGCAGTACCGAAGCGTCGGCTTCTCGGTGCAGGGGCACTACATTCAGTACACGCCAATCACCAAAAGCGAAAGCATCCGGGGCTATTACGGCTACGGTGGGCAGATCAACACGCGCCGGTACTACCCAACCCGGCTCAACGGCGAATACGAAAATGCGCTGTCGCTGGGCGTATCGGGGATTGGTGGGGTCGAATATTTTCCACCCAACAAGCCGTATTCCTTTTTTCTGGAAACGGGCGTTTATGTCGAACTCTTGCAGGCTCCGTTTTTCCTGAACCTCAACTCCGGCCTGGGGCTGCGGTATAATTTTTAGTTTAAGGTTTAAGGTTTGTGGTTAAAGGTTCCTCCGGCGCAAACAAACGTTAAATCCCTAACTACAAACCTTAAACTCTATCCAAAGCCTTGCTTAAAATCTATAGTTCATCGGCTGGTTCGGGTAAGACGTACACCCTCACGAAGGAGTACCTGAAACTTGCCCTTGACCCCGATCGAAAAGCCGACTATTTCCGATCCATTCTGGCAGTGACGTTTACCAACGCGGCTGCCAACGAGATGAAAGACCGGATTTTGCGGGAGTTGCAGCAGATGGCGGGTACTGGCGCGGCCTCTCCCCTGCTCAACGACCTCACGACCGAACTATTTGGCAAGGATGTGGTGCCCGGCACGGCTGATTTCGCCGAAAAGCAGCAGGCCATCCGGGAGAAAGCCGGGCGCGTATTTCGCACCATCCTGCACCGCTACGCCGATTTCAGCGTCACGACCATCGACTCGTTTACGCAACGCATCGTGACAGCCTTTACCGATGAATTGGGCCTTCCCTACTCGTTTGAGGTCGAGATGGACACCGACGAGGTGCTGGGCGAAGCCATCGATACGCTGCTCGAAAAGGCGGGCACCGACGAGATGGAGGAAATTACGACCGTGCTGCGCGACTACTACATGCATACGGCGACCGAAGGTGATAGCTGGCAGATGCTCCCCGAAACGCTCCGGGAATTTGGCTATAACCTAACCTCCGATCAGTTTTATCAGGCCGTCACAGCCGCGCAGGAACTGACGCCGGGGCCATCCGGGCCATCCGGCAGCAACTCATCGACCACAATAAACAGGTCGAAAGCGACATCGTGGCGCAGGGAGAGCGGGCATGGGGGCTGATAACCGGGCAGGGCCTGAGCGAGGCCGATTTCTCGTATGGCAGTTCGGGGGTAGGTGGTTTTATCCGGGATGTTGCGCAGGGCGAAGCAACTAAGGAAATCGGCAAACGCGTTCTTAGTGCCGTTGACGAAGGAGCCTGGTACGGCAAAAAGACACCCTTAGCGACCCAAAGCAGCATCGACAGTATCGCCGACGACCTGACCGACTGTATCCGGCAGATTATCAGCATTCGCGATGAGCGGGGCACGCAGACGACGCTGTATGGTGCGCTGCTGCCACACCTGCAAAAGCTGGCTTTACTTCGGCAGATGCGGGTTGAATTCGACGATCTGCTGCGCAAAGACGGACGGGTGCATATTTCGGAGTTCAACAAGAAAATCCTGAGCATCGTCACGTCGGAGCCGGTGCCGTTCCTGTACGAGCGGCTCGGCACGCGCTATAATCACGTGCTGATCGATGAATTTCAGGACACATCGCGCCTGCAATTCGCCAACCTGCTGCCGCTGATCGAAAACTCGGTAGCTGCCAATCAGTTTAACCTCGCCGTGGGCGACGGCAAGCAGGCCATTTACCGCTTCCGGGGGGGCGACATGGATCAGATCGTGGCGCTGCACCGGCAGGATCTCGACAGCCTGCAACAGGCTCACGGACCCGATAGCTGGACATCCGAGCGAATCGGTACGCTGCGGGGCCACATCGACCCGGCGTTGCTCGACACCAACTGGCGCAGCGCGCAGCCCATCGTTCGGTTCAACAACGACTTCTTTGAGCATACCGCCCGCCGATTCGAGAGCGAACACCACCGGGTCGGCGACGTGTTCGACGCCAATAAGCAGTTTCACCAGAAAGTAAGCGCGAAGGCGAAAACGGACGGACACGTACAGATCGACTTCGTAGCCGCCGACTCGGAAAATGGCATCGACCTGACGAAGGCCATGCTCGACCAAACCCTGAAGCACCTCAGCCAGGCGAAGGCAGAGGGGTATGCCTACAGCGACATTGCCATTCTGTGCCGCACCAAACGGCACGCCCGAGCGCTGGCCAATGAGCTGGTTCGGCTGCGGATTCCGCTGGTATCGGCCGATTCGCTTTTGCTCGAATCGTCGGAGCCGGTGAAGTGGCTGGTGACGGTGATGCAGGTACTGCAACGGCCCGATCAGAAGCTGCTGCGCTACGAACTGCTGTACCTGTTCCACCGCGTCGTGTACGACGTTTTTCCCGACAACGAACTGGCCAGTCAGCTACGGGCGGTGGCCGAAACGGGGCACAACGCCGTTTTCGAGTACCTGCACACCGAAGGCTATCCGCTCGATCCGCACGCGCTGGGTCAACTAAACCCATACGAACTGGCCGAACGACTGACGGCTCAGTTTAATTTGTTTGCCAAAGGCGAAGACAATCCGTTTCTGTTTCGGTTTCTCGACGAAGTACTCACGTTTAACGCCAAACGCAGCGGTCACCTGAGCGATTTTCTGCTGTACTGGAAAGGCGCGAGCAGCAAAATTTCGGTTGAGGGTGCCAAACGCGACGCCGTTCATATCCAGACCATTCACAAGTCGAAAGGGCTGGAGTTTCCGGTCGTCATCATTCCCTTCGCCACCTGGGATACCACGCCAAAACCCAGGGCCATGATCTGGCTCGACCTGTCGGACGTGCGGACCGACGCGCTGGCCCATCAGGACACGACCGGCACCGTTAGCCGCCTGATGAACGCCCCCGTTCACCCGACGAAAAGTTTGGGAAACACGCCCGACGTCATTAAAAACCAGTATGATGACGAGGTGACGCGGACGTTTCTGGAAAACATGAACCTGCTGTACGTAGCTTTTACCCGCGCAGCCGATCGGCTCTGCATCGTCAGCGAACGGTTAAAGAATGCCGATACCAGAAAAGGCAGCATCACCAACTGGCTCTACGGGTTTCTGCGCGACAGCCAGGTGGCACTGGCCTGCGGCTGTCAGTGGCAGGACGACAAAAGCACGTACATTCTCAACAGTTGCAGTCAGCACCATGAAGGCGCAACATCACCAGCCGCAACGACCACCGATATTGTGCTGGATACCATAATCAGCGGCAGTCGGGGGCAGGACCTCCAGCTGCGCCGACAGGCCGACCGGGTGTTCGACGTTGCTACGTTTGAGCGCACCCGCGAACTGGCCCGCAAGCTGGCGGCTGCGCTGAGCCTGATTCGGGGCCCCGGCTGTATCGACAAAGCCCTGCGCCAGCTGACGAGCGAAGGGCTGGTCCGGCAGTCGGAGTGCGATGTGTTGAGCGAACGGCTGCTGGCCATTGTTACGCATGCCGACCTCGACGGCCTGTTTGACCCCACCCGCCGTATCGACACCGACCGCAGTATTCTGAGCGCCCGCCGACTGCACGGTGCCCCCCACCGCGTCGTACACGGACTACACCACGAAATCACGCTGGTACAATACGTGTCGCCATCGGAGGCAGCACCCGACGCCGAAAATGACCCGACCGAAAGTCTCCGCTACTTCATTGATCTCTACCGGGAAATGGGCCTTCAGGAGGTCGATGGCCGACTGGTTTACCTGTATGACGAACCGCTCGTCGTCCGGGTCAGCTAATGGGTAGTAGCCTGGACCGGTGCGCCGGTCACCAAAACCAAACTTCGTATGCGTTTTTTTCAACACCTTACCCTCATCGTGGGCCTGTTTACGGCTACAACCGTAGCTGCCCAGTCACCGTACGAGCTGCGCACCGGGCGCGAGATCGCCATTTTTGGCATCGGAGCCGCAACGGGTGCGTCGGCACTGGTGCTGGAGCAACGGCTTACCCCGCTGACCAGTGCTGACATCAGTACGCTTGACCGCTCAACGATCAACTCGTTTGATCGGAGTGCCACCTACCGGTTCAGCCACACCGCCGACCAGCTTAGCGACCTAACGCTGGCGGGTAACGTTGCCCTGCTTGGTGCATTGACAGTAGGTACACCAACAATGCGGCAGGAAGTCAAAACGGTGGGCGTCATGTTTCTTGAAACGGCACTGCTGGCCAACGGGATACAGCGGTCGGTGAAAAACATCGTGCAGCGCACCCGCCCCTACGTTTACAACCCAGATGCGCCACTGGCCGATAAGCTGGATCGCGAAGCCCGGCAGTCGTTCTTTTCGGGCCACGCAACCAATGCCTTCGCAGCGGCTGTGTTTACGGGCACCACGTTCAGCCACTACTTCCCCACCTCCCGTTACCGCCCGTTTGTGTGGGTCGGGTCGTTGGGACTCGCGTCGGCAACGGCGGTGCTGCGCTACGAAGGCGGCAAACATTTCCCGACCGATCTGCTCGCCGGGGCCGCGTTTGGGTCGCTGGTGGGCTGGGGAATCCCGAAATTGCACGAAGTCAAAAACCGGTCAGATGTTGGGCGTCGGCTCGATATTCAGCCGTTCAGCAACGGGCAGGCCAATGGAATTTACGCCCGACTACTGGTGTTTTCCCGTTAGTTTTGCGCCACTCATGACGAAAATTACCGACCACATTAAAGCCGCCAACGGCAAGCCGATTTTTTCCATCGAAGTTATTCCCCCCATCAAGGGCGACACGCTGAAAAATCTGCTCGACAACATCGAGCCGCTGATGGAGTTTAAGCCGCCGTTTATTGACGTTACGTATCACCGCGAAGAATACATCGAACGGCCCCTGCCCGACGGAACCATTCAGAAAATCGTGACGCGCAAACGCCCCGGCACCGTCGGAATATGCTCGGCTATCCTCCACCGCTTCGGCGTTGACCCGGTACCGCACGTGCTTTGTGGTGGCTTCTCGCGCGACGAAACGGAGGATTTCCTGATCGACCTGCAATACATTGGCATCGACAATGTACTGGTGCTACGTGGCGATCCGGCTAAACCATTCTCGACCTTTAAGGCCAAAGAAAACGGGTATTCCTACGCCAGCGAACTGGTGGCGCAGGTCGCCGATATGAACCGAGGGCAGTACCTGCACGAAGAAGATACCGCTATGACGCCCAGTGATTTCTGCGTCGGTGTAGCGGCTTATCCCGAAAAGCACTTCGAAGCCCTCGACCACGACATTGATTTTCACCATCTAAAACAGAAAATCGATAAAGGAGCCGATTACATCGTGACCCAGATGTTTTTCGACAACCAGAAGTACTTTGACTTCGTCGACCGCTGTCGGCAGGCGGACATCACCGTCCCGATCATTCCGGGTCTGAAACCGCTTGCCACCCGCAAGCAGCTACAGATTCTGCCCAAACTGTTTCACCTGGAGATGCCGGCCGACCTGATAAAGGCGGTAGAAGCGTGCGAAAACGATCAGCAGGCCCGGCAGGTGGGTGTCGAATGGGGGATTCAGCAATGCCGCGAACTGATCGCGGCCGGGGCACCGGTCATGCACTTCTATACGATGGGAAAGGCCGATAACGTCATGAAAATTGCGAAAGCACTGTTCTGACCGGCCATTGCCTAAACCCTGATGGCATTTCTGCGTCTAATTCCCGTTCTTACCTACCCGTTCTGTTTTCCCGGTTTCCATGGTCCGCGTTTTGTCGCTTGTCGTTTCAGCAGGCTTGTTTGCCCCTATCCTGTTGGCGCAGCGTATGCCAGTCGATACGTCTTATCAGCAGCCTTTCCGGCCGTTTTTCCATTATACACCGCAGGCCAACTGGATCAACGATCCAAACGGGCTGGTGTATTTCGACAGTGAATACCACCTGTTTTACCAGCACAATCCGCAGGGGACGAAATGGGGGCACATGAGCTGGGGGCACGCCATCAGCCGTGATCTGGTGCACTGGCAGGAGTTGCCCGTTGCCATTCCGGAAGCGGGCCCGGTCATGATTTTTTCGGGTAGCTGCGTGGTCGACAAAGCGAACAGCAGCGGCTTCGGGAGCGACGGGCGGCCACCGATGGTTGCCATTTTCACCGGCCATCAGCCGAGTAACCAAAGCCAGTATCTGGCGTATAGCAACGACAAGGGCCGCACCTGGACCCGCTACGGCACGCAGCCAGTTCTGGACCTCAACAAGAAAGACTTTCGGGACCCGAAAGTGTTCTGGCACGAACCCTCGCAGCACTGGGTCATGGTTACGGTACTGTCACCGGAACGAAAAGCCTTGTTTTACACCTCGACTAACCTGAAAAACTGGACCCGCTCCGGTGAATTTTCGACGGACGTTCCAACCAAAACCTCCGGCAAGGCAGCTCCGGCCATCGGCGGTATCTGGGAGTGCCCCGATCTGGTCGAGCTACCGGTCGAAGGGTCGATGGAGCGGAAATGGGTGCTGCTGCTATCGGTCGGGAGCGGAGCGGCTGCCGGTGGTTCGGGCATGGAGTACTACGTCGGTCAGTTCGACGGGCGCACTTTCGTCCGCGACCCGGCCACAACCGTCGCCCGGCCAATCGACTGGGGTAAAGATTATTACGCGGCCGTCACGTTCAACAACATGCCCATGCGTGGCAACCGGGGTGCCATCAGTATCGGCTGGATGAACAACTGGCAATACGCGACGGATACACCAACCCGCTCGTTTCGCGGAGCTATGTCGATGCCCCGTGAGCTGCGCCTGACGAAACAGGCTACGGGCTATGAACTACGCCAGCGCCCCGTTCAGGAATTAAAAAGTCTGCTGGGTCCGGCCTTTCAGTGGGCCGGTTTCGATCAGGGTGCTCTCAACCAAAGCCTGACCGACAACGGTTTTTCGAGCGACACCTACCAATTGACGCTCGATCTGGAAGCCACCAAAGCCGAAGCAGGAGTTCGCCTGTGCCGCAATACCGATCAGGAAACTGTGGTTGGCTACGACCCCATCCGGCAATTGCTCTACGTCGATCGGACGCGCTCGGGGCAGGTGGCGTTTGCCAAAGACTTCCCCGGTCGGTTTGCCGCCCCCGTCAAGCCGCAGAACGGCCGTATATCGCTGCAAATCTGGGTCGACCGGTCGTCGGTTGAGGTATTTGCCAACGACGGGCAGGTAACCCTGACCAATCAGATTTTTCCCGTTCCCAACAGCCGGGGCATCCAGTTCTTCGGCGACGGTCTCCGCTCCGCCAGCATCCGCCCTGTCGAGCCTATTTGGAAATGAGTTTTTCTGAGTTGGATAGTTGTAGAATTATAAAGTTGCTAGCGCCGGACTCGGACGCGCCAGCCGACTCTACTACCTTACAACTTTAAAACTCTACAACCCCCGCCCTCCGGGCGGAAGGCTTAAATTTTCTTAAATTCGCCCTTCGCCCGGTTCTGGCTATTATTTTTGTTTACCAACACGATCCTTCCGGATGGCTCGTAAAAAGAAAAAAGTGGGTGCGTATCCCGCTGGAATGATATTATTCAGCCTGACACTGGCTCTGTTTCTGATCGGTTTCTGCGGCATGCTCGCTATCGAATCCAAACGGCTGGTGCAGTATATCCGGGAGAATTACGAGGTACGGGTATTCCTGGACAAAGACACTGACTCGACGAAGGCGGCAACGCTGATGTACCGAACCCTGGCCGATAAGCCGTATACGCTGACAACGGACGGGAAACCACAGGTAACGTTTGTGTCGAAAGATGCAGCTGCCCGTGAATTTATCGCTGAAACGAAGGAGGATTTTTCCAAATTTCTAACCGAAAATCCCCTGCGCGACAGCTACCGGATTAAACTCAACGAAGCGTACTTCGACGAGTCGAAGCTGGCGGGCGTAAAGACCGATCTGGAAAATGTCGATGGCGTTTTCGAGGTCGTTTATCAGGAGAATCTGGTCGATAGTATCAACCGAAACATTGGCCGGATTTACACGGTCATGGCCGTTTTTGCGTTGATCATGCTGCTGATTATCGTGGTGCTGATGAACAACACGATCCGGCTGGCACTGCACTCGCAGCGAATGCTGATTCGTAGCATGCAATTAGTTGGCGCTACGAACAGTTTTATTACCAGACCGTTTTTAGGGCGGGGGGTCTGGCAAGGGTTACTGGCCGGTGCAATAGCGGTTGTCCTGCTGTTGGTGGGGTTGCAGGTGGCGACCCACAACTTGCCCGAACTGGCGTATTTTCAGGATACTACCCAGTTGATTGCCCTGCTGGCCGGTCTGGTCGGTCTGGGCGCGTTGATTGGCTTTTTTAGTACGTTTCAGGCCGTACATCGGTATCTCGGCCTGACACTGGACGAACTGTATTGATATACGACAATGGCAAAAGATAAGCAATTCGGCTCGGCAATGCTGACCCGTGAAGAACCCAAGAAAACGGCGACCGTTGCGACGGCTACGCCAACCGTTGGCCCGACGCGGCCTGTTACGACGCGCCCGCTAACTACCGAGCCCACTCGCTCAGCAGCAGCCCTGCCGTTTGGTCGGCAGAACTACACGCTGATGCTGGCCGGTATCGGGATTATTCTGGTCGGCTTTTTCATCATGAGCCTCGACAAAGAAGAGTTCGGCTTTGGCTTTTTGGGGCTTACCCTCGGCCCGATCGTTGTGATGGCGGGCTTCGTGCTCGAGTTTTTTGCCATCCTGGCCCGGCCAAAGGCGTAAAAGTTGTGGAGTTATAAAGTTGTAGAGTTGTAGCGTTGACAAGTAGCTTTGTCGGGGCAATTTCCCGCAGGCAACTTTACAACGCTATAACTGTACGACTGTACAACTCTTTTCAATGGATTTGATTCACGCGATTGCGCTGGCGATCATCGAGGGGCTGACCGAATTTTTGCCGATCTCCTCGACGGGCCACATGATTATTTACTCTTCGCTGGCGGGTATTGCCGGTAACGAATTCACCAAGCTGTACACGGTCGACGTACAGTTTGGCTGCATCCTGTCGGTGCTGGTGCTCTACCACCGCCGGTTTCTGGTCGACACGCGCACCGACGATTTTGTGGCCCCAACCTGGGTACAGCGACTGCCGCAGAAGACACAGCGGCTGGCCGATTTCTACTCCAAAATCCTGATTGCCTTCCTGCCAGCGGCCGTTATCGGCTTTCTGCTGAACGACTTCATCGACTCGTTGCTCGAAAACGTAACGGTCGTTGCCATTATGCTGGTTGTGGGTGGGTTCATCCTGCTGTTTATCGACAAGATCACGTTGGCGCAACCCAAAGACCACGATGTCACGGCACCCGACGCCCTGCGCATTGGCTTTTTCCAGTGCATCGCGATGGTGCCGGGCGTGTCACGGTCGGCCGCAACCATCATCGGCGGCATGTTTCAGGGCCTGACCCGCACACAGGCGGCCGAATTCTCGTTTTTCCTGGCCGTACCAACGATGGCCGCTGCATCGGGCTACAAACTGCTCAAGACCTACAAACTGCTCCAGCCCGCCGACTACAAGATTCTGCTGATCGGCAACACCATCGCCTTCATCGTCGGCATGCTGGCCATTCGCGGCTTTGTCGGCTTCCTGACCAAACACGGCTTCAAAGTATTTGGCTATTACCGTATCATCGCCGGCCTGATTCTGCTGGGCCTGCTGGCAGCCGGTGTTAAGATCGACGTATTATAAACCGGTGTTCGGTTTACGGTTTTCAGTTTATGGTCGTACCAGTCACCCGACGTGGATAGTGGTACGTGAACCTCTGAAAACCGTAAACCGGATACTGTAAACCGTACACCTTTTTGCAACAACCCACTCCCGACCCCGGACAGGTTATTCTGATTGATAAGCCACTGACATGGACATCGTTCGACGTGGCCAACAAGCTGAAGTACGCCTGTAAGTTCAAGAAAATTGGTCATGCCGGCACGCTTGACCCACTGGCAACCGGCCTGCTGATTCTCTGCACGGGTAAAATGACCAAGCAGATCGATCAGTATCAGGCGCAGGAAAAAGAATATACCGGCACGCTGGTACTGGGCAAAACTACCCCCTCGATTGATCTGGAAACGGCTGTCGATGCTGAATACGACACGAGCAACATCACACCGGATGCCATTCGCGACGCGGCCCGTCAGTTGACGGGTGAGGTTATGCAGGTACCACCCATTTATTCAGCCATTCGGGTCAATGGCGAGCGATTGTACGAGAAGGCCCGGCGGGGCGAAACCACCGAAATCAAAAGTCGGCAGGTGACGGTATCGGTTTTCGAGGTTGACACGGCGCGGTTCCCGGAAGTCGATTTCCGCATCGTGTGTTCCAAAGGCACTTATATTCGCAGTCTGGTGCGCGACCTCGGGCTACTGCTGGGCAATGGTGCTTACATGAGCGCCCTGCGCCGGACCCGCATCGGGGCGTTCCGCATCGAAGACGCCGACACGCTCGATTCGTTTATCAGTCGCTGCCGGGACACGCAGTCGCCCGAAAGCAACGCACAGCCATAGTCAGTACCTGCCATTATTACCAGTCATGCTTATTCATCGCGGTCTCGACGAACTTCAACCCCTACCCAACGCCGTTGTTACAAGCGGCACGTTCGACGGGGTACACCGGGGACACCAGACAATTCTGGCCCGACTGACCGAAATTGCCCGGTCGAGCGGGGGCGAGTCGGTACTGATTACGTATTGGCCCCACCCCCGCACTGTGCTGTCGAACGACAGCATGGATCTGAAACTGCTGACAACGCTGGACGAAAAAATCGAACTTCTCGAACAGGCGGGAGTCGATCATCTGGTCGTTATTCCGTTTACGCGCGCTTTTTCCGAACTGTCGTCGGCGGAGTATATTCAGCAGGTGCTAATCGATAAAATCGGAACCCACAAACTGGTGATCGGCTATGACCACCGCTTTGGCCGCGACCGCGAAGGCGGCTTCGATTACATTCAGGCGCACCAAGATGAGTACGGATTCGGGGTTGAAGAGATACCTCGTCAGGACATCGAAGCGGTGGGTGTCAGCTCGTCGCGCATTCGGGCCGCTCTCGAAGCCGGTAATGTCGACACGGCCAACCGGCTGTTGGGTCGTCCGTACAGTTTGTCCGGCACGATCGTGAAGGGGCGTCAGTTGGGTCGTACGATTGGCTTTCCGACGGCAAACTTGCAGGTCGATGATCCGGTCAAGCTGATTCCGGCCAACGGTGTTTACGCGGTCGATGTGCTGTATGCCGGGCAGAAATTCAGCGGGATGCTCAATATCGGCTACCGCCCGACCGTCGCTGGTACGCATCAGACCATCGAGACGTACATTTTTGATTTCGACAAAGACATTTACGGCGAACACCTGACGCTGCAATTCCGTGCCTTCCTCCGCCCCGAACAGAAATTCGACGGCCTATCGGCACTAGTCAATCAGCTCAAGCAGGACGAAGCCGCAGCGCGCAGACTTTTAGTTTAAGGTTTAACGGTTAACGTTTAATGTTAACACTGACTACCAAAGTGGCTTCACAATCGGGCTATCTAACCTTGAACGTTAAACCTTAACCATTAAACTCACCCCTATGCCCTACCTCGTACTTGACCTGGAAATGACCGGCCCAGAGCCGGATTACAACGAGATTATTCAGATCGGCGCGGTGCTGTTCGACGATCAGTGGGTGGAAAAAGGGCGCTACCTGACCAACGTCTACCCCGAAAACGAAGACGCATTTTCGTCGTCGTCGGAGAAGATTCACAACCTATCGCTGGCCGATCTGGAGGATGCACCGATGATGTATGATGTGCTTCCCGAACTGGAAAACTGGATTTGTACGCAGCTTGGCATCCGGGTACCGCAGGGGCAACTCGACCGGACACCTTTCCTGCGCGACGTGATTATCTGCGGACAAAGCGTTATCAATGACATCAATTTCCTGAAGGAAGCCTACCGCTACGAGAAGCTAAAGTGGCCATTTTCGCGCGTACTGCTCGATTTGCACACGCTGGGGTATTTCACGTTCAAGGTGTTGAAAGCTAACGGGCAAAAAACACCCGACCGGCTTAGCCTGACCGCCATTGCTGCTCATTTCGGTTTTTCGCGGGAAGACGGTTTTCACAACGCCCTCGAAGACGCCGATCTGACGGCAAAGTGCCTAAAGGAAGTGTTTAAGCTAGCCGAACGGATGAAAATTTAAATCCGGTTGTTGGCATTGTTTCTGCTTTTGGTTACATAAGTGCATACAACCTGATTGAACCATGAAGCTACGTTACATTTTCCTTGCTGCCAGCCTGTCGCTGGCGAGTTGCGCGACGGCTATCGGCCCGGAAACAGCCCCATATATCACCGGCTCCTACTCGTTTGCCGAATACACCACCGCAACTGCTTCGGATATTCAACCGATCGGGACGGCGGTGATTACAGCCACCGACGACTCGCACGTGTCGATACTGGTGAAAGGCACGTCGGGCAAGACCAGGATCAGCTACTCGTACTCCAACGTTAGCGTGAATGGCCCTGGACCCGATATGTATACGCTGCTATACAAGGGAAAACCTATCGGCGAAGCGGGTAATGACGGGCTGAATCGCTACCTGACACTTACCCCGACCAGCAGTATTATTCTGAAAGCAATCGAGTATTAGCCGTCCGCTCCCGGCGCCATCGACGCCAGCCCAGCTGGCATAGTCCGCCCACCAGCAGCCCCGACAGGCCACCCAGCCAGTCCCGACGCCCACCGGCACTTAGCGGCTCGGTATTACCCACCAGAATCAGCCCGGCCCAGGCCGACGGTAATTGGTCGGTGCCCTCGGCGGTTCGGAGCCAGTCCTGACGGGCGCGTTGCAGCGCAATGTCTTTCGGCAATCCATCGGCCAGATAGCGGTAGAACTGAGCAGTGATCTGGTAGGTCGATTTGTTTTGCACACTCCATAGCGTCGTCAGCACGGCCGGGACGCCGAGGGCCGCAAACCCCCGCGCCAGGCTAAACACCCCCTCCCCCCGCTGCTCGACACCCGTACCGGTTTCGCAGGCCGCCAGCGTTACCAGTTGCGTATTCATCAACGTACCCTGCCCCAGCTCCGACAGCGATACCGTTGAGTCGGCGAAGAACAGCCGGGGTTCCTGCCCCGACGAATCGGCGAGGGCGTGCGTGAACAGATGCACCACCCGAAACGAAGCCGATGCGTCCAGAAAAGCCCGGCGCGTCGCCTGTTTGTCGAGCAATAGCGTGGGGGTCGCGAAGCGGTCGCCAATGGTGCGCAAGGCGGCTTCGGAGCCGGGCAGTGGAGCCTGATTCAGCCCCGGCGAAAATCGAACCGGCGCAACGCCCAGAAAATCGCTCGTAGTGCCATCGGTGCCGGGCGACTGCATCGTACGCAATAAAAACCGGGCAGAATAGGCGTAGCTGAACGCGAACTGATCGAGGGCGTAGGTCGGGCTATCGGGCGATTCGCGCAGCGTTTCAAAGGGGATAAACGGCCCGTCGGGAGAGACGATGACGCGGCCGGGGGAAAGGTGCAGCGGGGCCAGCAGTTGACTGTAGAGCTGCTTACTGAGTGCATGAAAAGCCGAAAATGAGCGATTGAGTGTCTCCGGCTTGCCCAGCAGCGCCAGGTATTCGCGAACGGTTTGCTGGTATCGGCCCAGCGGATGCCGGTTTATCTGCGCCTTGCCCTCCTGCACGTTCAGCACGTAGAGTGCCCTGTCGCCGACGAAGTATGACACGAAAGCCGCCTGCCGCTGCCCGAGATACTGGTATAGATCGGTCAGGGCGGGCACCCAGTTGTCGTAGCGGTAGCGGTAGTAAGCCGAGTTGATGCGCTCCAGTTTTTGCGTGAAGGCGTCAGCCCGGTCCTGTTCGCTCATCAGAGCCGCGCGGGCCGTGGTGTAGGCGGCACTGCCCGGCTGTAGCTGACTTAGGGCCGCCACCTGCCCGTCGACGGCCCGGCGCAGGGCCTGCTCTTCCGCCTGTAGAGCGGGGGGCAACCCCCGGCTCGCTCCCAGCTCGTTGAGCTTATCGGTCAGCAATACGGCCCTGCTCTTCTCAAAAAAATGCAGAGCCTGTTCGGGGTTATTCAGCCGGTAGCAGGTTTCCAACGCCCGCTCGTAGAAAGCGCGCGTCTGCTGTCGCCAGTACAGTTTCGACTGCTCCCCGTGCTGTGCCCACCGCATCTGATCGATCATTTGATCAGCCACCCGATAGGTCGACAGAGCCTGTGTCAGTGCGGGCGTTGGCTGGCTGGTCGTTTGGGCGTAGGCTAGCCAAGTGTCGGCTTTATGCCAGATTAAGGTGAGCAGGTATTCTTTGTGGGCCGACAGGCGAATCGTGGCCGGTTCGGGGTTAGCACGCAGGTCGGGCTTGTGAAACTGAATCGGCAAGGTTTGCAAGGCCCGCTGAAACGTAATCAGAGCCGCCCGGTACTGCCCCTGCTGCTGCTGTGCCCGCCCGATACCATCCAAGCTACGGCTTTTTTCGTAGGGATTGTCGTACAGGGTATACGCCTGCTGATAATAGCGAATAGCGCAAGCCTGGTCATTCAGGCGGGTGGCATACAGTTCGCCGATGTAGTCGCACACGTCGGCAACGCGGCTGTACTGTTTCGTCCGCTGATAATCAGTCAATAGCCTTTTATAGAGACTTAACGCCCGGTCATACTGACGCAACCCCGCCAGTGCCTGCGCCCGAAAAAGTTCGTACAAGCGTCGTTCGTCGGTGGTGGAAGGGTCGTTCTGTGTCAGGCTGACGGCCCGTTCGCAGTGCCGCAGGGCGGTCTCGTACCGATCAAGGTAGAGCAGGCAGCGGGCAGCTTCGTTCAGGCTACGGGCTTCTAACCTGAAATCCCGACAACGCCGGGCGCGCTGTATTGACTGCTCTGCATAGACCAGACCGGCTTCGTAGTCGCCTTTCTGATAGGCCAGCAGTGCCAGACCACTCAGTGCGTATCCCACCGGCGAATCGTGCCGTGGTTCGTTTCCACCCAACGTCACAGAGGATTGGTAAGCCTCGGCCGCCGATTCCACATCGTCCTGGTAATGCAACACCTGCCCTAGGTACATGAACGCCTGCACCAACCCAGCCCGCTGCCCGACTGGCAACCGCTGGTACAACCGAATGCTTTCCCGTAGCCACACCAACGCCGAATCGTTCGGCGGCTGAAAATACTGCGCGTACCCCAGTCGCATGGTTACGCGGGCCAACACCGTGTCGGCCGGGCAGCGATTGCGAATGAGTTGCTGTCGAATATCGGCGTAGAATTGCGCTGTAGGGCCCCTCGGTTGACGCATGGCATGGTCGATACGCGCCCGCACATCCGCTGCCGACAGGCATTGTGCACGGGCTGCACCGACGCACAATCCGACCGCACTACCGATCAGCAACCCACGAACGATGCATCGGGCCCAACTCATGGTATCGCTTATTAGCAGGTTACATCAGACAACCGATAGCACTTCCAGACTAATACCCGCAGCTAGGGCCTGCGATGTGAGTAGTATATCGAATCTACCCTTGTTGATTTCCGCCAGCACGTGGATGACCAGTACCCGATCAAGCCGAATGTCGTCGGGCCGCCACGGCGGTGGTGGTGGTGGTGGCGGGTGGGGCGTCGTCCCTCCGCCACCAATCAATTCAGTAGCACCCCGCCCATTGACGATAACCACCCCCTTCGATAGAGCAGTGATTTTCACCCGGAGCAACGGTTGCCCGGCGGTCTGCCGCTGCTGATTGATACGGTCGATGTACCCCTGAGCCAGCTTTACCGTTTCTTCAGACGTTTTATCGACAGGATACTGAAAAACGACCTGGTTCTGCACGAAGTACTGCCCGGACCGAACATCCCGCGTTACCCGAAAAGCAGGGTCCCGGCGCTGCCGTTCCGCAATAAGTTCTCTGATATCGATCATGTGTGGACGTGGTTTTACAAGTTGTTCGTTGCCAGAAGTCTTTCGGCTTCTTTCGCTCCAACTAAGTTCTGCCGGACAACCTGTTCGAGCAAGCCTTTCGCCCGGCTTTTATCATCCGGTAAGTTCCGACGAAGCCGGGCAAGTGCTTCGTAGTAAGGGCCGGGGTTGGCAAACCGACCGGGCAGCTGCCCCAGCCGCTGAAACCGGTCGATAGCGCGGTCGTACTGCCCTAACCGAAAGGCTGTTATACCGGCATAAGTCAGCGCATCATCGCGCTGGGGCTGGGTGCGGAGTGCGGTCTCGAACAGCGAATCGGCGCGGGCAATCTGACCGTCGTTGAACCGGGCAATTCCCTGCTGAACATCGTCCGATTTTCCACCCATCGTTACCGGCAACTGGCCAAAACGCTCATTGGCGTACGTTGTTGTCAGGGCGGCCAGCGTATCAGTTTTTGGGCGCAGGGCGTAGTAACCCACCGCCAGCACCAGCACGACACTGGCAGCGACGGCCAGCCAGCGGACCATACCCGCACTGCCCCACAAGGGCCGTACACTGGCTTCTGACGGCACCGGGCGGGTTCGCAGCGCAGCCAGTTCGGCCTTGCGGGTGTCGAGCGCCTGCTGACGGGCCACTTCCTGCGTCAACACGTAGAACGCCAGCGACTCGGCCAAAGCTGAGTTATAAGCCAGTTCCGCATCAAACCGGGCCCGTTCGTCGGGCGATAGCAAGCCGTTTACGTAGTTTTCGATTGTTTCCAGCTCGTTCATAACCTGTTCAGATAACGGTCGCGTAGTTTGTCGATGCAGCGCAGCCGACTGGTTTTGGCAACCGCGGCCGACGCGTAGCCCAGCTGTTGCGCAATTTCGTCGTCGCCATACCCCTCGCCCCACGCCAGCACCATGTTCCGGCATTTTTCGCCTAGTTCGTGCAGGTACTTATGCAGCTGCTCAACGTCGCTTTTGGCGATCAGTTGCTGGACAATCGAACGGGCCGCGTCGGGCAGTTGCAGCAAGCTGTCGTCCAGCGAAAAGGCATTGTGGACACTACTCCGGTTAGTCGTCTTTTTCCGAATAGCGTCAACACATTTGTTAGAAAATAATTGATACAGGTACGTTCCCAGCTCAGATCGCCCTTCAAATCGGCCCGTGCTGACATGGTCGAACACGGCTAGCACCGCATCGGAATAAGCGCTGGCGCACTCATCGTCAGATAGTTTATGCTTGCGAACCCCTTCGTCGATGAGGTACGCGTACTTTTCATACAGACGGTTTTCGGAGAATCGGCGCTCGGAGCCGCCCCTCCGAATTCCCGCCAACAGTTCAGCGTCGGTGGTCTTTTTCATGTCGCTGGTATCAGGTTGTGTCGAAAGTACGGTCGAAATCCGCAACGGCGATTCCGTCAATTTATCGTTTGGTCAGCGATGGCCCGTTGGCCGCTCAGCTTACCCGCCCGCATCGATGCGCCATGCTACACGACTTACTCTCTGTTCATTCAGTACGTAAAGACACAGTCTACGCGCTGTTTACCGATTTTCCCGCTTCATTTAGCCAGATGGGTACTGTTGGTAGTGAGCAACTTACCGCATACGTAACCCCTGACGAACGGTTGGCCAGTCGAGTTGGCGGACATCGCCCGGCTGCATCCCTTCGGCGGTCAGGTCTTCGATGGCCCAGCGGACCAGCCGCAGCGTCGGGAACCCGACAGCGGCCGTCATCCGGCGCACCTGCCGGTTTTTGCCTTCGTGCAGTCGAATCGACAGCCACGATGTCGGGATGGCCGCCCGGTATCGAATGGGCGGTACCCGCTCAGGCAGGGCCGGCTCGACCAACGGCCGGGCATCAGCGGGGCGGGTATGGTACGGTTTACCATCGACCGAAATCGTCACCCCCGCCGATAGTTGGGCGCAGGCATCGTCGGTTAGCGCCCCATCGACCTGTACGTAATACGTCCGGTCGTGCTGAAATTTGGGATTCAGCAGCCGGTGATTCAGCTGTTTGTCGCTCGTCAGCAGCAGCAGGCCCTCGCTATCGGCGTCGAGCCGCCCAACGGGGTACACGTCCGGTGGAAAGCGAAAATCCAGATCCGCCAGTGTCGCCTTGTCGCCCTCCCGGCTAAACTGCGACATCATCAGGTATGGCTTGTAGATGAGGTAGTACATGGATTGAATGATAGAGTGATGGAATGATTGAATAGCTGGCGTGCTAATCCATTCAATCATTCCATCACTCTATCATTCAACAGTAACCACACCGGGCAGTGGTCGGCGTGGACGGCGTCGGGGAGCATACGGCAGTCTTCGATTCGGGGGCGGAGGGGTTCGCTGACCGATGCGTAGTCGATGCGCCAGCCTTTGTTGCTGCTACGGGCACCGGCGCGGTAACTCCACCAGCTATACGCCACGTCGGCGGGGTGTTTGTAGCGGAACGCGTCGGTCATATCGGCGGCAAACCAGCGATCCATCCAGGCGCGTTCGTCGGGCAGGAAGCCGGTCACGTTTTTGTTGCGAACGGGGTCGTGGATATCGATGGCGTTATGGGCAATGTTGTAGTCGCCCACCACGATCAGGTTGGGGCGCGACTGACGGAGGTTCTGCACGTAGTCGTAGAAATCACGAAGAAATTCCATCTTGACACCCTGCCGAACTTCGCCCGTCGTACCCGACGGAAAATAGCAGTTCAGCACCGTCAGATCGCCGAAGTCGGTGCGAAGAATGCGCCCTTCACAATCATAGACTGACAGACCGCAGCCCATCACGACATTGGTTGGGGCGATGCGCGAAAACGTAGCGACGCCGGAGTATCCTTTCTTTTCAGCGGCATGCCAATGGTACTGGTAGCCCAGTTGCTCGAAGGGATCCAGGTCGACCACATCGTGCGTGGCCTTTACTTCCTGAAAGCAAAGGATGTCGAACTGGTTTTGCGACAGCCAGTCGGCCAGGCCGTTGCGCAGGGCTGCCCGGATGCCGTTGATATTGTACGAAATAAGCTGCATAAATACTGAGCGTCGACGGCAGGTACCGCCAATCAGTCGCAAGTTACCGCTGTCAGTTTATAGCACCACGTTTTGGCGCGGCATTCCCTTGTCTCCGACAGCATCCTGCTGTCGAGCCGCGATAGCGACTAATCGGGCTGATGCACTTAGCCTACGGCTCGACAGCAAGGATGCTGTCGGGGACAAGGGCACTGTCGGGCCCAAGCCTGCCGTCAGGCTCAACTTAACCGGCTGGACATCATCTTTTTTTCTACGTAGTTTGTACATTCACCGACGAGATAATTACTTACCTCCGTACCCGACCCCAGCTAACCGACATGACTGTTCCCGTTGAAGACGAACTATGGCAACGGTTTCGCTCCGGTGACGAACAGGCATTTACGGCCATTTACAACGCCCATTTCACCACGCTATACCGCTACGGCTACCACATCGCGAATGACGATGAGCTTGTAAAAGACACAATCCAGACGCTATTCATTGACCTTTGGCGCGGACGACGAAACCTCTCCCCCACCGACTCAATCAAGTTTTACCTGTTGAAAGCCATGCGTCGGCAGGTGTACCGGGCGATTCGGCAGCAGTCTGCCGCGTTTACTGACGCCGACGCTGCCCATGGACTGTCATTTTCGCCCGAATTCGACTTTATCACGTTGGAAGTTCAGGCGCAGCAGCAGGCCCAGCTTCGGCAGGCCATCGACCAGCTCAGCCATCGGCAGCGCGAAGCCATTACCCTGCTTTATATCGACGGACTCGCCTACCCCGAAATCGCTGACATGATGGCCGTGCAGGTCCGCACGGTCTATAATCTCGTGTACGAAGCCCTAGAAAAACTCCGCAAACTGCTTGTCCAGCCGGGTTTCTGGGTGATGTTAATGGCGGGGGTGGTGATTTAAACACGGAGGAAACAGAGGTAAGGCACAGAGCACGCAGAGAAAAGCAACTGGTTTTTTTTCTCCATGTACTCTGTGCTTCCCCTCCGTTTTCTCTGTGTTCAGAAAAAAATTCAAAATTTTTCTACCGTAACCCGGTAAAAACGCCGAACAGTCGCCATTGCTTTTCCGGACCGACCTAATCGCATCACAGGTCGCCACACATGGAAAACGAGTACCGTTCGGCGGAAGCCCTTGCTGCCGACCCCGCCTTTATCGACTGGATACAGCACCCTACCCCGACCAACACCGCCGTTTGGGAGCAGTGGCTGGCCCAGCACCCCGATCAGCTGGCTGATATTCAACTCGCCCGGCAGTTGGTAACGCTGTGGCACCTCGTCCCTACCGACCCACTGGCGGGTGCACAGGCGGTTGTGTGGTCGGCCATTCAGGCGCAGAAAGACAAGATCAATCTGACACCTGCTTACCCACCGCGAGAGCAACGGCCCAACCCCAAAAGTCGTCGTCGAATCGGTGTTCTGGCAGCGGCTTTCGGCGCATTGCTGTTGTTAGCCGGATCGGTCTGGTACTGGCAAACGCAGACGGTGGTTGAATACGCTTCCGCGAATGAACCGCGCAAGCTGACCCTCCCTGACGGGTCTACAGTCGTGCTGAATGCTGGCGCATCGGTGCGGTTTGCCCGGCACTGGTCGGCTGACGAAGCCCGGACGGTGTGGCTGACAGGTAAAGCACAGTTTTCGGTTACGCATCAGTTGAACAATCAGCGATTTGTTGTGCAGACGCCCGATCAGCTACAGGTCGAAGTGCTGGGAACGGTCTTTACCGTCGATGAGCAGGCCCGGCAAACGCGGGTGGTGCTGAACAGCGGGCGCGTCAGGCTGCATGTCGCCAGTCAGCAGACGCCGATCAACATGGTACCGGGTGAACTGGTCGACGTACCGGCCAATACGAAACAGGCTATCGTTCGTCGGCGGGTTGAACCGGCCGTGTACAGCGCCTGGACGACGCGGCAGTTTATTTTCGACAATACAACGCTGGGCGAAATGGCCGATCTGCTGGCGCAGGACCTCGGTTACCAGATTGACTTTGCCGACCCCGCCCTCCGCGACCGCCGGATGACCATTCACCTGCCCACCCGCGACCCCGATATTCTGCTTGCCGCCATTGCCGAAGCCAACGACCTTACCGTATCCACCATAACCCCCAAACACATCCGTATCACTGCGAAGCTTTAAGCGATTCGCAGTGTAGCCTGGACCGCACCGGCGGACCGGTCCACGTCCGGGTGCCCGTCAGGGCAACTTATGCAGGCGGCAGCTAACAGGCCGCTTCGCGTCCACCCGGACGTGGACGTCCAGGCTACGCAATCCCGTAAACCGTAAACTAACTACCGTAAACCGACTCCAACCACCCGTACTATGATGAACGATTTACCCACGTACCGACCTCTGGCGACCGGCCTGCTGCTGACCCTGCTGGGTTGTCAGCTGCTGAACGCCCAACCGGCTGCTACTCAGCTACTAGCAACGACGCGGCACAGCCAGCCGATCCACCGCGCCAAAGCTGTTGTTTCGACCCGCGATGCCCTCGCCGAATTGGAACGACGCTACAACGTAACGATTGGCTACGCAGCCACGACACTCGATAACCGACCCGCACCGTCGGACGAGTGGATGCAGGCGAAAGACCTCAAAACCGCCCTGAATCGCCTGCTATCTCCGCAGAACCTGACGGTGAAGCAGGTCAAGAAAGACGTATACATCGTAAAGCCCGCCAACCGGTCGGGTAGCGACGCACCGGCTACGGCTTCAAGCGTAACCGCTAATGGCTTTCAGTCGCTGGGGGCTGATTTCGGGCAGGCCATTGCCGTAACGGTGCGGGGCCGCGTGACGGGCGACGACGGGCAGGGAATTCCGGGCGTCAGTATTGTGCTGAAAGGCACCAATACTGGCACCGTTACCAACACCGACGGCGACTATTCGCTGACCGTTCCCGACGCAAACGGCACGCTGGTCTTTTCGTTTATCGGCTATACTAGCCAGGAAGTACCCGTCAACAACCGCGCATCGATCAATGTGACGCTGAAAAACGACATTCAGCAACTCGGCGAAGTTGTCGTTGTCGGCTACGGTACGCAGGAAAAGAAAGACGTGACCGGGGCGATCTCGGCCGTAAAAGGAGCTGATATTCAGAACCTGCCGTCGGGTGGCGCGCAGCAGGCCCTACAGGGCCGGGCGGCTGGTGTCAACGTCGTGCGGAACGGTGGTGCACCGGGCAATGCGGGTTCCATCCGCATCCGGGGACTAGGTACGGTCAACAACGCTGACCCGCTGATCGTGATCGACGGGGTGCCGGCCGGTAGCATGAACGACGTCAACCCCAACGACATCGAGAGTATCGACGTGCTGAAAGATGCGTCGGCCTCGGCGATTTACGGAACGCGGGCCGCTAACGGTGTCGTGTTGATTACGACCAAGCGCGGCCGGTTCGACGATAAACTTCGGTTCACGGTCAACGGCTATACCGGCGTGTCAAACCGCATCAAAACGCTGCCCGTCCTCGATGCGCCCACGCTGGCCGCGATCAAGCGCGAAGCTTATACCAACGACGGCCTGACGGTTCCGGCGATCTGGCAGGATACGCAGTACCAGACCCAGCAGACCAACTGGCAGGATCAGATTCTGCGGCAGGGCACCACGCAAAACCTCGACGTAGCCCTGCGCGGGGGTGGCAAGTACTCGTCGTTTGCCATTTCGGGCGGGTATTACAACGAAACGGGTATCATCGGCAACTCGTACTACAAACGGTACACGTTCCGCATCAACTCGGATCACAAGATCACTGAGCGGCTCAAAATCGGGCAGAACCTCCAGTTTACCAACACCCACGACAACGCGCCCAATACCCTCTCGGCGCAGGACGGGCTGCTCTGGAGCGCGATCCGGTTTCACCCCGGTCTGCCGGTGATGAACGCCGACGGCACCTACAGCACCACGCAGGGCAAAGGCGCGTTTGGCGATATCAACAACCCGCAGTACACCATCGATACGCAGGATAAAGACAACGCCCGCAACCGGTTGCTGGGCAGTGTAACGGGTGAGTTCGAGATCGTGAAAGGCCTCAAAGCGCGCGCTAACCTCGCCTTAGACGCGACGTTCACCAACACACGTGAGTTCGGCGTCAAAATCACCGATCAGTACCGCACTAATCAGTACAACCAGCTGACGCTCACCAACGATAAGTACTGGGCGTTTTTGCAGGAATACTTCCTGTCGTACGACAAATCGTTCGGTCAGCACACGGTCGGGCTGGTGGGCGGCTACACCTCGCAGACCTTCAACGACCTGTATTCGGGAACGCGGGGCCGCGACTTCGCCAGCGAGGACGCCGACCTGCGGTACATGCGCTACGCCGGGTCGATTGTCGCCATTGGCAACGGGCAGGACGGTGGCCGCAGCTACGACGCGCTCCAATCGGTGTTCGGCCGGGGCACCTACGCATACAAAGATCGCTACCTGCTGACGGCGACGTTCCGCGCCGATGGCTCGTCGAAGTTTGCACCGGGTAACAAGTGGGGCTACTTCCCGGCTTTCTCGCTGGGCTGGCGCATCTCCGACGAACCGTTTTTCAAAAACGCCCTGTCGACAATCAGCAACCTGAAACTGACCGGCGGCTGGGGTCAGCTGGGTAATCAGAACATCAGTTCGCTGCAATACCTCGCGCTCATCAACTCGAACTATCGCTACTCGTTCGGCGATCAGAATACGTCGGGTTCGGCGCAGGGACGATTGGCCAACGCGAACATCGGCTGGGAAACGGCTGAGATGAGCAACTTCGGACTCGACGCGGGCTTCCTGCAAAACCGGCTTCAGGCGTCGATCAACTACTTCATCAAAGACACCAAGAATATGCTGCTGTCGCCCCCCTCGCTGGGCACGCTGGGCCGGGCCTCCATTCCCGATCAGAACGTAGGGCAGTTGCGCAACCAGGGTCTTGAACTGGAGTTGAGCTATCAGCAGAAAGTCGGCGACCTGACCCTGTCGGTTAGCGGTAACGCGACGTTTATCAAGAACCGGATCACCAAACTGCTGACACCCGGCAGCTTCCTGGGCTCGCAAACCTATGGCCGCACCGATCAGGAGATTACCCGCAGCTACGAGGGCTATGCCTACGGCACGTTCTACGGCTGGCGCACCAACGGCCTGTACCAGACGCAGGGCGAGATCGACGCCGACCCGGCTCTCGCCAAGGACCCACGCCGGACACAGGGCCTGATTCACCCCGGCGACGTGCGCTTTCAGGACCTCAACGGCGACGGCGTGATCGACAACAACGACCGCACGATTCTGGGTAGTCCGCAGCCGAAAGTTACCTACGGTCTGAACACGGGCCTGACCTACAAAGGCTTCGACTTCACGCTGTTTTTCCTCGGTCAGGGTGGTGTCGACATCTACAACGCCGATCGGATGCAGGGGCTCGACGCCAGCTACTCGTTTAACCTCTACGCCGACGAAACGAACCGCTGGACGGGGCCGAACACAAGCAACAGCATTCCGCGCGTCAGCATCAACAACTCGAACCGTAACTTCCGCACCTCCGACCTGTTCATCGAGCGGGGCGACTTTCTGCGGCTCAAGAACCTGACGCTCGGCTACACGATCCCCAAACCGCTGATGAACCGGCTGGGGCTGTCGCAGGCGCGCATCTACGTAACGGGGCAGAACGTGCTGACGTTCACGAAGTACTCCGGCCTGAACCCTGAGTTGGGCTTTGCCGACGGCGACCGCTCACAGGGGCAGTACGCGCAGCAAAACGTCGATTACGCGCAGTATCCGCAGGCGCGTACGTTCACGCTGGGCGCGACGCTGGCTTTCTAAATCCACCGAATTCTGTCTGAACCGACATCCTTAAAACGGCATTTCTTCCAATGAAACATATACCCGCATTAGCCAGTCTGCTGCTCGTGATGAGCCTGACCGGTTGCCAGAAAGACCTGCTCGAATCGACGCCCTACGGCCTGACGGCGTCGAACAAATTCTGGCGCAACGGCGACGACGTCGTATCGGCGACCAACGCGATTTACGCGCCCTTGCTCGATGAAGACGGTTTCGCCCATACCGAATACACCTTCGATAACTGCTCCGACGACATGAACCGGGCGGGCGATCACCCTGACGAAACGTCGCTCGAACTGTTCACCTTCGACCCGACCAACACCCACATTCTGAACACCTGGTCGACGAAGTACGAAGTCATTTCCCGTGCCAACGCCGTGCTGATCAACGCGCCGAAAGTAACGATGGATGAGAGCATCCGTAACCGCAGTCTGGGCGAAGCGTATTTCCTGCGCGGCTTCGTCTACTGGCGGCTGGCGGTGATCTACGGCGAGGTGCCGATTCTGCTCGAAGCCGACGTACAGGCGGGCAATTTCAACAAAGCAAAATCGTCGCTGGCCGAGGTGCAGGCGCAGGCCGAATCCGACTTTCAGAAAGCGGCTAGTCTGCTGCCGGTGTCATACGGTGGCGACAACGTGGGCCGGGCGACGCAGGGTGCCGCCAACGGTTTCCTGACCAAGCTGTACGTCTACCAGTCGCAGTGGGCCAAAGCCATTGCCGTCGGCAACAAAGTAATTGGCAACTCCGCCTACCAACTGGCCTCGAGTTTCGACCAGAATTTCCAGCTCGGCACCGAGAATAACTCCGAAGTGCTGTTCTCGCTGCAATACAAATCGGGCTGGACAACCGACGACTCCCCGGCTTACTATCACACCGTCGGCTCGTGGGGCGGCTGGGGTTTTCACGAACCCATCGCCGACCTCGTCAACGAGTTTGAAACGGGCGACCCGCGCCGGGCCTACACCGTACTGGTCGACGGCGATCAGGTCGACCGGAAAGCGAATGGTATCAGCACCTTTACGCCCGATCTGACGCGCGTAACAGGCCACGCCTTCCGCAAGTACACCGGTTTCACCGACGCGGGCGACATGGATCAGGGCCTCAACGCGCCCTGGCTGCGTACCTCGGACGTATACCTGCTGGTTGCCGAGGCCAAAATCCGGTCGGGACAGTCAGGCGATACCGAGCTAAACGTCGTGCGGAAGCGGGTGGGACTGAAAACCAAAACGGGCGCGACCATGACCGACATCATGCACGAGCGCCGGGTCGAACTGGCGGGTGAAAACGAACGCCATCAAGACCTGATGCGCTGGGATAAGGCCGGGCTGATCGACATTGTGTCGCACTACAAAAAAGACCGGGGAGCCTTCAAACCCGGCCGTACATTCGTCAAGCCCAAGCACTACTACTTCCCCCTGCCCCAGCGAGAAATCGACCTGAGCAACGGCGTGCTCAAGCAGAATCAGTATTACGTAAATTGATAGGCTAGCGAGTTGCTACGTCAGACTATTTCCTTTGTCATGCTGAGGTACGAAGCATCTTCGGGCGAACACATTTCAGTCTCCGAAGATGCTTCGTACCTCAGCATGACAAAAGCTATCTGTGAACAAACAATGGTGTCAGGTCCCCGACCTGACACGTTTCCGAGCGAAGCTAATTGCTGACGCGGGCGTGTCGGGTCAGGGACACGACACCACTGATACAGTGCCGGACCAAACAGTACGCAAGACCAATCAACGCCACTGAATGCCCTACCTCCTTTTACTTTTCGCCCTACTCACAGTGGGTTGTCAATCAAAGCTTCGCCTGACAGAGGCCGACCTGAAAGGAGCCTGGAAAACGGATTCCATTTATCGCTACACCAACGGGTTTGTCGAAAAGAAAGCGGTCACCGACGGCGACGACAACATCGTCTACGACTACAACGGCAACGGCACAATGACCATGCGAAAGGAAGCCGAAGCGCGACCGGTTCGCTACCGGATTATCAACGGCGACTCACTGCAATACGTCGGCAAATCCGGTACCGTGCTGAGTAGCTTTCGGATTCTGGCCTTCGAACCCGACAAGCTAGTCCTGCGCAAGATGCAGGAACCCCTGTTTTCAGGCAAAAACCAGCTCGTTTACGAAATTCGCCGATTTTCACCGGTGAAGTAGTGTAGCTCTCAAGGTCTAGTACCGTCTGGGCTACATTTGCCTCCTCAACCAAACTACTGACCAGCGATGGCTACGCTGAAAAAACTCATCGTTACTCTTTTCCTGACTGGTTACGCCTTCTCCAGCTTTGCCCAGATTGCCCCCGACGCCCTGCGCGAATGGCGCGATCAGAAATACTCGATGTTCATTCACTTCGGCGGCATCTACTCCGTGCTGGGCGGTGTCTGGAACGACAAGCCCGTGACGGTGGGGCTGAGCGAACAGATTCAGGCCCACGCCGGTATCTACAGCGACACCTACGCAAAGGTCGCCCGGCGGTTCAACCCGACGCGCTGGAACGCCGACTCAATTGCCGCCCTTGCCAAACGCGCCGGGATGCGGTCGATTGTCATCACCAGCAAGCACCACGACGGTTTCTGCATGTTCAAAACGGCCACGACCGATTTCAACGTGGTCGATGCGACACCGTACAAACGCGACATTATCCGTGAACTGAGCGACGCCTGCCGACACAACGGCACCAGTTTCGGCCTGTATTTTTCGCTCATCGACTGGCACTACCCGCAGGCATCGCCCATTTCGAGCCACAACTCCGACCCCATCACGCCCGAACACCACGACTACAACAAACGCCAGATCACCGAACTGCTGACCAACTACGGCCCGATCTCGGAACTGTGGTTCGACATGGGGTCGATGAGCGAAGCGCAGAGTCGCGAAATGCGCGACCTCGTGCACAAACTGCAACCCAACTGCCTGATCGGCAGCCGTATCGGCAACGACATGGGCGACTTTACGGTGATGGGCGACAATCAGGAACCCGACTACACGATTGGCGTGCCGTGGCAGTCGCCCGCGTCGTTTTTCGACGAAACCTGGGGCTATCGCTCGTGGCAGAAACGCGTACCGGAAGCCGACAAAGAGCACGAGAAGCTGACGAGCCTGATTCAAGTTGTGAGCCGGGGCGGGAAATATCTGCTCAACATCGGCCCCAAAGGCGACGGTTCGGTGGTACCCTACGAACGCGACGTGTTGTTGCAGATCGGCCAATGGCTGGCGAAAAATGGGGAAGCCATCTACGGCGCATCGGCGGATCCCTTTTACCAGTCGTTTGCGTGGGGCAGCATCACCAGCAAGCCGGGCAAATTATATTTGCACGTGATGAGTCAGCCAGTCGGGAATCAGCTTGCCCTGCCGGGGCTAAGCGGTACGGTCAAGCAGGTATCGGTGCTGGGCGAACCGGGCGTCAAACTCACAACTGTTCGCGGGAAAGACGGGCTGGGCATCAACCTGCCCGCCGGTTTCGCATCGGGCAAAACCATTCGTGTTATAGCCATCGAGTTTACCAATGGCTACCGGGTACGGCCCTACAACCCCATTGCGCTTACCGACACGACCCGGTTGACCCACGCGAATTCGTACAAACACTACAGCAATTCGGGCGTCGACTACAATGCGCGCTTCCAGAGTACTATCGCCGAATCGTGGAATCTACAGGTTGAGCAGGGTGGCCCCTACCGCCCACTGCTGCTGTTCTCCGACGAAGAAAAAGGACAATCCATCGACCTGACCATCAACGGTACGACACAGACGGTCAAACTGTCGGGCGACAGTCCCGCCGAACTTGATGTTGATCCAACCACACTGACGTGGGGGCCGCTCTACAAACTCGGTCCCGTTGAGTCGGGTATCGAGGGTACACCCGGCAAAGGCACCGTAATCGACCTTAAGAAACCCGTACAAGGTCAATCGTGGCAAGCTATGACCGACTGGAAAAACGGCCCCATCTACACCCTCCCCGCCGACCTGACCACCGCTTATTTCGTCACCCAAACCATCACCGCCCCCACCGACCGACGGGTATTGGTTCGTATCACGAGTGGCGACGGTGTACTGGTCATGCTCAACGGGCAAACCCTGCTGTTGCGCAACAACCCGACGAAAGCAGCGGAGCAGCGCGACGTGGTGTTGCTGCCGTTGAAAAAAGGAGTCAATCAACTGCTGGTAAAGACGTTCAACAATTTCCAGAAAACAACGCCTATCGGTATCGATTACAGCATTCCGCAACTGCTCTACCAACAGGATCTGCGCCCGGTGACACTGCCGGTTGGCACATCGTCGGTTCAGTGGCAAACCCACGATCCCGCATCGCCCCATCGCACGCTTGTCCTGCCCAATTTGTCGTTACGCTTATTGCGGTAGTTGTCCCCGACAGCATCCCTGCTGTCGAGCCGAAGGCTAATTTGCCGCTGACTGATTAGCCTTCGGCTCGACAGCAGGGATGCTGCCGGAGACAATCACCGGCATTCAATACATTAACCCACCCAATTATGCCCCTACGATTATCCCTACTCCTAATCACCCTCTTCATCACCCGCCTGGCTTCGGCTCAATCGGCGACGCCGGGGCTGGATGAGAAGGCTACCTACGCGCTCATCAAACGGGTGTTGCCCAGCCACGCCCAGTATTTCACGATTGCGTCGTTGCCCAAAGACGGCGATAAAGATGCGTTCGAACTGGAAAGTCAGGGTGGAAAAATCGTGCTGCGGGGTAATAATGGCGTATCGGTGGCGAGTGCGCTCAAGCACTACCTCAACGAGTACGCCCACTGCGACATCAGCTGGAACGGCACCAACCTGAACCTGCCCAGCCCCCTACCGGTAGTGCCGAAAAAGGTGCACAAAACCACGCCCTATCAGTACCGCTACTACCTCAACTACTGCACGTTTAACTACACCATGAGCTGGTGGGACTGGCCCCGCTGGCAGCAGGAAATCGACTGGATGGCGCTCAACGGCATCAACCTGCCGCTAGCCATTACCGGTCAAAATTCGATCTGGGATCGGGTCTACAAAAGCATGGGGCTGACCGATAAAGACCTGGCCAGTTTCTACAGCGGACCGACCTTTTTCAACTGGTTCTGGATGGGCAACATCGACGGCTGGGGTGGCCCGCTGCCACAGTCGTTTATGGAGCGGCACGAAGCGTTGCAGAAGCAAATTCTGGCCCGCGAACGCGAACTCGGCATGACGCCCATTCTACCTGCCTTCACAGGTCACGTACCACCCGCGTTCAAAGACAAATTTCCGAAAGCCAACGTGAAGCGCACCAATTGGGACGCTGGTTTCGACGATGTCTTTATCCTCGACCCCGAAGACCCGCTGTTCCCCGAAATTGGCCGGCGATTTATTCAGGAGGAGATCAAAACGTTTGGTACCGATCACCTGTACACCGCCGATACGTTCAACGAAAACATTCCGCCGACCAACGACTCGACGTTTCTGGCGCAGGCAGGCAACAAGGTGTATCAGGCCATGGCATCGGTCGACCCGAAGGCGGTCTGGATCATGCAGGGCTGGCTATTCGTGTATCAGGCCAAGTTCTGGCAGCAACCCCAGATTCGCGCCCTGCTCAGTGGCGTCCCCGACGACAAGATGCTGATTCTGGACTTGTGGAGCGAAACCAAACCCGCCTGGCGCGACACGAAAGCGTACTACGGCAAACCGTGGCTGTGGTGTATGCTGCAAAATTTCGGCGGCAACATCGGTATGTTCGGTCGAATGGAAAACGTCGCCAACGACCCGGCGAATGCCCTCCATGACCCTAATGCAGGCAAACTGCGCGGTATTGGCCTGACGCCCGAAGGCATCGAACAGAACCCCGCCCTGTTTGCGCTGATGCTCGAAAACGTCTGGCGCGATCAGCCTATTCAGCTCGGTAGCTGGCTCAACGACTACGCCCACCGACGCTATGGCAAGGTAAATTCCGACGCGGAAGCAGCCTGGCAGATTCTTCGCAAGACGGTGTACAATGGCGGCATGACCGAAGGTACGCCCGAATCGATCATCTCCGCCCGGCCGACCTTCGCCAAAGACGGTCACCGCACGCTGACGACGCTAAACTATAACCCAACCGACCTGCTCCCCGCCTGGGATCATTTCCTAAAAGCTACCGATGCGCTCCAAACCAGTGATGGCTTCCGCTATGACCTGGTCGACGTTACCCGGCAGGTGCTGGCCAACCACGCCAACGCGCTTCAGCAGCAGTGCGCCCGTGATTATGAAGCGAAAGACGCGAAAGCATTAGCGCTGCACAGCCGTCAGTTTTTGGCCCTAATCGACGACATGGATCGGCTGCTGGCTACCCGCCCCGACTTCCTGCTGGGCCGCTGGCTGGAATCGGCCAAAGCGTGGGGACAAACGCCCGCCGAGAAAGCCCTGTACGAGCAGAACGCCCGCGACCTCATCACCCTCTGGGGCGACAAAAACAGCCCGTTGCACGACTACTCGAACCGGCAATGGTCGGGCCTGCTGCACAGTTTCTACAAACCCCGCTGGACGCAGTTTTTCGACAAAGCACAGGCTTCGCTAAAAACCGGCCAGCCCCTCGACCTGACGGCCTTCGATCAGCAAATGCGCGACTGGGAATGGAACTGGGTCAACAGCCGCGAACCGTACCCAACCACAACCACCGGTAGCTCTGTCGAGATCGCCAAAGCCTTGTACAAACAGTACCGGCCGGTGGTAGTAGCTAAGTAGCCTGGACCTCCAGGTCCGGGTGGGCGCGGTAGCGACCTGTCAGCATCCGCCGTAAACAGTTGCCCTGACGGGCACCCGGACGTGGACCCACGCGGTGGCCGGTCCAGGCTATATAATCCTGACGCACCCACCAGACGTGGCCGGGTCGACGTTTCGACGTCTGGGCTACACGCTGTATCTTGTCACCTTACAACCTTCTTCCTGACTCTATGGCCAATACCGGTACACGCTTTCTGTCGCTCGATGTTTTTCGGGGCATGACGGTCTGCTTCATGATTATCGTCAACACGCCCGGCAGCGGGTCCGATTCGTTCGGGCCGCTCAACCACGCGAAATGGCACGGCTTCACCCCCACCGACCTGGTATTTCCGTCGTTTCTGTTTGTCGTCGGCAACGCGATGAGCTTCGCCATGCAGAAGTACCACGCGCTGGGTACCGGGGCCGTCCTGACGAAAATCGCCAAACGCACGGCGCTGATTTTTCTGCTGGGCTACCTGATGTACTGGTTCCCGTTTTTCAAACTCAGCTCGACCGGCGACGTTTTGCCGTTCCCGTTCAGTGACACGCGCGTTTGGGGCGTTTTGCAGCGCATTGCGGTCTGCTACGGTATCGCGTCGCTACTGGTATACTTCTTTCCGTTCCGAACAGTGGCCGCACTAAGCGTACTGTTTCTGGTTGGCTACTGGGGGCTGATGCTAGTGTTCGGTGATGCCGCCAACCCGCTGACACCTACCGGCAACGCCGTTTTGCGACTCGACCGGTTCATGCTCGGTGAATCCCACCTGTACCACAGCCACGGCCTTATTTTCGACCCGGAAGGACTACTCAGCACCCTGCCCGCTATCGTGAACGTGGTGATCGGCTACTACGCCGGGCGGTTCGTGCAAAACAATGGTAAAGGCTACGAAAGCATCGCCAAACTGCTGCTGACGGGCGCGTTATTTCTGTTCCTTGCCTACGCCTGGGACCTCGTGTTTCCGATCAATAAAAAGCTGTGGACCAGCTCGTTTGTGCTGCTCACCACTGGCCTCGACCTACTGATCATGGGAGCCCTGATCTACGCCGTCGAGGTGCGCGAGTGGAACTGGAACAACTGGACACGCTTTTTCGTGATTCCCGGCAAAAATCCACTATTCATTTACCTGTTGTCGGAAGTACTGGCGATTATCCTGTACATGATCCCGGTTGGGCCAAAAACCAGCGCGTTCGACGCTATCAACAAAGCCCTGTTTCAGTCGGTAGCCCCCGGCCCCATCGGCTCGCTGCTATTCGCCCTCTGCTTCATGCTTCTTTGCTGGGCAACCGGCTGGTGGCTCGACCGTCGTCGCATCTACATCCGCGTTTAGGTTTTGACAGGATTACAGCCGGGCCGACGTTCGGATTATCAGGATTTGTTTCCGATGTGAATCCTGTCAATCCGAACGTCGGCCCGGCTGTAATCCTGTCCATACCCCTTTTTATCTGTTTGTTAAATCGACTCCAGCCAACACCGGGCGGGGGCAGAGCGGGTACTTTTGCAGGATCGACCGACGAATAAACGGACGACATTGCATGATAAAACTAGCTTTAACAGGTCTGCTGCTGACCCTGACGTATGCAGGCTGGGCGCAAACCCGGCCCGCTTACTCGCCCGCGCAGGCTCACGCCCACAACGATTACGAACACACCATCCCCTTTTGGCAGGCGTACGATCAGCAGTTTGGCTCCATCGAAGCTGACATCTATGCCCGCAATGGGCAACTCTACGTCGCCCACGACTCGGCCGACATTAGCGACAGCCGCACACTGAACGTACTCTACATTCAGCCCATTGTCGGGAAAGTACGCGCTAACAAAGGCAAAGCCTACGCCGACGCGCCCTACGGCCTGCAATGGCTGATCGACCTTAAAACCCCGGCCGCTCAATCGCTTTCGTTGCTGGTTCAGCAGCTTGCTGCGTACCCGGACGTCTTTGGCCAAAACGGACCGGTGCGGGTAGTCGTCAGTGGCAATACGCCCAAGCCTGAGCAGTTTGCGCAGTACCCCACCTGGCTACAGTTCGACGGCCGACCCGGTATTACCTATACGCCCGAACAACTTGCCCACGTGGGTCTGATTAGTCAGGCATTTCCAATGTACACCCGCTGGAACGGCAAAGGACTGATCGTGAAGAAAGAGCGCGACCGGATTCAGGCCGTTATCGAGCAGGTCCATCAGCAGGGTAAGAAAATCCGGTTCTGGGCCACGCCCGACAACGTCAACACCTGGAAGGCCCTGATGAACCTAGGCGTCGATTACATCAATACCGACAACCTGGCGGGGCTGGGTCGGTTTCTGAGTACCCGGCGGTCGGCAGAGTATCAGGAAGCGCATCAGCCACACGCTATCTACCAGCCGACCTATCGTAACAACGACAACCGCAGCCGGGTCAAAAACGTAATTCTGCTGATCGGCGATGGCATGGGCCTGACACAAATTTACGCGGGACTGACTGGAAACCGGGGCGACCTGAACCTGGCTCACATGCTGAACATCGGTTTCTCGAAAACCAGCGCGGCCGACACTTACATCACCGACTCCGCAGCCGGTGGTACCGCTATGGCGACGGGCGAAAAAACCAATAACCGCGCAATAGGCGTCGACGCAACGGGTAAGGCAATTCCCGCCATTCCGGTCAACATCAAACCCTGGGGTATGAGCAGTGGCGTCATCTCGTCGGGGGCCATTACCGACGCGACACCCGCTGCCTTCTACGCGCATCAGCCCGACCGGATGTTCGAGCGCGAAATTGCCGCCGACTTTCTCCAGAGCCCCGTTTCTATTCTAATCGGGGGCAGCTATCGGCACTTCGACGAGCAGAAGGTACTCGATACGCTCCGGCAGCGCGGCTTCCAGACCAGCCACACCTTCGCCGATCTGAGCAAGCTACGCGCCCCCTTCGTCCTGCTCGACGATTCGGCCGTCGTGGCGATGAATAAAGGGCGGGCCGACTTTCTGGTACCGTCGCTTCACAAGGCAACGCAGGAACTGAGCCGCAATCCGGCGGGCTTTTTCATCATGGCCGAGGGCGCGCAGATCGATTACGGCGGGCACGCCAACAACGTCGGCTATGTGGTGCAGGAGATGCAGGATTTCGACCGGGCCATCGGCGAAGCGATGAAGTTTGCCGACAGCAACGGCGAAACACTCGTCATTGTCACCGCCGACCATGAAACGGGAGGCCTGAGTCTGCTCGACGGCGACATCAAACGCGGTTACGTCGACGGCAACTTCAGCACCAATGACCACTCAGCCGTTATGGTCCCGGTTTTCGCTTACGGCCCACACTCGCTCGATTTTCGGGGTGTCTACGAGAACACGGAAATCTTCCACCGGATTATGACGGTGTTGGGGAAGTATCACGGGAAGTAGGGTTTCCCTCACCGGCAGCGGCCGACCGTCCCTGCCCCTCTCCCAAAACAGGAGAGGGGTGACTAGCTAAAATGAGAAGGGAAAAATCTACCCTGTAACGTTCTCAAAACAATATTGAGGTTACAGACCAACATGAGCATATTTTCTTCGAGAGAGTCACCCCTCTCCCCGTTTTGGGAGAGGGGCCGGGGGTGAGGGAAACGGGCACTTACTCTGTAACCAGCTGATCTTCCTGCGCCAGGACGCGCTTTTTGTCGGAGAAGAGAAGCACGAAGAGCACCAATACGACGGCAGCAATACCGGCGGGGACGAGCCATACACCCAGCCAGTCTTTCGAGCCGTCGGGGCGGGTGTAGTAGTCGAGGACGATGCCCGAAATTTTCGAGCCGATACCCATACCGATGCCGTAGGTCGCCAGCGAGATGAGCCCTTGGGCTGACGATTTGATCTTGTCGCCCGCTTTGTTGTCGGTGTAAATCTGGCCCGTTACGAAGAAGAAATCGTAGCAGACGCCGTGCAGGATGATCGCCAGGTATAGCAGCCATTCGCCCGACCCGCCATCGCCGTAGCCAAAGCCGATAAACCGCACGATCCAGGCGACCAGCCCCACGATGAGCATTTTCTTGACGCCCAGCCGGGTGTAGGCCAGCGGAATCAGCAGCATAAAAATCACTTCCGACGCCTGCCCCAGCGACATCTTATTTTCCACGTTCTGCATCCCGCCATCCGTCAGCGAGGGGTTGGCCATAGCGTAGTAGAACGACAGCGGAATACAGATCAGGACCGAGGACAGGAAGAAAATAGCGAACGATCGGTCTTTAAACAGCTTGAACGCGTCGAGGCCCAGAATCTGCGAAAACGAGGTCGACGTGGTGGCTTTGGGTGGGGTGTCGGGCAGGAAGAACGAGAAGATACCCAGCGCGGCCGACGCCACCATCGACAGTTTGAAGATCGTGACCTGATCGCCGAAACCGTAAATGCCGACAATGTTCGTCACCACGATCCACGACACGGTTCCCAGCACCCGGATTGGCGGAAACTCCTTCTCCGGCACACTCATCTGCTGCATCGCAATGGAGTTAGTCAGGGCCAGTGTGGGCGCAAAAGTCAGGCAGTAGCCCAGAATGAGCAGAAAGAAATTGTCGGCACTGGTGTTTTGCGTAATCAGGTACAGGACACCGGCACCCAGCAGGTTCAACACGCCCAGCACTTTCTGCGCGGCAAAATAGCGATCGGCAATCATCCCGATAAAGAACGGCGAAATCAGCATGGCCAGCGAAAAGGCTGCGTAGGCACTACCCACCTGATCGCCGGTGGCGTGCAGCGTCGTCAGCATGTATTTACTCATCTGACCGTACCAGGCTCCCCAGACAAAAAACTGAAGAAACATCAGCACCATTAATTTAACACGGGTTGAAGCGAGCATCGAGGATTCAGGAGTTAACGTTTAAACAGGATGAAGGTAAAAAACGACCGTCAGCCCTGCAAGCCGCCCACCACCCAGCGGGGCCGATTAACGCAAACAATCGGTGATGTTCGGGAGTAACTACCGAAGTTAGCGGGGGCGTTGCCACTCCCATTGCTTATCTTTACTAAACGAAGTCTGACTAATTCATTCATGAAAAAACAACTCTATACGCTGATCGTCCTGCTGGGTACGTCGGCGTTGTCGTTTGCCCAGACGGCCGACGAAATCGTGACCAAACACATCGCGGCTCTCGGCGGTGCCGATAAAATCGCCGGGGTAAAAACGGCACAGTACGAACAGACAATGTCGGTACAGGGCATGGATCTCGTCGGTAAAACGTCGGTCGTGGTCGGCAAATCGGCCCGCAGCGACATCAGTGTAATGGGCCAGACCATTACGCAGGTCGTCGACGGCGACAAGGGCTGGGCCATCAACCCAATGCAGGGCAGCACCACCGCGCAGGATCTGCCCGACGATATGGTGAAACTGCAAAAGTCGACGACCGAACCAACGGGTATGCAGCTGGCCTACGCCAAAATGAATAAGCTGCCGTATGAACTGGTCGGCAAGGAAAAGCTGGACGGTAAAGACGTATTCAACATCAAAGTGACGCGCCCCGAAGGCACCTATAATTACTACGTCGATCCAACGAGCTATCAGTTGGTTGGTACCAAGTCGGACATCACCGTGCAGGGCCAAAAAGTGAATGGCTCGGCCATGTTCGCTGATTACAAAGCCGTCGACGGCCTGACACTGCCTTATACGCTGACGATTTCCGGAGCAGGCATGCCCGGCACGGTAACGGCCAAAGTAACGAAACTGGTCATCAACGGCCCTATCGATCCGTCGGTATTCGCCAAGCCTAAGTGAGTTGTGTCGCCCAGGTTACAAACAAAAACGACCAGTCAGCAATAGTTGACTGGTCGTTTTTGTTTGTGGCCTTGTCTGCGTTAGTCCGTCAGAATCAGCCGTTTTGTCTGGCGGTGTCTGGCCTGAGTCAGTGTCAGGATGTAGCTGCCCCGGCTGAAGGTACCGACGTCCACGCGGAGCCGATTTTCGCCCGTTTCAACCGCATGGCTGGTCTGCGATACCGACTGACCTGCTGCGTTGATGAGTTGAATTGTCGCGGTGCCGGGCTGGTCGGCGTAGTAGCGTACCCAAACTGTTTCCTTCGCCGGAACGGGATATACATGCATCGGTTCTCGATACTCAGCCGCAGCAGCAGCCTGCCGGGCGGCACCCGATGCCGTGTTCGGCCGGTTCTGCGGAACGAGCCGTGCCCCGGCCCAGTCGCCGTGATCGCAGGCAGCGCCGTCGCCCGCATCGGTCATCACCAGTGTCAGCGTCTGTTTGCCCGACACGTCGAGCACGACCGATTTGGTGGCTGTGGCCGCGTTCATCGTACCGCTGCTGTAGACCTTGTTACCGTCCAGAAAGACCTGAAACTCGACCGTGCCACAGTTCTGATCACCCATTTCGTCGTCCAGCCCCATATCGGTGATGAACTGCGTGTACTGCCCGCCCAGATTGTAGCTGATGGTCGAGCTGGCGTGGACACCCAGCCCCTTGGCGTAGGTCTGCCCGTTGAGGGTGATGGTGCGCCCATCGCCCCCGTTCGCTTCGCCGTTACTCCTGTCTTTCTCGACCGGCCCGTAGCCGCTCACCGCCGACGACCAGTTGAGGTCCGACAGGTAGACGCCCGAACCCGTGGGGGCCGGTGTAGTTGGTGTCGTGCCTGGCACGCGGTAAAACGCACTGGCAGGAATGGCCTGCTTGCCCAGATTCGGGCCGCTGTAGCTGGCACTCAGCGACTGCCCGCCGACACCCTGAAAATACACCACCGTGAAAGCGTGTTTGCCCGCTTTCAGACCGATGCTACCCGACTGCTCCTGATCGCCGTGTACGCCGTCGTTGCTAACCACCTCGGTACTACCGATGTAAAGTTTGGTGCCATCGTCGGAGGTGGTGTAGAAAGTGTAGGTGCCGTCGGTGGGTACGTTGATGTAACCCGTAAAGCGCAGGCCGTAGTTCTGGTCGCGGCCCCGCATCGAGAAGTCGATCTGGCTGGCGGTGCCGGTTTTGGCGGGGGTGAGCGAGGAGAAATCGGGCAGGTTACTCCAGCCCCCTTCGTAGTATTGGTAGTCGATGCCGGTCACGGCGTTGCCCGGATTCTCGGGGTCGCGCAGACTCACCGGGGCCGGAGTCGTCGAGTTGCTTACTTCCTTCAACAGAACAACAGACGAAAACGGGCCAACGGTTACCTGTCCGTTGTACTGATTGTTGCGGGCGTCGCGGTAGGTTCCGTTCAGCGATTCTACCTTGTTCTGCCCCGTTGTGTTGTACACGATCCGGATATAATCGTCGGGGTTGACGGTTGCCAGCGTCACCTCGTTCAGCCGGATATTGTCGAGCCAGGCCGACTGCCCATCTTCCACGACCTGCACCACCAGAATAGCATCCGATTCGTCGGCGGTTGCGGTGAAGGTGATGTCGAACGCCTGTCGGTTGGTGTTGATGATGTAATCTTTGCGGGGCGTCAGGTCACGATAGCTGCCGACGCGCTGCCGCAGGTATACCTGCACCCGTTTGCCAGCCGCCGACGCAATGCCGTCGAACTGCACCTGATAGGCCTGCCCGTTGCGCACCGATCCGACATTGACAGTGGCCAGCGAATAGGAATCGCGCTGATTGGAAGCCGACGCGAACCACAGGCGCATCGACCCGCCGTCGAGTCGGTTGCTGTTGTCCCAGTCGACCCGGCCGTTACCGTAGGGCGACCAAACACTCCAGCCATTGGTACCGTCTGAAAACGAGTTATTGAGCCGGTTGGCCCCGTCTGCGATATCGTCTGCTGGCTGTAGGTGATCGGGCTACCGCTGGAGTTACGGTCCTGATTCCACTGCGCCTGCCATTCGGCCAGCGTCAGCACCTTCCCCGTCAGGCCCGATCCCGGATTCCAGACGGCCTGAATCGTAAACACATCCTGAAACGGGCTGACATACCGGTTGTTGTCGAACGACCCGTACTGGTTCAGATCGTTGGCGTAGGATTCATAGTCGGCCACCAGCTGATTGGGCGTTCGGCTGACGAAAATGTTGTCCTGAACCGTGTTGTTACGAAACGCGCAGGGCTCGTTGTACCCCAGCCGGATCTGCTCTTCGCCGTTGTTGTAGCTGGTATTGCCCCGCACCACGACGTTCGTTGTACCGCGCAGCAGCAGCCCCTTCGATTTGCAGTTGAACGCGGTGTTGTTGATGATCTCGGCGTTCTTCGAGCAGTCGTCCAGAAAAATACCGTTGGCACCGGCGTAGAAGTCATTTACCGTTCCCTCGGGTGCGCCCAAGCCGTTAAAAACGACGTTGGAAATGATGCGGTTGCCCCCCGGATTGCCATAATCGCCGTTCCACGAATACACCCCGCTCCCGTCGCTTTTCGTGAGGCAAAAGTTTGACACCACATTCCGCTGAATGGTCGAATTGCTGAACACCGAGATACCGTTGTAGCCAATGTAATCCAGCACATTGTTCTCGATCAGAACATTAGCCGTTCCCAGCGACTGAAGGCCGGTGTAGCTGCCATCGCCACTCCCACCACGGCCCGGCACCATCGCGATTTGGTTCAGGGTATTCCCCCGGATGGTAACGTTCTGGTACGGCCCGATGTACACCCCGTTGTTGTTGACGTTCTGAATCAGGTTGTTCTCGACCAGCAGGTTACTACCCGTGCCCAATACCGTAACGGCATCGGTACCCAGGTTTTTCAACTCATTCCCCGACACCGACACGTTCGACCCGTTGTTGACAGCCACGCCGGTAGTCAGCGTTTCGACGATCTGCAAGTTGCGCACCGTCACGTTGGAAACATTGGTCAGGTTGATTGCCTCCGAAAAGACCGTTGCTGTAAGCTGCTGATTGTTCGGGTTATTCTGATTGTCGAACAGCCGGATCGTTTTGTCAGCCGGGTTGTAGTACCACTCGCCCGACTGATCGAGCGTGGCCGGATGCTTCTGGATAAAATAGCCCCAGCCGTCGTTCGGGCGATACTTGGTACCGTTGTCGGCCAGTGACAGCGTATTTCCATTCTGGCCGGTGATGGTTGCGCGGTCGAGCACCCACTGTACGGGGCGCGTAACGGCTTCTCCGCCCGTAAAATTGGCGGGCAATGACTGTCGGCTGGTGATTTGGGTCTTGTCGTTGTGCGACTGAATGTTGAGGTAGCCCCGCTCACTATCGCTCAGGTTGGGGTAGCGGCCCAGCGGCATTGTTTCGCCGTTGCGATACACCCCCGTCACGTCGCTCCCGCACGACGGGCAGCTTGTTTGCCAGGTGTTATTGCCAATATTATTCCAGTTGCTGAGCACGACAGACCCAGCCATAATGGGCTTGTTTCCAGACCCGTACGCGTCGACTACGATGGGCTGGCCAGCCGACCCCGACTGCCGGATTTGCAGGCTTCCCCGGAAGGTATCGCCCCGCCGAAACAGCACCTGATCGCCGGGTTGCAGGGTCAAGCTGTTGATTTTGTCGATGGTTCTGTAGGGGGAATCGCCGGAGCGGCCCGAATTACCATCGTCACCCGACCCGGACACATAGTAGGTAGTTTGCCCAAACCCCGCTGACGATACGGCGATGAGCAGCCCGCAGGCTACGGCCGTTGGTCGGTGCCAACCGGCTTTACGAAGTACTTGCACAACAAAAAACATTACTGGTAGAGAATACGGACATCGTGGCCGGTTTTGGCCTTTCAGCTGGTTTACTGGGTGGATTAGTACTCAATTGGCCCATCAACAGTGTGCTGCCAGCGCTGACTCGACCGGACGGCAGGCAACAGATGCAGGACTAACTGATTCGCTGGCGAAACGCGTGGATAGTCGGTTTCGCTCAGGGTTTAGTGTTGGGTGTGGAGGCAGGCGTGGTGTAGTCGTATAGAGCAGTGAACTAGTCAGCGACCCGTACCGGCCGATAAGCTGGTCCGGTGTGCAACTGTATTCGCCTGCTCAAGACGTTCTTTAACCAATCACAGTATCACAACGAAATTTATTTATTAAACGTACATTTGCCAAATATAATTTTGATTTTACATCAATAATCAGCCATACATCAATACGTTTACATTGAATACGACAAATCGAATTATTTTTTGAACTCAGCAGTGAGCGTTCTGATATAGTGTTGTACAAGTCGTACTGGAAGATGAATAGGCACAAAAAAAGTGGCATGAGTCTCATGCCACTTCTCAACTGAAATCGTGTAACGACTATACCGCCCGCGCTGGCTTAGCGTGTTCGGGTTTGAGCACGACAATATCGCGCACGGCACCGCCCGCGTTAATTTTGGCAACCATCGCATCGAGCAGCGGAGTTGCCCAGTTAGGAATATATTTATCGGTCGTCTCGACAAATACTTTTGGAAAATCGTACAGCGCGCGCCCCAGACCGAACTGCACAGCGCAGCGTTTCATAGCGTCGGAAATACCGCCCTTCACCGGTTCGATTCCCGTACGACTGGCACCGTCGGTTTTGCTGACGGCCTTACCATCGGGCAGCGTAACGGTGATCGTGCAGAGGAAACCACCGTCGATTTCTTTCAGCTCATTATTCCAGCCGGCCCAGCCAAATTGTTCGTCGAACCGCTGCATCACGCATCGGTTGGTGATGTACGGAACGACGATGATTTTCTGGCCGTCTTTGGTCTGACTTTGTACCCGCCATTCGATCTCGTGAGCGGTCAGCGGAGCATTCAATACGTTCAAGTCCATTTGTTGTTTTTGCGGTTTGTGTTCAAGCTTTTCGAATGGTGCGAAAAGCTTAATAACCCTTGAATATCGCCATTTTTAGCCATTTTTGCAACGGTTTCAGCACTTATTTAAGGACTAAAAACAACCCCCAGATCAGCAGTTGTACGACAACGCCCATAGCGATTGTAGCCAGGCTGTAGACGCGGAACATGGTGGCTGTGGGCAGGTCAGAAAAGCGGCTGATTACCCAGAAGTACGCGTCGTTGGCATGGCTAACAACCATACTCCCGGCGCCCATACTTAGCACCGCCAACGTTACACCCATCGGCGATTGCAGGCCCAGACCAGCCAGCAGTGGCGTTACCAGCGAGGCCGCGGTGATGACCGCCACCGTCGACGAGCCCTGCGCCGTTTTTAACAAAGCGGCAATCAGAAACGGAAAGAAAATGCCAAGTGGCAATCCACTGAGGGCCTCGCCCAGGCTTTTACCGATACCCGTCACCTGCAACATCTCGCCAAACATGCCGCCCCCGGCGATAATCGCTACGATCATCCCGGCCTTGTCGACGCCCTCGGTTAGCCAGTGCGTTACCTCGCTGCGATGCTGCGACCGGATGAGCAGCAAGGACGCGATAATCCCTACACCCAGCGCAACGACGGGTTCGCCGACAAAAACGAGCAGCCGCCAGCCCAGGGTTTCAGCCGCCTGTTGCGCCGGAACAATGAGCAGAGCCAGCGATTTAGCCGCGATCAGTACGATCGGTAAAACGACCGGCAGAAACGACAAGCCCGCCGAAGGTAGTTGCTCGTCGGTCACCGGCTCGGGCACAGCATCGGTAGGGTCGTAAGAAACAGTCTTACCCCGCCAGATACTCCAGCCGTAGCCAACGGCAGCTGCCGGTATGGCGAGTCCCAGCCCAACCAACATGACCATGCCCACGTCGCCCCCCATGGTACCGAGCGCGGCTGTGATGCCCGGATGCGGGGGTACCAGACAGTGAACAGCATAGAGCGATGTAGCCAGCGCAGCGGCCATCACCGGCATGGGCATCCGCGTTTTGCGCACCAGCGACTGATTCAGGCCGCTCAGAATGATAAAGCCACTATCGCAGAAAATCGGAAAGCCGATGACGAAGCCTGTCAGAGCGATGGCCAGCGGGGCATTTCGCTCATCGACCATCCGAAGAATACGATTGGCCATGCTCAGCGTCGCGCCGGTTCGTTCCAGAATAACGCCCAGCGTAGTGCCGAGAATAATCAGCAGCCCGATTTTCTCCATCGTATGACCAAAGCCAGTTTTCAGCGTACCGGCGATACTGTCCAGCGGCTGTCCACTCAGTAATCCGACCCCCAGAGCTGCCAGCAGCAACGCAAAAAAGGCATTGACCCGCTTGTAGGCGGTTAGCCAGATAATGAAACCGATGCTGGCGATCAGCAATACGAGTGGGTATACAGTAGCCATCGCAGCCTGGAGAAGATGTCGGCGTACAAATGGGTTACGCCGTCCGAAGCGCATTATAAAACAAAGCGGCCATTTGTTCGACTTTCCAGCCAACCCTTGTTCATGCTCGGTTGTCGTGACCAACACATAGGCTCATTGACTCACATATCCGAAAGAAGACCACCTGTTTGATTTCAGACTAACGTTCAGATTACAATGCACTTCTTGCCGCTGCGATCTTCCGCTTCCAACACACAAACTATTCGCTCATGTACTTCGCCAAACACGTTACTTGTCTCTTGCTCGTTGGTAGCCTTTTCGGCTGCGCTACTACTGATAACCCTACCACACAACCGCAGCGCGTCTACGGCCCTACTGTCACGATGGGCAGTGGATCGGCCCGCACCTGGTTTTTGGGCGATACTCAGGGAAATCCCGCGTCAATCGGCCTTACGCTGAGCAAGGGCGCACTCGACAACCTGCCCACTACGCTCCCGGAAACGGCTTATATGCTGGCCCTGCCCGACGAAGCAACCAGCAAAACGCCCTACAAACACGTAATGATCGACTGGAATCCGAACGGCCACGAACCCGACAATATCTACACGATGCCCCATTTCGACTTCCACTTCTACACGCAGCCGATGACCGAAACGATGGCTATTCCGGCCTACACGGCGACAACGGCAGCGAAGTTCGATAACGTACCGGGTTCGGCTTACATGCATGCCGATTATGCGAAGGGGCCGGGGGCATACCCATGATGGGCGCGCACTGGGTTGACGTGACTAGCCCGGAATTGAAAGGCAGTCCGTTTACCGAAACGTTTATTTTTGGTAGCTACGACGGCAAGGTCACGTTCTGGGAGCAGATGATAACGAGGAGTTATCTGAAAACCAGCCCCACGCTCGACAAGCAAATCAAGCTACCCGCTCAGTACCAGACGCCCGGCTACTACCCAACCCGCTACGGCATCCGCACCAATACCGACGGCAGTCAGGATATCACCCTCGACAGTTTCGTAAAACGCTAATGAACTGCGCGTTTTTGTTGTCCAAACAGTAGAAGGGATCTTCGGTAAGCAGGTGTTCTGCTAACTACCGAAGATCCCTTCTACTGTTTGGATGGTAAGAATGGAGTTACCCGCAATTCACGGTTGATTTCCTCGATGATCACTCTACCAGTTTGAGCAGCTCATTCAGCTTTAACAGGGCTTCAATGGGCGTCAGGCGGTTGACGTCGATGGCGCGGAGTTTCTCTTTGATTAGCTCGGATTTAGGGTCGCCCGCTTCGAAAATTTTCAGCGCCAGTTCCCGCTCCTGCGGCACCGCATCACGGATTTTTTCTCGGTTCAACTCCGTCCGGTTTGACGATTCGAGCTGCTTCAGAATCTCTCCCGCCCGGCCCACGATCTGCGCGGGCATACCGGCCATCTGCGCGACGTGAATACCGAAACTGTGCTCTGAACCTCCTTCCTTTAGCTTTCGCAGGAAGATTACTTTATTGCCCATTTCCTTCACCGCCACGTTGAAATTCTTGATGCGCGGGTTATCGGCAGCGAGGTCGTTAAGTTCGTGGTAGTGGGTGGCGAACAGCGTTTTGGGGCGACAATCGGTTTTGTTGTGCAGGTACTCGGTGATGGCCCAGGCGATGGACACGCCATCGTAAGTACTGGTTCCCCGCCCAATTTCATCCATCAGCACCAGGCTACGCTCGCTCAGGTTGTTGAGGATACTGGCCGTTTCAGTCATCTCAACCATGAACGTGCTTTCCCCCCGCGACAGGTTATCACTAGCCCCGACGCGGGTAAAAATCTTGTCGACCAACCCAATCTCCGCCGACGATGCCGGGACGAAACTGCCCGACTGCGCCATCAGCACGATCAGCGCCGTTTGTCGCAGCAGGGCCGACTTACCGGCCATGTTTGGCCCAGTGATAATGATGATCTGCTGGGTTTCGTCGTCGAGGTAAATATCGTTCGGGATGTACGGTTCGCCGGGGGGGAGCTGCTGCTCAATCACCGGGTGCCGACCGTCTTTGATATTCAGCACTTTGCTTTCACTGATGTCAGGCCGAACGTACTTATTTTTCACCGCCACCCGCGCAAACGACGACAGCACGTCGAGCACCGACAGGGCGCGGGCGTTCTGCTGAATGGCCCCGACGTACTCGCCAGCCGACAGCACCAACTCACCAAACATCCGGGCTTCAATCTGGAAAATCTGCTCTTCGGCGTTCAGAATTTTCTCTTCGTACTCTTTCAGTTCGGGCGTGACGTAGCGTTCGGCATTGACCAGCGTCTGCTTGCGAATCCAGTCCTCAGGCACGCGGTTTTTGTGGGCATGGGTTACTTCGAGGTAGTAGCCGAACACCTTGTTGTACGAAATCTTGAGCGACGTAATACCCGTCCGTTCGATCTCGCGCTCCTGCAACTGCACCAGGTAATCCTTGCCTGAATACGCAATGGCCGTCAGCTCGTCGAGTTCGGCGTTGATGCCCTGCTTAATCATGCCGCCCTGATTCGAGAGCGTCGGTGGGTCTTCGCGCAATTCGGCTTCGATGCGATCGATCAGAAACGCGACGGGGTTCAGCTGATCGGCGTACTTCTTCAGCGACCCCGACTCAGTCTGCGTGAGTGCCGTTATCAGCATTTCCTTGATCGGCAGCACGTGTTGCAGCGACCGTTTGAGTTGCAGTAGTTCGCGCGGATTGATGCGCCGGACCGCCACTTTCGACACCAGCCGTTCCAGATCGCCGATCTGCCGGAGGTGACCAACCATCGTGTCGGCCAAATCGGGGTCCTGTACGAGCAGGTCCACCATGTTCAGCCGTTCGTCGATCAGGGCTTTTTCTTTGAGCGGCAGGCTGAGCCATTTGCGGAGCAGCCGCGCCCCCATCGGCGTCACGGTCTGATCGAGGATCTGAATCAGCGGAACGCCCCCCTCCTGCTGCGCGGCCGTCAGTTCGAGGTTGCGGATGGTGAAGCGGTCGAGCCACACGTAGCGGTCCTCTTCCAGCCGCGTCACCCGCGTAATGTGCTGAAGGTCTTTATGTTCGGTTTCGTTGAGGTAGTACAGAATTACCCCGGCCGCGATGACACCATCCGGAAGCCCCTCAATGCCGAATCCTTTGAGCGAGGTTGTTTGGAAATGCTGGCGTAGGAAGTTGTAGCCGAAATCGTAGGTGAAGGCCCAGTCTTCGAGGGTGTAGGTGTGAAACTTATCGCCGAAGAGCGCGCCGAACTCCTGCCGGTTGCGCTTGCAATACAGCACCTCCGACGGATTGAAACTCTGCAACAGCTTATCGACGTAAGCCGCGTTGCCCTGCGACGCGAGAAACTCACCCGTCGAAATATCGAGAAACGACACGCCGAACTCATCATCTCCCTTGCCGAAATGGACGGCTGCGAGGTAGTTGTTGCGTCGGGTGTCGAGTACGTTATCGTTGTAGGAAACGCCAGGCGTTACCAGTTCAGTAACGCCCCGCCGAACAATACCTTTGGCCAGCGCGGGGTCTTCCAGCTGGTCGCAGATGGCGACGCGCTCCCCCGCCCGAACCAGTTTAGGCAGGTGCGTATCGAGCGAATGGTGCGGAAAACCAGCCAGCTCCTCATTCGACCCGCCGTTGTTGCGCTTGGTAAGCGTGATGCCCAGAATTTTGCTGGCCCGCACGGCATCCTCGCCGAAGGTTTCGTAGAAATCGCCGACGCGAAAGAGCAGCAGCGCCCCCGGATATTTGGCCTTAATCTGGTTGTACTGGCGGTTGAGGGGCGTTTCGTTTTTCTTCGCGGATGGCTTAGCTGGAGCGGCTGTTTTCACTAAATTTTCAGAAAAGGTACTAAACAAATCTACGAAAAAATAGCGAAAATCGGGCCTTCCCCGCCACCTCTACAGGGCTGTAATCAGCGTTTTTTGTCGATTGGCCCCGTTGGCCGAACGGTATATTCCATGAACCGAAACACCTCCTGCCGGACCGTCTCGAACGTCTGATGAACGGACAGTGGCATCGGTGTCAACCCCACTAGTGCACTCAAATCGCTCAGGCATTGTACCGTAGCCAGCCGGTATCCTTTTTCACTGCCAGCGGGTACCATAAGTGACGAAAACGTCCATCCGCCAACACCGTCCTTTCTGATCCGGTCGATTTCAACGCGCTTCATCACCTCCACTTCTGGTTGCCATATTTCCCGTGCATCATAAGGCCGCATGAAGTTGACGACCGCTATAGGGGTTTTCCCGGGTGAAAAAGCAGGGCCAAACAGGTTTTCAATGGTAGACCAGATCTCCATTTTAACAACCGGTGCCGTAGCCCGATCGCGCCGTTGTAAGTCAGCCATTCGCACCTGAACGCTATCGCCATAGAGTTTCGCCAGCGCGGCCGGGGAAGCGCCCCCGATACTCATCGTTGGCGAAACAATCGCCGATACATAGTCGTATTCAGCCGGGTTCGGGTTAGAAGTCATCTGTTTGACCATCATGTGCCAGCCGATCAGCTTGCCCTCGTCTACTGCCGCCTGATTGATGGCTCGCCACTCACGCTCTACCGGCAGCGCATCCTGTAAAGTCTTCCCCGGCGCGAGTTTATGGTAAATCAGATACGTGTACGTTCGGGAGGGCGTACTGGTCTGAGCCATTACACCCATCGGCAATAAGCCCATCAATAGTAGGACGAGGACACGTGCGTAAAATGAAAGCATCAGATAAGGGTTTGTTTATGAGAGCGACGAAAGTGCTATTTTCTTCACGTACGCTAAACGCAAAGCCGGGACAAATCTATTCGTCCTCTTACCTCTTCTCACGTAAAATCAGTCCTAATCCCATATCTGGTACAGCAATTTTCGGGATGGACTCGTTGTGCCGGGTACTGAAAGCGTATACCTGTTATCTTTACGAAAACAGGCAAAGATGACTCATTTCAAGCATATAGGGGCCGACCCTGACATTCTCGGAGGAAAACCGATTATTCTGGGCTCCCGAATCAGTGTCGAACTGGTCATGCAGTGGATGGCCTCCGGCGCAACGCCCGACGCTATCGTCGCGAAGTATCCAAATCTGAGCAAAGAAGCTGTGCAGGAAGCTGTTCTGTACGCTGTTCCATTGGCTTAAACTCAATGTGCTATGCCAATAGACAATTGTCCACACTCATTTTCTGAAATGGCTGGTCAGGTATTACCGGACCTGATGAAACAGATGCGTCAATCTATAGATAAGCCCGTTCCAATAGCAGAGTTTATGAAGCCTGGTAACGGGATCAAAAAATTATTAGCCAACGCCGGTCTGTCTGGCGACTTTCCCGGTAGTTATGTACTCATTGAGAATGGAAAACCAATCTATGTAGGTATTTCCAGACAAGTGTTTAGACGTATATGGCTGCATTGCCGAGGAGAAACGCACTACAATGCAAATCTTGTCTACAGAATAGCAAGCAAGAAAAAACCATCGGACGTCAAAACGTCGCGTGACAAGCGCATGCAGGATGAAGAATTTCTTGCTGTTTTCAATGAAGTACGCTCCCACATTCAACAATGCAGTTTTGCTTACGTCCCCATAGACAACGACTTAACGCTATATCTTTTTGAAGCTTATTGTGCGATGGAACTCGACACCTATGAGTGGAATACATTTCGCACTCACTGAATTTCTACACCTCCCCCTCCGGCAACCACATGCCGTGGAAGCCGAGCGGGATGTTGTGCGGCAATCGTAGCCGGGCAATCGTGGTCAGGTCGGCGGCATCGGCCACCAGCAGGTCAGTGGTGTGGGTAGTGTCGTCGAAGAGCAGATACAGCAGCCACGCGTCGTCTTCGGCGGTTGCGCCGGGGCGGGGCACCACGATCGGTTCACTCGGCAACGTCTCGTCGGGGCCAGCATGGATACCCTGCCCGGTCGTTACGTCGATTTTTACGAGTTGATCGGCGAGGGGGCGACTGTGCGAAATTGGTCGACCAATGCCCCAGGCGTATTTGTACGGCTTACCCACTAGGTCGGGATGAATTTCGGGCAGTTCGCCCTCGTAATCGGCCAGGGGGCGGTGCGTAACCTGCTTCGTTTCCAGATCGAGCACGTAGCGGGTGAAGCGGGCACCGGTGCCATCGTCGGCCACGTTACCCTGCAAGTACGCTTTCATCAGGTCCGACGCGGGGAAGAAGTCCAGCATTAACCCGTCGACAATCAGTTTCCCGTCTGTATTCTGATACCCGTTGACGAAGTGGAAGACGAAGCAAAAATCGGTCGTCAGTCGGTGAATCGTACCGTCCGGGTCAATCACCAGAATCAGCGTCGGTTTCGTCCGGTCGACTTTGATTGACGCAGCGGGCGACGTCAGGCCGAGCAGCGCGCGGGGCATATCGAACGAAACGGGCGTAAGGAACAGAATCCGGTGACCGCTCTGCGTCACGACGAAGTCGTGCGAGAACGTCATATCGTCCATCTCGATCACCGGGCCGATTTTAGCCTTCCCCTGCGGGTCAACTTCATACAGCACCAGCCGCTGCTTCGTTCCGGCTACCGTCCCGAAGTTGTGCAACACGCCCGTGTCGGGGTGAATCTTGGGGTGCGCTGAAAACGGCAGTTCGGGCGCAATCCGACTGTCGAGCCACGAAAACTGATTGCGTAGCACGCCGTTGTAATCGTATCGGTCAATGGTATCGAGCGTAACGGGGTCGATGCGGTGCGGCAGTCCACCTTCCCACATCGCCATCATGTGCCCGCCGTGCCAGACAACGCTGGTATTGGCCGCGTTCTTGAACTGCATCCGAAACGCGTTTTTCAGCAGGCCACCCGGCAGGTTCGTACCGAAACTCCGGTGCAGCATCCGTCCCGCTTTTTCTTCTTCCAGAAACTCCCGCGTCCGGACGTAGCGATTGCGATAGCGAACGCGCTGGCCATCGAATGCAAAGCGCGAGATCATACCGTCGCCGTCGAAGAGGTGGTCGTACCACACGCCCTGGTGCGCAAACCGGCCGTTACCATTGCGGAACAAAACGCCTTTCAGATCGGCAGGTAGTTCGCCTTCCAGCAGCGTCAGTTCAACGTCGTCGTATTCGTCGGCTACCGTTTCATTGGCCCGGACGTAATCGTGTAACACCTTATAATGCTGAATAGCCATGCGAAATACCTGCGACGATGAATCAGTGGTATAACCCCTCGTCTGGCGGGAAAGTTACCCCGCCCCGTGCCACATCAGCTTTCGGCTGTCAACGGCTCTGGCGGGCCTTCCCGTAAACAATTCCACCGGCGGCACCGTTGGCCTAAGCGATACCACATACGCATGGCTGCATCCAAACTGCCGATATATAGCGCCCTTGCCGCCAACCTGGCGATTGCGGCTACCAAATTTGTTGCCGCCAGTGTAACGGGCAGTTCCGCTATGATTTCGGAGGGTATTCACTCGCTGGTCGATACGCTCAACGAAATTCTGCTGCTGGTAGGGATCAAACGCAGCCAGAAACCGGCCGATGCCCGGCGACCATTTGGCTACGGAAAAGAACTGTACTTCTGGGCGTTTATCGTATCCATTCTGATTTTCGGCGTGGGCGGGGGCGTGTCGTTCTACGAGGGCATTACTCACCTGCAACACCCGCAGCCCATTGAAGACCCGCTCTGGAATTATATCGTACTTGGTATAGCCTTCGCCCTCGACGGTACATCATTTATTACTGCGCTGAAGGAGTTCAACCGGCAACGCGGGACAACGCCCTTCTGGGAAGCCGTCAGACGCAGTAAAGATCCGTCGACGTTCGTGGTGCTGTTTGAAGATGCCTCCGACCTGCTGGGGCTGATCGTCGCGTTCCTGGGCGTTTTTCTGGGGCATCAGCTCAACAACCCGGTGTTCGACGGGGTAGCGTCGATCCTCATTGGGTTAATCCTAACGGCGGTGTCGCTGGTGCTGGCCCGCGAAAGCCGGAGCCTGCTGATGGGCGAGAGTATGAGTCAGGATACGCTACAGCAGATTGTCGGGCTAGTCGAGAACGATCCGGCGGTGTCGAAAGTACTGGAGTCACCGTCGATGTATCAGGCCCCGGAGGAAGTGATTCTTATTCTGGTGATTGACTTCAACGACCGGCTCACAATCGACGATATAAACAAGACAATTCCCAAGATCAGACAAACCATCCGGGGGCAGTTTCCGCTGGTGAAGCGCATCATTATCGAACCGGGAGTAGCGGGTCAGCCGACGGTTTAAGCTTACTTTGTGCCCCTTTTCATATCATCAACCCCTTGTATGCCGCCCCGTAAGATTAGTCTGGACGAACTGAACCGCCTATCCGTTGACGCGTTCAAAGCCGCGCCCAAATTCCCGTACTGCCTGATTCTGGACGATGTCCGCAGCCTCAACAACGTTGGGTCCGTCTTTCGCACCGCCGATGCCTTCCGCGCCGAAAAGTTGTATTTGTGTGGCATTACCGGTCAGCCACCCCACCGCGACATTACCAAGACCGCCCTGGGCGCTACCGAATCCGTAGACTGGGAGCACGCACCAGATATTACTGAGCTTATTTCAAAATTGCAAACGGCGGGCTGGCAGGTCATGGCCGTTGAGCAGGCGGAAGGCAGCGTCAGCCTGACGGATTTCAGGCCAGAAACGGGACAGCGTTACGCCTTCGTACTGGGCAACGAGGTAACGGGCGTCCGGGAAAGCGTTGTCGAACAGGCAGATAGCGTACTCGAAGTTCCTCAGTTCGGCACGAAACACTCACTCAACATCTCCGTCACAGCCGGAATCATTTGCTGGGATTTTGTACAGAAAATGTAACAAAAACTTAACATAAGTCTTTTGATTGTCCCAAAAATTGCGTATTTCTTTGTAAATTTTTTTCTGCCATATTATGACAACTCCAAAGAGCAAGGCCAAGCACAAATCGCTGACAGGCGACATCATCAGTTCGATCGAAGGTAAGCTGGGTGAAGCGGGCGCAGCAACAAAAAAAATGAAAAAGTCGATTGAGAAATCGGCAGAAAAGCTGGCCAAGAAGCTGACCAAGCTGATGGACAAGGCTGAGAAGAAAACCACCAAGCCCGAAAAAGCCACCAAATCGGTAGCCAAGAAAGCAAAGAAAGAGTCGAAGAAAGCCATCAAGAATGCCCAGAAAGCCGACAAGAACGCGCAGCGGGCAATCAACAAAAAGACTACGGCTGCTGAGTCGGCGGTGAAAGCCGAAGTCGCCCCCGTAACCAAAGCCCCTGCCCGCCCAGCCGCCAAGGCGGCCCCCCGCCCCTCGCGGGCCAAGAAGCCGGTCGCAGAGCCAGCCGCTGCTGCTGACGAAACCACACAAACGGCATAACTATTGGTAGCGGGCGGCCGATTCGGAACCGTTTAGTCAATAAGCAGACCAATAGCCGCCCAGCACGTGATACTGATGAGTGAAAAATCCCGCCATACGCGGGATTTTTTGTTTACTTTTTTTTCTTTTCATAAATTCCTTATTCATATTTACACGCCTAATAAACTGCTATTTATCTCCCGCCACAGCCATTACATGTCTCTTTGTCGTAACTTAACTTCTAAGCGATATGCCGCATCGCTCTACTTTACAACTTCTATTGGTCATTGCTCTTTGTCTGGCAATTCTTACGGTTGGCCTGCTTTATGGTAACTGGCCCGGCCTTGACCAGTTTAGTCTGACCAGCCAGCCCGCCATTCGCTGGCTGGTGATGGTCGTACTGGCGTTGTTTTCGCAAACCCTGTTCGGCTATGCGTTCTGGCAGCTCATGACGCAGAAGCAACAGTCGACGGTTAAGACTGAATCATTGAACGCCATCGTTCACGAATTTCAGACACCAATCACGGCGATTCGCATGGCGATCGATATTCTCGACTCGCCAATTGCCCGCGATCAGCCCGAACGGGCGGAAAAGTATTTTCGGATTATTCGGGAAGAAAACGAGCGGCTGCAAAAGCAGGTCGAGATGATCCTAACGCTGGCCCGCGCTGATAACAACACCCTGGCGCTAAATCAGGAGCCAATCTCGCTCAACGATCTGCTCAACTCAATTGCCGAACGGCATGGCGACTACCTACAGCTAAACCTGGGGCCGAATAACCATCACCTGATGGCCGATCGGATGCACCTGACCAATATTCTGCACAATCTGCTCGACAATGCTGTCAAATACAGCGCAGACACGCCCGAAGTAACGATTCAGACCAACTCGTCGATCGATGGCTTCGTGATTTCGGTGCGGGATCGGGGGGTCGGTATCTCACCAACCGTTATTCCCCACATTTTCCAGCCGTTCTACCGTGTTCAGGATCATAACAGCCCGAGTGTGAAAGGTTTCGGATTGGGACTCAGTTACGTGCAGCGCATCGTTCAGGCTCACAAGTGGGACATCTGGGTGAAAAGTGAAGTGGGTAAGGGCAGTGAATTTACCATTCAGATTCCCCCCGACTCGCTGATAAACCCACACATGAACAGCGTCGCCCGGCAAATGGCGTGACTGAGTTTTTGAATGATTGAATTATTGAATGAGCCGTGAGTAGGCGACATTGGTCACGAACGGGTCTTAAATTCAATCGACTTCTATCAGGCAATCACAAAGACATTTTTCGTCTTAACTACGTAAGAAGGGGTTTATAGCAATGGCAAAAAATGCCGGTTGCTATAAACCCCTTCTTACGTTATAAAATCCAGCTTATTAACTGCCTGCCAACGAAAAAGTGATTGAATAAGCTAACTGATTACGTCAACTCATTCAATCACTCGATCATTCACTAATTCTATTACTTACTAACCGTCGCCGTCTTGGCAGTGACTACCCGCATTACGCCGTTCATCAGGCGCCAGTGGCCGGGGAAGGTGCAGACGAACGGATAGTCGCCGGGGGTGTTCGGAACGGTGAATTTCAACCGGACGGTCTGATCGGGGTTGACGAGCGCGGTAGCCGCTACGACCTGCGGAATCGACGGCACGTAGTTCCGTTCGGCCCCGTCTTTCGCCGTAATCAGCTTGTCGGCCGCGTTGCCGATGATGTCCATCGACTTAGGCTTACCGATGACCAGGTTGTGCTGCATGGCGTCGGGGTTTTCCAGCACGATTTCGACCTGCTTACCCGCCGTAACCGTAAACTCTTTCCGGTCGAAGCGCATCGCTTCGCGCACCGTTTTCAGTCGAACGATCTCCACATTCGGGTCGGTGGGCTGCTCACCGACCAGTCCCCACGCTTCGTAGAGCCGCTGTAGCCTTGATTGATTGTCGGGCGATGCTGCACTGTTCAGACTCGCCAGAAACGTGCGATCGTCGGGGCGAATCGTTACTTTCTTCTTCGGGTTCCAGCCTTCGCTAATTCCCTTGACGATGGCCTGCCCCTGCTCGGCACCCATCTGCTGACTCTGCCGAAGCAGGGCCACGACGGAATCGACGGGCGCGACCGATGCGTAGCTGCGGCTGGCGCGTTCGAGTACGTAGGCGCTCATGCTCTGCGGAGCGCGGTATGTCAGCTTGTACGACTTGTTGTTGTTCTGCTCGTTACCCTCCGCAATCTTGTTTTCGCGATCGAGCATGACGGTCACGGTATAGTCGCCGGGGCGGTCGAAGTTAACGGCGAAATCCGTAGACCAGGGGCCGTTGTTGCCTTTGCTGATCGTAACCGTTTCACCCGCTTTGATACCCGTTGTGTGCGCCACGCTAACGAAGTCGATTTTTGATTTGTCAGTTGCGTTGGTTGGTCCTTCGAAACGAACCGACATCGGAATGGGTGTACCGGCCGGAATATCGACACCGCCCGCGTTAGTCACCTCGACAACGACCTGTGTCCGTTCGCGCACGGCAGGGCTTTGGGGCGTTGACCGGATGGCAGCGATGAGCAGATCGGGTTTGTCGACGGACGTCACAGCAACGGATTTGGCCGGAGCCGACGCGGGTGCCGCTGGGCCTGCAACGCCTACGTTCGGGCCGTGTACGTCGTGCTGATGCGCGCTCATATCGTGGGCGGGAGCGGCTTTGGGCGCGGCCATACCGACCTGCTTCAGATACGCTTTCATCAGACGCCCATCCTGACCCGCCAGCGCACTGGCGAATGCTTCGGGCATCCAGCGGTCATTCACATCGGTCGACTTGTCGAGACGGGCCAGAATTGCCTGCTGTACGGCGGGCGACTGGGGCACTTCCGACAGTTTCAACAGCGTATTCATCGCAACCAGCGGTTCGGCGTCTGCCATCAGATTGGCGTTGAGCAATGCCGTTGCCGTTTCGGGTGTTTTGGGCAGCACCTGAATAGCCGCCTTGCGAACATAAGCGACCGGGTGTTTCAGGGCCTGCATGGCCGCCGTCAGTGCCTCCGGGTTCGAGCCATCGAGCGCGCCCAGCCCATTCAACGTCCACAGCGCGTGAATAGCCGCCGGGTTGTTGCCAATCTCGTCCATCGACTGATCGTTGACCAGCGCGGTCAACTGGGGTACAACGTCCTTGTTTTTCCGATCGACAAGCAGCCGCTGAGCGGTCATACGCCAGAACATGTTGTTGTTTTTCAGCGCAGCGACCAGTTCAGCGGGTCGATCTTTGCTCAGCACCATCGGCGTATAAGCTGGGGCCTTGCTGTAGCCGACGCGGTAGATACGACCATGCGTAAAATCGCGCAGCGGTGTTTCGTAGGCGTTACCCGACCCGTTTTTCGCACCCTGTGGCGTGGGGTTATGCTGAATGATGTAGCTGTACCAGTCGACTACCCAAACGGCTCCGTCGGGGCCGGTTTCAGCAAAGACGGGGGCAAACCACTCGTCGGCACCGGCCATCAGGTTGAAACTACCCGCACCGGTTTCGGCGTCCTCAAAGTCGGTACCCTGCTTCTGCATCACGTTCTGGTGTACGATGTGGCCCGTCGGCTCCGACACAAACGCAACCTTATTCCAGTAGTTTTTCGGGAAGGCACGGGCCGTGTAAAAGTTATGGCCCGCTGCCGCCGTAAACCCACCAAACACGTCGACCTGCCGCACTTTTTCGGTAATCGGCTTCATGTCTTTGTGGGTATCGGTGCTACGGCTACCGTTTTCGCGCAGGTGCGTACCGCCGTGGAAATACTGGTTCGGAATAGCCATGTACCAGCCGTGCGAGTTGTTGGCGGTGCTGCCGAAGATGTCGCCCGTTTCGGTGAAACCCAGCCCCCAGGTGTTGTTTGAGGTCGAAGTCATGTACTCCAGTTTCGAGCCGTCGGGCTTGAAACGGAAGAAGCCCTGCCCAAACTGAAGCGAGTCTTTGCTGTCGCCAACGAGTCCCTTGAAACCAGCGTACCCAACGCTACCCCAGATCCAGTTGTCGAAACCGTAGTGCAGGTTGCTGGGGCCGGCGTGGGTGTCGAACGTGCCGAAGCCCGTAAACAGCACCTTTTTCACGTCGGCTTTATCGTCGCCGTTGGTGTCCTGCAAAAACAGCATGTGCGGAGCCTGAGACACGTACAGACCGCCATTGGCGAAGGCCATACCCGTCGGGATGCTCAGCCCCTCGGCGAAGTTGGTGAACTTATCGGCCTTGCCATCTTTGTCGGTGTCCTCGCAGATTACGATCAGGTCAGAGCCGCCTTCGGGCTTGCGTTCGTTGGGGTAGTCTTTCGTAATCAGTGCGTAAAGCCGACCCCGCTCGTCCCAGGTCATCGCAATGGGGTGCATCACGTTGGGTTCGTGGGCGAACAGATCGAGCGTAAAATCAGCTGGCACCTGAATATGCTTCATCGACTCCTCCGGCGACAGCGGGTTCTGCTCCATCTGCGGACCGGGGCGGTTTTCGTAGTTAGGCAGTTGCGGAGCCGCGCGGTAGGTGAACGCCTGCGGCTTCAGATCGTCGTGCAGTTTCTTGACATCATCGCCCACGGCCCACAAAATACCCCGCTCCAGCAACTGCTGAAAACCGGGCTGTAGCCACGTCCGTTCGTCGTGGCCGTAGGCGGTGTAAAACATCCGGCCTTTGCCATACGTCCGCGTCCAGGTGTAGGGCTCTTCTTTGGCGTCGGGTCGACCCGCATCGGCCAGGTCTTTAGCCTGATCGGCTTTTACGTCCCGAACGGCCAGCACGTTGTTGTCGGGTTGCAGATGCGAGTGCAGATACGTTTCGTCGTAGGCTTTGAACGACGGCAAACCGGCCACGATTGGGCTGTTTGGCTGGGTAAAGCGCGTCTGAATAGTGTCCATCCGGTGCCGCCAGAACTGCCCACCGACTACTTTATCGACATATTCCGGTGAGTTACGGAAGCAGTACGACGCGCAGTGAACCGGAATAATTCCGTGCCCGGCCGCGACGTAATCGAGCATCGCTTTCTCCTGCGGCTTCGGAATGCTGTCCCAGTTGGCGTAGATCAGCAGACCGTCGTACTTGTTCAGGTTTTCGGGGTTCAGATCCTCCAGTTTATCGGTGTAGGTGAAATTGATACCCTTATTGCCCAGCGCGGCCATAATCTCCGGCACGCGTTCGATGGGCCGGTGGTGCCCGTTGTCGCCAAGAAACAGAATTTCTGTCCGGCGGGGCTTATTCGCAGCAACCCGCGACGTTCCCTGTCGATCCGTTGTTTTCTGTGAATTCGTCTGCCGGGCACACTGCGTTAGCAGCGCCAGTCCAGCCAGAGCAAGAACCAGTTTAGTTGAGTTAATTATCATTTCATGTAAGGTTCATATTGGTAATAGCACTAGCTAAGCTGCCACCGATACCGGCATTTTTGCCGTTCGCCGTCGAGGTACATATCGAGATCCTCGGGCAGGTCGATGATCTCAATCAGTTTGGCACCGATGCGTTCGCAGGTACGACGTGAGGGCCAGTTGTCGGGGTCACAGGTAATCCAAAGTTCGCCAAAACCGCGTTGTAACGCTATCGTTTTCAACAACATACAAGCCTGGGCCGCGTAATGATGCCCGCGAAAGGCTTCTTCCACCCGGTAGCCGATATGCCCGGCATACAACCGGATATCGTCCGTATCGCTCAACCGCAACCGAATTGTCCCGACGGTCTGTCCCGATGCCTTTTCTACGATGTCGTAGTGTTCAGCGAGTACACGCCCCGTCGCCGGGTCGGCAGGGGTTATCCGTTCGAGTAGTAGTTCGATCATTAGGTTTAAGGTTTGATGTTTAATGTCTAAGGTTATTGGCAACGTTAAACATTGAACATCAAACCTTAAACTAATCAATCAAAATCCGGCAGTTTCATGATTTCGCCACCGCGCAGGGCCGACTCGTGCGCCAGAATGCCGACGCTTGTCCAGTTGGCCGACTGAGCCGCGTTGGGGAACGGGTCCCGGTCTTCCACAATGGCCGACACGAATTCGTGTACCATGTGCGGGTGCGACCCACCATGCCCCCACCCTGCGTAAACGACAGGTGCTGAGTTTCATCGGCATCGTACACGCCTTTGGTCGTGAACCGCTGAATTTCTTCCGGCAGATAGTGCGCGAAATCAGGCACGGTCACTTTTTCGGGAATCTCGGGTTCGGGCTTTTTGGCCGTGTGAATCACTGGCTGCTCATCTTCGATCAGTTGCCACTCGAACGACTTTTTATCGCCGTACACCTCGAAACTCTCGCGGTACTGCCGCGCTACGTCGAACAGCGACCGGTACACGTAGGCCGACAAATCGCTGTCCTTGAACTTGATATGCGCCGACTCGACGGCAAACGGCGAGTTATGAATCTTGGCCAGCTCCTCGCGAATCGTTCCCGAACCGAAGCACGACACGTAATCAGCCTGGAGTTTGAGCAAACCCGCCACCGGCCCGACGCAGTGCGTGGCATAGTGCATCGGCGGCAAACCCGGCCAGTAATCGGGCCAGCCGTCCATGTCCTGCTGATGGCTGGCTTTCAGGAACTGTACTTTACCCAGCTCACCTGTTTCGTACAACTCCTTGACGTACAGAAACTCGCGGCTGTAGACCACCGTTTCCATCATCATATACTTCTTGCCGCTCTCCTTGCAAGCCTGCACAATGGCCTGACAGTCTTCGACCGACGTAGCCATCGGCACCGTACAGGCTACGTGCTTACCCGCCCGCAGGGCTTTCAGCGTCTGCTCGGCGTGGTTGGGAATGGGCGAGTTGATGTGCACCGCATCGACGTTGGGATCAGCCAGCAATTCGTCGTAGCTGGAGTAGCGCACCTCGATACCATACGCATCGCCGATCTTGTTTAGATTTTCGACGTTGCGCTGGCAAATAGCGTACATGGTAACCTGCGGGTGACGCTGGTAGATTGGGATAAACTCGGCCCCAAATCCAAGACCGACAATGGCGACGTTTAACATAATGAGTGAATTAGCGAATGATAGAATGAGTGAATGTCATGAGTTGATGATGTACAGATCAGTCATTCAATCATTCAACAATTCACTCATTCGCAATTGAATAAATTCCAGTCCATCAGCAGCCAGTTGCTCTGGCGACTCGAACATGGGGCGGAAGATGTGGGCGGCTGCGGCAAAATCGGGGGGATTTATGCCGAAGGCTTCAATGGCAATAGGGCCACTGTAGTCGATGTCCTGCAAGGCGGCAAACACTTCCTCAAAGTCGATATGGCCTTGCCCCGGCGTCGATCGGTCGTTCTCCGAAATCTGAACGTGTACCAGATACGGCCCGACTTTCCGGATAGCTTCTCCGATTTTTTTCTCTTCCAGATTCGCGTGAAACGTGTCGAACGCAATCCGGCAATTGGGATGGTTTACGGCTTCGACGTAACGTACGACCTCTTCCGCGCAGGTGAGCAGGTAAATCTCGAACCGGTTCAGGTATTCGATGCCCAGCATAACGCCCTTCGTCTCTGCATATTCAGCTACTTCGCGCATCGCCGTCACCGACCAGTTCCACTCCTGCTCCGTGGCGGGCTTGCCTGTAAAGACGCAGAACCCGGCATAAAGCGGTCCCATCAGAATCGTCGACCCGGCTGCGGCTGAACAGTCAATCATGGCTTTCAGGTGGCTGACGCCTGCTTCCCGTTGCGCACTGTCGGCACTGATCAGGCTGCGGTCGGGGGGCAGGATGGCGCAGGTCTGCACGTCGAGCCCAATCGCCGACGCCTGCTGCCCGATCCGCTCCCATTTGGTGAGCACGTCGGCGGTGGCTTCCACCTCGCCGATGGGCATTTCGACAAAGTCGAAACCTGTTTTTTGCAGGAATGTCAGCGTTTCATCCATACCCTCATGCATGGCCGCTGTCCATGTAAACAGGTTCATTCCAAGTTTAGTCATAGTCAGTCTCTGAATAAGTAAACAAAAGTAATTCAACAATAAATAGGGAGCAGGGACTTTTTTGGCAAATAATGACTATATATTTGCACAAAAAGACTACCTAAGCTGGCCACAGCAGCAAGAAAAGCCAATAGTATGCGTCAACCCCTGCGTAAAGAGCTCGAACCCGTAGCCGCTTCCTTTTTGGTGAAGGAACTCGTCGAGCCGCATTTCGACCCAAACTGGCATTTCCACCCGCATTACCAGCTTTTCCTGGTAAAAGAAGGTACGGGCACCCGCTTTATCGGCGACTCGATCAGCACGTTTGCGCCAGGCGATCTGGTTTTTCTGGGGCCTAACCTGCCCCACCTCTGGCGCAGCGATCAACCGTATTTTGACCGTCAGTCGACCCTGCGGACACAGGGCATTGTTGTGTACTTCCCGGAAGATTTTCTGGGCCCTGCCTTTTTCGAGAAGCAGGAAATGAGTGCGATCCGGCAGTTGCTGGCCAATGCCCGGCACGGCCTGACCTGGTCGAACGGGACGCACGACCGGGCGGTATCGGTGCTGACCCGACTGGTTAGCCAGCCGGTTGGATTCGGACGGCTGATGGGCCTGCTCAATCTGCTCAATGAACTGGCTGAAAGCACGGAGTACCAGCTTCTGGCCAGTTCGACCTACGTAAACAGCCTGCGCCCTGAAGACACCGACCGGAACATATATCACCGTATGCAGGTTGTACATGATTACGTGCTGAACCACTTCCCGGAGGAGCTGAGTCTGGAAACGGTGGCCGATCTGGCCGGCATGACGGCCCCCGCCTTTTGCCGGTATTTTAAAGCGCGGGCCAACAAAACGTTTTCTGAGTTTGTATCGGAGGTACGGATCGGCCACGCCTGTAAACTACTGATGAACACACCGTTAAGCATCACCCAAGTTAGTTTTGAGAGCGGCTATCGTACATTATCGAATTTCAACCGGCAATTCAAAGACATCACGGGCCTGACGCCGTCTGGCTACGTCAAAACGTACCGGCAGTTGTAGAAACGACAAAACCCCGGCCTGTTGGACCGGGGTTTTGTCGTTTCTGGTTTAAGGTTTGTGGTTCAATGTTTAAGGTTGATCGTCTGCAACTTTAAACATTGAACCACAAACCTTAAACCAACTAGTACAGTGTCGTAGTGCCGATTGGCTCCTTCACACTTACGCCTTCCTGAATGAAGTTCAGCAGGTCTTCGGTAACGCGGTCTTTTTCCGTCACTACCAGGCCGTGCGGTGCGCCGTCGTACACGAGATACTGGGCGTTTGGCAGAGCGGCTGCTGTGCGCTCACCCGACGCTTCGATGGGGACAACTTTATCGTTGTCGCCGTGAATGATCAGGGCTGGTACGTGAATCTGCGCCAGATCGTCGCGGAAATCCGTTTCGGCAAATGCGGTTACGCAATCAACCGTAGCTTTCTGCGAAGCCGCATACGCACGGGCAAAGTCGCCGTCGAGGTGCGCCTGACTAACTGGCTTGTCGAGGAAACCTATGCCGTAGAACTGCTTGCCGAAGGTTTGCAGGAAGTCGGCGCGGTCTTTCACGAGGTTGTCCTTCATATCATCGAACACGTCGCCATCGACGCCGTCCGGGTTGTCGTCGGTTTTGAGCAGGTATGGTGTGATCGCACTCATGAATACCACTTTCGATACCCGTGCGCCACCGTGACGGCCCATGTACCGGGCTACTTCGCCACCACCCATCGACATACCAACCAGCGTTACATTTTGCAGGTCCAGCGTATCGAGCAGTACTTTGAGGTCATCGGCAAACGTGTCGTAGTTGTAGCCATCCCAGGGCTGCGACGACTTACCGAAACCACGGCGGTCGTAAGCAATCACCCGCAGGTTGTGTTTTGGCAATTCGGCCAGCTGATAATCCCACAGTTGGCTGCTCAGTGGCCAGCCGTGAATTAGCACAACGGGGCTACCCGTTCCCAGATCCTGATAGAAAAGTTCTATGTCTTCGCCTGCGGCATCAGTGCCTACTTTGATGAAACTCATAATCGTTGATTAGTTGTGTGTTGTGAGAAATAAGTCTTTTGTAACAACCGGATTGGCCCTGAAAGGTTGGGCTATGTCAACGAATTTTGAGTATGTGGTATAAAAAAAACAGCGACTCCGGACGTAGCCGAAATCGCTGTTTTTAACCCCTTGGTACGGATTAGTTTTTCAGTACCCGAACCGTTTTCGTCTGGTCCTGCGTGCTGGCCTTCAGCAGATAAACGCCAATCTGCCGACCAAGCGTAAGTTTTTGCCGTTCGATAGCCGCAGCCTGTTTCACGCTGACACGACCTACCGCCTGCCCACGCTCATCGACCAGTTGCAGGTCAAGTACCTGCCCCTGCGCACCCCGGATTTCGACCTCGATAGTTTCGCCCACGCTTGGGTTGGCCAACACCGCAACGTCCAGCATTTCACGGGCTTCCGATGCACCCATCCGGCCGTTCGTGTTGCAGGCTGCCAGCCAGTTGTACGCATACGTCGAGACCCTGCCGGCCTGTTCGGCCCGCAGCGAAACAGTCGGGTTGTCGGTATACAGGTTCAGCGAGTAAGGCCCGGCATTGGTCGTCGGCATCGACTCATTCACTACCTGGAATGTAATCGGTGCGCTGGAAGCTCCGGTGTATTGCGGGGTAAACGTTATCCGACGCAGCGACGGCGACAGCACCTCACAGGCCGAGGTGTTTACGCTCGTGATGGAGAAGGGTACTGGTGCCGTTTCCAGGATCGCGATGGGCAATGTTCCCGTTGCCGTCAGGCCACCCGGGTCGCGGGCCGTGAGCTGAACCGTGTACTGGCCAGCGGTCGTTGGTGTACCCCGAATGACCCGCGTCGACGCTGTGAACGTCAGGCCTGCTGGCAAACTGGTAGCCGTGTAGGTAAGGCCTGCCTGTCCATCGGGGTCGGTAAAGGTCGTCGCTGGCAGGGTGTAGCTAAAGGGTACGCCAATCACACCCAACTGGGCCGTGGTGCCATTGAACACCGGCGGACGGTTGGCCACCGGCAGATTACCACAGGCAGCCCGGAAGTTCCAGACGAAATAGGTCGACCGCGTTGCCTGATCCTGAATAGGCAGTACGTACTGATTTCCGTCATAAACGTAGGTGTACTGCACACCCAGCTGACCGTTGTCGGTTACGCCGTTCATAAACAACGGAGGCAGTGCTGGCGTAAAGGTACCATTTGGGTAGCCTACCACGAAATCAACGCTGAACTGACCCGCCGAGATGGTGTTACAGGTAAAGCTGGTGATCGTCAGCGACGCCGGATCAGCCGGTGCTGTCGTAGTGTTGCTGATAACAATCGCTACCGTACCAACCGTAGTAGCACCCGATGGGTCGGTAGCCGTTAGTGTCGCATTGGTCGAACCCACCTGTTGTGGCGTACCTCGGATAACACGCGTTGGCACGTCGAACGTCAAACCAGCGGGCAGATTCGTCATAGCAAACGTCATCGGTTGCCCTTCGGGGTCGGTGAAGGCCGTAGCGGGTACGGCGTAGCGGAATGCCGTGTTAATCGTACCGGTTAGCGTCGGTACACCGTTGAATACCGGCGGCTGATTGGTTGTCGCAACGGCATTACAGGCGGCCAGCCAGTTGTAGCTGTACGAAGCCGTACCTGTTGCACCAGCCTGATCGGCCCGTAGCGTGATAACCGGGTTGTCGGTGTACAATCGCAGCGAGTACGGACCCGCATCGGTCGTGGCGGCTTTCTCGTTGAGGACCGAGAAGGTAATCGCCTGCCCGTTCGAGCCGCTGTACTGTGGGTTGAACGTCAGTTGCCGCTCGCCAGCCGACGTGCTGACGCAGCTCAGCGTGTTAATCCCAGTAATGACCAGCGTACTGCCACCCAGCGACTGAAGGGCCTTGTCGGCCTGAATAAATCCGTAACCCGTGCCGAAATCGAAACCCGTATCGAAGCCCGCCGTTGCCGGATCGTCCATATCGAGCGCGGTCTGCTGCATGGTAGCCAACACCTGCGACTGTGACAGTTTGTTGCCCGTGCGTTCCTGCATCAGCGCTGCGACAGCAGCCGCATGCGGAGCAGCCGCCGACGTACCGAAGAAGTTGGGAAATCCGTCGCCTTCGTAATCGCTCCCGAAAAAGGTGTTGTTCCCGCCGTCGACCGAGGTGATCTCGGGCTTTTGCCGCGTAATACCCGTCGTCCCGTTAATGCGCTGTCCCGCAGCGTCGAAGTAGACGGGAACACCACCCGCCGACGAGAATGTCTCGATCGTTGCCGTTGTCAGTCGGCTATTATAGGCTGGCGTGTTGTAATAAGGAGAAGCACCTACGCAAATAGCCCGTGAGGCATTGCTATGCCCAAAAGAAGCACCTGTCTGAGTGGCATATTCAACGATACTGGTCCGGCTCCCGAAGTTAACCCAGCGCAACACGCCCGCATCTGGCCCGGCGTATTTTACAATAACGACGTTCACTTCCAGCGGAGCACCGGTCGTGTTGGAGTACGTACCCGTTACTTCAGCCGCGTCACCACTGAAAATGTTGTCCGCAGACCCAAAGACAACAGGGCCATTATCTGCCGACGGCGTCCCCCGGTATATTAGGATATCAAGGTCCGTTTTTGCGCCAGTCCCCCGCTTACAGAGCGGAACGGCTCGTCCCACTGAAACGCTAGCCGGATCGTACCGCCCGTTGGGATGGTCACTTTCTGGTAAATATCGCCACCCCCGAAGTCGTGCGCAATGCCGTAGCCGGGCACGGTGATACCCGAATTGCGGAACTGACTCATGTACGAAGCCCGCGCCTGATTACCAGCCGACGAGAAGTAGCTGACATTGTTGTTGTTCACCACCTGATCGACGGCCTGCCCAACGATACCATCCTGAAAGAACGGCTCAGCGAGGTAGATAATGTCATCGACGATGATGTTACAACCCGCGTTGGCCAGATCAATGATGCCCTTGGCAAAGCCTGCCTGCCCACGAAAGGCCGTATTAAACGCAATGGCCGCCCCCGGCGCTACATCGTGCACAATCTCGGCCATGGCCCGGCCTTCATCGGTTCCTGATGGTAAATCGTCGATGACCTGCACCCCTTCAGCGGGCAGATCGCCCGAGGCCACACCGGCGGCAGCTCCCTTCAGCGCGTTGTACGTATCGGAGATAACGCCAACTTTCGAGCCGGCTCCGGTTACGCTGTAGGTTGTCCGAGCCACATCGGCCCGTAAGCTCTTGTCGCCCTGCGAAGTAACCTTACCCGCGTTGTTGACCGGCTTGTAGTAGGGCCGGGCATAGTGCAGGCCGGAAACGTCTTTCAGATCATCAAGTTTGTCGATGGGCAGATAACCGAAGATCATACTCTTAAAGGCGACTCCTTCACGCAGGCCCAGTGCCTGAAGCTGCGTCAGCAGAGCATCCCCCCGCTGATCGACGGCCACCCCTTCGATGGCGACGGCTCCATCGACGATTACGTAATCGTCGGTTGAACCGCCGGGACCCGGTGCTGCCATACGACCGTTGGCGCTCAACCGCCCTTTCATCACCGCCAGCAGATCGGGCGTCATTTTGGCCACGCGGGCCACTTCTTTGTTCGTGGTCTGAGCAATGCTGTCTATGGGCGCGCTCAGCAGCGTACCACATAGTAAGGCCAACAAGCTTCCTGCTCGTAGTTGTTTAATCATTAAGAGATGGAGTTAGTTGTTTGGGGAAATTGGTAATTCGGTCACTGAACTTACCAAATATGATCGTTTCTTTTCACACATATGCATATCGCCGTAGATAAGTTTAAAAAAACGACCACCTGCAATACAATTCATTGGGCAATTACTCGTTTCATACAGCCAAAAACGCCCGTAACAGTTACTTGTACGTAGCTATCACGGGCGTCTGACCGACACAATTTTATCTACTCACCCAGCGCCTGACTCATCTGCTGCACGAGCACTTCGTTGATCCGAACGTAGCTTTCGTGGGTCCAGCCCGCAACGTGAGGGGTCAGTACCACCTTATCCGACTGACGCAGGTAATCGAACGCGGTCTGCTGTTCAGGCGTCAGTTTGGCCAGTTTTTCGTTTTCCAGCACGTCCAGACAAGCCCCGCGTACCTTACCGCTTTCCAGTCCCCGCACCAGCGCCGACAGCGACGTAATTTCGCCCCGCGCGGCATTGATCAAGTAAAACGGCTTGCTTACCTGCTCAATCAGATTATCGTCGATCAGCAGCCGGGTTTCGTCGGTCAGGGGGATGTGCAGACTCAGCACGTCAGCTTCTTCGAGCAGCTGCCCCATCGACGCTTCCTGCGCAAACGCATCGCTGTAGCTCGTGCGGTATTTGTCGTAGCACAGCACCCGGCAGCCAAAGCCGCTGAGTCGCCGGGCGGTTGCCTGCCCGTTGTTGCCGTAGCCGATGATACCGACCGTCATGCTGCCCAGTTCGTAGCCCCGGTTACCTTCGCGGTCCCAGATACCCTGCCGCACTTCGCGGTCAGCCCGGACGATGTTGGCGATCAATCCCAACAGCATCCCGACTACGTGTTCGCCCACGGCATCGCGGTTGCCCGTACCGGCATGAAAAACCTGAATACCGCGCCGATCGACCTCGTCCAGATCGATCAGATCCAGCCCGGCCCCGGCCCGGCCAATCAGCTGCAAGTTCGGCGCGTGGGTCAGCAAATCAGCGTCGACAGTGGTTTTGCTCCGGATAATCAGGCCCTGATAGGGAGCTATAGCCGTCAGAATTTCGGCGCGGGTTAGCTTGGGCTGATAGCTGTAGGCAAAGCCAGCCGCATCGAGCATGGTAAACAGCGACGGGTGCATTTCGTCGACAATCAGAAGAGAGAAGGGAATCTGGGACATCCGTCGGGTTTTCGTACCTTGCGGCTTTATCAGTGAAACAGGATAATTACCAATCATCGGCAACCCATTGTGTGCGCGGATTGGTTTACTCGTATAAAAACGCCTGGCGAAACTAGCAAAAGTAGATGGAACAACGCCAATCCGACGATACTACCCCCGACTCGCTGACGCCCCCGTCCAGCCCGTCGGCCGATATACAGTCCCCCCAGCCAGCCACTCCGTCGACAGACGAACAGCCTGCGCAACCCGTTACAAACGAGCTTGCCGAGCCCAGCCCCCTCGACCCGGATCAGACCGAACAGTCGGGCCGGAAGTTTACGCAGCGCGAAAACGGCGGGCGCGACAACCGGCAGAACGGTCGGCACAGTAACGTACAGAAAGATAATCGCCAGCCCCAGCGCGAGAACGGCCAGCGTACTGCCGAGGGGCGCGAGCAGCCCACCCGCGAAAACGGGCAGCGACAGGGCAACAACCAGCGACAGGGCAACCGCGAAAACCGCGACGCCAACGGGTCTGAGCCACGTAGCCGGGAGCAATCGAACCGGGAGTCGGGCAATCAGGAGCCGCGTAGCCGTGAGCAACAGCCGCGCAACCGAAACGCAGACAGCCCCGAAACGGGCAATCAGGAACCGCGCGACCGGGAGCAGCAGGCTGGCGAATCGGGCAATCAGGAACCGCGCAGCCGCGATCAGCAGCCGCGCAACCGCGAATCAGGCAACCAGGAATCGCGCAACCGCGATCAGCAGTCCCGTGAGCAGCAGTCACGCGAGCGCGAACCCCGCCAGCGGGAAGCCTCAGTTAATGAATCGGGTGACCAGTCGGGCCGCGACGCGGGCATGGTGCCGGGCGACAACCGGCTCGTAATCGGTATCTCGATGGGCGACTACAACGGCATCGGGCCGGAAGTAATCCTGAAAGCCCTGCAACACAACCGACTGCAAAAGATCTGCACGCCGGTCATCTACGGATCGATGCGGATTATGAACCGCTACCGGAATCTGCTCGACCTGAAAGACTGGAACCTCAACGGCGCACCCAGCATCAGTCAGATCAGCCACAAAATGACCAACGTCATCACGTGCTGGCCCGACCAGAACCAGGATATTCAGCCCGGTCAGGTAACGCCCGAAGCGGGGCAGGCCGCGTTGGCCTGTCTGCAACGGGCCGTCGCCGACATGAAAGAAGGAAAGCTCGATGCACTCGTAACGGCGCCCATCAACAAGTACAACATTCAGTCGGAGGAGTTTAAATTTCCGGGGCATACCGAGTACCTCGCCGACGAATTTGGCGTGGCCGACAACCTGATGTTTATGGTCAGCGAACGGCTGCGCGTGGGCGTCGTTACGGGGCACGTACCGCTGGGCCGCGTCCGGCAAAACGTCACCCGCGAACGGATTTTGCAGAAGATAAACCTGATGATGCAGTCGCTGAAGCAGGATTACGGTATCGACAAACCCAAGATTGCGGTGCTGGGACTGAACCCCCACGCGGGTGAGGAAGGACTGTTGGGCAACGAAGAGCAGGATATTATCAAACCGCTCCTCAACGACCTGCGCAACAAAGGGCAGCTGGTATTCGGCCCCTACCCCGCCGACGGCTTTTTCGGCACACGCAGCTACACTAAGTTCGACGCCGTGCTGGCCATGTATCACGATCAGGGCCTGATTCCGTTCAAGGCAATTGCGTTTGAAGAGGGTGTCAACTTCACGGCGGGGATGCCGGTTGTTCGCACATCGCCCGATCACGGTACCGCTTATGATATCGCCGGGAAAAACCTCGCTGATGAAACGTCGATGCTTCAGGCGATATACACTGCTATCGACGTAGCCCGGCAACGCAAAGAATACACCGAAATAACCGCCAACGCACTTAAATGAGTTGACTAGTTAGATAGTTGTAGAGTTGCCATCCGGCGTTAGCCAGAACGCGCCAGCAACTCTACAACTATTCAACTGTACAACTCTATAACTTCTTTCCTATGCTCAAGTCAATGACCGGTTTCGGCAACGCAACCGTAGAAACCGGCAGCTTATCCGTCACCGTCGAAGTCAAAACACTGAACTCCAAGTTTCTGGACATTTTTTGCCGCCTGCCCCGGCAGTATGCCGAAAAGGAAATTGAACTGCGGGCTTTGCTGACACAGCAATTGGAACGGGGTAAGGTAGAGTTATCGGTAAGCATCAACCGTACGCAGCAGGTGAAGCCGGGCGTGGTTATCAACCGTCCCCTGCTGATGGCCTACGTCAATGATATTCGCGAGTCGGCGGCTGGTCTGCTGATGGCGATTCCCGACGGCGACCTGCTTAAAATGGCCCTCGGTCAGCCCAATGTTTACCAGACCGAAGCCGTTGAAACACCCGACGACACCGCCGACTGGGCGGCCGTGCAGCAGGCCGTACAGGAAGCCGTCCGCCGGTGTAATGCGTTCCGGCAGCAGGACGGGGCCGTGCTCGAAACCAAGTTCAACGAATACATTCAGACCATCAGCGATTGCCTGAGCGAAATCGAGAAGCAGGATGTGCTGCGGATTCCGGCCGTCCGCGAACGACTGATGACCAACGTGCGCGAACTCCTCGACAGCGAAACCTTCGACCGCAATCGATTCGAGCAGGAGATGATCTACTACGTCGAGAAATTCGACATTTCGGAGGAAAAAGTCCGGCTGAAAAATCACCTCAGCTACTTCGTCGATGTGATGAACACGGAGGAAGCCAACGGCAAAAAACTCAACTTCATCGCGCAGGAAATCGGGCGTGAGATCAACACCATCGGTTCAAAAGCCAACGATGCCACGATTCAGCGGTTTGTCGTTCGGATGAAAGACGAGCTGGAAAAGATCAAGGAGCAAACCATGAACCTGATCTGATGGAGCGGCTGGGGGCAGATTACTATGGCGGGCACGATACGCTGACGATTGCGCAGCAATTACTTGGTTGTGAGCTGGTTCACGAAACCCCGGAAGGCATCACGGCCGGTATCATCGTGGAAACGGAGGGCTACATCACGGGCGACCCGGCCTGCCACGCCTATCGCCGACAGACCACGCGCAACGCAGCCATGTTTGGCCCGGCCGGTACGCTTTACGTCTACCAGATTTACAACCACTACAACTGTATCAACGTCGTAACCAGCCCCGAAGGTGTGGGCGAAGCGGTACTGATCCGGGCGCTGGAACCCACCGAAGGGTTTGACCTGATGGCCGACCGGCGCAACGAAGCGTTCAAAACCGGCTTCGAGCGTTACCGCAGCAACACCATCGACCACAGTACGACGGCCGGTTTTCGCAACCTCTGCAACGGCCCCGGCAAGCTGACAATTGCCCTCGGTATCAGCCGGCAGCGCGACAACAACAGTTCGCTTGTTACTGGCTCGATCTACATCCGGGGTCCCGTCCGGGCCGGGTTCGACATGGTCACGACAACGCGCATCGGCCTGACCCAGGGCGTCGATCTGCCCTACCGGTACTACATCAAAGGCAATTCATTCGTCAGCAAAAAGTAGCTACTGATTGCGGGCAAAGCTGCCCGTTCGTACTGCTTTGCCCGCAATTTGTAAACACCGCAGCCGGTACAGGGCGTTGTCAATCCATGAGGGCATCACCACTGATTCTGTCGCAACGGCGTTCACTGCGGTACGGCGCGTTTTTCTACCTGTACGTTATGCAGGGCCTGCCGTCGGGCTTCGCGCTGACCGCCGTTACCAACTACCTGACAGCCGAGGGGTTGACTCCGCAGGCACTGGGCAGCTTCGGGGCGCTCGTTGGCCTGCCGTGGGGGTTTAAGTTCCTCTGGGGGCCACTCGTCGACCGGTTTCAGGCATCGGCAATGGGGCGTCGCCGACCGTGGGTGCTGGGCGCGCAGGTCATGGCGCTGCTGGCATCGGGCGGTATCTTACTGATCGACAATCCCGTTACGCAATTTTCGATGCTGGCCGGAGCCTTCATGCTCCACGGCGTTTTTGCTTCCCTACAGGACGTAAGCGTCGATGCGCTGGCGATTTCAACGGTGCCCACGGCCGAACGGGGCCGAGCCAATGCATTCATGAAGGGGGGTATGGTTGTGGGGCAGGCGATCGGGGCAGCCGGGCTGGCGTATCTCATTCGCGAGGGCAGCTTTCATGTGGCGGCTCTGGTTCAGTCGGCGGTGTTGTTTGCGTTCACCATCCTGACTTTCTTCATCCGCGAACGGCCGGGCGATGCGTTCGTGTCGCTGAAACGTCGTTCTCCCGTCGCCAACAGCGTGATCAGTACCGATACGGCTGATGAGCCAACTGTCGCCCGCCCCGACTGGTCGTTTGGTGCCCTGCTTCAGACGTTGGTCCGTGCTATCCTGATGCCCCGCCCGCTGGTTATCTTCGGCGCTATCTCGCTGGTTTTTATTGGCGAACGACTATTTCAACGGGCTTACTACATCCATCTGATTCAGCAGGAAGGCTGGACCGATACCGCCGTGTCGGTACTGAGCGGCACTTACGGCACCCTGCTGGCGGTTGCTCTGGCCCTTCTGGGCGGGTGGCTGGCCGATATCGTCGGGGCGCAGCGTATGCTGCTGGGTACAACGCTGGGAATGGCCGTGCTGCACATTGCCTTTTCACTGGCGGCTTCTTCGTGGGCGAACCCAACGGTGGCTACCGCCGGACTTATCGTGCGCCAGACGCTTGAACCCCTCTTCAGCATTGCAGCCCTACCTATGCTGATGAGCCTGTGCCAGCGGGGGATCGAAGGGTCTCAATTTGCGTTTTACATGGCAATCAGCAATCAGGCCGACGTTGCCGGTATATTTCTGGCGGGACAACTACAACCGGTCGTTGCTACGTCGGCGCTGGGTATAGGTTGTGGTGCGCTGATGCTGGCAGCGGCACTACTACTCTGGCTGACACTTCGACAGCCACAACCAGCCCTGACTACTTAGAAACGCTCTTTTACTTGTTCAGATAACGAACCAGATCGCTGATCGAGCGAATACCCAGTTCACGCGCCTGCTCACGACGCATCATCAGCGCGTAACTGTTACTGAAGCCCAGCGGCTTTTCCCAGCGCAACTGATAGTCGGCAGCAAACCGTTTTTCGACGAACGAAAACACCGAATCGGGCTGCATAGGCAGGGTTTTCAGCACCGGTGACGGGGGCTGTAAAATCACGAGCAACCCTGTGCCGGTGTATTCGGGATAAAAATCAATGGCCCCGGTGCGGAGAGCATCGAAGCAGATTTGCGTACCGCCGAGCCCGGTTTTCGTCACGACTCTTAATTGGGTCTGCCCCTCGATCAGCTGCCGGTAAATCTCAGCCAGTATGTATTGTTCCGTAAACACCTTCGATCCCATCACCACCGTCTGCGGCCGGTCGCCGGGCGCGGGCGTTTTGTACAGACCCGCCCGTTGCAGAAACTGCCGCGCTACCGCTTCCGGCGACTGTTTTCGATAGTCGGCCTCGTAGTTAAGCGTCGTCATGACCGAGTCGGTCAGTCGCCCGGCGAGTTTGTTCAGAACAGGTTCCAGTTCAGGATACCGGTCGAGCGCAGCCTGCCGCACGACAGGAGCCGCATCATAGGGTGGAAACGCGTGTCGATCATCGGCAAGCACGAGCAGATCGAACGCTTTGATCCGCCCATCTGTCGAATAGCCACTAATCAGATCGACCTGCCCCCGCCGGATCGCTTCGTACATCAGATTCTGGTCGATCAATTTGGGCGTCAGCTGCAACCCGTACGTCTGCTGCAAACCCGGATAGCCGTCGGCCCGGCCGTAGAACTCATGCGCGAACCCAGCGACCAGCTTATCGCCACTGCGCGACAGCAGCGTAAACCCCGACAATACGGGTAGCAATACCACAAATACCAGCCCTCCTATCCGCATCCGCCGACCCGACTGCCGTTGCAGCCACGCCAGCGACGCGTCGAAGCCCACCGCGAGTAAAGCCGCCGGGATTGCACCGGCCAGAATCATACTCGTGTTGCTCAGCGCGATACCGCCGAAGATAAATTCGCCCAGCCCGCCAGCCGCGACATAAGCCGCCAGCGTTGCAACACCCACATTAATAACCGTCGCCGTTCGAATCCCGGCAAACAGCACTGGCAGCGCCAGTGGCAGTTCGACTTTCGACAGAATTTGATTTTCGGTCATACCCAACCCACGGGCCGCATCTTTCACCGACGGGCTCACCTCCGTAATACCCACGTAAGTGTTACGGATAATCGGCAGCAGCGCGTAGAGAAACAGCGCCACCAGGGCCGGGCCAACGCCGATACCTAACAGCGGAATCAGAAAACCCAGCAGGGCCACGCTCGGAATCGTTTGCAACACGCCAGCCACACCCAGCGTCGTACTGGCCAGCCGCGTATGTCGGGCGATAAAAATACCGGTTGGCACCCCGATCAGCAGGGCGAGTAGCAACGAAACGAACGTCAGCCCAATATGGGTCAGCGTCTGACGGAGCAGTTGATCGGCGTGATCGCGAATGAAAGTAAAGAAGTCGGTCATCCGTGCAGCGGGCGGGGCTTGTCGTCCAGAAAATCGCGAACGAAGTCATTGGCAGGGTTACTCAGCAGGTCGTCGGGCGTACCTATCTGTACGATACGGCCCTTATCCATCAGTGCAATGCGATCGGCCAGTTCGAGGGCTTCGCTGACGTCGTGCGTGACCAGTACCACCGTCGTTTCGCTAAGTTCACTCAGCCCAAACAGCTCGCGCCGGACGTGCCGACGCGTAAATGGGTCGAGCGCACCAAACGGCTCGTCCATCAGCACCACCGGAGGTCGGGCCGCCAGCGCCCGGGCCAAACCCACACGCTGCCGTTGCCCGCCACTCAGTTCGGCCGGGTAGCGAGACAGGCTACTTTCGGGAAGTTGAAGTTTGGCGAGCAGTTCACGGGTTCGGCGGTCGATGTCATCGGGCGTCCAGTCCAGCAGCTTCGGCACCGTGGCAATGGCATCGGCGATGGTATAATGTGGAAATAAGCCACCGTCCTGAATAACATACCCGATCCGCCGACGCAGATCGGGTGCCGATTGTTGCCGGATGTCTTTCCCATCAATGCAGATGGTACCGCTATCGGGTTCGACCAGCCGGTTAATCATCCGCAACGTTGTTGTTTTACCGCAGCCGCTCGTACCCAGCAGCACAAGCGTTTCGCCAGCCGCCACCGACAGCGACAGATCATCAACGGCTTTAAAGTCGCCAAACTGCCGGGTCAGGTGGGCAATATCGATCATTCGTTTGTCACCTGAACCCCTTTCCAAAAGGCCACGCGGTCTTTAATCTGACTGGCGGCTGGTTTGGGATCAGGGTAGTACCAGGCAGCATCCGTGTTGCTCTTCCCATCGACAGTCAGCGTGTAGTAGGAAGCGACACCTTTCCAGGGGCAGGTAGTGTGTGTCGTGCTGTCGGCGATAAGCTCGGCCCGCAGTGATTCCTTCGGGAAATAGTGGTTGTTCTCGACAACAACCGTGTCGTCGCTTTCGGCAATTACCTGCCCGTTCCAGACCGCTTTCATACAGACGTTTAGTATAAATATGTTTTAAAACTTCATGAGCTGGTATAACCACAGGCCAGAATATCAGTGTGTACTGGTCGACAGACCAGCGTATGCGAGGCCCAATTAACCAGTATCTCAGGCTATAAACAGGCAACTAATTCGCTTGTTCGTATAAATTATCATTCTAAGGGATACAGCCGACCAGCTTGCCTTACTTGTATACGATGAGATTGATCTTGTACCACATAATCGTGGCGATATGTCAACAGTAAAGGCCCAAGTTAGGGCATCAATTAGACTTGTTAATCAATCAAGGACGATAGTGCCGGGTACTATATCAGGATTATATGAACTGTTGTGTATAGTTAGACACCTACCGTTTAGGATATTTTCGAGTTTTAACCTCTTTTTTATGTATGAGTATTTATACTCAATCTACCCACTTATTCAGGAGGCACTTGTGAGTATAAATCAGCACTGATAATCAATTAGTTACAATACGAAAGAAGTATCATGAATAGTCAAGTTTATTCGTGATACTATGGCTTTTGACGGACTACAACGATTCCGTGGAAAACTGAATTGTGTTGGCAAATCAGTAACCTTGAAAAGAGTTACTAGTCTTAATTACTGAAGACCCACAAATGCAACACTGAAATTCCCGTACTGATGAATACGAAACCTCGCCTGCTTATCGTTGATGGAAATCCTTACATAGCTGGCATACTTGTGCAAAACCTGAAAAGTGATTTCAACATTTCTGTAGCAAATACCGGGCCAGAAGCTGTCCGGATGCTCACACAAGGAAACCACTACGATTGCGTACTGACCGAACTGAATCTGCCTTTCTTCAGCGGACTGGAACTGACAAAATTTATTCGCGAGAACCGATTCCTTCGCAACACAGCAGTAATGGTACTGTCTGGCGCGACTGACAGCGATACGCGTATCAATAGCCTGAATAGCGGAGTCGATGACTTTGCGCTGAAGCCGTTCAATCCGCTTGAAATACGCGCTAAACTGCACGCGTTGCTCCGCCGGTCGGCATCGCCAGCCTACGAGACAGCTTTTTCCCAGCCTGTTCCGGCTCGATTATTGCCCGACATTAAAACGTTTTGGCAACAGAAAACACGCGTTTTATCGCTTATTCGGCGCAGTGAGCCCATCAAGCAGAGTGCCTGATTGATGGGCAAACAGGACGACTAGCGCACAGCAGTTTTGCATACTTCGTAGCAAAAATCAGGACAGAGTGCGTATTGACTGTTCACCAAAACAGTGCTTTTATTCATTAAGCGCCTTGTTTGTGAACTCCTCTACCCCCTCCTGTTTACTACTGATTGAATCTGACAATGTTGTCGCCACGCAGATCACCACGCTGGCCGAATTGCGTTGCCCCGTCGTACGATGGGCAAACGCTACAGAAGCCGGGCAGTGGCTACGCGATCACGCCGATGTCAGCCTTATTGTGACCGACCCGCATAACGCCCAACCGGTAACGCAGCTGCTCATGAACAACGCTGGCCTACAGCATGTCCCGGTTCTGATCACACAGTCACAACAGACCGCCGATCTGGCACACGCCCTACCTCGCCAAAAAATCGCTGATTTACTGGACTTTACGGAAGACCCTGATAGCTGGCAGACAAAGATTAACTATTACCTTGACTTGAATACACATCTATCTGCCGAATCCTATATCAGCCCGACACCGGCCTATTTCCAGTTTCGGTTGCCCTGGTGGAAACGGGGTATTGATATTGCCGTGTCGCTATCGGCACTGTTGGTGTTATCCCCCCTGTTGCTTGTCGTAGCGGTGCTGATAAGACTCGACTCAAAAGGTCCAATATTGTATAAATCGGCACGGGCTGGTACCAATTTCAGGGTCTTTAATATGTATAAATTTCGGACCATGAAGGCAATGGCCGACCGTTTAATCAAAGACCTGAAGTACCACAACATCTATGCCAAAAGCTCTGAACAGTCGAATATCGAAGTTAACGGGCAGGATTACCGGTGTGAACAGTGTCAGCTACTACAAATTAGTTGCCGTCAGCCGCTCGTTGAAGAGAATCAGACTGTGTGCGAAAAGAAGTACCTGACCGACTCCGAAGGCGCGGCCAAGTTTATGAAATTCCGTAACGATCCGCGCATCACGCGGCTGGGCACATTCTTACGCAACAGCAGCATCGACGAGTTGCCGCAATTACTCAACATTTTGTTCGGCGATATGTCGCTGGTGGGCAACCGGCCACTGCCGCTTTACGAAGCGGAGAAACTGACAACCGACGCGTCGGCGCAGCGGTTTGCAGGACCAGCCGGGTTGACGGGCCTGTGGCAGGTGAAGAAACGGGCCAAAGGTGAAGGCCCCGTTACCGACAGCGAACGCATCGCTCTCGACATTGAATACGCCAGTACATTCTCGTTCAAAACCGACATGTACATTATCTGGCAGACTCTATTCAGCGTATGGCAGAAGGAGAACGTCTGACCAGCCCCGTTCCGCTGGTATCGATTATCACGATCAACTACAATCAGGCGGAGGTGACCCGGCAGTTTCTGGACTCGTCGCGGCTACTGACGCACCCCAACGTAGAGATCATCGTTGTCGACAACGCGTCGCAACCATCACTCAACAGTTGTCTGGACGCAGGCCAGTATCCGAATGTGCGGGTCATCCGCAGCGACGAAAATCTTGGCTTCACGGGCGGCAACAACCTGGGGATCGCCAACGCCAACGGTGAGTATCTCTTCATCGTTAATAACGATACCGAACTCAACGCCGATCTGCTGACTGAATTGCTGAAGCCGTTTGCAGCCGACGATCGTATCGGCGTTACCTGCCCCAAAATCCGGTTTTTCAGCAACCCTTCGCTGGTGCAGTACGCAGGCTACAATCCGATGAATATGCTGACCGGTACGGCCGTACCGGTAGGTTACAAATTGCCCGACGATGCCAGCTACGACCAACCCGGCCCGACGGCGTTCGCCCACGGCTGCGCCATGCTGGTGAAGCGGGCCGTAATCGACAAAGTGGGCCGGTTTGCCGAACGCTTTTTTCTGTATTACGAAGAACTCGACTGGTCGCAGCGCATCCGCGACGCGGGTTTTGTTATTTATTACCAGCCATCGGCCCACATCTTGCATAAGGAATCGATGTCGGTGGGTGAGTTCAGTCCGCTGAAAACGTACTACCTGACCCGCAACCGGATTCTGTTTATGCGTCGACACTGTACGCCGGTGCAGAAGCTTGTTTTTTACTTATTTTTCGCGGGTTGTGTGGTGCCCAAGCACCTGGCAACCTACGTGCTTAGCGGCAAACGGCAACACGCACAGGCGTTTGTACGGGGGGTGTGGTGGAACCTCCACTCGGCCAGTACCTCGCCCGTTTAATTCGTAAACCTAGTATCCGAATGACCCTATTGTATTCGCTGGCTGCCGTGCTGTTCTGGGGGCTGGCTTTTGTTGTTTTTTACACCTACCTCGGCTACGGCATCGTAATCTGGGTACTGGTTCGCCTGCGCCGGGGCCACGCAACGCCCCCCACCGAACCGACGGAGCCGCTTCCCAGCGTAACGATGATCGTACCGGCCTACAACGAACGGGATTACCTGCCCGCCAAACTCGACAACTGCCTGGCGCAGACGTATCCGGCCGATAAGTTGAACCTGCTGTTTGTAATCGAAGGATCGACCGACGGGTCGGCGGAATACCTCGCGAGCCGCCAGGCCGACATACCGGGTCTGGCCGTACTGTCGGGCACGGAACGGCTGGGGAAGATTGTGGCGATGAACCGGGCGATGGAGCAGGTATCGACCGACATCACCATTTTTACTGATGCCAACACGACCCTCAACCTCGAAGCCATCAGTCGGCTGGTGGCCCGCTTCGCACCGGCGAGTGTAGGGGCTGTTACGGGCGAAAAACGCATAAGTACGGAGGGAAAAGAGTCGGCTGCGGGTAGTGGCGAAGGGTTGTACTGGCGCTACGAATCGTTTCTGAAGAAGATGGACGCTCAGCTGTATACCATCGTGGGGGCGGCTGGCGAGCTGTTTGCCGTGCGGACGGCCCTCTACGAACCCGTTGAGCCCGACACACTCCTGGACGATTTTATCATTTCGCTGCGCATTGCTCAACGGGGCTACCGCGTCGAGTACGCGCCCGACGCCTACGCGCTGGAACGCCCCTCCCACTCGGTCGATGAAGAGACCAAACGGAAGGTTCGTATTGCGACCGGCGGTTTTCAGGCAATCCGGCGGCTGGCTCCGCTGCTGTCGGTGGGGCGTTACGGCTGGCTGAGCTTTCAGTATATCTCGCACCGGGTGTTGCGCTGGGCCGTAACGCCGTTCTGCCTGCCATTACTGCTGCTGCTCAATCTGCTTCTGCTGACAAACCCCGCCGGATCGATGCTATGGACGGCTATGTTCTGGGCGCAGGTACTGTTCTATCTGGCAGCGGGCGTCGGTTACATACTGGAAAACCGGCAGACGCGCTGGAAGCTCACCTTCGTACCATTTTACTTCGTGTTTATGAATGTGTGCGTACTGGCGGGCTTCATACGTTATCAGCGGGGCGGCCTATCGGGCAAGTGGGAAAAGTCACGCCGGGCTATCTGATTTTTAGCGTACTTTCGTTAGTCCGTTCCCACTGCTTTATCCATCGACACATCACATGGCCGAACAACTCGCTCACCTTGCCGATCAACTTCGCGATAGCCGCTGGTTCTACGGTGTGCTGAGCGTCTTCGTGGCCCTGCTGACGGGCTGGCTCATTGGCACGTTTGGCGTAATGGGCGGTGCCGTGATGGTGGCGTTGCCGCTGGCACTGGCAGTCTTTGCCGGTATCCTGATTGAGCCAAAATTTGGCCTGCTGATCTACGTTACGCTTAGCTTTCTGATTGGCTTTACCCGATTCATACCGGGAGATACCCCGCTGGGGCTGGCACTCGATGCAGTGCTGGTGCTGACGCTGATGGCGACGTTTCTGAACGGTAAGCAAATGAACTGGAAGCGGCTGCGGACACCGATTTTCTACCTCATGGCGATCTGGCTATTCTACAGCATTCTGGAGTATTTCAACCCGGAAGTACCGAACCCCGTCGCCTGGTTTTATAAAGTCCGCTCAATTGCCTTCAGTTGGTTTCTGCTCGTCATCCTGACGCTCGTTATGCCGATTACCCGGCGTGACATTCTGTGGTTTCTGCGCATGTGGATTGGCTGGTCGCTGCTGGCTGCTTTCTGGGCCTTCAAGCAGCATTACATTGGGCTGGCCAACGCGGAGGTGCAGTGGCTGGCGGCAGGCGCGGCCAAAACACACATGCTCTGGGGGCAACTGCGCTGTTTCTCGTTCTATTCCGACGCGGCTCAATTCGGGGCCGAGATGGCCGGTGCCACACTTATCACCATCGTATTGCTGACGTCGACGCATTCGGCGCTGCACCGGCTGATTTATGTCGGGCTACTGCTGATTTTCTTCTGGGCGTATGCGCTATCGGGTACGCGGAGTGCGCTGTTTGTATTGCTGGGCGGTATTCTGGCGTTTATTGCACTGCGCCGAAGCATTAAGACAATCATGTGGGGTGTGGGCATTATGGCTCCAATCATGGTTATTCTGCTGTTTACGCACATCGGCGACTCGAACTACCAGATCTGGCGAATGCGTACGGCCCTGCACCCGAAAGAAGACGCGTCGTTTATGGTACGGATTGAAAACCAGCAGCGACTGAAGGCGTATATGAAAGATTTGCCCTTCGGTGCAGGCCTGGGCACGTCGGGCTCGTGGGGGGCTCGCTTCGCGCCCGACCACCCGGCCGCGCAGATTCCACCGGATAGCTGGTACGTCGAACTCTGGATCGAAACGGGCCTGGTTGGGACCGTCCTGTACATCCTGATGCTGATTGCGATAATGACCATTGGCACGTATCAGATCTGGCAACTCAACGACCCGTGGCTGCGAACGACCATGATTATTTTTCTGGCCGAATTTTTCGGTATCTGCGTCATGAGTTATTCAAATGCCACGCTCGGACAGTTTCCAACGAGTACATTGCTGGGTATCACGTCGGTGCTATTCACAACCTGTTACCGATGGGACCTTGGGGCGCCAACTACGAACCGATTCCAACCGGCCCCCGGCTCCACTACCGCTTGGCCGACGCACTAACTCATGACCAATTTCGACAGTATTATCTGCGTCGGCCAGACTCCCTGGGAGGGTGATTTTCAAAAAGCCATTGTTCAGCTCATGGGCGAACTCGCCGTTCGCCATCGTGTGCTCTACGTCGACTATCAGTACACGCTGAAAGATCTGGCGATGGGCCTGCTCAACAAACAGTCTGTCCCCGTCCGATCGCTGACCAGCCGCACCAACGCCCTCATTACCAAGAAGCTGGCTACCGGCGCAGAAGTGTGGGTGTGGCAACCGCCCGTTATGCTGCCCGTCAACTGGTTACAGCCCGCCATGCATGACCGGCTTATCCAGACCAATGTGGACATGCTGGTTCGGGGCTTACGCAGCGTGATGAACCAATTGGGTATGCGTCAGCCGCTGGTTATCAACGGTATGAATCCGGTTTTCGGCCTGCCCATGCTGGGAAAGCTTAATGAGCGCGGTACGATCTACTACTGTTTCGATGAGATTACGGTCAGCAACTGGATGGGCCGCCACGGTGGTCGATACGAGATCGACTACCTCCGGCGCGTCAATGCCGTTGTCACGACCTCCGACGCACTAAACAATACCAAGTCGCAGCTTCAGCCAAAGGCTTTCTGCGTGAAGAATGGGGTTAATTTCGAGCTGTTTCACCAGGCCCGTCTACTGGCCGATGAGCAACCGCCCAGTCGGCCGGTGGTAGGGTATCTGGGTACGGCAGACAACCGGGTCAACATCGATCTGATCGAGCATAGCGTACGCACTATGCCTGATGTGGTTTTTCGGTTTGTGGGCGAAGTGCCGGAAGAAAAGCTAACTCAGCGGCTCTCCGTCTATCCCAATGTCGAGTTTGTACCACCCCATCAGCCGCATCAGCTCCCCGCTCTGCTGGCGCAGATGACGGCAACAATCATCCCCTACGTCTGTAACGCACACACCAAGACGATTTACCCGCTGAAAATCAACGAATACCTGGCGGCTGGCTTACCCGTCGTATCGACATCGTTTGCGAACCTGAATGATTTTACGGGGATCATCGAGCTGGCCGATACGCCTGAAGCATTCGCCGATGCCTTGCGCCGGGCCCTGAACGACACCAACCTGACCACCCGCAACCAGCGCGTCGCTACGGCCAGGGCTAACTCGTGGGCCCGACGGGCCGAGGAATTCGAAGCGGTTATTGCGCAGGTATAGCAACCGGAGCGGCCGGTTTGTCGGCCGATGCGGCTACCCATTGGCGGGTTGTTTCGTCGTAACGACGCAGGACACGGGCCGGGTTACCACCGACAACGGTAAACGGCTGCACGTCGCGGGTGACGACGCTGCCCCCCGCCACAACCGAATGTCGCCCCACCGTTACCCCGGCAACGATCGTTACGTTGGCCCCGATCCAGCAGTCGTCTTCCAGTACGATGGGTTTTGTTACGGTTGGCTGGTGGCGAATGGGCATTTCTACGTCGTCGTACACGTGGTTCAACCCCGACATCACCACGTGCTGCGCGATGATAATGTTGTTGCCCAGCGTGACGGGTCCGATCACGACCGACCCCAGCCCCAAGTGGCAATGATTCCCAATCAGCACGTTGCCGACGCCGTTGTTCACCACGCTGAAATCTTCGATCGTACTGCCGGCCCCCATCTGAAATACATTGAACGGTACAACGTCCATCCGTACTGACCGGCAAATTCGCGCAGAGGCTCCCCGCTTGTGAATCAGCGGATTAACGAACCAGCTTACCCATTGTCGGGGCGGGCCTGCTCCGGCCGGATCAGCAGGTGGTGCACAAACCGCTTGAGTGCCGGTCGGTTGTCAAGGTATTGTTTCAGATTCATATGGTGTAAATGGATGGGGTGGGAAGCAACGGACTTAGATGCGAAGCCAGGAAGCCGGAATCAGATCGGTGGTGTTCCAGTCGGGTTTGTTGCGGAACCAGTTGCGGGGGCAATAACCAGCTTGTCGGGGCGCGGATTGAGCCAGGCACCCCACCAGCTGAACGAACTGTTGGCGATGACGTGGTGATGGCACAAACTCATCAGTTGCAAATCGTCGACGTCGGCATCGGGGCCGCTGTTGCGTACGTACACGTGCGGGCTGCTCAGATTCAGGTTATCCGCTACCCAGTCAGGGTCGTCGCTGAACACAAAAAAGCGCGCGTCGGGCAGACGACGGTTTAGTTCTGCCAGAGCCTCCCGGTAGTAATCGAGTCCAACGAAGCCGAACGACTGACTGAACTCGGGATGGTTGACGTAGTCGCCCCGGCGAATATGAACCGACACCGGGCAGGCCGTCTGCGCGATCTGATCGGCATAACCGGCGAAGTCAGCACCCGGCGTTCGCTGAAACGTCAGCTCCCGGCGCACCGCTTCGGCACTGTCCAGAAAATACCGTTCCGACTGCCAGAACCCTTCCAGCGTAATCACGGCCGAACGAGCCTGATCCACCGCCGGGTCGACGTGAAACTGCTGCTCCTGTACGAAATGAAAAAATGGTTTCAGCGTACGGCCGGGCAGCAGTTTCGTAGCTTTCGAGACGTACAGATACGGCGACGTGTTGAGTACGTTGTAACGTGTCTTGAACCGGTCGAGCTTAAACGTGCGTACCGTATCAGTAGCGTACGACTGCTGATAATAACTCAGGTCGACGTACAGCGACGTGTTGTTTTTCTGCGCTAAATGACGAGCCAGGGCATACTGGAACAGTTGATTTCCGAGGCCACTCGTGATGCGGGCAATAATCATACTGTTCTTAGTTGTACTGTTGCTCAACCAGTTGAATCACTTCTTCGGGGGTCCTGGCGTGGTGGATAGTTGCACCCGACAGAGCCGGAAAAATAGTATTGTATTCGTCGAAGTGGTGCTCCATCCCCCCGCCGGGTCGCGACAGAATGATGTTCGTACCCTCGAAGTAGCTGGCTAACGCAGCCGTTCCGCCGTGCATGGAAATAAACCGGTCACAGTTGGCGTAGACCATCAGTTGCAGATGGTTGAAGCTACTCACCTGCTCGCGGTGTTGTTCGTGCAAATCATTCATCAGCAGCACCTCGGGATGGTTTTCGCGCAGCCAGGCGTGCTCACCCAGATCCATGATTTCGCTGTTGTCGAGTACGATCTGCGACGATAGCGGCCGGTTGTAGATGATTTGGTGCGTGGTTTTGCAACGGCTGATGATGTGGTCGAGCGTCGGAATATCGAGGAAGTTACGGGGTGGGCCGTCCCACTCGATGTTGTACTTGTTGGCGATCACGAGCAGCGGCTTATCGTAGCGAAACAGCTTATTGCGATAGTGTGCTTTGAGCGGTACCCGTTTCCACTTCGAGAAATCGAAGGTGGGGCTATGGGTCATGTTAGGCACGTCATAGTAATCGTATCCGGCCTGCCACACCCGCTTTTCGTGCGTTTCGAGGTGGTCGGGGCTGAAGAAATAGAACGGCTTCGTATTCGTGCAGGAGATGGTTTGCTTGAGCGTGCCGTTGCAATGGTGCCAGTACGCGAAAGGCAGTACGTAACGCAGTTCCTGATCAAACTCGCCGTGGTAGTCGATCACTTTGTACGGCTGTTTACGCCCGTAGTCAGCCCGGTAATACCGAAGCTGATTCAGTCGGCAGTAGTAATTGTCGCGCACGAAATACCGCAGATCCTTCCGGATACGGGGGTAATTCAGGGTAGCTACTACGTATAAAAATTTAAGAACCAGTCGCTGCATGACTCACACGTAAGAAACGTGCCGGTAAAAAATCAAAATTTCAGAGGTGCTTATATGACAGGCCAAGGGAACCTAAGTCACGCCCATTTCAGGTTTGTCAGCAAATCAGATGCCGTTAGCCTGTAAAAGACGGGAGATATGTCGGTCGGTTGGTGCGCCAGAGCCGCCGGGTGCGCGGAATCGACCGCAAAGCTCTGCACCTGCCAGTCGCTATCGCTCAGTCCGGGCGGAAGTGATGATTGGCCATCCAGGGACGGTATCACCCGCAGATCGTCGACCAGGCCGTGCCCGATGCCTTTCAGGAGCGCTTCCTTACGGGTCCACGACCGCAGAAATGCCGTGGCCGGGTCGGTGTCGGCCCAGACACGCGCCTGTTCGTCCGGGCTGCACACCGTGGGCAGCAGGGTAGCGATGGGCAAGTCAGGCCGACGATTTTCTACGTCGATACCGACGGGATGCCGATCAACGGCCAGCAACACCCAGTCGCCTGCGTGGGTCAGGTTTATGTGCCAGCCTGTATGGGCCGCCAGATCGGGCTTGCCATACGGACCGATCACCAGCGGAACGGTCTGCGCCGTATAACCCGTCAGCCCCGCTCCGACCCAGCCCACCAGTACGCGCCCATACAGAAACCGCAGCCGGTCGGCGGGTTGCCGATACCGATTCGCCCGACTATGGTCGGTGGCTGACAGCTCGGCCAGCAGCGTACCCAGCGGCTCTGCCAAACCCCTTACGGACAGGCCAATAACCGCGGGTCCTACCGGGCGGAGATCGCCGATATTAACCCAGCCGGGCGGACTACCGATCATACAATTTACCCACGCCATTTGTGTAAATTCACCAATTTTCGGTAAAAGTAACGGGGCCGCAGCATCCAGCCTACGCCAGCCCTTTACACGACAACTTAATCATAGGAATTGGTGACGCTATGTTTGGCCTGACGTCATAAAAAGGTATATGAATGCCCAAGTCCATCGAAGTGGTACACTAAGCAGGTTGACCCGACCTTTACTACTGGCCTGGCTGGTTATTTCTGGCGCGACGCTGGCTTCACAGGCCCAGTCGTGTATGGGCGGCCCTCCCGAATTAACGGTCGATGAAACGTTCGGGCAGGTGGGGTCGCCCTCATCGCTCAGTAACCGGACCCGCTACCAATTCACCACTCTTACCTGCCCCCTCGACGGGCAGTATGCACTGGCCGATCACGTCGACGGCACCTGTTATGACAACCTCTGGCATGCCGTTCCGCAAGACCATACCCCGGGCGACTCGCGCGGTCTGATGATGATCGTCAATGGCTCCCAGGGCGCGGGTGAAGTGTATACCCAGCCCGCAACGGGGCTATGCAGCCAGACAACCTACGAATTTTCGCTGTGGGGTATCAACCTGCTGCGGCCGGGCATCTGCACGAATCCGCTCCTGCCCAACCTGACGTTGCGCGTGGAAGCCGCCGACGGCACGGTATTGCAAAGCATCGATTTCGGCTCGATCCCGCAAAGCCGCACCCCAAGCTGGCAACGGTTCTCGACCTTGTTTACCACACCTAACTCAACGCAGGGCGTGGTTATCAAACTCATCAACAATCAGGGCGACGACGGCTGCGGCAACGACATGGCCATCGACGACGTACAGGTCAGGCAATGCACATCGTGTCCGCCGAGCCCGGTGTTTGTACCCGACGCTTTTACCCCCAACAACGACGGTACCAACGACGTGCTGCGCGTATTTACAACCAACGTCGCTTCCTTTACAATGACCGTGTTCGATCGTTGGGGGAGCCCGCTTTTTTACACCAATACTACGGATCGATTCTGGGACGGCATGCACAGTGGGCAACCCTGTGAGCCGGGTAGCTATAGCTGGCTGCTTTCCTACCAGCAGGTGGGAGCCGACCCGAACAATACGCCTATTGTGCAACGCGGTCAGGTGATGCTGACGCGGTAACGAGGCTTTTTGGCTTAGACTAACCCACCCGGAAAACCCACCGGGTTATACTTGATGTACGATGAAAAAGCTGTTTGTTACAGCGGTGGTCGCCCTGGGCGCGCTATTGCTGTTTACGTACTGGCCTCAGGTGCTTATGGCGTCGGGCAGTGCGCGCCCTCAGCTGGCCGACGCCGGAAAAATTCCGGTTACCGGCCCCCGCTGGTATCAGCTCAACAACGTCAGCAACGGGCTTAACGGCCTGTTCGACGGCAAAACGGATGAAGAGGTCAACACGGGCTACAATAAGCTGCTCAAAAACTACGACGCCTACTACCCGCTGCGGCCCGGCGAGCAGATGACCATCGACCGCATTCGGATGTACGATGGCAGCGGTACTAACGTCGACGCCCCCCTAACCATTTCGATCATCACCGACAGTTGGGAGCGAATTCCGATTGCCCGATTTATTGGCGACAAGTACAATGCCTGGGTTGGACCGGACCCGTCGCAGCCCGACGTACTCGATCTGAAAACACCCATCAGCAACGCCCGCTTTCTGGTCATCAACACGTCGGGCGCGTACCCCACCGAACTCGAATTCTACGGCACGTACCAACCCGGCCCCGAACCGACGCTCCCATCCGTCCGGCACACACTCCTGAGTCAGCAACTGGGCGTAAACGCATTTGAGTGGAACATCGAAAGTGCCGACGCCCCCTGGCAGGTCGACGAAACGCGGATTCCGCTCCTGAAAGGCTTTTCCGCCATCCGGCACTATATGGACTGGGAAAAGCTGGAATCGACGCCGGGGCAGTATACCTTCAACCCAACCTTCAGCGGCAACTGGAACTACGACGCCATCTACGAGCGCATGCAGAGCGAAGGCATCGAGGTACTGGCCTGCCTGAAGACGTTACCGAAGTGGCTGGAAAACACGTACCCGGAAGGGCAGCGCGACTACGAGAACGTACCGGCCATTTATGGACGCGATCTGACGCAGCCCGCGTCGTACGTCGAGCAGGCGAAAGTCGCGTTTCAGTACGCAGCCCGGTATGGCAGCAACAAATCCGTTGACCCTGGTCTGGTGAGTGTCAGTCCCGTAAAAACCTGGGCGGGGGTCAACACGGTAAAAATTGGGCTGGGCCTGATCCGGTACATCGAATGCGACAACGAGCGCGACAAAACATGGAAGGGCCGCAAAGCATACCAGACCGCCCGCGAGTATGCCGCGAATCTGTCGGCGTTCTACGACGGCCATAAAAATACGCTCGGGCCGGGCGTTGGGGTTAAAAATGCCGACCCCGCGATGATCGTCGCCATAGGTGGACTGGCCGCGTCGACCACCGATTACGTACGGGGAATGATCGACTGGTGCCGCGAGTTTCGGGGCTACAAGCCCGACGGCAGCATCGATCTCTGCTGGGATATTATCAATCAGCACCTTTACGCCAACGACGCCGGTACATCGCAGGACGGGGGCGGCACGCGCGGGGCCGCGCCGGAACTATCAGGTGTGGGGGCGCAGGCTGCCGCTTTCGTGAAATTATCGCACGAACTGGCCAACGACCGGCCCGTCTGGATCACCGAAGCCGGTTACGACACCAACCCCGGTAGTCCACTGCGGGCCATCGGCGTTGGCGGTAAAACCGTTCAGGAAACGCAGGCGGACTGGATACTACGTACGGCGCTGCTGTATAACCGGGTGGGCATCGACCGGCTGTTTTTTTACCAGCTCTACGACGAAGACCCGGCGAATCCGACTCAGTTCAGTTCGATGGGTCTGCTCAGTGACGACAAAACCCGCAAGCCCGCTGCCGAATACCTGCGGCAGGCCAATGCGTTGCTGGGCGCGTACCGCTTCGCCGATACCGTAGCGGTAACCAACGGCCCCGCCCGACTAATCGTGGATCGGTACGAACCCGGCCCGGCGGTAACGAGCAACGGCGAACGACGATCAGCTTACGTGCTGCTGATTGGCGACGAACAAGGGCGCTCCGGTACCTACGCGCTGCCGGTTCCGCGGGGCGACACGGTGCAGCTTTGCGTACCTACCCCCGGCCGCAGCACGATGGTTCGTACGCGGCTCGTCAGTCAGAACGGCAGTGTGCTGATACCGGTGAGCGAAACACCCATCTTCGTTATGCCCAGCGCTGGCCCCCGCTAGACGGCGACAGCAGTCCCGACCTATCAACGATACAGGTTTTCCCCAACCCTACATCCGATTACGTCGACCTCGTGCTGACCAACGACAGTCAGGACCCGGTGCAGATAAACGTGATTGGTACCACCGGTCAGCTTTACAGGTCGGTACGTTTTTCAAAACCCGAACCCTCGCTGTCGGCCCGTATCAGCCTGACCGGTATGGCGTATGGCGTCTGCCTGCTCGATATTCGACAGGGCAAGAGTCGGGTTGTACGGAAAATAATTCACGTCCAATAGATTACGAAACGCAAAAGTTGTAGTCTATATAGAGTGGCAAGGTTTTTTCTGCATTCTATTTTCCAGAATAGCTAAACTACCGTAACCATTAGCTGCACTTACCTCAACAATGAGTAACAAAGACAAAGCCATGAACGGTGGCAAGTGGATTACGATTGCAACCGTAATCTCCACCGTTTTCCAGTTCGGACAGGTAGCTGTACTGGCCCGGCTTCTCGTACCCGCCGACTTCGGTATCGTCAGTATCAGCAACCTCGTCATTGGCTTTTTCACCATTTTTTCCAGCCTGGGGTTTTCCAACTCCATCATTTACAAGCAGGAAAGCGACCGCCGGGTGCTATCGACGCTGTATTACCTCAACCTGATCGTTGGGGTCATAATTTTCGTGGCCGTTTACCTGAGCACCCCCCTGATTGTTTCGTTTTACAAGGAGCCGAAGCTGGCGGAAGTCGTTCACCTGTCGTCTTACTACTTCCTAATCGTGTATTTCGGGCAGCTATACCTGTTTCTGCTCCAGAAAGAGCTTAAGTTTCGGGCCGTAGCGATTATCGACATTCTGGGTACGGTGATCGGGTCAATTGCGACAGTAACACTAGCGTACAATGGCTACCATGAGCTCTCGCTCATCATCGGCTCGCTGATCAATCAGACGATCAAAACCGTATTTCAGGTCATTTTCGGGTTGCCTTATTTCTCCCCAACGCTGGCTTTCGACATGCGGAATATCGGCGAACACCTGCGCTTCGGTCTATTCAATCTCGGCGACGGTCTGCTGGGCTTCATACAGTCGAACGCCGACAATATTTTCATCGGCGGCATGCTGGGCGTGAAACTATTGGGGTATTACACCATTGCCTATCAGCTGTCGATTTTCCCAATTACGAAGCTGAACCCGATCATTCTACAGGTGGCCTACCCCATTCTGGCGAAGATGAAGGAAAGTACGGTGGAGTTGAAAAAGTCGTACCTGAAAATTCTGGACTTCGTCAGCTACTGCAACATGCCGCTGCTGGCGGGGCTCTTTATTACGGCCGAAAGCGTGGTGCCGCTCTTCTACGGCCCCGGCTGGGACAAGACCATCGAACTGATCCGAATCTTTGTGTTCGTGGGCTGGTTTACCTGCCTCAGCCATCCGCTGTTTACGCTTGCGTTTACGAAGGGCAAACCAAACCTGCTGTTTTACCTGAACGTAGTAACGCTGATCGTAAAGCTCCCGCTGGTTTATTTCCTCGGCACTTACTTTGGTGTGATGGGTATCGCCACTGCCTTTCTGCTGGCAACGCTGTTTAACCTGATCGCCAACTTTGGGGTTGTCCACTACCTGATCGGCGACTTCTTCGGTGCTTTCCTGCGCAACATTGCCTGGCCAACGGTTTTCTGCCTTGTGATGGTGCTGGTCGTTTACGCCTACAAGCAGTTCGTAGGCTACGAGGGTATCCTGAACACCATCGTTCAGGTAGGGCTTGGCGGCCTGACGTACGGCCTGCTGACGCTCAACTACAAGCTGTCTTTCGCCGAGCTGAAGACGTATCGGCAATCGCTGTTGTCGTGATTGTCTGAACTGTGATTTTTGTGATTACGCTGATAGGCTATGATTATTTTGAAATCAGGGTAATCAAAGCGATCAAGAGAATCACAGTTCAGACATTATCTGAACTGTGATTCTCTTTAAAATCAGTAAATCAGGAAAATCGCGGTTCGAGACATGGAGCATTACAAACAGCTGTACACAACGTCAGATGACTTACCCAGCCAATGGGCGGGGCACACCTTCGAACAGTGTACGTTTCAGAAGCTGAGCCCGACGCCGACGATGCTGGCGGGGGCTAATTTTATCAATTGCCGGTTTGAGCAGTGCATGCTGATCCGCTGTGCTGTGAAACAGACGCAGTTCAACGACGTCGCTTTTGTTGGCTGTGCGGTGCAGGGCGTCGACTTCGGCACCTGCAACCCGTTTGGGTTTCACGCTGATTTTCAAGCCTGTCAACTCGATCAGAGTATTTTTCTCAATCGGCGGCTGGTAAAGGCCAAATTCGTGGAGTGCTCCATCAAAAGCGTCCTGTTCATCCGCTGCGACATGACCGGGGCTCTCTTCGACCGCTGTGACCTTGAACTCACAAAATTCGACGATAATACGCTGAATCAGGTCGACTTTTCGACCTCCTTCAACATCACACTCGACCCCGATGTAAACCGATTAAAGAAGGCAAAATTCTCACTCTATAGCCTGCCCGGTTTACTGGATAAGCATAATCTGATCGTCAAATCATGACCGGTGATTGTCTTGAACTGTGATTTTTATGATTACGCTGATGGACTGTGATTTTTTCTGAATCAGGGCAATCAACTAATCAAAGGAATCATAGTTCAGATAATCTTGAACTGTGATTACGCTGATGGACTATGATTCTTTTTCAAATCAGCGAAATCAAAAAATCAGAAAAATCACACGGGGCCGCCCAGCGGTTCAAGACAATCACATCTTACGACTTGGAACACCGGTCCAGGGCACGCTGTAACACCTGCGCGAAGACCTTGTCGTTGGGGGCATCATCATCATCTGGTGGTCACCCGGCACGTCGTGTACCCGTACCTGTCTGGCGTATTTTCCCCAGCCCAGCGACTTGTTGTCTTCCACGAAGTAAATCCGGCTCTGTGCCTTGAACAGGTCGATGACTCCGTCGTAGGATTTAAACCGGTAGTTCTCGTAGGCGATCTCATGCTTCTCCATGATCCGGCTCAGATGATCCATACCCGGCTCTACCTGTGGCGTTTCATACATCCCCAACTTATGCATCAGCCGTTGCGACAACGACCTGGCAAACGCGGCCTGATACCGTATCGTCTGCCCCGGATTTTTCAATAGTGATGCACCGATCCAGCGTAGCTTAGGCAACTGTCGGGTAGCGCGCCACCAGAATCTCGCCCCCGTCGACCAGTGACGGATCGACGGTTCTGCGTTGGTATCAAACATCGCCAGCATCTTCACCGATTTACCCATCGCCTGAAGTTGTTGCGCCATCTCAAGAGCCACGTAGCCGCCAAACGAATAACCGGCAATGGCATATGGCCCGTCGGGGTTCTGCTGCACGATTTCGCTGATGTAAAAGGCGGCAATATCCTCCATCCGGTCAAACGGCTCGTCGGTACCGTCAAGACCCCGCGCCTGTAAGCCGTAGATGGGCTGATCGGGGTCCATGTACGACACCAGACTATTGAAATTCAGCAGATTAAGACCGATACCGTGGATGATGTAGATTGGCGTCTTGCTCCCCTCCGGCCTGATCGGTACCAGCGATTTCCAGTGCGTAGCCGGTTTGTCGGCATCAAACAGCAGGGCCAGCTTCTGGATGGTTGGCGCGGTCATCAGCGTCGACAGGGGTAGCCGTCGGCCGGTTACGGTTTCGAGCTGCGTCATCACCTGCACAGCAATCATCGAATGGCCACCCAGGTCAAAGAAATCGTCGTCCAGACCAATCTGCGTCAGCCCGAGGGCCTCGCTCCAGATCTGGGCAATCTGCTTCTCAATAACACTCGTTGGCTGCGACTTTCCGGGGAGGTCAGTCAGCGCAGCGGGTTTGGGCAGGGCTTTTCGGTCGATTTTACCATTTGGTGTGATCGGCCATTGATCGATCCGCACAAAATCAGCCGGAACCATGTAGGTCGGCAGCACATCGCGTAGCTGGTTTTTCCAGTCGCCGACGCGGTTGATGAATGTGTCATCGGTCAGTTCAGGAGCCAGCACATAGGCCACCAGCCGCCTGTCGCCGGGGCGGTCTTCCCGCGCCATCACCAGCGTTTCGTGTACACCGTCCTGCTTCAGCAGCACCTGCTCGATTTCGCCCGGTTCGATCCGATAGCCGCGAATCTTGATCTGCTGATCAATACGACCCAGACAGTTAATTTCACCATCGGGCATGAACAGACCCAGGTCGCCCGTGCGGTACATCCGCGCGCCGGGCGTAGCACTAAACGGGTCGGCGACAAACTTTTCGGTGTTCAGCTCAGGCCGGTTCAGGTAGCCCCGTGCCACGCCATCACCCGCCAGATACAGCTCACCCGCCACCCCGTCGGCCACCGGTTGCTGCTGTTCATCGAGAATATAAATCTGCGTGTTATGGATGGGCCGACCGATCGTAATGACCTCATCGGTGGGCAGAATCTGCTTACCCGACGAATAGATCGTTGTTTCGGTGGGGCCGTACATATTCCACAGCGACGCGCAGCGGGCGGTCAGCTTCTGAGCCAGATCTTTTGGCAGCGGTTCGCCACAGCACAGTACCTTCACCGGTAGCGGCTGTTCCCAGCCAGCCGCCAGCAGCATCCGATACGTAACCGGTGTTGCCTGAATCAGGCTGATCTGCTGATCGGTCAGCATCTGTAGCAAAGCCCGACCGTCGCGGGTGGTTTCGGCGTCGGCCAGCACCAGTGTTGCGCCCGTCAGCAGCGGCAGGTAAAGTTCCAGCCCGGCGATGTCGAACGAAATGGTTGTAACGGCCAGCAACCGGTCGTCGGGCGTGATACCGGGCCAGTCGATCATGCTGTCGAGCAGATTGACCAAACTACGGTGTTCGATCTGCACCCCCTTCGGCCGGCCCGTCGAGCCCGACGTGTACAGAATATACGCCAGATCGCGGCCATTCAACGGCAGGTTGGGGGCAGTTGTGGGCAGGTCTGTCGATTCGGTCAGCAGCGTTTCAATCAGACGTTCTGGCGTTTGACCCCCTACCCCACCGCGCCCGTATTTGCGGGACGTCAGCAACAGTTTCGCGCCCGAATCGGTCAGCATAAACGCGATACGGTCCTGCGGGTAATCGGGGTCGAGCGGGACGTAAGCGGCCCCGGCTTTCATCACGGCCAGCAACGCCACCAGCAGGTCGGGGGTGCGGTCGAGCAAGACGCCCACCACGTCGCCCCGGCCGATACCCGACCGGTGCAGTGCCTGCGCGACCTGACTCGAAACCAAATCAAGTTCGCGGTACGTGCGCTGCTGATTCCCGGCCACCAGCGCGACTTTATCGGCAAACTGTCCGGCCGTTTTGGTCAGCAAGTGCGTCAGCGGCTGATTGTCCGGGTAAGCTACCGTCGTGTCGTTCCAGTCAGCGAGTTTTTGCAGCAGCTCGCGCTCACCGCCCAGGGCTATGTCGCCAATGCGAACGGCGGGGTTTTCGACAACCGTTTCCAGCAGTGTTTCAAAGCCAGCCATCATCCGATCGATGGTATCGGGCCGGAACAGCTGCGTATTGTACGACCACTCCATCGTCAGATCGGTTACCGACCCGCCAATGTTCAGAAACAGTTCGACCGTTTCGTAGGCGCGGGGGTTACTAATGAACTGATACGTAAGTCCTTCGAACGCAATATCTTCGGTCAGGCCGAGGTCGACATTGAAGAGCACCGGCACCATCGGCACACGGGAGGGGTCGCGGGGAATGCTCAGTTTTTTGAGCAGGGTGCCAAACGTCAGCTGCTGGTGCTCGAACGCGTCGAGCAGCTCACCCTTTCGGACGCGCAGGTAATCGACAAACGATAGATCGGGTTGCGGGCGGCTGCGGAGGGGCAGCAAATTGACGCAGTGACCAACCAGTCGCGGATTGTCGGTCGCCGATTGCCCCGCCGTGGGCAGACCAACGATCAGGTCGGTTTGGCCCGTCAGCCGCTGCAACAGCACCTCGAATGCGGCAATTAGCGTCGTCACAAAACTGGCTCCGGCTTTGGCCCCTACCTTACGCAGAGCCGGTCCCAGATCAGCCCGCAGCGGGTAATCCTGCCGGGCGCTCTGAAAGGTTCGCAGAGCGGGACGGGGCCAGTCGGTCGGCAGGCTCACCGTCGGCACGGCATCCCGGTACAGGTCGAGCCAGTACTGTTCGGTCTGCCGGTAAGCCGGGCTGTTGGAGTACATCAGCTGCTGATGGGCGTAGTCGCTGATCTGGGGCGGAGCGGGCAGGCTAACCGGCCGGTGCTGCACCAGCCCGGAATACATCCGGCCCAGATCCTGCAACATAATCCCCAGCGACCAGCCATCGCAGACGATGTGGTGCGCGGTCAGTACGAACAGATGGTCGAGTTCGCCCAGCCGGAACAGACCCGGTTTGAGCAACGGCCCGTCGAGCAGATCGAACCGGTACTCGGCGTCGACCCGCACGTAGTCGGCCGTTAGCTGCTGCTGGGAAGCCGACGACTGCTCACTGATATCCTGATAATAAAGCGGAATGATCAGTTCCGAAAAAATAAGCATCTGCTGCCCGTCGGCGCTGAATGCCGACCGCAGGGCTTCGTGTCGCTGAACCAGTTGTTGCAGGGCCCGCTCGAAAAGCAGCCTATCGAGCCGGCCCGTAAACCGCAGCGACACCGACTCATTGTAAGCCCGGCTGGCATCGTCGCCCCCCAGCAGACAGGACGCCCATAGCTCTTGCTGCGGCTCGATCGTCGGAGCCAGCAGGGCTATGGGCGGTCCCGCGAAGGGATCAAAATCAACGGCGGTCAGTTGTGGGTTTGTAACGTTGTCTACCATGCATCAGGCCATTAAATCAACCTGTAAATAGGCACCAGGCCGCTCGGGGTCGGGCAAAAACCAGGCCGGGTTACCTGCGCGGTCACGGCCTAATCTGGCCCCGGCCACAGGTGGCTCTAGCTGATACAGGGTTGATCCGGCACTGACCGGCGGAGTGGTGCTTACCGATTTACCCGGAAAAAACGTCGCGTCGATCATCGTATCGATGCTGCGGCAGAATGCGTCGATCACCGTGCTCAGTTCCTCGTCGGTATGCGCTTCGGTCATAAAGCAGGGGAAACCGTCCCAGATATGAATGCCTTTTTCGCGCATCAGCGTGAACAGCAGTTCAGCGTACGGTACGTCTTCGGTAAACTTGAGCTTCCAGAGCGACCCGAAATGAGCGATGAACATGGGCAGCTGCCGCTCGGTCAGGTAGGTGTTCAGCGTATCGGCCAGGTAGGTTGTTTTGCGGGTCAGGGCCTGCTGTAGTCCAACGCCCTGCTCGCGCAGGTGCAGCATCGACGCCTTCGCAGCGGCCAGCGCCAGCGGGTGCCGCACAAACGTACCGGCGAAGTACGTCACGCCCACTTCAGGAGCCGACGCGTCGCCGTATTGCCAGTGGCCACCATCGAGCGCATCCATAAACGACCGCTTCCCGGCAATAATGCCGATCGACATACCCGCCCCGGCCACTTTGCCGTAGGTCGCCATGTCGGCCCGGATACCGAGCAGGGCCTGCGCCCCGCCCAGGTGCATACGGAAGCCGGTGATGACTTCATCGAAAATCAGGGCTGAACCCGACGCGGTTGTAATCGACCGCAATTCGTTCAGGAAGTCAATGGGGACAAATTCCGGGCGTCGGCTTTGTATCGGCTCGACCAGTACAGCCGCCAGTTCGTCGGCCCGCTCCCGGATGATCCGCAGACTTTCGTCGGTACCATAGTCCAGGATAAGCATGTTCTGCACCACGTTGGCCATGATGCCCGATGCCGCCGGGAAGGTCTTCAGCTTCTTCGACCCGCGCACCAGTACTTCATCGACAATGCCGTGGTACGAACCCGCGAATGCCACAATCAGCGACCGGCCGGTAATCGTCCGGGCGACGCGCATGGCTCCCAGCACCGCTTCGGAACCAGTGTTGCACAGCGCCACGCGCTCCGATCCGGTCAGTTCGCAAACCAGCTGACTAACCTCGCCCGCCAGCTCGTGCTGCGGCCCAACCTCAAAGCCTTTTTCGATCTGCTCGTGCAGTGCTTTTTTGATAAAGTCAGGCTGATAGCCGAACATGTTGGACCCAAAGCCATTCAGCACGTCGATGTATTCGTTGCCGTCGACGTCCCACAACCGGCTCCCCGCCGAGCGGTTGACCACGATGGGATACACGATTTCTTTAGTCAGCGGACGGAAGCCCGACACCACGCGCGGATCGGCCATCTGCGCCCGATGTTGCTGCGCATAGGCTTTGCTACCCGCCGTTTTGCTGTTGTACCGCTGCGTAAGCTGAGCGAGAAATTGTTGCTGCGGTTGCGTCAGTTCCTGTGTCTGCCGTTCGATTTTAGCCGTTGCTCCGAATGGCTTTTTGTGCTCAATCGCTTCCTCCGGCGTCAGTTCTCCCGTTGTCGGTACGGATAGCGTAGCGGGCTTTATCGGCGGGGCTGGTGGTGCTATGGGTTGCTGTACCGCTACCGGCTGCGGGGTTGGAGCGGGCGGAACGGCAACGGGCGGGGCTACCGGCGCAGGCTGTGCGGGAACGCCCTGCATCAGGGCTACCTGCCGGGCCAGCAGTTGCAGTTGCTGAGCGATCAGCCCCAGCGCAGAATCACCACCGACCATACCGACGGGCATAAGGGCAGGTGCGGCCGCCATCGGCATGGGAGCCATAGCGGGCATAACTGGCTCAGCCATCGGCGCAGGCTGACTAACAGGGGCAGCAACAGGCGCGGGCACAGCCACCGGTGCCGGTGCATACTGATCGGCGGGTAGTTGCTGATCGAGGAAAGCGGCCAGATCGTTGGGGCTGGTCAGGTCGGTGGTTAGCTGCCGGAAGGTAATGGGCGTACCAAACTCGTTACGGAGGGTAATGGCCATCTGCGTCAGCAGGAGGGAATCGAAACCGAGTTCGAGAAAACTTGTTTCCGGCGCTACATCGGCCATTTCGATGCCCGATGCATCCTCCAGTAGCTGGTAGATTTTGTTAAGAAGAGAGGGAGTTCTCATAGGCGGTGTAGAAGAATTACTCGCTTGTTGATTCGTAGTATAGGAAGGTAGTAGCTCAGTAAGTACCGGGTTGCTGACGGGGGCATCGATCCAGCAGCGACGCCGGTCGAACGCGTAAGTCGGCAGGGCCACCCGTCGCCTGTTTTGCCCGGCATAAAACGCGCGCCAGTCGATGGGCAGGCCGTGCAGGTACAACTGGCCAAGCGTCGTCAGCAGTGCTTCATACGTGGCTTTGTCGTCGGCCTGCGTTGCCAGTCCAGCCAGTACCGATCCCGGCTGCGCCTGACCGGTTGCATGTTGTCTGGCCAAGGTAGCCATCGAGCGGCCCGGCCCGACTTCCAGCAAAAGTGGCTTGTCGAGCGTCAGAATCGTGTCGAGGGCGTCAGCGAAGCGTACCGTTGCGCGGAGGTGCGTGGCCCAGTAAGCCGGGTCGGTAGCCTGCGCATCGGTCATAAAGGTACCCGTTACCGTCGACACAATGGGTTTTTGCGGTCGGCTGAGTGGTACTGTTTTGACGATTTCGGCGAATTGCGTCACGATGGGGTCCATCATGGCCGAGTGAAATGCGTGACTGGTTGCCAGCGGCCGATTGGGAATTTCCCGTTCGTCGAGCAGCCGGGCGAAATCGGCAATATCCTCGTCCTGCCCCGCCACTACGCACAGATGGCGGCTGTTGACAGCGGCCACCGACAACGTATCTGGCAACAGCGGCTGAAGCTGATCAATACCCAGCCGCACCGATAGCATACTGCCGCGCGGCTGTTCGCTCACCAGCCGACCACGAGCCGCGACGAGCCGTAAGGCATCCGGCAGCGTGAATACGCCCGCCAGATGAGCCGCCACGAATTCCCCGACGCTGTGACCGCATAAAATTGATGGCTCAATACCCCAGCTCATCCAGAGCCGGGCCAGGGCGTATTCCGTTACGAACAAAGCCGCCTGCGTGTAGCGTGTGTTGCGCAGTTGCTGCTCGACTTCCAAATTGATGGTATCAGGATATAGCACCTTCCGGATGTCGACATCGAGATGCGGACGCAGGTGCTCAGCGCAGTCGTCGATCGCCTGCCGGAACGTGGGTTCGTACTCGTACAGAGCCCGGCCCATATTCAGGAACTGCGCCCCCTGCCCCGGAAACAAAAACACGACATCGCCGGGCGCGCGGCCAAGTGTCTGGGCATTGATCCCCGGATTGCTGGTTAGTGTCTGCGTTAGCTCGTCGGCCGATGCCGCCACGGCAAACTGACGATGGACGTAGCCGGGTCGGGTCAGGGGCAGCGTAAACGCAACGTCGGCCAAGGCAGGGGCATTGGGCTGTTGCAGCCGGGCAACCAGTTGCTGCGCAAAAGCGTGCCGACTGGCGACCGACTTTGCCGACCACATCAGTAGTTGAACGGGCCGCGCAGGTTTGTCGCTGATCGGTTCGGTAACGGTTTCCGCGAATTCCTCCAGCACGACGTGAACGTTGGTACCGCCCACGCCGAACGAACTAACGCCCGCCCGGCGTGGATTCGCCCGGCGTGGATTCGCTCGGCGTGAATTCGCCCGGCGTGCTGTTGATTCTTGTTCCTGATCCCAGTCGCGCAGGGTTGCGTTGACGTAGAACGGACTGTTGGCGAAGTCGATAACGGGGTTGGGCCGCTCGTAGTTGATCGACGGTGGGAGTTGCCGATAATGCAGACTCAGTACCGCTTTTATCAGCCCGGCCACCCCCGCTGCCTGCGTCAGGTGCCCCATATTACTCTTGATCGAACCAATGGCGCAGTACTGATTCCGGTCCTGCGGGCCGAAAGCCGCCGTTAGTCCTTCGATTTCGATCGGGTCGCCAACGGGAGTCGCCGTACCATGCGCTTCAACGTAGCTGATCGTTGCCGGGTCGACCTGCGCATCGGCGAGGGCCATCCGAATCGAACCGGCCTGTCCGTCGGCGTTGGGTGCCGTGAAGCTGCCTTTGTTGCCTCCGTCGTTATTGACGCCGATGCCTTTGATAACCGCGTAGACCGTATCGCCGTCGCGACGGGCGTCGGTCAGTCGTTTCAGCAACACCACCCCGGCACCGTCGCTAAAGACGGTACCCGTTGAGTCGGCGTTGAACGAGCGGGTGTGCCCGTCGCTGCTGAACATGGCCCCTTCCTGATACAGATGCCCACTGCTGACGGGTGCCGTAATACTGGCCCCACCCGCCAGCGCCACCTCACACTGTCCGCTACGCAGGCTTTGCACCGCCTGCGTAATCGCCAGCAGCGACGTCGAGCAGGCTGAGTAGACGCTCACGGCGGGGCCGTTGAGATTGAGTTGATAAGCCGTCCGGGAGGCAATGTAATCCTTCTCGTTGACGGTCATGGCCTGAAACGAACCGACCTGCGCCACCACGTCAGGGTTAGCCAGGACATTGTTCAGGTAGTATGTATTGTTGCCACAACCCGCAAACACCCCTACCCGACCGCCGTACAGTTCGGGCAGGTAGCCGGTCGTTTCGAGGGCTTCGTAGGCGATCTCCAGAAAAATACGCTGCTGCGGGTCCATCACCTGCGCGATGGCGGGGGTCAGGCCAAAGAAGCGGGCGTCGAACTGATCGGCACCGTCGATAACGCCCCGCGCTTTTACGTACTGCGGGTTCTCCCGGACCGACGCCGGGATAGCCGCGTCGAGTTCGGCGTCGGTGAAAAAGCGGGTCGTTTCACGCCCTTCTTTCAGCAACGACCACAGTTCATCGATGGTGCTGGCTCCCGGAAAACGGCCGCTCATACCAATCACCGCCACGTCGGTATCGTCGGCAGTAGCACGACGGGGAGCGGTTAATTCAGGTTGCGGCTGTCCGGGCCGAATACTGGTTGTTGGCTGGATAAATTCAGCCAGCGCACCCGCTGTCGGGTATTGGTACAGTTTGGTGATAGGTACCGTAAAGCCGCGTTGCTCCAGGGCCGCGATGGTCTGTTGCGCCAGCAGGGAATTACCGCCCAGTTCGAAGAAATTATCATCCAGCCCGACGGGGTTCAGTTGCAGCCACTCGCCCCACATACCGACAATTTCTTTCTCCAGCGCCGTACGGGCCGGGCGGAGCAAGGTTGTCAGGTCGGGGCGGCTGTGATCGGGCGGGGGCAGCTGCGCCTTGTCGACTTTACCACTTGTGGTGCGGGGCAGATCATCGAGCCGGACATAGTAGGTCGGCAGCATGAAATCGGGCAACCGCTCGGTCAGCGCAGTGCGGAGCAGCGGGACGGAAAAATTAGTCGCCGGAACCACCACGTAGGCCACCAGTCGTTTGTGACCCGGTATGTCTTCCCGCGCCACCACAACTGCCTGTTGCACGGCGGGCTGCTGCGCCAGTAACACTTCGATTTCGCCCAGTTCGACCCGGTTACCCCGAATCTTTACCTGCGTATCCCGCCGACCGTGAAAGTCGAGCGTGCCGTCGGGCATAAACCGGGCTAGATCACCCGTGCGGTACAGTCGCGTTGGGCCGTACTGCGGGTGCTGCCAGTCGATAAACGCGTCGGCGGTGCGATCCGGCTGGTTGAGGTAGCCATTGGCCAGGCATACGCCCGCGATACCAATTTCGCCGATTTCACCCTCCTCTACCGGCTCAAGCTGTTCGTTGAGAATGATAACGCCACAACCCGGCACCACCCGCCCGATGCTCGGCAGTTGAGGCCAGTTCAAGGCGTCGCCCTGCAAGCGGTTTTCCGTCACCCAGACGCTCGCTTCGGTCGGGCCGTACACGTTCATCAGCGCACAGCCGGGCAGGGCGTCGAAAAATTGCGCGATGGCGGGGGTTATTTTGAGCAGTTCGCCACCGGTGATGATCTCCCGTAGGTCGGCGGGAAACCGATGACTGGCAACGGCCGTTTCGGTCAGGTATTGGAGCACCACGTAGGGCAGGAATACCCGGTTGATGCGTTCCTGTTCGATATAGTCGAGCAACCGCCCCGCGTTGAGCCGGTACGAATCGTCGACAAGGTGAATGGTGCCACCCGTGAGCAGCGGCACGAAAATTTCCTGGAAGGACGCGTCGAAGCTCAGGTGACAGAACTGAAGGGTCTGCAAGCCCGGCTGACCAGCCCAGCGACCCACCTGATTGGTCAGCATGTTGACCAGCCCCATGTGGGTCAGACAAACGCCCTTCGGCTTACCTGTCGAGCCCGACGTGTAGAGTACACAGGCCGTTTCGTTCTGCGTCGTGACGGCTTGCGATGGACCATCCTGGGTTGCATCCGGGCGAATCACGTGCAGACCCAGTTCGGTAAACAGCGGCTCGTCAGCGGTCGTCGACAGGCAGTGCTGCACCCCGGAATCGTTGATGAGCTGCCGCAGCCGGGCGTCGGGATAGGTGGGGTCAAGGGGCAGATACGCCTTGCCCGCTTTCAGAATCGCCAGCACACCCACAACCATATCAAGACTGCGGGTGCAGCTGATTCCTACCAGCTGACTATCGGACGCTACCCGGAGAATGGCCTGACTCAGTATGTCTGACTGCTCATCCAGCTGCCGGTACGTCAGGAGTTCGCCACCTATCCGCACGGCAGTCGTGTCGGGGGCGGTGCGCACCATGGCATCGGCCACCAGGCGGTGTATTGTGAAGGAGTCGGGCAGGGCCTGTTGCGCTACGGCGAATACATGATCTGACATACACCTTTTCTATTAAAAGAGGATAGAATACAGCGGAGTGATTCGAGAACTACTTACCGGTTTGATCGCGTCGGCTGCGGCATCGGCTGTTCGGCGTTGCTGCCAGTACGCGGGGGGCGCTCGCTGAAATCGGCCTGTCCCGGCACATCGACATAGTTGTCTTCAACCCGGTTCAGTACCGTAAGCAGGGGCTGGTTCGTAACCCGCAGGTACAGACTCAATAGCTGCTTTTCAGCCCGTCCCCACGCACTCTGCGCGTCGACCACCAGCATCGACAGTACGCTGGCTTTAAGAAGATATACCGGAATCTGATTGCTCATCAGCGGGGGCAGTTCCAGCACAATTCGATCAAACTGCGACGCGTCGAAGCCGCTGTCTGCATCGATCAGGTAGTCGAGACCCGTTACGTTCATAAAGTCGGGCCGGATGGTATACGGGAAATACGTCACGCCCGGCCTGTCCTGCCGCCGTTCGCGCCCGGTTTGGCGGGGGTAGCAGTAAGCCACCTGCTGATCGGCGTTGGCGTAGGCATCGATCAGCCCGTTGGCGAGCCACGTTTTGCCTTGCTTCGCCCGTACGCTGAATAGCGTGATGAGCGGGGGTACGGCTTGCCTGCCGCCTGCGCGATTTCAATGTTTATCGTGTTGAGCAACTGCTCCATCATCGCCCGCGACGCCCGGGTTACTTTCGAGTACACCTGTGGCTTGCGCACCACCGGAAACTGCGCCGTTAGCGGGCGACCCAGCAGTGTTTCAGCCTGTTCGGGCGACTGAATCCGTTTGTCGAGCCAGAAACGCAGGGCCAGTAGTAACAGCGCCAAAAACAACCCAACACCGCCACCCACAACAACCAGTTGCATGCGCTTCGACGACAGGGGCGACAGCGGGTAATCGGGGCATCGAGCACTTCCAGTTTTCCACCCACAGCGACGTCCTGCCGACGGGTCCGTGATTGTTCAACATTCTGAAGGAGCCCCAGGTATTCTTTTTCCGAAATCTCCAGATCGCGGTTCAACTGCCGCAGCTGCGACCCGAGCGGCCCAAACTGGTTGGTTTTGGCCTGATACTCGTTCCGACGTTTTTCGTACACTTTGAGCCGCGCCACCGATTCTTCGTACTCCAGCGTTTTAGCCATCCAGTCGTTTAGCATCGTCTGTGCCGGCATGGCTTCGGGCGTGTTTCCCGCCGACGACATCTTTTGCGCGCTGGCTTTCAGATCGCTCGACAGCTGATCGACGTTGGTCTGCAAACGGGCAATGGCCGCCCGCGACTGACCGTACGCTTTCGCGTTCGATAGCTGGCTTTCAGCCGCCGTCAGCCGACGCTGTTTATCGGTGAGTTCGTTGGTGTTGGCGGTTACGCTGCCCTGCTTCGCCAGTTGCCTCCCTACCGCATCGACAGCGGCTTTGGCGGCATCCCGCTGCATCAGTTCGCGGTTGTAATCCTGATCGAGTGCCTCGCGCGAAGCCGCTACGTTACGCGCTTCCTCATCATAATCGAGCACTTTGTTGCGCATCGTAAAGTCGCGCAGCCGCCCCTCGGCCAGATTCAGCTTGTCTTTGGCTGCTTTGAGACGGTCTTCGTAATAGCTGACAACCGAGTTGGTTTCCGATGTCTTGAAAAACGAATTGCGTCGGTTCAGCGCATCGATCGCGTACCGTAGTGTCTGCTGGGCAACGGCCGGGTCATTGGCTTCGTATTCCATCAGCAGCACGTCGTTGGTATTTTTACGGGCCGACGCGATCAGCTTCTCACCGATGGTATTGATCGAGTACGGCAGACTCGACTTGAACAGTATCTCCTTGACGGGATTGTCAGTGGCCAGCTTCGACAGGCTGTCGAGCCGGTTCCAGAGCCGCAGCGAATCAGATTCGCCCATCAGAAACGGTTGCCAGTCGGCCGGGATGGCCTGATGCAGTTGGTCGAACCCGGCCGAACCCAACACCAGCGTATCGGGCTGTTGCAGCCGCAGGTGATCGTTCAGCAGCGAGATGCCAACCTGCGAGCGTGTTTCTTTCGAGTTGAGCGTCGTCAGCAGGTTGTCGAACGCGTTGGATGAGCGGTCCATCGACTGCCCCAGCCGATCCGTCAACAGCGTATAGCCGGATGCCAGACCCGTGTATAGCGTAGCTTCCGAACGGTAGGTTTTCACCGAATCGCGGGTGACATACCAGGCTGTTGCGGCCGTAACGACCGGCAGCAGGATCATCCAGAGCAGATTTTGCCGAAATAGCCTGAGCAGTGCGTCGATTGACATTAGTTGATTCGTTTTAGCCGTTGAAGAGGTTGTCCTACGAGTGTCTCAAAATACCGAACATTCTTTAAAAACTCGCCTTTGACCTGCTCAGAATATGACTTTGCCTGTGCGTAGCGGTTCAGCGCGTTAGCCAGCGTTTCGGCGTTCCCCCGTCCCTTCTGCGTTTCCGCTTCTGCGATGCGGTACGCCGTCAGCGACGCCTGTTCGTCGAGCAGGCGGGTTTTCAGCACCTGCTGCGCCGTAATCATATCCTGATAAATACCGATCAGCGACCGCCGGATTTCCTGCGCAATAATGTCTTTTTGCAGCACCGATGCGCGGTAGTTCGAGTACGCCTGTTTCATCTGCTGTTTGCGACCAAACAGATCATACAGTGTCACGCGCATGTCGACACCAAAGCGGTAGCCGTTGGCAATCTGCGAAACCGGATCGACACCACTGGGAATATTAACACCCGACGATACGATGGCCTGGTTACCCGCCGAATAGTTGCCGTAAGCCGACATATTTTGCAGGATCTGTAGCTTGGAAATCTGGTACCCGGCATCGAGCGAATTAGCAATCTCGCCCTGATACTTCAACAGGGGTGAATAAGCCGTAGCGATCTTGGTCAGCTCCTCAAACGGCAACAGCTGAATGGCGATATCTTTGTCGACATCCAGAAACGAGGTGTCGCCCGTTACGCCCGTCGCCTGACCGAACGATACTAGCCCGCGCACGCTTTTCTGCTGCGCCTGCCCCATACTCACCTGGCTGATCAGCAGCCCTACCAGTACTCCAATGCTTACCCGACCCAGAACAGATTTCATACTTACTTGTGCAGGGGCGAGGTTTGTAACGGAGAAAACGGGTTCAGGTGGCTGAACTCCGTACTTCTCTACTCCCAAACGCTGCCCCGTTTTAATTACGGTGCTTGTTCACCAGTCGACCGACCGGTGTCAGGCTGATGCGGTCTGCGTTGCTTGCGTAATCCTACCTGCTCTAGTTATTCAGACTACTTTTTAATCTGGCTGTCACACCCGAATTTACTAAGCGGATTTGTTTGGCTGCAACTGAACATCGGGGGTTCCGGTGTGGGGCGTATGCATAAACCGGCGGAACGCTTTCCGCATGTTGAGCATGGCCCGCGCAAAGCGAAGCATCAGTACAGGCAGTACTAGCAATTCACGCACCGTCAGCCGCTTCCAGAGATAATTTGGCACCGAAATCGCCAAACTCAGGCATAATGTGAGTAAGAGGGCAGGCGCGGCAAGCTGAAAAAACGGCTGCGTCGCCAGCAAACTTAATGCCGAGAGCAACGTTAGTACGCCCAGCAGCAACACCCGGGGCAACACCATTGCCTGTATCATTTTGAAGCCACTCATCATCCGACTAGCCGACAGCTCGCGCAGACCGGGACGGAAGTAGTGGGCCAGAAACTGCCACTGAGCGGCAATCCAGCGGGTACGTTGATTCTCGAATACCGCTTTGCTGGCTACTTTTTCGTCGTAGATATACGCATCGGCGAGGTAGGCGATGGGGCGGCCCGCCAGCACAATATTCATTTCAAGTTCTTTATCGTAGCCACCCATCGTGTGCAGGCTGGCCATACCCGCCCGCATCAGTTCCGGCTCGAATGCCATACCCGACCCGATGATTGACGATGCCAGGCCCAGGGCGCGGCTTCCCTGCCGGAACAGGTGGTTGTTTATTTCTTCGCTGATTGCGTCCAGCACGGCCACGCTCGTATTCGTGTTCTTCGCAACCCGGTGCCCCTGTACGGCCTGCCAGCCCTGCTCGAAGGCCAGGTTAATGCGGCTTAGAAAGTCGGTAGCCATGTGGTTGTCAGCGTCAGCTACCATCAGCACGTCGTACTGCCCGGCCGGAATCTGCGCCAGTGCTGCGTTGATGGCCTTTGAAACGGTCGAGGTTTCAAACGATACCGGGATAACCCGGATCGGCAATTCGGCCAGCTGAGCCAGCACCGACGGATGAATCGAATCGGCAATGACGATCAGCTCGAAACGATCGGTGGGGTACTTCTGCCGCAGGTTGGTCCGTACCGACTCAATGATAACGGCATCTTCCTTGTAGGCCGGAATCAGCACACCAATTTTTCGGTAGGTGGCCGGCGTGATGGCGGGGCTTACGTCGTCGGTGCCACCAAACCGACCCGCAACGGCGAACACGGCCAGAAACAGCACACTCAGTCCCAGGTAGAGGAGAACAATTGCGTAAACAGATTCGAGTACAAACATATCGGTAGGTGGGTAACAGCGTACGTTCTTATGGGTTAGTTAGGCCGTCAGGACTGTGACAAAGGTGAGCCGTTCTGTGACTGAACGGAACATCTTTTCGACAAACAACCCAAAATGGGGGGCATTCATCAGGAAACATAGGCTGGTATTTGTCGCTTACCTGATTCTTTTGACAACTGGTCATTAAATCAAAGGGGCGGTTTGTATTGTGCGCCTATACAGTTCTGACTACTCAGGCGAGTGACGGTTACATAAATTTATGAAAAAGCAGGAGCCCCGTTTTCACCAGACCCCTGCCCGTATACTTGACGTAATGTCCTTATTTCAATACCGACACCTCAATCACTGAATCATCGTAAACGCGGTGGGTAGCTTTCTGAAAATCAGCAGCTTCCGCCTTGTAGATATTATCGACATACTTCTGCGGATTCCGGTCGATGAGCGGGAACCAGGTGCTTTGAACCTGCACCATGATACGGTGGCCTTTTTTGAACGTGTGCAGTACATCCTGCAAGCGGACGTTGACCGGTGTCGGCTGGTTGGCCACGAAGGGTTCGGGCTTTTCAAACGAGTTGCGGAACCGGCCGCGCATCACCTCCGAACGAACCATCTGCTGGTAGTTGCCAAGCGTAATATTCTTGTTCGGCATGTACGGGTGATTCGGCTCGTTGGGCGGGTATACGTCGATCAGTTTCACAACCCAGTCGGCATCGGTACCGGTCGTGCTGACGTTCAGCTTTGCCATCAGTTCGCCAGCCAGCGTCACGTCGTCGGTTAGTACGTCGGTCTGGAAGGTGAGCACATCGGGGCGTCGGCTGGCGAAACGCTGATCTTCCGACATGTAATTGAACGGCGTAAACCCAAGCGTCGTCGTGTTGTCTTCGGTGTACGGCACGGGTTTGGCGGGGTCGCTGACGAATTCCGAGAACGCGCTGGCGCTGCCTTTACTACCCATGTCGAGTTTGCCGCTGTTGCGCAACCCAAGCTGCATTGGCTGAGCGGTGGGCGCGGGCCATTTGTCGAAGGTTTTCCACTCGTTGCGACCCGTATTGAACAGATACGCTTCGGGCAGACCCGATTTGCCATCGCCTGAGCCTTTCAGGAAGTGGTCGAAAAATTTGGCTTCGATGTTACGCTGGTAGAACGTCGCAATGCTGTCGCCGAAATACACGTTGCTGTGCATGGTGTGGCCCGTTTCGCGCGACCACCGGCCGTGGCCGAACGGCCCCATAACGAGTGTATTGTAGGTGCCGGGGTTATTCTTCTCGACTGTCTTATAAATCGTTAGCGGGCCGTAGAGATCTTCCGCGTCGAACCAGCCGCCCACCGTCATCACGGCATGTTTGATATTTTTCAGGTGGGGAATGATGCTGCGCTTCTGCCAGAACTCGTCGTAGTTGGGGTGGTTGACGGTTTCCTGCCAGTAAAAATTGTCTTTGTAGTATTTGTCGGCATTCTTCAGCGGGCCAAGGTCATACTGCCACTGATACCCGTCTTTCGAGCCGGTGTTGATGATCTGATCCTCGTACCACGCTTTCGTTGTCGGGCCGGGGTGCTGAATCCCGAACACGGGAAACGTAAACATGTACGCCTGAATGAACGCGCCGTTGTGGTGGAAATCGTCGAAGAAAAAGTCCGATACGGGGGCTTGTGGCGACGATGCTTTCAGGGCGGGGTGAGCCGCTACGGCCCCGGCGATGGTGTAGAAACCGGGGTAGCTGATGCCCCATTGCCCAACCCGGCCGTTGTTATTCGGCACGTTTTTGAGCAGCCAGTCGATGGTATCGTAGGTGTCCGAGCTTTCATCGACCGCCATCGCCGACTGCCGGGCGGGGGCTTTGCCACGCTTCTTCTGGTCAGCCGCCGACGGCTGATCGGTCACCGTGGGGGTCATGTTGGTCCAGGTACCTTCGGAATCCCAGCGCCCGCGCACGTCCTGGTACACGAAGATGTATTTGTCGCGCATGAGCGTGCCCGAGGGGCCTAAACCGTTCGGGTACGTGTCGGGGCCGTAGGGGGCCACACTGTAGCAGGTACGCTGCATCAGGAATGGGTACTTGTTGGCCGCCGACGCGTCTTTGGGGATGTAGACGTTGGTATGCAGCTTCGTGCCGTCGCGCATGGGAATGTCGTATTCCTGCTTCTGAAAATTATCACGGACGAAGGTATTGTTGGGTCGGGGTGGTGTAGTCTGCGCCAGAGCGGGCAGCACCGCCACACAAATCGACAGGCTAAGCAGCCATTTTTTCATGAAGTTGATGGTTTATGCGGTACAAAGAGTGGGTGTAAAGATAGAGCCGAAGTCGGATTTAACGGAATTGAGCGGGCACCGGCCCGGTCGTGCTACTTTCCGCGTCTGACCGACGATTCTCTGACAACCAGTTCGGATCGCAGCACAATTCGATTCGTGGCCTGTATATCCTGTAGGCCATTAAGAAAGTTGATCAGGCTGCGGGCGGCAATCTCGCCCATTTTTTCACCGGCATAGTGTACGGTCGTCAGCCTGGGGCTTATCACCTGCGCGACGGGGTCGTCGTTGAAGCCGACAATCGCCATATCGCCGGGTATGCTGATACCCGCCTGTTTAAGCGCCAGCATGCACCCAGCCGCGCAAAAATCGTTGGCAACGAAGATGCCGTCGGGGCGGTTGGGCATCGCCAGTATCGCCTGCCCAGCCTGATACCCCGCTTCAAAACTCAGGTCGGATTCAACCACCAGACTATCATCGACCGAAAGGGCCTGCTCGTTCAGCGCCCGGCGATACCCGGCCAGCCGGTCGCCGTAGACGTTCCGGCGCATAATTCCGGTGATGTGCGCGATGCGCCGACACCCCTGTTCGAGCAGATGGCGGGTTGCTTCATAGCCGGCCATCTCGTTATCGATCGACACGCTCACGCATTTGGGATGCTGAATAACCCGGTCGAAAAACAGGACCGGAACCCCCCGGCGTATAAACGTTTCAAAGTGCTCGTTCGACTCGGTATTGTACGCGACAGACACCAGCAGCCCATCGACCCGGCTATCGAACAGCGTTTTGGCATTGGCGACTTCCTTGATCTCGGATTCCAGCGACTGAGTGATAATCAGATTGTAGGAAGCATCGTTGGCCGCCTTTTCCATCCCAGCCAGTACCCTCGACATGAAATTGCTGTTGAGCCGGGGCACGATAATCCCCAGCGTCGACGTCTTTTGCCGACGCAGATTGCTGGCGAATGTGTTGGACCGATAGCCCATCTGCTGAGCCGTGGCATTGATCAGCTCTTTCGTTTCACCCCGGATGGCCGGGTGATCATTAAGCGCCCGGCTGACGGTTGCCGGGGAATAATTCAATCGTTTCGCGATGTCGTAAATCGTTACTTCTTTGGTCATATTGACGATCACCGACCGCGATCAGTGCGTAAAGTTAGGTAGGTGTACAGGCTGACAGGTGTAATTTTCAGTGTACCTCGTTCATGAATTGCATAGTTGCAAAACCAGAGTCGATCCCTAAAATTAAGTACGACTGACTATGCATCAACTGCCCATTAGTCAATACGGGTCAAAAACGGGAGCTCAATTTGCACGAAAATTCTGCAATCGATTGCATATTTACATTTTCTTGAAAACATTTGTACAATAAGAATATCTGTGGTAGGCTTGCTGCTATCGCTTTTTTAAACAAGCAGCCTAATCTACTAAGTGAAACAGCGGGCGGCAACGGTTGGGCATCGTATCTGGTATGACAGGCTCACTTTGCGTACCCAGCTTCCCGGCCTGCCCATGAAGTACTAACTCAAGAACCACAACTCAACGCTGATCGCTGAGACGACCCGATCGTCTGCCGTATGAAACGTCTGCTGTTTACGCTGCTCATCCTGAATCTGTGGATTCAAAGTTTTGCCGTCACTCCCGGCCAGTACGTAGCTACCCAGGCTGGCAAGGGTCGGTTTCCGCTCACGTTAAAGGGGCAGGTAGCCGCCATGTTGACGGGTCCTGACGAATACGCCGGGGTGCGCCGGGCCATGAAAAGTCTGGAAGCCGACATCATTCGGGTAACGGGGGCTAAACCGGCTCCGTCGCCTGATTCGAAAGATCCAAAGGAATTGATACTGGTCGGCACGCTCGGTAAGAGTCCGCTGATCGATAAGCTGGTCAGCGACAAGAAAATTGACCTTTCCGGGCTTGTCGGCAAGTGGGAAACGTACGTCACGCAGGTTGTCGACAACCCCATGCCGGGCGTCGACCCGGCGCTGGTCATTGCGGGCAGCGACAAACGCGGGACCATCTACGGCCTGTATGACCTGTCGGCGCAAATTGGTGTTTCGCCCTGGCATTGGTGGGCCGACGTACCGGTACAGACCCAGAAGGCGCTGTACGTGCTGCCGGGTCGGCACACGGCAGGCACACCGGCGGTGAAATACCGGGGCATCTTCATCAACGACGAGGCCCCTGCCCTCTCGGGCTGGACGAAAGCCAAATTCGGCGGGTTTAACCACCAGTTTTACGAACACGTATTCGAGCTGATTCTGCGGCTGAAAGGCAATTACCTGTGGCCTGCCATGTGGGGCAACGCCTTCTACGACGACGATCCGCAGAACCCCAAGCTGGCCGACGAATACGGCGTCGTGATCGGTACGTCGCACCACGAGCCGCTGATGCGGGCGCACGACGAATGGCGTCGGTACGGCAAGGGGCCGTGGAATTACCAGACTAACGATTCGACGCTGCGGGCCTTCTGGCGCAAAAGCGTCGAGCGGATGGGCACCAACGAAAGTATCCTGAGCGTCGGAATGCGGGGCGACGGCGACGAACCCATGAGCCGCGAAACCGCCACCGCCCTGCTCGAAAAAATCGTAGCCGATCAGCGCACCATTATCAGCGACGTAACGGGCAAACCGGCAGCCGAAACACCTCAGTCATGGGCGCTCTACAAGGAAGTGCAGGACTACTACGACAAAGGCATGCGCGTTCCCGACGACGTAACGCTGCTACTCTGCGACGACAACTGGGGTAACCTTCGTAAGTTACCAACCGTGGGTACGCCGAAACGCAAAGGCGGGTACGGCATCTATTACCACTACGATTACGTAGGCGGTCCCCGCAACTACAAGTGGCTCAACACCAACACCATTGCCCGGACGCGGGAACAGATGCACCTGGCTTACGAACACGGCGTCGATCAAATCTGGATCGTGAACGTGGGTGATATCAAACCGATGGAGTTTCCCATCGAATTCTTCCTCGACTACGCCTGGAACCCCAACGCCTGGCCCGCCGACAAACTAACGGACTACACACGGCTGTGGGCTCAGCAGCAGTTCGGCCCAAAACACGCCGAAGCCATTGCCCGCATCCTGACGACCTACACGCAGTACAACGCCCGGCGCAAGCCCGAACTGCTCAGCCCGGACACGTACAGCCTGACTCACTACCGTGAAGCTGAGCGCGTCGTGGCCGACTATAACCAACTGCTCAGCGAGGCCGAACGCATTGGGAAGGACTTACCTACATCCTATCAGGACGCTTATTTTCAACTGGTGCTCCACCCCGTCAAGGCCAGCGCGACACTGAACGAACTCTACGTAACAGCGGGTCGGAACCGGCTGTACGTCAAACAGGGCCGGTCGGCTGCGAACAGCCTTGCCGACCGGGTAAAAAAGCTGTTTGAGCGGGATGCGCAGATCACGCGCTTCTACAACGATACGCTGGCCGGTGGCAAATGGACGCACATGATGGACCAAACCCACATTGGCTACACCTACTGGCAACAGCCAAACCAAAACGCTATGCCGAAGACCGAAACGATCAGCGTACCGACACCCGCCGATATGGGTCTTACCGTCGAAGGCAGCGACGACTGGTTTCCCGGCAGCGCGGGCAGTTCACTGACGTTGCCGACCTTCGACAAATACAATCAGCAGACATACTACATCGACCTCTTCAACCGGGGGCAAACGCCGTTTACGTTCCAGGCCAGCGCCGGTGCTCCCTGGCTTACCCTGTCGACGACCGGGGGAACCGTCGGGCAGGAAACGCGACTACTTGTCGGTGTCAACTGGAAACAGGCACCCGCCGGTACGCAGCAGGTACCGATTACACTGACCGGCCCCAACGGGCAACGGGTTGTCGTGCAGGCGGTTGTCAACAACCCGGCGTCTCCCCTGCTCGATCCGGCGGTTGGATTCGTGGAAAGCAACGGCTACGTTTCCATCGACGCCGAACACCCGACGCATACGACCCAAACCGCCACAGCTACCTGGCAGCGACTACCCGACATTGGCCGTACGGCGGGGGGCATGACCAGTTCCCCGGTCACAACGCCTGCCATCGAGCAACCCGGCGGACAGTCGCCCCGGCTGACGTATCAGGTGATTCTGGCCGACAGTGGTATGGTGCAGGTACAGACCTACGTATCGCCAACGCTGAATTTCAACGACAATAAGGGCCTGCGTTTCGCCATCTCGTTCGACGATGAAACGCCCCAAATCGTTAATATGCACGCCAACGAAACTGGGCGGGTCTGGGAGCAGTCGGTCGCCAACAACATCCGTATCCTGACAACCAAACACCGCTTGACGAAGCCGGGGGAACACACGCTAAAGTACTGGCTGGTCGATCCGGCGGTTGTCGTGCAGAAATTCGTCATCGACCGGGGTGGTGTCAAGCCCAGTTACCTAGGGCCACCCGAAAGCTTCCGGCGCGATGCACCAACCATGAGTCACAAGTGAGCCAACTATTCCTGCTGTAATCCCAGCGTCTTTGTCATCCCGACGCAGCCGGGCGGCCGGTGCCGAGGGATCTTCGGGAATGTCGAGCAGAGCTGCGTGTTACCGAAGATCCCCGCTCCGGCGGCCCGGTCGCAAGCTCGGGATGACAGAAAGAAAATGAAAAAGTAAAACCAACCATAACCGCTACTAATACCCATTCATGAACCGACTATTGCTGATTGGCCTGCTGCTCCTGACTCACCTTACGTTTGCAGACGATGGGTACCGGCTCTGGCTCAAATACGACCGACTTACTGATGCTACCGTCCGGTCGGGATACGCCCGGTCGGCTCAGTTTATCGCGGTCAGCGGCTCATCACCCGTCCTGAAATCGGCGACCAATGAGTTACAGTTGGGTTTACAGGGCTTGCTGGGTACAACTGTGCCTACCCTTCCCAGCGCCGGAACCCGGCAGGGCGGCATCGTGCTGACGGTGGGTGTTTCCGGTGCCGATGCCAACGAACTAAACGAGGAAGGCTACCGGATCGTGAAGCGGCAGGGGAATATTCTGGTAATGGGCAAAACCGACGTGGGCGTGCTGTACGGTACGTTTGCGCTGCTCCGCCAGTTGCAGACCGGCCAATCCGTCGACGCGATCAATCTGGTGAGCAGTCCAAAAGTAAAGCTGCGGATGCTGAATCACTGGGATAATCCCAACGGCACCATCGAGCGGGGTTACGCGGGCGGGTCGCTCTGGAAATGGTCGGAATTGCCCGAAACCATCGACCCCCGCTACAAAGACTACGCCCGCGCCAATGCGTCGCTGGGCATCAACGGCACCGTTGTCAACAACGTCAACGCCAGTGCGCGGATGCTGACGGGCGAGTACCTGCAAAAGGTAGCCGCCCTGGCCGGCGTTATGCGACCCTACGGCATCAAGGTGTATCTGTCGGTGTATTTCGCGGCTCCCAAAACGCTGGGTGGCCTTAAAACATCCGATCCCCTCGACCCGGAGGTAAGGAAATGGTGGACCGACAAAACCGCCGAAATTCACCGCTACATCCCGGACTTCGGCGGTTTTCTGGTGAAAGCCAATTCGGAGGGTGAACCCGGCCCGCAGGACTACGGCCGTACGCACGTCGACGGGGCCAACATGCTGGCGGCTGCCATGAAGCCGTTTCCGGGCGTGGTGATCTGGCGGGCATTCGTTTACAAAGCCGACCCAACGGGCGACCGGTTCAAAGCCGCCTACGAAGAGTTTACGCCGTTCGATGGGCAATTCGACCCGAAAGTGATCGTGCAGGTCAAGAACGGGCCGATTGATTTTCAGCCCCGCGAACCCTTTTCGCCCCTGTTCGGGGCCATGCCCAAAACCCCGCTGGGCATCGAGTTTCAGCTGACGCAGGAGTACCTCGGCTTTGCTACGCACCTCGTCTACGAAGCGCCCGTGTTCAAGGAGTGCCTGGAGTCGGATACCTACGCGGCTGGCAAAGGATCGACGGTGGCGCGGGTTATCGATGGGAGCCTGCACGGTTATTCGCAGACGCTCATGGCGGGGGTAGCCAACACGGGTTCCGACCGCAACTGGACCGGTAACCCACTGGCGCAGGCCAACTGGTACGCGTTCGGCCGGATCGCCTGGGATCATACGCTGACCTCAGCCGCCATTGCCGACGAATGGGTCAACATGACGCTTACCCGACAGCCACAGGCCGTTTCGCACGTTAGGGCCATGCTGCTCCGGTCGCGGGATATCTACGTCGATTACAACGCCCCCATCGGCCTGTCGCGCCCCTGGACGGGGGTTCACTTCGCCCCCGAACCCTGGCAGAACAAGAGCCCCCGCCCCGACTGGACAGCCGTTTACTACCACCGGGCCGATTCCGTCGGGCTGGGTTTCGACCGGACAGCGACGGGCAGCAATGCGCTGGCGCAGTATCGCCCGGAGGTGCGTCGGCAGTGGGAAAACGTCGACAACTGTCCCCTGCCCTACCTGCTGTGGTTTCACCATGTTCCCTGGACCAAACAACTCTCAACGGGCCGCACGCTCTGGGATGAACTCTGCACCCGCTTCTACACCAGTGCCGACTCAGTGCGCTGGCTCCAGCAGGAATGGACACTGGCAAAACCCGCCCTCGACCCGGTGCTGTACACCGACGTAGCGGGCCGGCTGGCGACGCAGCATAGGGAAGCGATCTGGTGGCGCGATGCCTGGGTGCTGTACCTCCAGGAGTTTGCGAAAAAGCCCGTTCCCAAGCCGTTCAAACAGCCCGAACAGACGCTGGACGACGTAAAAAAATCTGTTGATATTTACTTACTACGCTAGATGACTACCAACGAACAAGCAGCCGACACGGCACTGCTCACATCCGCGCCAGCCGTTTTTTCGCTGGAAGGCAAGCGCGCGCTCATTACCGGCGGGGGCAGCGGCATCGGCTTCGACATTGCCCGGTGCATGACCCTTGCCGGAGCCGACGTCATCGTGACGGGTCGCCGGGAACAACCCCTGATCGACGCGGTCGAGACGCTGGGGCCCAAAGCGAATTACATGGTCAATGACGTAACGGTGCGCGCTGAACTGGACCAACTGGTCGACACCATCGAACGTCAGCACGGCCCCATTGATATTCTGGTCAACAACGCGGGCATCAACATGAAAAAGCCCGCGCTGGACGTCACCGACGACGAATTCGACCGGGTGGTACACACCAATCTAAACGCCGTTTTTTCGCTGACACGCGCCTGTGCTACCCGCATGGTCGAGCGAAACAGCGGTGTCGTGATTATGATTTCGTCGATGGCGGCTTACTACGGTATCGACCGGGTCGCGGCATACGGCGCGTCGAAGTCGGCGGTGGAAGGAATGGTCAAAATTCTGGCGTCGGAATGGTCGGGCAAAGGCGTGCGGGTGAATGCCATTGCGCCGGGTTTCATCGAAACGGCCATGAGCAAAACGGCGATGGGTGGCGACCCCGACCGCTTCGCCCGCGCCATGCGCCGGACGCCGATGGGTACGTTTGGCCAGCCGTCGGATATTGGCTGGGCGGCCGTTTTCCTGGCGTCGGAAGCCGCCCGCTATATCACCGGTGCGTCGCTCCCCGTCGACGGTGGTAACTCGATTGGTTTTTAGTATCTTTTGTCACTTTTACGAAAAGTATTAGTAAGAAACTTATTTACAGTTAAAACCCACGCATGAAACGTATTCGCATTTCATTGGCGCTAGCCGCACTGAGTTGCCTGTCGCTATCGACGTTTGCCCAGACCGAAACCGGCAAAACCCCCATTTCGCAGCCGCTGGTATCGCACATCTACACCGCTGACCCATCGGCCCACGTTTTCAACGGCAAAATTTACATCTACCCCTCGCACGACATCGACGCCAAAGACGTCAAGGAAGATGACGACGGCGGGCACTTCGCCATGCGCGATTATCACATCCTGTCGATGGATAAGATCGGTGGCCCCGTGAAAGACAATGGCGTAGCACTCGACATCAAAGACATCCCCTGGGCAGGGCGGCAGCTTTGGGCACCGGATGCGGCCTACAAAAACGGCACGTATTACCTCTATTTCCCCGTCAAAGACAAGCAGGACGTGTTCCACCTTGGCGTCGCAACGAGCAAAAGCCCGGTGGGTCCGTTCAAGGCCGAGCCGCAGCCGATGAAAGGTACATACAGCATCGATCCCTGCGTTTTTCAGGATACCGATGGCAAGTCGTATCTGTATTTCGGCGGCATCTGGGGCGGTCAATTACAGCGGTGGGACAACAATCAGTACGACGCGAAAGGGGCGCTGAAAAAGCCTGAAGAAGTCGCGTACCTGCCCCGCGTAGCCCGGCTGGCTGCTGACATGAAAGAGCTGGCCGAACCCGTTAAGGCGGTTCAACTGCTGGACGAAAACGGCAAGCCATTCCTCGAAAAAGACAACGACAAACGCTTTTTCGAAGCCGCCTGGCTGCATAAATACAAAGGCAAGTACTACTTCTCGTACTCGACCGGCGACACGCACAACCTGTGCTACGCGATGGGCGACAGTCCGTACGGTCCTTTCACCTACAAAGGTGTACTGCTGAAGCCGGTGCTTGGCTGGACGAACCACCATTCGATCATCGAAAAAGACGGCAAGTGGTACCTGTTTTACCACGACATCCAACTGTCGGGCAAGACGCACCTGCGGAATGTGAAAGTCACCGAAATGACCTACAACCCCGACGGCACGATCAAAACAATCGACGCGTACAAGTAAGCATCTGCTTTGACCGTTTTTTGTCATCCCGACGCCAGGAGGGATCTTTGGTATTGACGAATCAAACCGCCTATTACCGAAGATCCCTCCTGACGTCGGGCCGGGTGGCCGGAGCCATGACAAAAAAATAATTCGTATTAGGCCAATCCCCTCAACCTTACCCAGCGCAGATACGCTTGGCACTTTTCCTACTCAACCATGCGCTTTCGTTCGTTACTCCTGTTACCACTGCTGTCGGCGATGACGGCCCCCGAGAAAGGGTTGAAGGATTATTATAAAGACTACTTCCCGATTGGCGTTGCCGTGAACCCGCGCATGGTGCAACCCGGCCCCGACGCCGAGCTAATCAAGGCGCAGTTCAACAGTATGACGCCCGAGAACGCGATGAAGATAGGGCCAATTCATCCCGAAGAGAATCGCTACAACTGGAAAGACGCCGACGCCATTGCCGACTTTGCCAGGCAGAACAACATCAAATTGCGGGGCCACACACTCTGCTGGCACAACCAGACACCAGCCTGGCTTTTCGTGGATTCGACCGGCAAAACCGTGAGCCGCGATGTGCTGCTGGCCCGGATGAAACGGCACATCACCGACGTCATGACCCGCTACAAAGGCACGGTATACGCCTGGGACGTGGTCAACGAAGCCGTGCCCGACACCAGCACAGCCATATATCGGAAGACGCGGTTTCTGGAAATCATCGGCGAAGATTACATCGAGAAAATGTTTCAGTACGCGCACGAAGCCGACCCGAACGCGCAGCTGTTCTACAACGACTACAACACGGAAACGCCATCCAAGCGGGATCGCATTTTTCAGCTGCTGAAGAAGCTGAAAGCGAAGGGCGTACCTATTGACGGCGTGGGATTACAGGCGCACTGGTCGATTTACGAACCCACCCGTTCGGAGTTGGAGGAGTCGATTACGAAGTTTGCCAGCCTGGGTCTGAAAGTGCAATTTACCGAGGTCGACGTGTCGGTGTACCCCAAAGAACACGAACGCCGGGAACGTCGGCCGACCGACAAAAGCGAGTTTACCCCGGCCATGAACGACCAGCAGGCAGCACAGTATAAGATGCTGTTCGAGGTGTTCCGCAAGCATCGCAACACGATTACCGGCGTCACGTTCTGGAACCTCACCGACCGCTATTCGTGGCTCGACAATTTCCCGGTACCTGGCCGCAAAGACTACCCGCTCCTCTTCGACCAGGCCGGCAAACCCAAAAAAGCCTACGAAAGCGTAGTCCGCTTCTAGCGTTTTTTGTTTCAATCATTTTTTGTCATGGCTCCGGCCACCCGGCCCGACGCCAGGAGGGATCTTCGGAGCGAGTTAAAACTGCCTGTTTCCGAAGATCCCTCCTGGCGTCGGGCCGGGTGGCCGGAGCCATGACAAAAAAACTCCCCCTACAACCCGTCTTTTCCCCCAATGAAATCGTTCATCTGGATTTGTCTGCTCGTACTCGTTAATCTGACAACACAGGCTCAATTACGTTTACCGAGTTTGATTAGCGACGGCATGGTGTTGCAGCGCGATACGCCCCTCAACATCTGGGGATGGGCCTCTCCCGGTGAAAAAATCGCAATACGCTTTAGCGGAAAAAGCTACAAGACGACCACCGACGCAAGCGGAAAATGGCAGGTTAAGCTACCGTCGATGAAAGCGGGTGGGCCGTTCACGATGGACATCGCAGGCAACACCCAGCTTAGCGTCAAAGACATCCTGATCGGCGACGTCTGGTTTTGCAGCGGGCAGAGCAACATGGTGCACCAGCTGAATATCCACGACGTCACCTACGCCAACGAAATCGCGACGGCCAACTATCCGCAAATCCGGCAGTTCTGGGTACCGACGCTCACCAGCCTGCAAGGCCCGCAAACCGACGTACCCAACGGGCAGTGGAAGAAGGCGGTGGGGCCGGATGTGCGGCCGTTCTCGGCGGTGGCTTATTTTTTCGCGAAGAAAATTCACCAGCAGTACAACATACCAGTGGGCATCATCAACGCCAGCGTCGGCGGAACGCCTATCGAAGCCTGGATCAGTGAAAGCGGGTTGACCAGTTTTTCGGCACTCGAAGCAACGGTGGCCCAAAATAAAGATACCAGCTACGTCAACGGCCTGACGCGCCGACAATTGGCCATGCCACGGCCCGCTCCGCCCGTCGATCTGGGCACGTCGGGCGCGACGAAGTGGTACGATCCGGCTTACATGCCGAAAGGCTGGCGGCCGATCAACGTGCCGGGCTACTGGGAAGATCAGGGCGTGAAAGACCTCAACGGCATTGTCTGGTATCGGCGCGAAATCGACGTACCAGCGGCTATGGTCGGCAAACCCGCGACGGTTTTTCTGGGCCGTATCGTCGATGCCGATGAACTGTATGTCAACGGCAAATCGGTGGGTCGGACGACGTATATGTATCCCCAACGCCGGTACAAGCTGCCCGCCAATGTACTGAAAGCCGGGAAAAACGTACTCGTGGTGCGGGTCACCAACAACGGCGGCAAAGGCGGCTTCGTCCCCGACAAGCCGTACAGTCTCTTCGCCGGTGCCGATACGGTCGACCTGAAAGGAACGTGGCAGTACAAAGTTGGCGTTGCGTTTCCGTCTATGGGCGGGGGCGGTTTTGCTGGCGGTATCAGCGCGCAGAATCAGCCGACGGCCCTGTACAACGCGATGGTAGCGCCCGAAATCAAGTACACCATCAAAGGATTTTGCTGGTATCAGGGCGAGAGCAACGCCGGAAAACCCGCCGAATACGCCCAGCTACTGCCCGCCCTGATCGCCGACTGGCGGGGCAAATGGCAGCAGGGTACGCTCCCTTTCCTGTACGTTCAGCTACCCGGCTTTATGGACTATAACTACCAGCCGTCGGAAAGCGGGTGGGCCGTTCTCCGCGAATCTCAGCTTAGTGCGCTGTCGGTACCAAACACGGCGATGGTCGTTGCCATCGATCTGGGCGAGTGGAACGACATTCACCCCGACAACAAAAAAGACGTCGGCGAACGGCTGGCGCTGACCGCGCTAAAAACGGCTTACCACGAAAACATCGTTGCGTCGGGACCACTCTATCAATCGGCCAACATCGATGGCAACAAAATCACGCTCAGCTTTACCAACGTTGGCGGTGGCCTGACAACCCGAGACGGGGAAGCGCCCGGCGACTTCGCCATTGCCGGTGCCGACAAGAAATTCGTCTGGGCCAACGCCAGAATCGAGGGCAACACGGTGGTCGTGTCGAGCGATGACGTTCCGAACCCGCAGTATGTCCGCTATGCCTGGGCCGATAACCCGGTCAACGCCAATCTGACCAACAAAGAGGGCCTACCCGCATCCCCGTTCCGCACGGACAAGTAAGCAGTTGAACAGAAGGTGCGCAAACCCCTAAATCCCCTTCAGAGGTTGTTTGGGGAACGATTTCAGGATCCTAGAATCACCTTTTTTGTCATCCCGACGCCAGGAGGGATGACAAAAACTCCTTCCCCAAACAACCTCTTAAGGGATTTAGGGGTTCGCAACCCGTTGATACTAAACCATTCACCCCATGCGTACATACCAATTCGTAACCCTGTTGGTCAGTTTGCCCGGTTGGGTGATAGCGCAACAGGCTAGCATCGACAGCAGTAAATACCCATCCCTGAAGACCATGACGGCTGTTCAGGATCAGGCGGTCATGATGCAGCAACTGGGCATCAAAACACTACGTCCTGGGCCGAGTGGAAACGAATCTGACCCTAATCATGCCAACTACGACGAAGCAACGGCAAACCCGTGTCCGCAGCTGCCCGACGCGCTGACCACGAAGGGCGGCAAAAAAGTAACTACCCCGGAGCAGTGGTGGCAGGTACGTCGGCCGGAGTTACTCGACAGCTTCGAGCAGGAAATGTACGGGCGGTTGCCGAAAACCATTCCTGCCGTGACGTGGCGGGTAAAGGTGACAGACAACGAGCAGGTCGGCCGTATTCCGGTGGTCGCCAAACAACTGATCGGCCACGTCGACAACACCGATTATCCGTTGATCGACGTCAATATCAACATGGTGCTGGTGCTGCCGCAGAACGTGAAAGGGCCGGTGCCGGTCCTGATGATGTTCGGCTTCCTGCCGCCCGCCCTACCGGCCCCGGCCCAGCCATCGCCCGCCGATCTGGAAAAGATCAACGCGACGTTCAAGGAACTGATGATCCGGCAAAACCCGGAGATGAAAGCTATTTTCGACCGGTATCCGGCTTATGCGCCAATCACGCGACTGCCCGGCCCCAACGTCTTTGCCCCCGCCCCAACCGGCGACTCACCCCCTACGGAGCAACTGCTGGCGGCAGGCTGGGGCTATTGTCTGCTGGAAGCGGGCAGCATTCAGGCGGACAACGGCGCGGGCCTGACGCGGGGCATCATCGGCCTGACGAACAAAGGGCAAACCCGCAAACCCGACGACTGGGGAGCGTTGCGGGCCTGGGCGTGGGGGGCGTCCCGCGCGCTCGATTATCTAGCAACCGAACCCCAGGTCAACGCGAAGCAGGTGGGGATCGAGGGCGTTTCCCGCTACGGCAAAGCTGCGCTGGTTACGATGGCCTTCGATCAGCGGTTTGCCGTAGCCCTGATCGGCTCGTCGGGGAAAGGCGGGACTACATTGCAGCGCCGGGTGTTTGGCGAAGCCGTCGAAAGTTTGGCCGGCAGCGGAGAGTATCACTGGATGGCGGGCAACTACCTGAAATACGCGGCAGCCGAATCGTCGTTCGGGCGAAAAACGGGGTGCGACCTTCCCATCGATTCGCACGAGCTGCTGGCTCTGTGCGCCCCCAGACCAACGTTTGTGAGCTACGGCATCCCCGAAAAAGGCGACGCCAAATGGCTCGATCAGCTGGGGAGTTACAAGGCAACCGTAGCCGCCGGACCCGTATTTAAACTACTCGGTGCCAGCGATCTGAGCGTAAACAGCGCGTACAGCCCCAGCCAGATGCCCCCCGTGCTAACCGGTTTACTTGATGGTCAACTGGCCTGGCGACAGCACGATGGCGGACATACCGACGCTCCAAATTTTCAATACTTCATCCCCTGGGCCAGTAAGCTACTCAACTACAGCCGAATACCTAAGTGACCAGCGCATAACCGTACTCATCGTGGGGGAAGCAAACCGCAAAAGGGCGTCTGGAATAATCCCCAGACGCCCTTTTCATGACTAATTGACCTGTTACTTCCCCAGCGCAATAACCTTGTAGAAAGCGGGTTTGGGTTGGTTCTTCCGGTCGAAGAGAAGCGGGTAGTTGGTCCGGCCGCGAACGGGCCAGCCATTCAGCCAGCTATCCCCGTCGTTGACACCCCAGAACGTGACACGGCTGACCTTGTCTTTGTGCTTCAGAAAAAGCTTGAACAGGGCTTCGTAGTCAGCCGCCAGTTGCGTCTGCACAGAGTCGGGCAGCGCGTCGGGGTACGGGTTAGACGTGGCGTTGGCCGTCATGCGCTGCCCCACGTCGGCACCCTGAAAATTGCGGGGCAGCACCTCGATGTCCAGCTCGGTGAACATCACTTTCAGGCCCAGGGCCGCGTACTGATTGATGCTTTCCTCGATCTCTGCCAGTGGTACCTTACCGACGTGCCAGTGCCCCTGAATACCGACGCCGTCGATACGCACCCCGGCGTCTTTGATTTTCTTGATGATGGCGATACACCCGGCGCGTTTGGCGGGTTGCTCGTTGTTGTAGTCGTTGTAATACAGTTCCGTACCGGGCGAGGCTTCCTGCGCGAGCCGGAACGCGTCGGTGATGTAGTTGTCGCCCAGATAGTTGAGAAACACCGACTTCCGTAGCGTCCCGTCCTCGTTGAGGGCTTCGTTCACCACGTCCCACGAAAAGACCTTGCCTTTGTAGCGACCAGCTACGGTTTTGATGTGGTCGGTAAAGAACGTGCGGAGCGAATCCTGACTGTGAATACCCCGAACGAAGCCCGGCAACTGACTGTGCCAGACGAGCGTATGCCCGTTGATTTTGATGTTATGCTTCTTCCCGAACTCGACCAGCTTATCGGCCATCTCGAAGGTATACGTATCCCAGCCCGGATGCACCAGCGCCGATTTCATGACGTTTTCGGGCGTCGCCATGTTGAACTGGCTGGCGATGAAGGCCGTCATTTCCGGGTCGCGCTCCTCGATCTGCGCCACGTTCAGGCAGGTTCCGATGCCGAAGTCTTTTTTAAATGCATCTTTCAGCGATGGGATTTTCTGGGCAAACAGACTCCCCGACTGAGCAACGGTCGCCAGCAGCAGAGCCGCCACGTATCGATTTTTCATGAACTTGATGAGTTAAGGTTAAGGGGATGGTTTTTACCGCCATCCAGTTTTTATCATCCCGCATTTTTGTCATCCCGACGCCAGGAGGGATCCGCTCCGGCGGCCCGGTTCGCTAGCAGGCGGTTTTCTTGCTCTTACCGAAGATCCCTCCTGCGTCGGGATGACAAAAATGCGGGATGATAAAAAACGAAAAATTAGAACACGAATGACGAGTCCTACTGAAACAGCAGCGGGGCGAACATGTACAGGTCATGCCGCCAGACGGGCCAGCTATGCCCACCGGCGTATTCGCTGTACTCGTATTTGACGCCCATATCGTCGAACTTTTTCAGCATGATCTGTCCGTTCTGGTGGGCGATGTCCTCTTTACCACCCTGCGAAACCCAGAGGTGTTTCAGGTTGCTGTTGATCGTGCTGGCGTTCTCTTTCATAAACGCATACTGCGGGTCCGACAGCTTAGGGTTGTTGGCGAACCAGCCCGAACTGAACACGCCCAGATTTGAGAACATATTCGTGTTTCGGATACCCGCGTAAAGCGTCTGCAAACCGCCCATCGACAGGCCCGCCAACGCCCGGCTTTTCGGTTCGGCGTCGACGCGGAAGTTGCTTTCCACGAAGGGGATAACGGCTCCTTTCAACTCGTTCTCGAAGGTTTTTAGTACGGTTTCGTTGAAGCCAGCCAGCCCACCGGCATTCGGGATATTCCCGTCCATCATCACGATCAGCATGGGTTTGGCTTTTCCAGCGGCAATCAGGTTGTCCAGAATCAGATCCGTCCGGCCCTGCGTCGACCAGCCGCGTTCGTCTTCGCCCCCGCCGTGGAGCAGGTACAACACCGGGTATTTCTGGCTCGCGTTCTGGTCGTAGCCCGGTGGCGCATAGACGTACATCTCGCGCCAGGCGTTCAGCGGTTTCGAGTAGTACCGTTTGATGCGGATATCACCGTGGGGAACGTCGCGCAGGGCGTAGAAAGCTTCGTCGCGGTCGGGAATTTCGATACCGCTCGCCATCCGACCCATCCCGTAGAAGGTTTCGCTCGCGGGGTCAGCTACGGGCAGGCCGTCGATCAGCAGCGAATAATAGTGAAAACCCCGGCTGATGGAATCGGTCGTCACAGACCAGAAACCGGCCGTGTCTTTCACCATGTCGTATTTCTTACCCAGGTCGACCTGCACCTTCTGGGCACCAGGCGCTTTCGTACGAAACACCACCCTATTGTCGGGTAAAATCTGCGGGTACTTCGCCGACCGGATGTTTGACGACGCGGGCGTACCCAGCACCGTGTATTTGTTCAGCGACGCCACATCGACAGGCTTGAACAGGAACTGCGAATACATGTACAGCCCGTTTTTCCAGACCTTGAAATCGTGCCCGCCCGGCTCCACGTAGTACACGTGCGGTACGTCGTGCTGGTAGAGGTAGTCGTGCGTGCGCTTGCTGAACGGAATCAGGCCGTCGGCGTCACCGCACGAAATCCAGAGTAGTTTGAGCTGCTTTTGGGCGGCTTCTAGATCGGGCACCAGTTCCTGTGGCGTTTTCGTGTTGGGGGCCGATGAAAAGCCGCCCACCCACGCGAACTTGTTCAGGTTACCTAACCCGAAATTGAGCGACTGCCCCCCACCCATCGACAGACCCGCGATGGCGCGGTGCTCGCGGTCTTTCAGGGCCGGGTACGTTTTCTCGACGTACGGAATCAGGTCGTTGAGCAGATCTTTCTCGAAGGTCGCGAAGGCTTCGACTTTGTCTTTGTCGAAGATGTTGCCCACTGCCCGGTCGTCTTTCATGGCCCGCCCGTTGGGCATCACCACGATCATCGGTTCGAGTTTGTTCTGCGCGTAGAGGTTATCGAGAATCACCTGCGGTTTGCCGCCAGTGAGCCACTCTTTTTCATCGCCACCGATGCCGTGGAGCAAATACAGCACCGGGTATTTTTTCTTCTTCGAGAAGCCGGGGGGCGTGTACACCAGTGCTTTCCGGCTGGTACCCACCGTTTTCGATGCATACTGCACCGAGTCGATCCGACCGTGGGCAATGTCTGTCCGGGCGACGTCGAAACCCGCCGGGGCTTCTTTTTCGATGGTCTGGGCATGGCTGCCAAATCCGCACAGGCCTACGATGGCTAATGCGTATACGAATGCTTTCATGTGTTTATGCTGTTTTACGGTGAATCTGAAGTAGGTTAGTTTTTGAAAATCAGGCCCGCATACTGGCGCAGCGACCGTCGCCAGGTCTGCCATTCGTGCGATGTACCCGGCGACTCGTAATACACGTGCCGAATACCGGCTTTTTCCAGACTCTCGTGGAAGTTCTTCACGCCCGTATACATCCGCTCCGGCTCCTTGGTGCCAATGCTCACGTAAACGACCTTCATCTTTTTGTTGAACGCATCCGGGTCGGCCCACGCGCCGTTGTAAAGTTGCTTGATGTCGGCACCCGGCTGCAAACGCCCCGCCCCGCTGAAGCCACCGATGTAGGCAAACTTATCGAGGTTGGTCATCGTGGTCTGAAACGTCTGGAAACCACCCATCGACAGCCCCGCCATCGCCCGGTTGTTCCGATCCGTCAGCGTACGAAATGATTTGTCGATCATCGGAATCACCTCGCCGACCAGCACTTCGGGAAACACGTTGGCCGCCATCCCGCCGGTGGTGCTGACGGGTTTGGTGGGGTCGGTAGCGTAGCCGCGTTCCATCACCACGATCATGGGCGTTGCGGCCCCTTCGGCAATCAGGTTGTCGAGAATAAAATCCATCCGGCCCTGAGCTGGCCAGCCGGTTTCATCTTCGCCGGAGCCATGTTGCAAATACAGCACCGGGTAGCGTTTTTTCGGATTTTCGTCGTAGCCGGGGGGCGTGTACACGTTCGCCCGACGCCAGGCTTTGGTGGTACCGGAGTAGTAATTCACCGAACGCACCTGACCGTGGGGTACGTTATGGGCCTGATAATAATCCATGTCCTTATCGGGGATATCGATGCCGCTGGCCATCCGGCCCATCCCGTAAAAGGTCTGGCTGGCCGGATCGCAAAGCGCAACCCCGTCGACTACCAGCGAGTAATAGTGGAATCCTTCGGGGATAGGCTCGGTCGTCACGGTCCAGAAACCGCTGGTGTCTTTCGCCATATCGTACTTCTTACCCAGATCCATCTGCACCTTCTGGGCATTTGGCGCTTTGACCCGAAACATAACCCGATTATCGGGCAGCAACTGCGGGTATTTCTGACCCGGAATATTGGTTGGTGCCGGCACACCGGTGGTCTGGGCCGGGGCCTGCAACGCCAGGGCCATAACCCCGATGAGCGACGCGAGTAACGCTTTCATGGTAGACGAGGTAAAGGGTTGGTCATTAATGGGTTTGTGGCGTTATAATCTGGTATTTCCCGCTTAGGTGCATCAGACTGAACAGGTACAGCAGCCCGTCGTAATAGGGGTCGAAATAGCCGTCGCCGTAGGGTTCGAGTTTGGCGTTCCATAGGGCGCGGACGAAATCAAGGCTGTTTTTGTCTTTGTTGACCAGCGAAAGCGTAGCCGCCGTTGACACCAACCCCAGCGAGTGCCGCAGCGTTTTGAAGCCACCAGCCGCCAACAGAAACTCGGGCTTGCTGCCGTCGGGATTAAACTGATCGCCGAACGTGCTGATACCCTGCCCGCGCAGAAAGCCCTGAAACCGGCGGGCGTAGTCGGCCTGCCAGGCCCCGTCTTTCCCCGCCCAGGTGTAGTCCATAGCGATGTTCATGGGTACGCGCCACGAGTCGAACCGAAACGCCGAGGGTGACCAGCGGGTATCGTGTGGCTTACCGCTAAACTCCGTGTAATCCGCGTTCAGGCCGGTAACGGGATGGCAGGCCCGGTGCAGAAACACCCGCGACGTGTCGGCGCATTCCCGGTAAAAGGCTTCGTGCCCGTCGTTGGCGTAGGCCGCCCATATTTCATAAAAAACGGGCAGGTGATACGAGGGGTCGGTCCAGTCGTAGCCGTTTCCTTCGGGCACAAACGTGATCTGCTTGTGTTCGGTATTGATGAGGTTCCGAATGTTGCCGGTGCCGTCTTTTTTCCACATCGCATCCAGAATCCGCCGGGCTTCGCCGTAATAGTTGATGCCTGTGTTGTTGCCCCAGCGGTTGGCCGCAAACAGCAAACTCGTAATATAGTACAGCTCACCGTCGGAGGCCGACCCTTCCGAGTTTTTCTTCATCGTCGCCGGGTTGATACTCCACGCAAAGTAGGCTTCACGCGGGCCGCTCTGGTGTTGCAGATACCGTTTCGACCAACGCCAAAGCCGATCGAAAACATCCTTTTTATCGAGTTGCACGGCGACCATCATTCCGTAGGACATGCCCTCAGTACGGGCATCGTGGTTTTTCACGTCCGACACGTAGGCCATCGTATCACCGACTTCGAAATACACCTTGCTGGGGCCCTCGAAAACGTCGTGATACGCTTTGGCCACTTTCGCGTCGATGTCGGCGGGTTTATAGCCTGCTTCCCGAAACAGATTCCGGTATTTCCCCGCCGGCAATGCTGACTTTCCAGCGTAGTTGGGCGTGGTTTTCTGTTGCGCGAAACTGAGAGAAGTTGTCAGCAAGCCAAAGAGAACAAGCACCAGCGGCAACATCAGCTTTTTCTGCATTGAGTTGGTTTTCATCGTAAGAAAATGGGGTTGTTTTGCTGTCTGTTACCACTCAGTCAACTGACAGGGATTGTTTGGGGAAGCGTTTTTGTCATCCCGACGACAGGAGGGATCTTCGGTAGCAGACGATCTTATTCAGTAAGCGCTCAAAACAGCCTCTTACCGAAGATCCCTCCTGCCGCACCGGCGGACCGGTCGGGATGACAAAAAGACGCCCAACAGCCTCTCGAGTGATTTAGAGGTAATTTAGGACCAGAAAGGAACCCCTGCTAGTTGAACAGCATCGGGGCTAGTTCGTGAAGGCTACGGCGCCAGGTCTGGAACTCGTGGCCGGTGTTTTCCGATACGTACGACACGGCCTTGTACCCGGCGGCTGTCAGATCGGTAGCCGCCTTTTTCACGCCGTCGGGACGCTCCCGGCTGCCGCAGCTAACGAAGACGAGCTTTGGTTTAGCCTTGCCGTTGAGGTCTTCGGGATTGTAGAGACCACCGCTGAGCAGGCCGTAATACCCAAACAGCTCCGGCTTGTTAAGCGTAATCATCTTGGTTTCCATACCGCCCATCGAGAGCCCGGCCATCGCCCGGTTGTCGCGGTTGGCGAGGGTGCGGAAATTGGCGTCGACGTACGGGATCAGCTCATCGGTCAGGACGGTCTGGAACGGGTCGATTTTGAACTCGCGGATCTTGCCGAATTTCACCTCGTTGGTCATGCCGTAGGTCATCACGATGATGAACGGCTTGGTCTTGTTCTCGGCAATCAGGTTGTCCATAATCAGGTTGGCGTGACCCTGATTGCTCCAGGCGGTTTCGTCTTCGCCCCAGCCGTGTTGCAGGTACAGCACCGGGTACTTTTTCGACTTGTCTTTCTCGTAGCCCGGCGGGGTATACACAAACGCCCGGCGCGAGGTGTTGGTGCTTTTCGAGGGGAAGAGGATCTGCTGCACGTTACCATGCGGAACCGCTTTCAGTTCGTAAAACGCCTGATCGTGGGCCGGAATCTCGATACCACTTTCCCACCGCACGGAGCCGTAATAGTTCTGCGCACCGGGGTCGTTGAATTTGCCGCCGTCGATGGTCACGTTGTAGTAGTGGAAACCCTCATCCATCGGGCCTTCGGTGGTGCCGGTCCAGAAGCCGTCGGCCCCTTTGGTCAGGCGCGTACCGCCCCGCCCGCCCAGTCCCAGGCTTACTTTCACGCTGTCGGCCTTGGGTGCGTTGATGCGGAAACGGGCGTACCCCTGCGAGTTTACCTGCGGGTATTCCTGCCCCGGCTGATTCAGCGCCGAGGGCTTGAAATCTTCGGCCGGGGCCGACGACGTTGTCTGCGCGAAGCTGTTCGCGCTGAGTAAGGCGGCAACAAGTACGGCCGCTGTGTTTTTACGATTCATTGTTTTATTGGTTAAGGGTAATGCTTTTTGAGTGTTTTTTTTGTCATCGTTTTTTGTCATCCCGACCGGTCCGCCGGTGCGGCAGGAGGGATCTTCGCTAGTAGGCTGTTTTGAGCTTTGACTGGTTAGAGCCGCCTGTTACCGAAGATCCCTCCTGCCGCACCGACGGACCGGTCGGGATGACAAAAAACGATGGTAAGACGCCTACCTGAACAGTTGCGGCAACGTGTTGGCGAGGTACAGTTTGCAGTTCATCCAGGTGTGCCCGCCGGGGACGATAAGCGGTTTGACGGCGACCTTCTTCTCGTTGAACATAGCGATGTTCTGCTTCACCGGCTCGTACAGAAAATCGTCCGTGCCGACGCTGATCGTGAATAGTTTCAGTTGCTTGTTCAGCGCATCTGCGTTGGGCGACCAGTTGGTGAAGTTCTTTTTGAACTCGTCGGTGGCGGTGTAGGGCGCGTAGGAACAGACATAGGCGAACGTTTCGGGGTTGGTCAGGCCGATGTTCAGCGTCTGCCCACCACCGACCGAAAAACCAGCCACTGCCCGGCCTTTACTCTCTTTGACGACGGGGTAATTGGCTTCGACAAACGGGACGATGTCGCTAACCATATCCTTCGTAAAGTCGGCCATCGGCGCGGGGCGGACGTTGCCGTAGGGCATTACAATCAGCATCGGTTTGGCTTTGCCCTGCGCGATCAGGTTATCAGCGATCAGGTTGGCGCGGCCGACTTTAGTCCACGTTTCTTCGGTGTCAGAGCCGCCGTGAATCAGGTACAGCACCGGGTACTTCGTTTTGCCGTTCGGGTCGAAACCGGGCGGGGTGTACACCAGCAACTGCCGGGTGGTTCCCAGCGTACCGGATTTGTAGTACCGGTAGCTGACCTTTCCGTGCGGTACGTTTTGCAGCGAATGCACCAGCGGCTTATCGCCTGGCACGTCGACGATGCTGCGCTTGAAACGCTCGTTGGCGAAAATGTAGGTGTTGCTGGGGTCAGCCAGTTCCACGCTGTCTACCCGGAAACTGTAGGGGTAAATGTCGGGCGTAACGGGCGGCACGGTCACACTCCAGACGCCCGACGTGTCTTTCATCAGGGCAACGGGTGCTTTCAGAAATTCGCCGTTTACCGTCACTTTCTTCGCATTCCGCGAGAAATACCGGAACGTAATGCTATGGTCGGGATGCACGTCGGGCGAGCTGATGGCCGGGGGACGTTGCTGGGCGACAGCCGTAACGCCCGAAAAAAGAACGGCCTGCAACAGATATACAATGCGTTTCATGGGCGATGGGTTTAGGGCTGAAACAACAGCGGAGTGGTGGCGGCAACGTACGTTTTAACGTTCATCCAGGTGTGGCCACCGTCGGTAATCAGGCTTTTGTAGTTCACGTTTTTCGCCTTCAGGTAGTCCATAAATTCGACCGTGCCTTTGTACAGAAAATCGTCGCTACCCACGCTGACCCACAGTAATTTAAGCTGCTTGTTGGTATTGGCTACGTTGGTTACGATGGGGCTGTAGCTGCGCTCCATTTCCGTTGGCGACAGGTACGCACTGTAGGCGCAGACCCACGCAAACTTGTCCATGTTGCTGAAGGCCGTCCGCAGCGTTTGGCCGCCCCCGCGCGAAAACCCACCGATTGCCCGGTTTTCGCGATTGGCCAGCGTTCGGTAGTTTTTCTCGATGTAGGGGATAATGTTTCCGGTCAAATCAGCCCCGAAATCGTTGGCCCGCTTTACCGCTTCGGGGTTGTCGCGGCCGATTGGGTCGGCGGGTTTGGAACCGCCCTTCTGCTCGGCCAGCCGGGCCGCAATGTTGCCGTTGGGCATCACGATAACCATCGGTTTGGCTTTGCCCTCGGCAATCAGGTTATCGAGAATCAGGTTGGTATGGCCGACCTTGAAGAAGGTTTCTTCGGTATCGGTCGTACCACTGATGAGGTAATAAACGGGGTACTTCGCCTTCGGATTTTTGTCGTAGCCCGGTGGGGTGTACACCACCAGCGACCCGGTAGTACCCTCGACAGAGGGGTAGTATTCGTAGCTGACCGACCCGTGGGGTACGTCCTTTAAGCTATGAATCAGGGGGGTATCGCCGGGAATATCGACCAGACTGGCCTTGAAGCGTTCGTTCGGGAAAAACGCGACGTTGGCCGGGTCCATCACCGTTATGCCATCGACCGAAAAACTATACGGGTAGATGTCAGGCTTTACTGGGCCAACCGTTACGCTCCAGATGCCCTGCGCGTCTTTGGTCATCGGTACGGGGGCCTTTTCGAACTGGGCACCCAGCTTCACGTCGCTGGCCGATGGAGCCAGATACCGGAACGTAACGGACTTGTCGGCGTTGACCTGGGGCGACACCACGAGGGGGCCACGGGGCGGCTGGGCGCGGACGATGCCAACCGCGCAAAGGAGGGCCACCATAAGCATGGCCCGGACCCTGTTTTGTGTATACTGTTTCATTTGGCGGGGTTTTTAGAAAAGCTACATAAAAAGTTTTTGCGCAATCGTACTCAGGTAGAGCTTACAGTTCATCCAGGTATGCCCCCCCTCCGAAAACAGCGTTTCGTGCCTGATTTTCTTCTCATCGAGCACCTTCAGGTAGTCGTTGACAACCGGGTACAGGCCATCTTCTTTTCCGACACCAATCCAGAACAGCTTCAGCCGCTGGTTGGTCTGCGCGGGATTGGCAAAAGCGGTGGCGTTGTTACGCTCAAACTCGTCTTTGAGCATACCCGGCGCAAAACCGCAGACCCAGCCAAACAGCTCGGGATTGTTTAAGCCCAGGTAGAGCGTTTCGCCACCACCACCCGAAAACCCGGCAATGGCCCGGCTGTCTTTGTCTTTTTTTACCCGATAATTTTTCTCGACAAACGGAAACAGGTTGCCCATAAAATCTTTCTTGAACTCCTGAAGATTATCCCAGTTTCGGAGGCTGCCCGACGATTTACTAATCGTCGGATAGGCCCGTCCGTAGGGCATGACGATGACCATGGGCCTGGCTTTGCCCTGCGCAATCAGATTATCGAGAATGATGTTGGCTCGTCCGACCTTGGTCCAGGTCTCTTCCAGATCCGTGGTGCCGTGCAGCAGGTAAAGCACTGGATAGGTGGCCTTTGTATCGGTTTCGTAACCCGGTGGGGTATAAATTACCACCGGTCGCTGCCCCAGTTCGGGCGATGTATAGAACCGGTACGACAAGGTCCCGTGGGGTACGTTCTGAAGGGTGTGCACCAGGGGTGTGGGGCCGGTTATCTCGACCACACTACTCTGAAATCCTTCGTTCGGGAAGATGGCCGAGTTTTTAGGGTCGGCGACCGAAATGCCATCCACACTGAACGAATACGGGTACATATCCGGCTTCACCGGGCTGGTCGTCACGCTCCAGATACCTTGTGCGTCTTTTGTCATCGGCACAGGCGCTTTCTCGAACTGGGCGTTCAGCTTTACGTCTTTGGCTGCGGGTGCCAGATACCGGAACGTGACCGTATTGTCGGCGTTGACCTGGGGCGATACCACTACCGGACCTCCGGGCGGCTGGGCCAGCGCAATCGTGTACAGACAGAACAGGTACCAAACGAACAACAGACGGCTCGCGTAGGGCGGGTGATAACGTACATCCATAGTCGATTTGGGTTAAGGTATTGGGGTAAACTGTTGACAATCAGTCGCTACTTAGCCCATGCTTCACCCTCGGGTATGCGTCGCCAGTTGAAGTATGTATTCAGTACATTCAGCGCGTCGGCACTGGGTACCGGACCCACGTGCGGGGTCTGGTTGAAGTACATCACGGCGGGGTTTGTCTTGCTGAAGACAGGCCACTGGGGTACACCCGTCCCGTTTGGGTCGCCGTATTTGGTGAAGTTGGTCCAGTACGTACCCATCGCGTCCGAAATGGCGAGGTCCGTTTTGGTCGTTTGCGGATTGGCCGGATCGATGTGCCCGAACACGTAGGAAACCTCCTGCCCATGCCCGGAACCGGCCCCCGCTTTGGGCGAATCGGCGGGATAGTCAGGATGCTGATCGAAATAATAGTAGAAGACTTTTTGCTTGCTGGTGGTGGCCTGCAAGTTGGCCCAGCTCCAGGTTTGCCAGCCGAAAGCCGCATCACGCATCAGGTCGCGGGCCGTTTTGGGTACGCTGTTCGCCCCAACCGGGTACGCTTTGAGGAGATCATCCGCAAACGGGCCGTACCGTTTCTTCGTGCTCTCAATGTATTCGCCGGGGGTTTTCGGCGGGGAAAAACTGGCTCCTTCGTCGGAGTTGTAGCCAACCAGAATAGGTGTCTGATTGTAGTTACCCGCTTCGTACAGTTTGTGCTGATCGTCGGGGATTACGTAGCCGTCGACGATCGGCCAGGACGAGCCGACGCCCCAGCCACCCGGCAGTTTGTCGGCCTCGATCTTGCGCAGGTCGGCGAGTGACGACGCACCGGCTTTCTGCGCGTAGGCTTCACCCGCTTTTTCGGCTTCGTCCAGCCGCTTCATGTTTTCGCCCGGATAGGTAGTGGCGCGCGTTGGCCCGAACGAACCGCCACTTTGTGAAATGGCCCCACGGAACAACCCTTTGGCCTGCGGAGACGCGCACAACATGCTGACGGCGATACCACCCGCCGACTCGCCGAAGATGGTCACTTTCGTGGGGTCACCACCAAACGCGGCAATGTTTTGTTGCACCCATTTCAGCCCAGCGATCATGTCCAGCAACCCGTAATTACCCGACACGCGCTGCGGATTTTCGGCGCTCAATTGCGGGTGCGCCAGAAACCCCAGCGGCCCGACCCGGTACGCAATGCTGACCACGACGACGCCCTTCTGCGCCAGCTTCTCCCCGCTGTAGTTGGGGTCGGACGTGGCACCGAAACTGAATCCACCGCCATAAATCCAGACTAGCACGGGGATGCGGTCAGTGGTCGTTCTGGCCGGGCTCCAGACATTCAAATACAGGCAGTCTTCGCTCTTTCCCGACGGCGTATTGCCGCCCTGCATAGCTGCGGGAGCAAACCGGTTGGCGTCGCGAACGCCCGTCCAGGTCTGCACCGGCTGGGGCGCCTTCCACCGCAACTCACCAACGGGCGGGGCCGCAAACGGAATCCCCCGGTAGACGGTCAGCCCCTCTTCAACCGTACCCCGAACCTGCCCACCCTTGACCCTGACGGGGGCAGGCTGCTGGGCGAAGGCAACCGCGCTGACCAGCGACAACGCAAACGCGACGAACGGATTTACTTTTTTCATGGTGTATCAATGTCACTGTAACAGGCAATTACCCTAAGCCGACGTGCCTAGTTTGGGCGTTATTTTATCCAGTTGTTCCGCTTCATCCAGTCGAAGAGCGGATCGATCCAGCCGGGTTGGCGGAAAATAAAGCCGTGATCGCCTTTGGGGTAGATGTGCATCTCGACGGGGATTTTCTGACGGCGCAGCGTTTCAAAATACACAATGCTGTTGTCGACGTCGACCACCTTGTCATCGGCCGCATGGGTCAGGTACGTCGGGGGCGTGTTTGCCCGTATCTGCTTTTCGTTGGAATACAGGTCGATGGTTTGCCGCGACGGATTCTTGCCGAGTAGATTGTCGCGCGAACCCCGGTGTGCGAGGCTGTCGCCCATGCTGATCACCGGGTACACCAGCACCTGAAAATCGGGGCGTAGGCGGGTGTTTTCGGGGTTGTCGATCAGCGCTTTTTCAAAATGCGTCGCTTCAGTCGACGCCAGGTGACCACCCGCCGAAAAACCCATGATACCGATTTTCCCCGGATCGATACCCCATTTAGCGGCACCCTCGCGCACGAGTTTGATAGCCTGTTGCGCGTCCTGCAATGGCCCGATGGTTTTGTCGGTCATGCTCGAATCACTAGGTAGCCGGTACTTGAGCACGAAGGCCGCCACGCCTTTCTGCACCAGCGCTTTCGCCGTGCCGATACCCTCGCCCTGATACACCACAACGCTGTATCCCCCGCCGGGAATGACGACGACCGCCGTACCGGTAGCGATGGCTTTGTCGGGCAGGTACACCTCCAGCGTTGGCTTCGTTACGTTCCTGAACATCCCCGACGTGTACGTTTCCTGCACCGACGACGGCTTTACGTTGGGCACGGTGCCCGCATACAGCGGGATAATCTCCTGCGCCTGCGCCGACAACCCGGACGCCAGCAGCCACACCAAAAACAGCGGGTTCTTTTTCATAGAAACGGGGGTAGCGATACCCGGTTTAGTCTTCGGCTTTAACGGTGTAGCCCAACAACGTCAGCATCTGGTAGGCGTAGCGTTTGCCCAGCTTCCGATAGCCAGCCGCGTTGAAGTGCAGGTTGTCAGACGAATCCGTACAGCCCGCCGATGAGATGACATGGGCCGTCGGGACCGCCTGGGGCAGCGTAGCGATAATCCGGTTCATGCCCGCGCAGATACCGTCCTGATCGGCGTTGACGGTTTCGCCAGCCAGCAGCGGCACGGAGTTCGGCGGCAGGTTCAGATCGGCCAGGAGGTTGTCGTATACCTTTTTTACTTTCTTCGTCCACAACGAATCGTTGGGGTTCGACTCGCCCTGATGCAGCAGAATGCCTTTGATTACGCCGTCCTGCTGCGCCCGTTTCCCCATCTCGACCAGCCGGGCGTAGGGATTGCCGCCGTATTCGCTAATGAAATTTTTCATCCAGCCCGGCACCGTCGCGACGTACGTCTGGTACTGATCTTTGTCGAACAGTTCAATTCTACAGCCACCCACGGCCACGTCGATCACGCCCACCCGCGTCGTTGGCGGCAGGTACGTCAGCAGGGTACGACCGAAGTAGTCGGCGGGGGTCAGGCCGGTGCGGCAGCGGCACAGCGGGGGAATGGCCGTGTACCAGTTCCCTTTCGTCCGGCTGAGGTCAGGGCAGTCGACGGCTTCCAGCACCTGAAACCGAGGGTTCACACCGACCGTGTCCTGCGCTTCAATTTTGGCATTGCCCTCCATGTTCGACTGCCCCAGACAGAGGTAGACGTGGAAGTTAGGGTCCTGCGCCTGGGCCGCGATACCCGCGACGCTCAGGAGTGTGGCAACGAGCAGAATCAGGTTTGTTTTTTTCATTAGCGTTTACACGTTAAATAGCTGATTTTCGGCAATTTAGTATTCACCAACAGGGCAGTATACGAGGCCGTTTTTAGTACCGAAAAATAGTCAATATTGACCGTCAGATATTGCATTTTGTACCACCCTGTTTCGGGCTATAGTCAGACGTTACTGCACGATCAGCGCAGCACCGTTGGTCGGAATGACCCACTCTACTTCCTGATTTTTTGGCAGCTTTTCGGTCGTTACTTTTCCCGTCAACTGGGCATCGTCGCTGTATAATGTATACGCTACGCCCGCTGCCATCATGGGCAGTTTCAGCTTCAGTTTGACCGGTTGTTTCTGGGCATTCACGCCCGCTACGTACCATTTCGTACCCTGCCGACGAGCCAGGACAACGTACCGGCCCGGATAGCCGTCGATGTACCGAACTTCGTCCCAGGTAGTCGGTACGGTTTTCATAAAGTCGATGGCCCAGTCCGGCGCGTCGGTGAGGTTATTGGGGGCGAGGGCAAAATGCTGAACAGGGCTTTGAAACAAAACCGCCGTGGCCAGCGCATAGACGTCGGACGTGACCCGTTTCGACCCCCGGCCGGGCGTATTCGTCGCGTTGTAGAATTTGTTCAGTGCGCTGCCGCCAAAATCCATGCTGCCCACCGTGTTGCGGATGAAGGGGTGAATGGTGGCATTGAACGCTTCCAGATCGCAACTGCGCTGCGAGAACGCGAGGTTTTCGCTGGCCAGTACGGCTTCGCTGGCGGCATAGTTGGGGTACATCCGCTCCCAACCCCGTGGCAGCGTAGACCCATGAAAAATGCAGAGGATACCATAGTCGTTGGCGTCGTACAGAATGTCTTCGTACAGCTTCATGGTTTCCTGCTTATCCCCGCCAAAAAAAATCGACCTTGATACCTTTCACGCCGATTCGTTTCATCCAGGCCATTTCCTTACGCCGGGCGATGGTGTTGTCCATGATACCCCGTGGCCCCTGTGGTGCATCGTTCCAGTAGCCGTTGGAGTTGTACCACAAATAGAGGCTGACGCCTTTGGTTGCCGCGTATCTGGCCAGTTCAGCCACTTTGTCGCGGCCAATCTGCGTGTCCCACAGCGCATCGACCAGCACCGTTTTGTAGCCCATAGCCGCGCTGAAGTCGATGTACCGGACCTGCTCGTCGTACACCGTTCGGCCGTCCATGCCGATAATCCAGCTCCACGACCCTTTGGTGTACTCGTATGGCTGGGACCCTTTATACCGGGGTTCGACCACATCGAACGGCACCGTCGTTTCAACAATCGGGGCCAGTGTTTCACCGACCGTGATGGTACGCCAGGGCGTTTCGCCGGGCAGCGGAATCCCCGGTGCCGAGGTGCCGATGCCGTTGTTTTCGTCTGGCATCGGGAAGCCAATGGTGTATAGCCCGTCAGCATGGCCGATCAGGCGGCTGCCACAGTATCGGCTGTCGACCCCGGCTTCAGAAATCAGTACCCAGCCGTTGCTGTTTAGGTTAAACAGGCAGGGAAATGTATACCCGTTGCTCCGGCCATTTTCCCCCAGCGTATCATCGACGGTGTACGGTATTTCGTAGCTGGGCATAGTCCGCGCAAAACCAACCATCGCTTTGCTTTGCGCCGAGAGAAACGTGGTTGTGCCGGTTGGCAGGACAAAGCCCGTTTTTTCTTCGTTGACAACGCATGAGCGTGACGCTTTTTGTGGATAGACTTTGTACTTAAACGCCACATCGTTGTTGCTCACCCTGAACGTAATATCGATAGCGGGTGCGTTGTCTTTCGAGTACGAAAAAATGCCCTCGTTCGCCACGTAATGCACGTTACTTTTCTTGATGGTCTTTAGCTCGTACGACCGGTCAATTTTGGTAATCGCTACCGGTTTTCCTGCGGCAAGCCCTTCGGAAAAGTCACCCACGTTTGTTTTTAAACCAAGTGGTGATCGGGCTAAAAATGGCTTGCCATTCAGCGAAATGCTGTAGGTCGGTTTGCCCGTTTCCAGCGATACGGTTACCACTAATTTTCCGTCGGGGCTGCTCACCACCGGATCAGGCGTTTGTGCCTGGCCGACGTACCCGCAAAGCCACAGGGGCAGCCAAAGAATAAGGCGTTTCATTCGTCGTTGACCTACTTTTTAACTAGTTCATTGGCAGCACCGGCCAGCAGGATGTAGGCCGAGCAGATGTCGATAATCACTTCGTTTTCACCCCACAGAAATGGCCAGTCTTCGCGGTTTTCCGGAAAATCGGGTTTCAGCACCATAATGCCCGGCACCACGCCCCCGGCGATGTAGCTGAAGTCGGCGCGGTTGCTGCCGTAGGTGATCTTCTTGGAGCGTGTACCCACCGCCGACACAAACGAGAGGTTGTGGTACGGGTGGCAACCGAAAATGTAGTTCAGTCCTTTGAAAACGTACTCAGGACTGATGATGTCCGGGAAATGCTTATTGGCGTGGTAGTTGGTGATGGCCCAGCTGATTACCTGCTGATTGCTGCCCCAGCCGCCCCGCGTACCGGCCGGTACACCATACGGATTCTGTTTGGTCAGTTCGTCGTTCGAGGCTTTGAACTTCACCACGTAGTCTCTCAGCTTCGTCTGGTAGGCCTTGTCCATGAACGGATAAGCTTGCAGGGCGGCCGTCAGCCCCTGCCCCACGTTCCGGTCGAGGGCAGGCCAAATCGCGTCCGTGAATTTTTTGGCGTAGCGGTCGTCTTTCGTCGCGATGAACAATTGCAGGGCCGCTGCCATTTCAGTATTCCGCCGGAACATAGCAAACCGGGACGTATCCGTGTTGACCTTCCCGTCGTTGTCGTCCCACAACCGTTTCGCGTACGTCAACGCCTGTGTCGACAGCGTATCGTTGTACCCCTTCAGCGCCCGGCTGGCCGCGGCCAGGGCTGCGGCTGTGTTGTAATCCAGAAAGGCCGAGCGCGTGGTAAAGGCCCAGCGGTCGTCCATGGTGCCGCTCGATTTACCGTCCGACTCGTAGGGTTTCAGATTCGGGTTGTAGGGCAGGTTGTCGGTTTCGGTGTTGGCGTCGCCGAGGTGGTGGTACTGATGGAGGTTCGGCACGATGATGCCCCGCACCGGATGCCCGATGTTTTTGACCTGCGCCACCAGATTCAGCGTGCCGTGTTCGATCTGCTGCAACAGGTCCGGTTTACCATCGGGCCGGTGAATATCGACGTACTGCCGGGCCTGATCGATGCGGGTTTCGTCGCGGTTTAGTTTCAGCTTTTCCCAGGCCTCCACGAAGTTCAGAATCGTAGTGTTGTGCGAGCCGGTCTGAATGTCAAAATCGCCCGCGTCGAACCAGCCGCCTACGCCCAGGCCGGGAATCCGCTCCAGCGGTTTGTACTTCGTATCAGTTTTGTCGCCCATGCTGTAGCCGTCGAAGTGCTGCTGATTGAGCGGAGCCTGGAGGGCATCGTCCTTAAACGGCGCACCGTGCCACACGCGGTAGGCTTCGTTCACCGTCATGTGGTCCATCTGCACCGGAAACCACACGTCCAGCGTCGGGTGCCAGATGTTGCGGTACACGTCGGCGGCAATGGGGAAAATATTCGTCTTCTGATCGCCATACTGGATGTAATAAACGCCCGGCTCTTTCACCGACGTAAAATCGAATCTGGCGTAGTTGTAGCGCAGAAATTTACCCCAGGGTATTACGGCTCCTTTCAGTTTTTCGACCTGTTTGCCATCGGCCATCACCTGCATCAGCGACGCCGTTTTCAGGGCCTGATCGGCCTGATCCAGTTCAATCACCGCTACTTTTTCCTGACCGGGATTGTAGCCCACCTGCGAGAACTCAAGCACGGGCGCGCGCTTCCAGTTGGGCAGCACGTTGGGTTCTACGTACCAGGTCAGCACCTTACCGGTTTTCCCGGCGGGCAGCATACTCCGCACGATAAACCAGCCGTTCTGGGCCAGATTCCGCCCGTCGAACAGCATCAGGTCCGTTTCTGATTTGATACTGACCATGTGTTCGGCATCGTCGGGGGCCAGCACCATCGTCTTGCCCGATGCCAGGGCTTCCGGCACGATAAACTCGGCTTTTCCCCGCTCTTCGAAGGTGTTGTGGATGCCAAACTGCTGAATCTTCTGCGAGAGCGGTTCCGTTTTGGTGTTGCTGGCCGGATAGAGCGGAAACGTACCCGGCCGTCCATCGGCCAGATACGATTTCTCGAAATAAGCCGACGGCACAAATTCAAGATTGAAACCGGCTTTACCGACCACCTTTTCGGGCAGCGGTTTATCCAGATACACGTTGACCTCGAAACCATTGCCCTTTGGGGAAACGACCACCCGCGAATCGAAATCGACTTCCTGATACCGCAGGCCTACCTCGATGCTGTTGGTTGCCTTGTCCACTTTTCGCGCGGTCATCTTCGGCACCAGATCCCACTGTTCGGGGTATTCTGCAACCGCACAGCCCCGCCCGTCGACGTCCGCACCCCGTGATGAATCATTTCGATACCGGCCGTTTTTTCGTCGAAAAACATACCGTTATACTCGCTGCTGAACACCAGTACGTTCAGCCCCTGCGTGTCGAAATACCCTTTTTCGGTTAGCTGAAGTTTCTGCCCGAACGCCGACGTCGCAAGCAGCAGCAAACAACTGACCCGGAACCAGCAGCCAGTAAATCGAGAACGAATCGAATTAGTCTTCATCGGTTAAGGGTTGGTTTTAAGGTAGTTATTGACTGTTTACGCGGAAGTAGTCAAAATCGGCGTACCCACCCGGCTGACGGGTGGCGTAATTGAACAGGCCGAAACGGTAGCCCATGAAATGCGGGATGGTGTAGGGCATTTTGATCGGTTCACCAATGGCCTCCCACGTTTTGCCGTCGAGGCTGTAGAAGAAACGGCCGGTGTCTTTTCGGTCGCGGAAATCGCATTCGGCTTTCAGGTAAACGACCGACGCCGACAGCGGCACCCGCTGCATCTCGACGGCTTTACCCGACGCGGCACTGACCATCACGATGGCTCGGGTGCCGTCGGTTTGTTTTACCCCCACCAACCCGTACTGTTTCTGCAACAGGCTCAGGCCCGCGAAATCGCCGTCGGTTAGCTTCGACACGTCGAGCCGGGTGGAGCCGGTGCATTGGGGGCCGATGGTCCGCTGCGTGAGCGTGTTGCGAGCCATTACGAACGAGGTATCGGTGCGCCCGGTTTTCAGGCGCAGAAAGCCGTTTCGCTCCGAAACAGACCACAGGCTATTATCGGGGTTATGGTTCCACTGCCACGCCAGCGGCAGCGCCGGTTCGCCCCTTTTGCGGGTAAACTCATCCGACGCCACGATGCCGGGAATCAGCCCGTTACTGGCGGGCAGGTCGAGCGTCTGTGTCACTTTCCCGTCGACGCCCAGCACAGGCCAGCCGTCTTTCCACGTTACCGGCACCAGATACGGAATCCGCCCCACGCCCCCGAAGTCGCGGAATAGGTACGCAAACCACCGGCCGTCGGGCGTGTCGATCAGCCCACCCTGCGCCACGCCCAGGTCCTGCAACCCAATCCGTCCCTCCCAGGGGCCAGCAAGCTGATCGGCGCGGTGGATCACGACGGTCCGCATACCGCCCTGCGGCCAGGTGATGTTAAAGAGGTAGTACTTGCCGTTGACCTTGAACAACTGCGAGCCTTCGGCGGGCAATCCCCGACCCGTACCCGATGGTTCGCTGGCGTTTTCGATGAGCACCCGCTCGGTGCCGGGTTTTACCCCCGATACATCGGCGTTTAGTTCGACAATGCGGAGTTTACCCGCACCGTAGACCATATACACCCGGCCATCATCGTCGAAAAAGAGGCTATGGTCGTGAAAGGACGGTTTAAACGAAACGGCTTTCCACGGCCCTTTCTCAATGTTTTTTGTGCTGTAGACGTGCGTCCGGCCCGTCGTCTGGGCGAAGGTGGTGGCGTAGTAGGTGCCGTTGTGCAGCCGCAGACTACTCGCCCACGAACCCCGCCCGTAGGTGCTTTGGCCATTGGTCAGGTTCAGCGCGTCGACGGTAGCCAGCGTGTCGTAGGCGTAGCCCACCAGCTTCCAGTTCACCAGATCCGTCGATTTCATGATCGGCAGGCCGGGGCTCAGGTGCATGGTGGTACTGCTCATGTAATACGTCTTGCCCACCCGAATCATGGCCAGATCGGGGACGTCGGCGAAGATGATCGGGTTAGTCGCTTTCTGCGCCAGCGCCGACGGTTGTCCCGACAGAACCAGCAACCCGGTAAGGCAAATCAACAGGTATTTCATGAGCGTAATCGTGTACAGCGACGGGGTCTAGTTGAGTGGGCCAATCAGCTCGATGAAATTGCCGTCGGGGTCCTGCACGAACACGAAATGCGCCTTGTCGTTGAGGAGTGTCGGCGTACTACCCAGAAACGGCACCTTCATCTTAGTCAGCCGGTCGATGATGGGTTGCAGGGCTTTCACCTGAATCGTGATGTACTGCATCCCCGTGTCGTCCTGAATATACTTCGGCTTCGGGTGAGACGCCTTTTTGCCGAAGCTCATCAGCTTCCAGTCGGTGGCTTCGGGGCTGTTCTCGAGTTTGAGAATCGTGACTGCCGCTGCCACCCCATTGCTCAGACCCGAGCGTTTACCAAAGTCTTCAGTGATGGTGAAATTGCCCGTTTTGACCATGCCGATGCCATTGACGTAGAAGTCGACCGACTTATCAACGTCGGCCACGACCACGCCGACCCCAATCACTTTACTGGTAAAATTGGATTGGGCTACACCGAAGTGGGTTAGTAACAGCGTGAGAATAAATAGCGAAAAGGTTTTCATTGGTACGTTTTTGTGTTTGTGTTTGGGGGTTTATGATCACTCTTTTTTCACCAACCGGACGTAATACACCGGCCCGGCAGCACTCTGCGGCAGGGCCTGAAACTTCACCCGGACAGTCTTTTTGCCCGCTACCATCGACGATGGAATGGGGTACGTTATGTCTTTGAACGCCGACTGATTCCAGCGGCCCGTATTGTCTTCCGTCGCCAGTTTCTGGTCATCGACGTAGATATCGAATTTGTGGTTGCCCCACTCCGCCCCCAGTACCGGACCATCAGACTCAGATCGGTCGCCCCCTCGGTAGTCAGGTTGTAGCTGAAATAGCCACCGTTGCTCGCGTCGCGCCAGAACGCATCCTGCGACGACCCTTTCTTCGACTTCTCGCTCTGCATGGCATGGTCGACCTCGGGCTGCTGTTCACCGGGCGCAACCGCGTCGACAGTGCGTTTTTGCAGCGCCAGCGTCTCGCGCTCTATACCGGCGATAGAGTCGAGGTACGTGCGGTAGTTGGCGTTGCTCAGGGCCATCCAGTACATCATGTAGCGGGCGTCGTGGATGCGATAAAACGGCTCCAGCACGAGATTCGACGCGTTGACCAATCGCTTTGCTGGCAGCTTGTACGTCAACGATTTACCCGCTACCGGCACCAGTTCATCAGTGATTGCCGACGAGTTATCGGCGATAAGAATCGGGGCTTTGTCGACGGGCAGACGTTCGCCACCGGCGATGTGCCCCCAGCGGCTGTCGTCGGCCAGCAAACCCGGCATGTTTTCGGTTCCGGTTTTGGCACCCAGCAGTATCGGGCCGTGCAGAATCGCGACGTAATTGGGTACGTTGGGCATCCGCTCCACGGTATTATGCATCGGTAAGTCAACCGTTAGCACATCGCCTTTTTTCCAGGCCCGTTTCACCGCAACGTATGATCCCGGCTGTGCTGAGTAAGCCACGTTCTTCCCGTTGACGGCCAATCTCAACGCCCCGGCCTCAACCCACGACGGGTACCGAATCAGCATCGGAAAGGTGCCCGCCCCCTCCGTGATGGTCAGTTTAGTCTGCTCCTCATCAGGGAAACGGGTCGTCTGCCGCAGCTTGATTTTCTTGTCGCGCCAGTTCAGTTCCGACGCCACGAACAGGTTCACAAACAGCGAATCGTGCTGATGGGTGTAGATGAACTGCCCGTATTTGCCGTGGTTTTCCATCCCGCTCCCCACGCAGCACCACATGGCTTCGTTGGGCGTCGAATAGACCCGGTAGTGGCGCGGCCGGGCGGGGGTAAAATACACGTACCCCCATTGGCGGGGTGTTGCGTCGACAGGATGTGGTTAAACAGGGCGCGTTCGTAAAAGTCAACGTACCGGGCGTCAGGCTTTGCCCGAAAGACGTCCTCCGTCAGTTTCAGCATGTTGTACGTATTACACGACTCCGGCCCCTCTACGTCGCTGACGAAATCGGTACTGGCGGCTTTACTGGGGAAAAACTCGCGCCGACTATTGCCGCCCAACGCCAGACTTCGGTTCTGCGTAACGGCCTCCCAGAAAAACGTACCCGCTTTGGTGTACTGCTCGTCGTGGGCCAGCTCGCCAATGCGATGAAACCCGATGGCTTTGGGTACCTGCGTATTGGCGTGCTTGTTATCCAGGTTGTCTTTACCAGCAGCCATCGGATCGAGGAGCTGGTGGTGTGAAAACCGCCGGGCAGCCGTCAGGTACTTCGCGTTGCCGGTCATCTGATAAGCGTCGGCAAACATCTCATTCATGCCACCATGCTCCGTGTTCAGCATCGACTCCATCTGCGCATCCGACAGCGCCGACGTAATGGCCATACCCCAATCGCAGAAGTTCAGGAATACCGTTTTGGCGGTTTCGTCGCCGGTGTACAGCCAAGCGTCGCGCAAACCGCTGTACAATTTATGGACGTTGTACCACGGCACCCAGGCGTTGTGGTACGCCTTGAAATCGCCCGTTCTAAACGTCGACCAGACGGTTTTGCTGTCGGGTACGCCACCCACATAGCCCACGCCCCAGTCCGGATTGTTTTTCGCACTGGCTTCCTGACAGGCTTTCAGCTCGGCCAGCATGTACTTCAGGCGCTGCTGACAGTCGGCGTTGCCCGTGGCTGCGTTCATCGCCAGCGCCGACAGGTAATGTCCACCGACGTGCCCGTCCAGCCCCGCCCAGTTTTTGAAGTCGGCGGCTTTGGGCGGCAGTCCGGCTTCCTTCCGAAACGGAGCCAGCAGCCGGTCGACGTCATAGCTGAGTAAGGTCTGCGCGTTCAGGTCCTGAGCATGCCTGAACGGTCCATCGAGCAGCGTCACGTCACGCAACGGAAATTCGTTAGCATACAGCCGATTCTGCGCATTCGTGTCATAACCACACAAACCCAAACAGACACAAGCCAGCCCGACGAAGAATCGATTCATAGTTGATTAAGCATTGGTTGTTTACCTCATTTTTACCCCTAAGAGGTTGTTTGGGGAAGATCCCTCCTGCGTCGAAATTGCCTTTTTGTCATCCCGACGTAGGAGGGATCTTCGGTAAGAGCAAACAAAACCGCCTGTTACCGAAGATCCCTCCTGTCGTCGGGATGACAGAAACGCTTCCCCAAACAACCTCTAAATACCTTCAGGGAGATTTAGGGGTAAAGCCTTACTTGTACATCGGGTCGTTGCCGCTGTACCGCAGGTAGTTAAAAGACGCGTGGTTGTCTGAGTTACTTCCCGACGAGGTAGCGTACAGGCCGAATACGCAGCCAATGAAACCGCCAGCCACCTGTGTGCTCAGAAACTTTCCGTCGACCTTGTCTTTGAGTAGTTTCCAGTCGTTGGGTTTGTCGGCTACGTAGAAATCATACGCATCGCCTTTGGCGTCGATACGGAGCATTATCTTCTTCGCGTCGGCCGATACGGGGGTATGGGCCAGCAGCTCCAGATTCTTGTCGTTAGTGCTCTTGAAAAGCTGTACCACGGGCTTACCCTGTTCGGTCGATTTGGCCAGAAAATAGAAGTGCTTTTCATCCTGGAAGATGACCAGCCCCGCCTTTTCATCGGCCGACTTAGCCGTGAAATCAAGCGCAGTTTCGGCGGTACAGTACAGGTGTTGCTGCCGTTTACCGATGAACGACGGGTTACCCATTTCCGAAATCGTTTCCGGCTTGAGATTCATCGTTAACCCGTTGGCTTTACCCAGGCTGAACGACTTGTCGTCGCGGGTACGCAGGAACAGCAGGGCCGGGTCGAGCGTCTTGTCGAAGTTGATGGTGTAGGCGAAGTTACCGTTCTGGGGACGGGCGTCTTTCTGCTTCACTTCTTTAAAATTGCCAACGTAACTATAGGCAATGGGCTTCTCGCCGTGTTCGATCATGGGCCAGTCGTTGGTCCAGGTCAGGGGGGCGATAAACGTTTCGCGGCCGGTGTTGTAGTAGTTGCCCTCGTACGGCCGGACCGCCAGGAAAATCGAATACCACTTACCGTCCGGCCCCTCCACGAACTGCGCGTGTCCCGCCGAGGTGATCGGGTCTTTGCGGTCGGCGGGCAGGCCGCGCTGGGTCAGGATCGGGTTTCCCTCGAACGGCACATACGGCCCCCAGACGTCTTTGCTCCGCAGCACCACCTCGGAGTGATTGACCGACGTACCGCCCTCAGCCGCGTAGAGGTAGTACCAGTTGTTGCGCTTCATAATGTGCGGTCCCTCGATCCAGACGGGCTTTTTGCTCAGATCGACCCCACCGTTGACAAGCTGTTTTTCCTCGCCCAAAACTTTCAGGTTTTTAGCGTCGAACTCATACATCCGAATCGTCCGATGGCCGGGGTAAAGCGGTTTGCGGTCAGGTGCATCGCTGTTGTACAGGATGTACGCCTTGTCGGTCGACTCATCGAAATACAGCGACGGGTCGATGCCTTTCACTTCCGGCAGCTTCACCGGGTTGCTCCACGGCCCCGCCGGATTCGTCGCCGTCACGACAAAGTTGCCGTCGTGGTCGATGTCGGTGCAGGTGACGTAGTACGTGCCTTTGTGGTAACTGATGGCGGGCGCAAACAGACCCCGCGTCATGCGTTCGCCCATAAAATCCATCTGCTCGGGCCGTTCGATGACGTTACCGATCTGCTTCCAGTTTTTGAGGTCTTTGCTGTGCAATACCGGGATGCCGGGGAAGTACGAGAACGTGGAGTTAATGAGGTAATAGTCGCTGCCCACCTTCACGATGCTGGGGTCGGGATAAAACCCGGTCATGATGGGGTTGACCAGCGTTGTCGTCTGCGCCAGCGTTACTTGGCCCATGCCTGCGAGCAGGGCAGCACAAAGAGCTGTAATAATGCGTTTTTTCATGAATTGAATCGTTTTCTGTATGCGTTTGTGGTAGCCCCGGAGGAGCCTTTTTTTGCTGACTTGGTCTACCCCCCAGCCCCCTGAAGGGCAGGGCTGTTAAGTTCTTGACTTGGTGTTATCTATTGCCAAATTTCCTTAGATCTGTTTACCCCCCAGCCCCCTGAAGGGGGAGCTGTTCATTCGCGGAATGCTCCCCCTTTAGGGGGCTGGGGGGTAAACGAACTAGAACTTAACAGCCCTGCCCTAAAGGGGGCTTGTTCCACTGGTGAGCAGAGCCCCCTTTAGGGGGTTGGGGGTTTATTGCGCGACCAGCGTGTAGACAGTGCCGCGCTGTGTGGGTATGTCGTAGAGCCAGGTTGGTTTCAGGGGCGAGGTGGCCGGGGCCGGATCAGTCAACGTGGCAACAATGGGCGTGGGCGTTTCCTCCGTCTGGTAGAACTCGTTTGGGTTTGTCCCTGATGCCGTTGCCAGCGTCCCTTTGCTCCGTTTCAGTTCGTTCGGCGTGCGGATGCGCAGGTTGCCGCCCAGGTTCGACCGGATTTCAATCTTCGTCAGCTTACCGCCGGTCCATTCCATTGCCACGATCTCGAACCCACCTCGCGCCCGTAGGCCACTTATACTGCCCGTCGGCCAGACGTTGGGTAAGGCGGGCAGCAGGTGGAGGGCACCATCATTGCTTTGCAGGAGCATTTCGGTGATACCCGACGTGCAGCCGAAATTCCCGTCAATCTGAAACGGCGGGTGCGCGTCGAACAGGTTGTTGTACGTACCGCCCCCTTCTTTGTTGACACCCAGCGGGGTCAACTGATTCTGGATGAGCGTGTAAGCGTGGTTGCCGTCCTGGAGTTTGGCCCACCAGTTCACTTTCCAGCCCATGCTCCAGCCCGTCGAGACGTCGCCCCGGTGGGTCAGCGTCGTGCGCGAGGCATTGAACAGATTGGGCGTGCGGTAGGCCGAAATCTGGTTCGACGGAAACAGGCCGTAGAGGTGCGAAATGTGCCGGTGCTTGTCGTCGGGGTCGTCGATATCGTCGAGCCACTCCTGCAACTGCCCGTGCTGCCCGATGTGCATGGGCGGCAGTTTAGCCCGCATCTGCCGGAGCGAGTCGGCAAAGGATTGATCGGTTTTCAGCAGGTCGGCCACGCGGATGGCGGTGCTGAACACGTCGAACACGATCTGATTGTCCATCGTCGTGCCCGCGTCCAGCGACGAGCCGCCGTGCGCCTTCGGTGCGTTTTCGGGCGACGTGCTCGGCGTGACGACCAGCCATTTGTACCTGGGGTGCTCGACCAGAAAATCGGCGTAGAACTGGGCCGCGCCTTTCAGAATCGGGTAGGCCGACGCCAGAAACGCCCGGTCGCCGGTGTAGAGATAGTGTTCCCACAGATGCTGACTGAGCCACGCGCCCCCGGCGGTCCACATACCCCAGAACGCGCCATCGACCGGGCCGTTGATGCGCCAGATATCGGTGTTGTGGTGGGCCATCCAGCCGCGTGCGCCGTACATGACCCGCGCCGTCTCCTGCCCCGTCTGCGACAGGTCGCGGATCAGGCTAAACAGCGGCTCGTGCATCTCGGTCAGGCCCGTTTTTTCGGCGGGCCAGTAGTTCATCTGCGTGTTGATATTGATGGTGTACTTGCTGTCCCAGGGCGGGCGCATACTCCGGTTCCAGATACCTTGCAGGTTGGACGCCTGCCCCCCGGCTGCGACGAACAGATGAGCAAATACCGACCGTACTGGTAATAGAGCGTAACCAGTTGCGGGTCGTTGACAGAGCGGAAATTTTTCAGCCGTTCGTCAGTCGGTAGTTTGGCCGCGTCGGTCGACGTAAGATCGAGACGAACCCGGTTGAAATAGCGTTGGTAAGCGGCTACGTGCGGTTTGAGCAGGGCGGCATACGACTGGCGAAACGCCTTGTCGAGCGTGGCGGTTACGCGCTCCGTCTCGTTGCCGCTCAGGTCGTTGTAGTTGACGAAGTTGGTGGCGATGGCCAGGTAAATCGTGGCAGTCGTGGCCCCGTCGACAACCAGCGTCTGCCCGTTGGCCGACACCGTGCCGCCGGTGGTTTTGATGCGGGCTAAGCTCTTGAACTTTACTTTGCCGGGTACCCCCTCATGGTCGGAGGTGGTGCCAGCCAGCATCAGTTCGTTGCGGTTCGTGGTGTTGATAAGGGCGTTGGGGTGTAGGCTCGTAAATGACGTCACGAATGACAGCTTGCCGGGCTTATCGGCCGATAGCTGCACCACCAGCACGTTGCTAGGGAGCGACGTAATGACTTCGCGGGTGTAGGTCACATCGCCAACTTTGTAGGTCGTTTTGGCGACGGCCCGCTCGATGTCGAGTTCGCGGTAATAGTTGATAAAGGTGTCGTGACCGGCAAACGTCAGGAGCAGGTTCCCGACGGGCTGGTACATCTGCCCGTGCGTTTTTTTGGTAATGATCGACTTGTTGGCCAATTGTTCGGCTTCTTTCTGCTTGCCGTCGAAAATCAGTTGCCGGATTTCGGGGAGCACCGCTTTTGCATCGGGGTTGTCGTTGCGGTTGGGGCTACCGCTCCAGACGGTGCCTTCGTTGAGTTGAAGCGTTTCCTGGGGCACGTTGCCGTAGACCATCGCGCCCAGACGCCCGTTCCCAACGGGCAACGCATTCTCCCAGACGGTTCCCGAGGGTTTATCGTACCAAAGTTTCAGGTTGGCAGTCTGAGCGTAGCCCAGCGTAGTTATCAGGGTCAGCAGCAGGCCGAAAAGGTGTTTCATACGTTGTGGCAGGTGGTGGGTTTGCGCAAAAAATAAAGGCTGTCCCAAAAGCGATTTTGCGGACAGCCTTTACTTATGCGTTAGCTATTAATACCCCGTATTCTGCTTAAATGCAGGACCATCAACAACCCGGTCGATCTGCGACTGCGGGATCGGCCGTAGCATGTTGAAATCCTGAATGTAGGGAGCTGCCTCCGGATTCCAGGCTTTCACCCGACGCACCAGCGAACGGGTCCGAACCAGATCATGCCAGCGCTGCCATTCGCCGAAAAACTCGCGGCTACGCTCGTCCAGAATGAAATCCAGCGTTACGTCCGACGGCTGAATCGTCATGGCCGTTACGGCAGCTGCGTTCTGAGCGGCCGTGTTTGTTCTGCGATACGCAGCCCGTTGCCGCACCACGTTGATCAGGGCCGCAGCTTTGGTGTTGTCGCCCGCTTTGAAGTACGCTTCAGCCCCCGTCATGTACACGTCGGCGAACCGGTACAGCACAGCCGGGCGCGTCGACGGATCGTTGAAGTTGGCACCCCGGCTGGGGTCCATAAACTTCTTCAGCGCCGGGAAAATACCGTTGTTCCACAGGCTTGGCGGCACCACGATGCCTTTGAACGGACGCGTACCCACAAACTGCGGGGCTCCGGTTACTTCGTAGTCCGGCAGCCAAACAGCCGTATCCTGCCCCACCACCGTCGTGAAGCCAATGCCCCGCTGGTTGTTGGCCGCGTTGGCCGCGTTGGTGATCGACGTATTCGAGATATACACCGTGTAGAACGAGTTGGCAAACCGGGAATCTACCGTCCGGTTGGTGAACGCCTGATCTAGGAAATAGCTCTTACCGACGTTGTCGCCACTTTTCTGCTTGTCGCTGTTGGGCCGCATCCGCACATACGGACGACCATAGTACGAGTCCCGGATCATCCCCGAGGTTCCGTTGTTGACCAACCCACCCGACGCGTTTTTGAAGGAATTGACACCGCTCGTGTTGGGGTAATTCCAGTTGGTAAACCAGGGGCTCAGGTTCTGCGCAGCACCACCACCGGCGGCTCCACCCACGGTATAGTAGCCGTACTTTGGGTCGAGCACGTGGTCGCTCACAAACATGGTTTCCTTGCCGTAATCGTTGCTCGGATTGAAGGCATCGCCATAGTCCTGCCACAGATCGAGTCCGTACGACGATTTGTTGGCGATAATATCCGCACAGATCGACGCGGCCTGCGTAAAATCAGAAGCCGTATTGTTGAGCCAGCCCCGCGTCAGGTACGCTTTGGCCAGCAATAGCTGCGCGACGGGTTTGGTAGCCGCTTTACCCAGAAACGGACTCGTCGGGGTGTTGGGCAGGTCGGCAGCGGCTTCGGTCAGGTCTTTGATGATCTGTTCGTACACCTGCGCTACGGGCTGGCGCGAAGCCGCCTGCGATGGCACGGTGATAAACTGCGTGTGCAGCGGAACATCGCCCCAGGTCTGTACCAGATAGAAATACCAGAACCCGCGCAAAAATTTGGCCTGAGCCAGATACTGCTTGCGGGTAGCATCGGCCAGATCTACCGTCTGCCCGTACTGAAGTACGCCGTTCAGTGTATTGATATCCTGAAAGGCGGTTCCCCACGCCGACCCGAAGTTACTACCGTTCAGACCGTTGTAGTCATAAGCCGTAGAACTACCCGCACTGGCCCCGCGCAGAAACTCATCGGTACCGGCCTGCATTTCAATAGTGAAGCCTTCGGTACCCCACTGTCCGCGGATATCGTTGTAGACACCGGCAATACCACCCAATACGCCCGATGCGCTGTTGAAGTACGACGGTACAATCTGAGATTGTGGGTTCTCTTCCAGGATTTTTTCGCAACCGGTGCTCAGCACTGCCGTCAGGCCAAGCACGGCACAAAATTTTATTGCTTTCATCGTAGGTTCGAGGTTAGAATTTAAGATTTACACCGAACGTAAATTGCCGAACGGGCGGGTTGTTGAGGTTAATGGCGATCTGGCGTGCCTGGGTTCCGGTATCCGCTCCCTGAGCAGCCACAGTCGAAGAAGCGTAGCCGTTGCCTTCCGGATCAACCGCCAGATGGTCGCGCACCAGTGGCGAGTAAAGAATCAGCGGATTGGTGACGTTCAGGTACAGCCGGGCCGAACTTACCCGCACCTTCCGGAGAAACTGCGTGGGAATCGTGTAGCCCAGGTTGATACTTCTGATTTTGATGAACGACCCATCGTAGTAACCCAGCGTCGACGCGAAGTACTGAACCGCGTTGTTGGCGTCGGGGGCCGGGAAGGCGTTGGTTGGGTTCGTCTCCGTCCAGTAATCGACTTTCACCTGGTTGGAGCGAGCCTGGTTGAAGAAAGCGAAGCCGCCACCGCCACCCGAGTTACCGGTGAGGTACGGTACCACCACTTTCATACCCATACGGGCGAAGGTCACGATAGACAGGTCGAAGTTTTTGTAGCTGAACCGGTTGGTCAGACCCGCTTCGAATTTGGGCTGAAAGTTACCCAGAATCTGCCGGTCAGACGGATCGATCTTCCCGTCGCCGTTGACGTCTTCCACCCGAATCTGGCCGGGCTGCTGAGCGGGCGAGGTTTGCTTGGCCAGCGTGCCGTTTTCCTTGTCGGACGTTTGCCAGATACCGATTTTCTTGTAGTCGTAGATCACCGAAAGTGGTTGGCCGACAAACCAGCCAGCGCCGATGTTAGCCTGTTCGGTTGGCGTCGTGAGCTGCGTAATTTTCTCCCGGTTGAAGTAATAGATAGCGTCTACACCCCAGTTGAAGCCTTTGGGGTTTCGGAAGATGTCGACGGTCAGCGATGTTTCCAGTCCACGGCCTTCGGTAGCGCCCAGGTTTTTCAGGGTCGAACCAGCACCGTTACTGGCTGGCAGCGGCACCGATAGCAGGATATCTTTCGTCTTCTGGTGGTAGTAATCAACCGATCCCGTAATACGGTTATTGAGGAAACCGAAATCAATACCGAGGTCAAGCTGCGCGGTCGACTGCCAGCCCAGGTTGGTTGCAGGCAGGCTGGTTACGGTGTAGGCCAGTTGCTGACCGGCCGTACCCAGACCGAAGTTGTAGTAACCAGCCGACAGCGCGCCGAGCGTAGCATATGCGCCCACGTTCCGGTTACCCGCCAGACCCCAGCTACCCCGCAATTTCAGGTTCGAAATCACCGGAACGCTCTTCATAAACGGCTCCTCGATGATATTCCAGCCCGCGCCGATAGCCGGGTAGTTAAAGTACCGATTGCCGGGCGACAGCGTCGACGAACCATCCCGACGCAGGGTCAGGGTCAGCAGATAGCGATCGTTGTAGCTGTAGTTTACCCGACCCATGTAGGAAAGCAGTCCGGTTTCGGCAAACGAGTTTCCGAAGTCAGAGGCTGCTACCGGTGTGCCGGAAGCCAGCGAGAAGTTGGCCGTTTTGATGTAATCGGCGGGTACCCCGGTGATCGTGAAGCGGCTGCCCAGCGAGTGGTTTTTGGTGTATTCATACAGGCCGGTAACGCCAATCTTGTGCTTGCCCACCGTTTTGTCGTAGTACAGCAGGTGCTGCATGTTGACGTCCCAGTATTCGGTATTGCTGATTTCGGCATTGGACGACGACTGCACCGTTGCCTGGTTGAAATACGTCAGCGGGCCGTTGTATCCATTGAAGGCCGACTGGCTGTAGTTTAGACCGGCGTTGAAGCGGTAGCGCAGCCCCGGCAGCAGATTTACTTCGGCATACAGGCTGTTGAACGTCCGCAACGAACGGGTGCGGTTCAGGTACGAATCCGTTTTGGTTAGAATCGTCAGCGGGCTGATCCGGGCCGCATCGATAGAACCCTCCGCCGGGAACAGGTTTACGGAGCCATCCGCATTGTAAGGCGATGCCAGTGGCGTCAGGCTCACCAGACCGCCCGGAATGCCGCCACCGCCGGGCGTATTCTGATAGGTAAGGGTATTGAGCGTATTCAGCCCGAACTTGATCCGGCTACCCAGGCGCTGATCGATCGTCGCCCGGATGTTCACGCGGGTAAAGTCCTGCCCCGGTATAACTCCGGTTTCGTTGAAATAGCCTAAGCCCAGCGAATACTGTGTGTTTTCAACGCCCCCCGTCATACCCAGTTGATGGTTGGTCATGAAGCCGGAGCGGTAAATCAGATCCTGCCAGTCGGTCGACACACCGGCCGCCAATGCTTCCTGCTCTTTCGGAGTCAGCGGATAGGCTGTCGTGCCGGGCGACGAGCGGTTGTACTTGGCCGCATCGGACTTGAACTGAGCGTACTCAGACCCGTTGAAGACGTTGTACTTGCCCATGATGTTGGTTACGCCATGGTAGCCGTCGTAGGTAAAGACAGGCTTACCCACTTTCCCCCGCTTGGTCGTCACGAGAATAACCCCGCCCGATCCCCGCGACCCGTAGATGGCGGTTGCCGACGCGTCTTTAAGAATTTCCAGATTGACGATATCGTCAGGGTTGATGTCGTTCAGACCACCATACGGAATCCCGTCGACCACGACCAGCGGACCGTCCAGACCGTCGCTTCCGCCCTGACTAGTTGTCAGCGTCCGGTTACCACGAATACGAATCTGCCCCTGCGAACCCGGTGTCGTGCCATTGCTGACGATAGACACCCCGGCCGCCCGACCTTTCAGCTGGCTGACCAGGTTGGGCGCAGGAACCTCTTTCAGAGTAGATTCATTGACCGAGGCTACCGAACCCGTGATATCGCGCTTGCGCTGCACCCCGTAGCCGACAACAACGACCTCGTCCAGCGTCTTGTCGTCCGGGGACAGGTTGACGTTGATCACCGATTGCGAACCGACCGTAATTTCCTTAGCGGCATAGCCAACCAGTGAAAACACCAGCACCGCTCCGTTGGGTACGGTGAGTTTGTAGTTACCGCTGGCGTCCGTCGTTGTACCGCGCGTCGTCGATTTGATCTGGATGTTCACCCCGGGAAGCCCCTCCCCTTTCTCGTCGACAACCCGGCCGGAAACCTGCACATCCTGCACGTCCAGACCCGCGATCCGGCTGGTATGCATCGATATAAAAGCTGACTGATTGTGAAGTGGGCTTATGCCGCTGTTACCGGCGAAGGTGCTGTTCATTATGCCCAACAGCAGCAGACTGGGCAGCCCCACCGCCCGTCTGGGGCTTACCCATTTGCCGGGCGTAGCTGATCGATAAAGTAGACTCATAGTATAGACTTGTTACAAAGTTTGGGGGTTGAAAACGTATGCTGGGTATCCGTGCCGGGTTAATGTGTACTCCAGACACATTCATAAATTGATGTACGTACGCTGTGCATTGGCTAGTTGGTTAGTGTAACTGGTTGGCAGGGGAGATTTTCGTATAATCCGTTAGTCTCGGAATAGATGGCCGATTAGATCGGCCCGCCGGATAAACCGCGTGCAGTGTATGTTCTTAAAGCAGGCAGGCCCGGCGGGAATACTGATTTTGCGCAACGATTTAAACAACTTTTATGCAATCGGTTGTAAAATTTAAGTGCAATTATACAGCACTATCTTTATAAAAGAAAGTATCGATTTAATAGAAATTGACTATTTTTTATCAGAAACTATATATTTATCTGCTTTCCCTAGCAACACAGTCAGCTTTGTTCATGGATCATGGTTGCGCAGCATCGCTGTACGGATCTTAGCCCGCCATCGCTTCATATCAACAACTAGTATTGCGGAAATACAACGGCTCTTTTCCCGCATCTACGAGTTTTCCGCAGCTAACACCTGGGTAGCGGCAGATTTTGAGCGGCAACTATTCGACATCCGGTAGCTCGATTAGTGTAACCAAAAACCTGTACAGAACCATCGCCCAGCGGCCTGACGGTGTACCGGATACGCAGACAGCGATACAGCTCCCATTGATTGACTCGCGTGATCTTCCGCTTCGATTCCGCAGAACGTCGCCCGCCAGCACCTGACGCGGTTGTAGCCTGACTACCGGTTTTGCTTGTCACGCTACAGCGTAGTAACTTGGCATCTGCTCAGTTGGCTGACTCGTATAGAATTACGGCTCGTATCCGCGGGTAAAGACAGCCGATCAAACCGCGTTAGCATCTTTCGACAGTATCAGCTATGGCAATTATAAAATGCACCATCAACGGTAAGGAGTACTCATTCGAGGCTGATCCGCAGATGCCCCTGCTGTGGGCTATCCGGGATGTTGTTGGGCTGAAAGGCACCAAATTCGGTTGCGGAGTGGCGCAGTGCGGAGCCTGTACGGTCCACCTGAACGGCGATGCGGTGCGGTCCTGCGTAACCCGCGTCAGCCGGGCCAACGGGCAGAAAATCGTCACCATCGAGGGGCTGTCGAAAAACAACGACCACCCGGTGCAACTGGCCTGGCAGGAGATCGACGTACCGCAGTGCGGCTATTGCCACTCCGGGCAGATCATGTCGGCGGCCGTGCTGCTGCGCGACAACCCCAACCCCACCGACGCCGACATCGACGCGGCTATGGCCGGGAACATCTGCCGCTGTGGCACCTACCTGCGCGTCCGCAAAGCGATTCACATGGCGGCTGCCGGTGTGGACCGCAAGGTGAGCAGCAGCAACGAATAAGCAATCCGGGTCACCGCCCGCCTGCGTTTTCTTTTTCCAGTATCTATGAAACATCCTTCCCAACTGGTCCGCCCCGACTGGCTCAATCAGAAACTGATGGCGCTGCTATCGGCGGGTCTGTTCGCGACCGCCGTCGGTACGTCGGCATTTACCGAACCAGCGAAACCAGTGATGCGGCCGGTACCGTTGGCCGTGGCACCCATTCAAAAAGACAGCGTAACGTCGGTGAAAGCCTTCGCCAGCGTGTATAAGGTGCTGATGAGTCCGCGCTGTATGAACTGCCACCCCGCCGGCGACATTCCGCTCCAGGGCGACGACAGCCATCTGCACGCTATGGCACCCCGGCGCGGCACCGACGGCAAGGGCATTTACGCCATGAAATGCACCAACTGCCACCAGCCCACCAACCTGCCGGGCGTGCATACTCCGCCGGGCAACCCCAACTGGCACCTGCCTCCGGCCACGGCCCGCATGGTGTTTCAGGGACGCACCCCGAATCAGCTGGCGAAACAATTGATCGACCCCAAACAGAACGGGGGTAAAAACAGGGAGCAGTTGCTCGAACACGCACACGATGGGCTGGTGGTGGCGGGCTGGAACCCCGGCGAAGGGCGTACGCTGCCGCCCCTGAGTCATGCCGAGTTTACCAAAGCCTGGACTACCTGGATTAAAACCGGCGCGTTTGCGCCCAAACCCTGAACCGATTATGGATACGCAACCCGTTTCCCGCCGGAATTTCCTGAAAGTATCGGGCCTGACCGGGGTCATGCTTTCGCTGGGTCTTTATTTGCCTGCCCGCGCCGAAGAGGCCGAGATTATCAACACGGCCGGGACTGCGAACCTCGGCACCGACATGAACGCCTGGATTCGCATCGATGCGCTGGGCAAGGTGACAATCACCGATCACCGGGCCGAGATGGGTCAGGGGTCGTATCAGGCCGTGCCGCAGATCATTGCCGAAGAACTGGAAGTGGCGCTTGATGAAGTAGCCGTCGTTTTCGCACAGGGCAACAAAAAATACGGTAGTCAGATCACCGGCGGCAGCTCGACGGTTCGCGGCTCGTACAAGAACCTGCTCAAACTGAGTGCTACCGCCCGCGAAATGCTGATTCAGGCCGCAGCCAACCAGTGGAGCGTACCCGCTGCGGACTGCTACGCCGAAGCCGGACACGTAATTCATAAGCCATCGGGTAAGAAAGCGAACTACGGAACGCTGGTTGCCGATGCCGCCAAACTGGAACCACCCAAAGATGTGGTACTGAAAAAACGGGCCGACTACAAGCAGATTGGTAAGCCGCTGCACCGGCCCGATACCCCGCTGAAAACCAACGGCACAGCGGGCTTCGGGCTGGACAAAACCCTGCCGGGCATGCTCTACGCGGCTGTCGAACGGAACCCCCGGATGCGCGGTAAGGTGAAAAGCTTCGACGACACAGCCGCCCGCAAAGTACCCGGTGTCAAACACGTACTGAAGGTAAAGATGCTGGTCTACAGCACGTACCGGGAAGGCGTGGCCATCGTCGCCGATTCGACCTGGGCGGCTTTGCAGGGCAAAAAAGCACTGAAAGTAGTTTGGGACGACAGCGGGTTCGAGCACCTGAACACCGACGAGATATATAAGCGGCAGCAGGAAGCCCTGCAAACAAAAGAGGGGCTGTCGCTCAAAAAGCAGGGCGACGTGACCGACGCGCTGGCGAAGGGAGCAACGAAGCTGGACGTGGTGTATGAAACACCTTACCAGTCTCATAGCTGTATGGAGCCGCTCAACTGCACCGCGCATTACCAGGCCAACAAGGTCGAAATCTGGGGACCGATTCAGGCCCCCGACTGGGTGCAGGATTCCATCAGCAAAGAAATGAACGTCCCCCGCGAGAAAGTCATCGTCAACATGACTTTTCTGGGAGGTGGCTTTGGCCGGAAGGCGTTCATGGACTACCCGCACGAAGCCGTGTTTATCTCCAAAGCGGTCGGTGCACCGATTCAGGTCGTCTGGACGCGGGAAGACGACACCACGCAGGGGCCCTTCCGCCCCGGCGTTTCGTATCGCTGCGAAGGTGCGCTCGCCGACGGCAAAATCAGCGCGTTTAAACTGCGGATGGCGGGTCAGAATCTTGGTCACTGGATGGGTGCCCCCAAAGACAAACCCAACGACAGCACCGACGAAGGTTTTCTCAAACCCTACACCGACAGCATCAAAAACCTGAGCATCGCCGACGTACCGTTTGAAACACCCATGCCGGTACTATGGTGGCGGTCGGTGTACGCGTCGACCAACGGGTTTGCCTACGAGAGTTTTGTGGACGAACTGGCCCACGAAGCCCGCAAGGACCCAATGACCTTCCGGCGCGAGCACCTACCCGACGAACGGGTGCAGAAGCAACTCGACAAACTGGCCGAGGTGTCGGGCTGGAACAGCCGCAAACCGGGCGAGGGCTATGGCATGGCCATTACCGAATGCTTTTCCAGCACCGTCGGGCAGGTGGTGAAAGTATCGAAAAACCCGGATGGCGGAGTAAAAATCGACCACGTCTGGGCGGTGATGGACTGCGGCTGGTACGTAAACCCCGACACCGTAAAGGCGCAGGTTGAGGGCAGTATCGTGATGGCGCTCGGCGCAGCCACGCAGCATGAAGTAACGTTTAAAGACGGGATGGCGGTCGACAAAAACTTCTACTCGTACCAGATGCCGCGCATCACCGATATTCCGCCCATCGACGTGTTTATCATGGACAACGACGCCGATGCGGGTGGTGTCGGTGAGCCGGGCCTACCCGCCTTCGCCCCCGCCCTGACCAACGCCATTTTCGACCTGACGGGTCAGCGCATCCGTAAATTGCCGTTTAGTCTGGCCACCGTATAAGCGCAGCGACTACCGATAAAACAGTAATTGACCGCTCTGCCAGAACCGCCCGCACTGCATGACGAAAAAGGCGTTCCTCAATCCGGTCTAGACCAAATCAGAAGGGGTCCCGGTCAGCAATATGGTTTATTGCTGACCGGGACCCCTTCTGATTTGGTAATGCGTGATTTACCGACTGGTAGTATGTCAAACGCTACAGTTCCCTCGCCCGCACATGTTCGATCTTGCCGTCGCGCATGATGACGAGTGTATCATCCTCGCGTTTCGCCTGCTCGACCAGTCGCCGGTGGCCTAGTTTTACGCCCTCTAGCAGCAACGAAGGAATGTCTTTTTTCGTCGGCTTATCCTTTTCCATATTCCAGATGCAGTTTATGTTACAAGGCTGAATCAGTCATTATCGTCTCAACAACCCTACTTCTGAAGGGCATGGATGGGTATAGCCGCCGATAGACTACAACGCGAAGATCTGCTTCATCAGTACCCACTTTTCGCCGGGTCTGGCGAAGGGTAATGGCTGCTGAAACGTGCTGACGAACGTTTCCCACTCCTGCACCGCCGGGTTGGCCGCGTCCATAGCCGCTTTGGTGTCGAACGAAAAGTTTTCGTCCGTTTCGATAATCATGAACAGCCGATTGCCGACCCGAAAAATCTGCATATCGTTGATACCCGACGTACGGATACTGGCGTCGATTTCGGGGCGAATCTGCACGTGCTGCCGTTCATATTCGGCGATCAGCGCGGGGTCGTCTTTGAGGTCGAGGGCGAGGCAGTAACGCATATCAGGGAACGAGTTCGGGTGGGGTGTTGGGCGTGCGCAGGTCAGTCGATGTAATCTTGTAGCCACTGGCCGCGAAAAACACGATGTAAGCGAAACACACCAGCGGTACGATCAGCGCGTAGACAGCCCCGCTGGCGAATAAGCCACCAGCTACGAGCGGCATCACGGCCCCGCCGACGATACTCATAATCACCAGCGACGACGCCAGTTTCGATTCAGCACCCAGATTTTTCGTCGCCAGCGCGAAGATGGTCGGGAACATGATGCTCTGGCAGAAGTACACGAAGCTCAGGGCGATTACAGCGGTCAATCCGCCAACGGTAATGGCGATGGCAACCAGCGCGACGGCGACGGCGGAGAAAATCGCTAACACCAGATTCGGGCGCATTTTGGTCATCAGGAACGTACCGACGAAGCGGCCCAGCATCAGCAGCACCAGCGCAAATGACGCGTGAAAACCAGCAATCTGCGTTGCCGACAGCTGACCGCCTTCGTTACCCGTCAGGCCGTTAATCAGGTGCATAAAGCCGAGTGCCGGCCCCCAGTGAACATCGCGCGAAAAGTCGAGTTTAAGATCGACGAAGTAGCCCCACAGCACGGCCTGCGCCCCGACGTTGGCAAACTGCGCAACAATGCCCAGCACCAGATGCCGGTGCCGAAACAGCCGCCCGATCGACACATTACTGTTGGTTTCTTCTTCCTCACCCACTTCGGGCATTTTCGTAAACGCAAACAGCAGCGTCACCAGCGCGATAATCGTCCCGATCACCAGATACGGCCCCTGCACCGACAGGGCTTCCTGCACCCGGATCGTTTCGGCCTCCGCCGGGGCCATCGCCGTCAGCATTTCGGGGGTGTACTCCGTTTTCGAGAAAATAAACAGGGCACCGATGATCGGCCCCATGATGATACTGATACCGTTGAACGACTGCGAGAAGTTGATCCGCCACTCCGATTTTTCCGGGTCGCCCAGCACGGTTACGTAGAGGTTAGCGGCCGTTTCCAGACAGGCAATGCCGCAGGCCATCGTAAACAGCGCGACCAGAAAGAAGCCGTACACCCGCGCTTCGGCCGCCGGGTAGAACAGAAACGCCCCCCGCCGTATAGAATCAGCCCGAGCAGGATACCGCGCTTATAGCCAAACCGGCGCATAACGTAACCCGCTGGCAGGGCCATAAAGAAATACCCTAGGTAGAACGCAAAATCGACAATCCCCGCCTGAAACCGGTTGAGGTCGAGGGCGATCTGAAACTGCTTGATGAGCGACCCGTTGAGACTGTTGGCCAGTCCCCACAGAAAAAACAGACTGGTAACCAGCGCAAACGCCAGCCCGTAGCTGCCCCCCGAACCGGGCTTAATTTTAACGGGGGTGGTTGGTGTTGGCAATGCCATAGTGTAGAAATGATTGGTTTAGGTATAAAAGGCCCTCACCGGCAGAAACCCCTCACCGGCAGCGGCCGACCGTCCCAACCCCTCTCCCAAAACGGGAGAGGGGAGAAAAAAGGAGTGTACTGCTCCCCTCTCCCGTTTTGGGAGAGGGGCCGGGACGGTCGGCCGCTGCCGGTGAGGGGGCATCCGGTACCAACGAGGGCAAAACAACGTAGTTCGTTACAGCCGGTAAAACGATACGGCATTCGCGCCGAAAATCTTGTCGCGAACGTCGCTGCCCCACGGGTCGACGTATTCCTCGATCAGCGTTTTAACCTGCGTATAGTTGGCTGCAACCAGACAAACGGGCCAGTCGGAGCCGAACATAAGCCGGTCAGGGCCGAAGCGATCAAACAAAACGTTCAGGTACGGAAAGAAATCGCGCTTGCTCCAGTTCTGCCAGTCGGCTTCGGTTACCAGCCCCGACAGTTTGCACTGCACATTGGGCTGCGCGGCCAGTTGCGTCATAAAGTTCGACCAGCGGGTGATCTCCCCTGTTTTGACGTACGGCTTCGCGATGTGGTCGACGACGAAGCTGACTTCCGGCACTTCCCGAACCAGATGCAGCGCGGCTTTCAGCTGATTCGGATAAATCAGAATGTCGTAGGTAAACCCAAACTCCGCCAGTTGCCGGATACCGGCTACGATAGCCGGACGCGCCAGAAAATCGTTAGGCTCGGCTTGCGCTACGTGGCGGAAGCCTTTCAATTCCGGGTACTGCGCCAGTTCGCTCAACTGATCCCGCAGATCGGGCGCGGTCAGATCAACCCAGCCGACAACGCCTTTTACGATGTCGTAGGTCTGCGCCATCTGCACCAGAAACTGCGTTTCGGCCAGCGACTGATCGGCCTGTACGGCCACGCAGCCGTCGATACCGTTCTGCACCAGTACGGGTTCGAGATCTTCGGGCAGAAAGTCGCGCTGAATCACCGCCATGTCGTCGGTAATCCAGCTATCCCGCACAGGATCATAATGCCAAAAATGCTGATGCGCGTCGATAGTCATAGTCAATTGTGAATGAGCGAATGAGTGATTGAGCGAATAAGGCTGACGCAGAATATTCACTCAATCACTCATTCACTAATTCACTCATTTTTAAGTAAACGCTACTGCTGTTTGCTTTTGCTGGCCGAGGCCGTCGATGCCGAGTTCGACCACGTCGCCGGGCTTGAGGTAGCGCTGGGGTTTCAGACCCAGACCGACACCGGCGGGGGTTCCCGTCGAGATAACGTCGCCGGGCAGCAGGGTCATGAACTGACTGATGTAGCTGACCAGCGTCGGTACGTCGAAAATCATGTCGTCGGTGTTCGAGTCCTGAAGTTTTTCGCCGTTGAGCGTCAGCCAGAGGGGAAGCTTGTTGGGTTCGGTGATCTCGTCGGTCGTGACCAGATACGGACCCAGGGGCGCAAACGTGTCGGCGCTTTTGCCCTTCACCCACTGCCCGCCACGCTCCAGTTGCCAGGCGCGTTCGCTGTAGTCATTGTGCAGCGCATACCCGGCAATGTAGTCCATCGCTTCGTCGAGTTCCACGTAGCTGGCGCGCTTGCCAATCACGATAGCGAGTTCAACTTCCCAGTCAGTTTTTTCCGACCGCTTGGGAATCACCACGTCGTCGTTGGGGCCGCACAGGGCCGTTGTTGCCTTGAAAAACAGAATGGGTTCGGCCGGGATGGGGGCGTTGGTTTCGGCGGCATGTTTGGCGTAGTTCAGTCCGACGCAGACAATCTTCGAGGGGCGTTTTACGCACGACCCAAACCGTTCGTCGGGCGACACCTCCGGGCAGTTCTGCGCGTGAGAGTCGAGCCAGTGCGCCAGCCGGGCCAGGCCGTTGGTGGTAAAAAACGATTCGTCGTAGTCTTCGCCGAAGTGCGTTACGTCAATCGACTGACCGGATGAGAGAACGACGCCGGGGCGTTCGTGGCCGCTGGGGCCGAAGCGAAAAAGTTTCATGTAATCGTTCAGGCTTTGGTTCAAAAGTACGGCATAGCCTGTCTTTAACCATAGCCCCGAACAGAATAGTCCGGTTACATTAACCGGATTGCCCCAACGACGGGCTCGGCGCAGACTCGCATTCTACGGCCAATGCACGTATATTCATCCCCGAACGGCCGTCAATTCCGGCATTCCTTTTGATACATTACCCCGATTACATCTGTTACTTATGCGTGTTCTATTTGCCTTTGTGCTCCTGCTGTTTGTGCTGCCCGGCCACGGTCAGTCGGTGGCGCTGAAAAAGCCTTCACGCACGCTTTTTTCCCTTAAAGCGGTCGACAGTAAGACGGAAGCGGTAATCTCGGCGCAATTTTCGGTTACGGCCATTCAGGCCCGCAAGGTATTCACCAGCCCCAGCACATCGTCATTCAATTTTGTGTTGACACAAACCGATACGCTCGACGTGCTGGCAATGGCTCCGGGCTACCACGAAGCCGAAGAGCTGATGGTGGTGTCGTGCGATACCTGCCACGATTACGAATACATCATCAAACTCGACAGGCAGCAGCCGACAGTCAGCCCCGAACGGGCCAAAACCAGCCCAACGGCCAAACCAGACACAGTGTTCCGTAACCTGGCCGTCAACCAGTCGTTTCAGCTCGACGACGTTTATTTTGAGCAAAGTACCTACACGCTCCGCCCCGAATCATACCCGCAGCTCGACAAGCTGGTGAAGACCCTGCAAACCGTTCCTCAGTTGAAAATTCTGGTCGTCGGTCATACCGATAATGTGGGCGACCGGCGGCTGAATCAGGCGCTGTCGGAAAACCGGGCCAGCGTGATTCGGGCGTATCTGGCGCGGCACGGCATTGCCGAAAGTCGCCTTCGGGTTCACGGCTTTGGCGACACGCAGCCCATCGCCCCCAATGATTCAGAGGCAAACAAACAAAAGAACCGGCGCGTCGAATTCGTTGTATTGGCAATGTGACGGTTCGTTTAAGGTTTGATGTTTAACGTTTGACGTTGCTTTCGCCTAACCTTAAACGGTAAACATCAAACCTTGAACTCAATGAATTACTTCGTCCGGCCGGGGTCGGTGGTACGTCGAATATGGGGCGACGCCGACGTGATCCTGCTGATTTTTGCTGGATCGGCGGCTGAATTTGCGCTCAACAAAGCTGTCGACTGGCTGTTTTTTACGGGTCGGCTTCCGGCTGATCCCATTGCCCGGTTGTTCTCGACGGTTCGCTACGCGCAGGAGATTGTCTTTGCTCCCGACGAGCGTGCCCGGCAGGCCATCGACCGGATGCGTGTCATCCATAAGGGCGTCGAGCAGAACCGGGGGTACAGCATTCCCGACTGGGCCTATCGCGACGTGCTGTACATGCTGATCGATTATTCCGAGCGCGCTTACCAGTTGCTGCACCGCCCCCTGACCGACGCAGAGCGCGAAGAACTGTTTCAGACGTTTCGGGCCGTAGGGGCCGGGATGGGCGTTCCCGATCTGCCCACCAACTACACCGACTGGCAGATCGACCGGCACCATCACCTCGACAACGACCTCGCGCGCAGTGAGTTTACCGACCGGCTGTTTCGGCGGTATCACGAGCAGCTGGGCACCTGGCGTTACAACCTGCTCCGGCGCGTACAGTCGATTCTGGTGCCGATGCAGGTGAGCGCACCACTCGACCTGACCCCCGACCCGATTTTGCCCCACAGCATTGGTTTGTATAAGGTGCTGAATGCGCTACGACTGCGATCGGTAGTGCAGCGCATTCTACTGCCAACCGACTATCTGGCTCAGATTCAGGGCCTCGACCAGCCGGTGAAGTAATTATTATCTCAAACAGCCGGGATGCTGTTTAAGACAGAGACAATTCGATCAGGCAAGCATTACCTTTATCGTTCTGATCCTTCATCGACATGCTTCCTGTCAGTCCGATTACCACGTCCATTTTTGATTTGTTCAAAGTTGGGCCGGGCCCGTCGAGTTCGCACACGATTGGTCCCATGAAAGCCGCGTTCGATTTCCGCGAACGGCTGGCTACGCTGCCCGCCGGCCAGCAGGCCCACGCCGACGCGATACACGTGCATCTGTACGGGTCGCTGAGCGCGACGGGCAAAGGGCACGGCACCGACCGGGCCGTAGTGGCCGGGCTACTGGGCTGGCAACCCGAATCGACAGACCCGGCGGCACTGCTCAACCTGCTCCGCGACCCCTCGCAGACCTACGCGATTCAGATCGGTGGTAAGACAGTGGCGCTGGGGCCGGAACACATTCATTTCGAGCGCGTCCGCTACGATTCGCCCTACCACAACACGATGGTGCTGCGATTGACGGAGCAGGGCGAAACGCTTTATTCGGAAGAATACTATTCGATCGGTGGGGGCTTCATTATCCGCAAAGGCGAGCCCGTCGTTGACCCGGCAACGGTATCTGTACCATATCCGTACGGAACAATGGCCGAGTTGAAAGCCCAGCTCGCCCACCACAACCTGCCGCTCGATGCGCTGCTGATGGCCAACGAAATGGCCCTGACCGGCCGGACACGCAGCGAAATCAACCACCGCATCGACCAGTTGCTCGACTTCATGCATAAGGCCGTCCGGCGGGGACTACGGCACAACGGTACCCTGCCCGGCTCGATCAAGCTAAGCCGCAAAGCACCTCAGCTGTACCGGCAGGCGAAGGGCATGGGACAGCTCGGCCCGGCACTCCGTTCCGACAGTTTCCTCATTTTCCTGAATGCGTATTGTCTGGCCGCATCGGAGGAAAACGCAGCGGGTGGCATCGTCGTTACGGCACCCACGTCGGGGGCGTCGGGCGTTATTCCGGGGCTGACGTACCTGGCTAAGCACCAGTTTCATTACGATAAAGCGACGCTACGGAGCGGGATGCTGGCAGCGGCCGTCATCGGCTTTCTGGTCAAGCACAACGCCAGCATCTCCGGGGCAGAGATGGGGTGCATGGGCGAAATCGGTACGGCATCGGCAATGGGAGCGGCTTTTCTGACGCGCTGTGCCCAGCCCACCGGCTCTATTCTCACGATCGAAGCAGCTGCCGAAATTGCCATCGAGCACCACCTCGGCATGACCTGCGACCCGATTGGCGGCTATGTGCAGATCCCGTGCATCGAGCGCAACGCGATGGGCGCGGTGAAAGCCTATAACGCTTTTTTACTGGCCACGGCAGGGTCGGCCAGCAAGCAGAAAATTTCGCTCGACGCGGTTGTCAAAGTCATGAAAGCAACCGGCCGCGACATGTCGACCAAGTACAAGGAAACATCGGAGGCCGGGCTGGCCCTGAGCGCCACCGAATGCTGAGCTTAAGGCGTCCTTAAAACAATTGAGGGGTAAAAGCGGGTTAGGTGCCTGTACATCACCATAGACACACCGCGTTTTCGCTCATGGTCAACATATATACTACTAAACAGCAGCGGGTGCTGCTCATCGCCAGCCTGATTATTATCGGCGGCTTCATCGTTTTCGGACTCAGCGGATATATCTCCGCCTTCCTCGGCGCGGGCATTCTCTACGTCGTGCTACTCCCCTGGTTCAACGCGCTGGCCATCAAGCGTGGCTGGAACCGGTCACTGGTCGTTACGCTGCTGATTCTCTTTTCGCTGTTCGTCATCATCATGCCGTTCCTGACGCTCAGCCTGTTGTTGGTTGGCCGAATTCAGTACTACATCCAGCACAGCGATCAGATTCTGGCCCTGGCTAAGAAAATCGAAGACCTGACTGGGTATGAGATTACCAGCCAGCAAAATATCCGCACGGCACTGTCGCAGGCCGGAACCTATGCCAGCCGACTGCTGCCGTCTATTGCTGGCAGTACCCTGGATTTTATCGTGATTATCGGCCTGATGTTTTTCACGATGTGGTACATGTTTACCCAGAAAGAAGACTTCGAGAAAGGCCTCCAAAAGTACCTGCCGTTCAAAAAAGACACGCAGGAAGAGCTGGGCGAATCACTGAAAAACAACGTCAATGCCAACGTATTGGGGCAGGCACTGGTCTGTCTGGTACAGGGCGCATTGACGGGGGCAACACTCTGGATTTTTGGCGTACCCGACGCGCCCTTCTGGGGAGTCGTTTCGTTCTTTATGGCGTTTATCCCCGTATTGGGGACACCTATTGTCTGGGCACCGGCGGGTCTGATTCAGATTTCTGAGGGCAATACCACGCAGGGTATCGGCATTCTGCTGGTCGGCGCTATCGTCATTATCAACATCGACAACCTGCTGCGCATCGCGCTGGCTAAGCGCATGGGCGACATTCACCCCTGGATTACGCTGGCCGGTATCGTGCTGGGCGTACCTATCTTCGGTATTCTGGGGCTGGTGATGGGGCCGCTATTGCTCTCCTATTTCGTGGTGCTGATCAAAGTGTTCGAACGCGAAAACCGCAGTCAGGAAAAGGAAGTCATTAAAGACAAGATCGAAACCCAGCGCGAAGCCGCGAGGGAGGTGTAAAATCGGCGAAGACACGACAACCGCGCAACCGACTGACTAAACTGGCGTACAGGCCACTTAGTCAATTAGTTGCGCGGTTGTCGTGTTATTCAATACATTCGCTGGTCATGCGGAATGTTCATCTACACTTCTTTTTCTGGGTCGTAATGGGCCTGAATGCCTGTTCGCCAGGCGATCCACAGCCAGTTGACGATACGACTAGCCTGTATGCTATTACAGCCAGCGATTCGTTGATTGATTTTCCAGCAACCGTCGATTTCTCCCGCGTCTCGCAACTGGGTACCGGTCCGTCTGGTCGGGTTATCCGCATGACATCGACCACCACTCCTACCTCAGTTATTACGTACACATACGACGGGGCTGGCAATCTGACCGGCATCTATCAACCGTTATCGTACGGATACGATAGTTACCAATTAGGTGACTATTACGACGGCTTGCTTAAGCGAAGCTATCTGGGCTTTGGTGATTATAACGGATCACCATCATCAGTCGGCCTGGTAGGTATGACTATATACCGCCACAATCAAAAGCGGCAATTGGTTATGGCGCTACAGTATAGCGGAATAAGTACCAGTTCAACGGGATGGCAGACGACGCGGGGTAGGCTAAACCAAGTCCATGAATTTCACTACGATGCAACCGGCCAGCTTGAGACAACCCGGCTGTCTTACTCGTTCGGCCGTCGCTATGAGGCAACATGGAAAGAAGGCAACATCACGCAGGAGCAGCAGTTCATGGAGTCATCGCCCAACACGACCGTACACATTACGTACACCTACGACCAGTATTCTAACACATGGGCCCAACAAGTACCGCTTCAATTTCCAACTTACAACTTCGGCACTCGCAACAACAGGATCAGTTCCAGTCAGCGTAATTGTATTGACCTCAACTGCTACGAGCAACCCAGCTCGAACATGGAGCATCGGCTCATCTTTGACCAGCAGGGACGAATCAATAAAGCCGAATTTCGGCACATTTATTCTCCTGCAAGCTCTTCCTCGTGGATGGGACACGTGTACACATATAGCAAATGAATGATTGAGTGATTGAATGAGCTGGTGCATCCTGCTATTCAATCACTCAATCATTCTGTCATTCAACTATTCTATAACTCAATCATTCTGCCGGGTTACTTTGCTCGCGCCGGAGGTTTCTGATTCAAGTTTGGGGACGTTGCCCAAGCTCACGTGGCTGGCTCCGCTGGCGTCGACGCGGGCGTCGCTGATCTCCATCTGCTCCGCTTCGATCTTGCTGGCACCACTGAGCTCAGCGTCGAACTTGGTAGCCCGGCCCCGCAGCACAAGATTCGATGCGCCCGACAGGTCAACTGACAAATCCTGTACCGTACCGTCGAACACCGTCCGGCAGGCACCGCTCATCGAAATACCCAGGTTGCTATAGTTGCCGAATCCCGTCAGGTTTGCTTTCGAGGCTCCCGAAAGTTTCAGTTCGTCGATCGACGGCACCGTGATGGTCAGGCCGATGCGCTGCCGGTTGTTCCAGTTGAACACCCCCGTCTTTTTCATCGACACGTTGACCGTTTCGCCGGTTACTTCCACGTCGACATCGTCCAGATCGTCTTCGCTGCCATCGGCTACCACCTTATACTGATCGCCCTTGCGGAACCGCACGACAAACGCACCACTCACGTCGACTTTCGAGAATTCGCGTACTGTGAACTGCCGGGTGTGGTCGCCAATTTCATCGAAGTCGTCGCCCAGTTCGTCAGAAACGGCACTCTGTACTTCATCGGTTAGGTCGGTAACGTCGTTGTCCTCACTGTCATAGCTACGGTTGCGTTCGCGGGGGTAATTCAGGCAGGTCAGGCCGTCTTCTTTCGTGAACGACCACACGCTGGCTTCCATCCGGTCGAGTTCTTTGCTGCCAAACTCGTTGCGTATAAAGCGAGCGAAGGCTTCAGTCATCCGAAAGGGCGTGCCGTACGGAATACGCAGCGTCATGTCGAGGTCCTGAGCCCGGAAATGCGCCCCCGGAGCCAGCGCCACACCGTCGTCAAATCGCACCACAGAATCCCGTATGCTGTATTGGTAACGAAGTTGCCGGGCATTGGCCTGCGCGTCGTCACGGCTACTACCCTGCGAGCGGTACTTTTTCACCAGTTGAATCGCCGTTCCTTCATAGCCTTCCAACTCGATTGATGGCTTCCAATCGGCATCTGAATCGTCGAGTGCGAACGTCGGTATTCCACCGGTCGTGTTGAGCATGACCGTTTCTTCCACCTTGCCCCGGCGTTGGAAGCTATTGATAAGTGGGGCAACTGTACCACCCAGGATAAACAGCGCCACCAGCCAAACGCCCGCCAGCGACAGGGCCACACGGCTACTGATCACCGGCCGCGTCGTGATGAGCATCACCCCTAGCACCGCCAGCCCGAAAGCAGGAATCAGCCCGGCCACAACACCCGACAGCACCATCGGCATCGTAATATCAGCCCGGATCATCTCCAGGGGAAAATTACCCGTCTGCACCGTGTTCAGCCCGATTGCCGCGCCCAGAAACGCCAGACAGGCGATCATCCCGGCGAAGGCCAGCAGCAATAGTATCACCCCGGATAATACCCGAATCAGCGTAACAACGCCGTTCAGAAACGGTCCCAGCGCACTACCTAATCCTTTCAGGATCATGGCTACGGCCCGAAACGGAAACAGCAGCACACGGGTGAAGCCAGTTTCGTTGTTTGGCGACTCGTTGATATTCAGGCTTTGTTTGATACTGTTTTCGATGTTGTAGAGCGTGATAGGCTGACCCTGCATCTCCATTTTCTCGGTCACGGTATTTGCCGCCGGAGAAATTATCCACAGCACGACATACAGCAGGAAACCAACGCCAAACAACACGATACCCAGCACAAACAACAACCGCACGATACCGGGATCGACGCCGAAATAAGCCGCAATACCCGATGCTACGCCCCCCAGTACTTTATCGTCGGGGTTACGGAAAAACTTCTTCATCGTCTTGTCTTCCTCGATACCCGTGCTACCCGGCAGCGCAATCCACATGGCGATGTACAGCAGCACAGCAAATCCAGACACAGGGCCCGTAACATCGCCGTTGTGCCCCGAGGCCCCCGCCAGCGACGGGAAGCCCACGACCAGCGCAACGAACAGCAGCCGAATCCAGACAACGTCGACGTTGAAATAGTGGGCCAGTCCGGCGGCAACACCACCCAGCGTTTTCCGACGCAGGTCGCGCACCAGCCGACGCGGCTGACCGTAGTCGCCAGCGGGCGGCACGTTACCGGTCGTGCTACCGCCGGTCGCCGACGACGCACCCACCGGCGGCACCTGACGGCTACCCGTAGCCGAGTTGCGCCCCCCGCTCGATACCAGCACTTCTTCCTCCTCGACGGCTTCAAAGTCGGCAACGGAGCCCATCGTTGCTACAAGCTCATTAACGTCCTCAAACGAAACCGCCTGTTTGTCAGCCGCTTTAAGTTTGGCCAGCAGCTTCTCAGCGATCCGGTTTTCGATGTCGGTCACAATTTCCTGACTGTCTTCGTAGGTCGAGAAATATTGCTGCACCGACGACAGGTACTGTTTCAGCTTGTCGTAACCATCTTCCTCGATGTGGAAGATAACCCCGCTGATATTGATGCTTATGGTCTTTTTCATGGCGTTTTACAGAAAGGAAGGTTAAGCGTTGGATGAAGGCGTGATTGGTGTAACCGGAATCTCGACCGGAACCGACCCGTTGCCGGGCTTTTTGTGCTGATCGGTTTTGCTGATGACGGCATTGACAGACTCCGCCAGTTCCAGCCAGGTATCGTTGAGCGCTTCCAGCGACATACGGCCCAGATCGGTTAGCAGGTAGTACTTACGCGGTGGCCCCGACGTCGACTCGACCCACTTATAGTCAAGCAGCCCCGCGTTTTTAAGCCGGGTCAGCAGGGGGTACAGCGTTCCTTCCACCACCATAATCCGGGCAGAGGTCAGCTCATCGAGCATATCGGACGCGTATACTTCGCCCCGCGATATGATGTGGAGGATGCAGAATTCCAGAATCCCCTTCCGCATCTGCACCTGTGCATTTTCGATATTCATAAGATTAAAGAGCGAAAGTGTGAGTGAGCGAAAGAGCGAAAGCAGCAGGTCGAGGAGCTTTCGCTCTTTCACTCTCTCATTCTTTCGCTCTTTATATTGACAAATATAGGCACAAGGTACTATGCAATGCAAAGTACCTTTTAAGATTATTCTGATTTCCGGGATGAACGGTTGCAATTGCGCCCCGAATGGTAAATCATAGGCAAGATCGGCACGAAGTGTGCACGCGATTGTCGAGCTTGCAACCTTATGCACCGTATCTTCCTGACATTCATTCTGTTGCTTACCATCCAGACCAGCTGGAGTCAGTCGGTGCGGACGGGCAATGAGTGGATCAGCTATCAACAGACCTACCTGAAAATACCCGTTGTTCAACCGGGCCTGTACCGCATCACGCCCGCAGAGCTCCAAAAGGCTGGCTGGCCTGTATCATCGCTGAATCCGGCAGCGATTCAGCTGTTTCATCGGGGCATCGAACAGGCTATTTACGTCGCTGGCGAAGCCGATGGCCGATTCGACACCGCCGACTACATCGACTTCTACGGACAAGGCAACGACGGTGCGCCCGATTCGCTGCTTTACCGCCCGGCCGGTAGTATGCCCCACCCCTACTACAGCCTGTTCAGCGACACAACGGCTTACTTTCTGACCTACCGAACAGATGGACAACCGGGGCGACGCATGGCGACGTACACGGATACGGATGAGAAAAGTCTGACCCCCGAACCCTGGCATTGGGCTGAAGAACGGCGGGTGTTCACCCAGACCTACCCGCCCGGAACGATCTACCCCCTGGGGGCCACGGCCAGCAATGGGGCCATTCTGAGTGGGTACGACGCGGGCGAGGGCTGGACCGGGCCGATTCTGAAGTCCACCGACCGCTACGATCAGACGGTTAACCTCACCAACTACGCTGATTCGGCAACCGCTTCCCCGCATGCCAGTTGGCTTGTTGTGGGTCGAACGCCGACGGCCCACCGCATTGCCTTTAGCGCGGGTGCGTCGGCGGGTTCGCTGCGCCTGCTGGGCAACGCTGCCTTTGACAACTACGTCACCAGCCGGTTTGAAGCCGATCTGTCGGCTACCGATCTCTCGACAACTAAACAGGTTTTGCTGACGGCTCAGCCGCGCGAATCGGGTGAAGAAGCGTCGGTTTCGTATCTGACGCTTCGCTACCCGCAGCGCATTACGGCAACCGGCCCGGCCGATCAATGGCTGCAACTACGCCCAACCGCCACCGGCCGCAGCCTGCTCGACCTGCCGGGGAGCCCATCCGGTACCCGTGTTTTCGACATCAGCACGCCCGACGCGGTCAGTATGGTTGGCACTAACGCAGCAGATCACTGGCGGGGCGTCGTTCTGAATACGCAGACCAGCCGACGCCTGTTTGTCAGCAGTCAGCCCCGCCCGGTGACGGGTCTGACACCCGTACGGTTTCGGCAGATAAACCCGGCACGACACAACTACCTCATCGTTACGCACCCCCTGCTGCGTCAGCCAGCCGGTGCAGCCACCGACCCGGTACAGACCTATGCCGCTTACCGGGCGTCGCTGGCCGGGGGGAGTTACGATACGCTGACCGTGAACATTGGCGACTTATTCGATCAGTTCAGCTACGGCGAGCGGCACCCGCTGGCAATCAGGCGGTTTGCGACCTATATGCTCGCTGGCGGAACGGGGCCAAAATTCATGTTCCTGATCGGGCAGTCGCGCGATCCGCAGGGCATCCGCAAAAACGCCAACGGTCCGTTGCTCGACCTGATTCCGAACGCGGGCTGGCCGGGCTCAGATCTGGGGCTGGTTGAAGGGCTGAACGGTGAAGCGACCAACATTCCAGCCATGCCAATCGGCCGGCTGAACGCCATTCGCTCCCAGAGCGTGCTCGACTATCTGGCGAAGGTGCAGGCCCATGAAAATACGGACGAGCCCGCGCTGTGGCGCAAAAATGGCCTGCACCTGAGCGGTGGCAGCAACCGGGCCGAGCTACAGGCGTTCCGGGGCTATGTCGATGAATTCAGGCAGGCCATCGAAAAGCCTTACGTGGGCAGCCGGGTGACGACGGTATCGAAGCAAACCGATAACCCGGTCGAAACCCTGCAAATCACCAATCTGGTCAATCAGGGCGTGGGAATGATCTCGATGTTCGGCCATTCCAGCCTCGACGTAGCTGACATCGACATTGGGTTTGTCAGCGACGACCGGCTGGGGTATCGCAACGCGGGGCGGTACCCGTTTCTGCTGGTGAACGGCTGCGCATCGGGCAATTTCTACTTTGGCCGGCCTACTTTCGGTACCGACTGGGTACTCACGCCCAACAGGGGGCGGTGCTGTTTCTGGCGCACACCTACAACGGCTTCCCCTTTGCCCTGAAAACATACTCCGATCAACTGTACAGCCTTTTGGCCGACAGTCAGTATGTCGCCCGGCCCATCGGTCTGATTCAGCGCGAAGCCATCCGGCGCTATCTGCGGGCCAACAACACGATCTACGCGATCACGACGGCCCAGCAACTGACGCTACAGGGCGACCCGGCCGTGGCCGTTTTTCCGTTTGCCCGGCCCGACCTGGCGATCCTGCCCGGCAGCCTGCGCCTGACCGGCAACCGGGGCGATTCGCTGACCGCGCGCTCCGACTCAGTAGTGCTAGCGGGTATCATAGCCAATTACGGCCGCACGACAAACATACCCCTGTCCGTGCGTATCCGGCGGTATACAGCAGCGGGGCAACTTATTCGGGAACAACGCTTTACCCGCCCGGCTCCGCTTTACGCCGATACCCTGCGCTGGGTGCTGCCAAATGAAAAAACCACCACTGGCCCCGCTTATTTCGAGCTTCTACTCGACCCCGACGACCGCATAACGGAGTCATCGAAAGCAAACAATCGGGCGGAGATCAGTTCTGCTGGCCCGGCGAGTGGTTTACCGTTCACCCCCGATCAGATCGCCCCTATTCTCGACGTTTCGTTCGACGGACTCCACATCACCGACGGCGATATCGTTTCGCCACAGCCCCGCGTCGATGTGCTGCTTCGGGACGATAACACCCGCCTGCTCCGCACCGACACAACCAATCTGGAGCTGTACCTGCAACGCCCCTGTACATCGGCGAGCTGCCCCTACGAACGGTTAAGTCTGCGCGGTTCCACAGTAAGCTGGACAGCCGCCGGAGCCGATAATGCGTTTCAGCTTCACTACCAGCCGCCCACGCCCCTGCCCGATGGCTTGTACACCTTCGAGGTGCGGGGCAGCGACCTGAGCGGCAATCAGGCGGCTCCCTACCAGATTCATTTCACCGTGCAGACGCAGCCCGAGCCACGCGCGGCCACGGCTTACCCTAACCCGTTTGGGCGCCAGACTCGTATTTCGCTGCTGCTATCCGGCCAGACACCGCCCAGCACGGCAACGCTGCGCATCCAGGATCTGACGGGCCGGACGGTCCGGACGCTGACCGTGGCCGGGCGTATCGGGCTGAACGAGTGGGTGTGGGACGGTGCCGATGCCCACGGTACCCGTTTACCCGTCGGATCGTATATTTTCCGCATCGACGCAACCGACTCACCGACGCTGGCCGTACCGCTTACGGGTCGTCTGATCCTGCAACCATGAGCCATCCACGTCCACTCACTTATTTATTACTCCTGACCAGCGGGCTGACACTGGGGCTATGCGCCCTCAACCCAAACCGATTTACCAGTATCGATTCGGGGTATTATCTGCAATCGGCAACCAACCTGCTCAACGGGAAAGGGTACGTTATCAATGAAGGGAATCGGGTGGTCTGGAACGGCATCTTTCCCATTGGTTATTCGGCACTCGTCGCCCTGCTTTCGTTTCTGACGACTCTGCCCGTCCTGTGGGCGTCGAAACTCGTCAATCTGCTGGCAGTGAGCCTGTCTGCCTTCGCCTGGATGCACCGGATCGGTACAACCCGGACAATATGGACGCTGTCGGTCTGGTGGCTGGGTAGTTTCCTAAAGATACTCGCGTCGACCTGGTCCGAAACGGTTTTTCTGGTCATACTGGCCGAGTGGGTCTGGTGCTTGTTCCGATTCCTGCCCGACCCCACCAGCTGGCACCTGACCCGTTTGTTTCTGGTCAGTTGCGCTTTGTTTCTGGTACGTTACGTGGGTGGCTATGTCATCGTCCTGACGGGGCTACTGGTAGGCGTTGGGTGGCTGAACCGGGCGCGGCTGCAACAGACCGTCCGACTGACAATTGGCGAGTGGGGCCTTCACCGGCTGATGATTTGCTCGCTGGCGGTCATGTCAGGCATTCGTGCTTATTTCCAATTAAACAACCACATGGCCGGATCGCTGTTTGGGGGTGAGCGTTTTCTCCCGACCGAATCGGCCCTTGTCCTGACCCAGCTGTTTGGCCGATCGCTGCTCAACGAGGTGCTGTTTATCCGCGATTTTGTCCCCGGTCAATCGGCGGTGCTGGCCTGGGCCGGGCTGGGGCTGCAAACCATCCTGATGGCCGGTTTGTACACCCGCTGGCGCTCTTTCACGCGGGAGTTAGAATCCAGACCGCCTATTAATGCGCTGAGTCGCCTGTTTCTGATTGTGGGGATTACCTACCTGCTTGCGCTGTTTGCGATACGTACCATCAGCCCCTTCAGCGGCCCGAATCTTCGACTGATGGCCCCCGCTACGTTCTGTCTGCTAACGGCCGCTCTGTTATGGGTTAGTGCGTCGGCGCACCTTCGCCAGATTGTCCGCCCCATCTGGGCGCTGTTGATCGTCTGTTCGTGGCTGCAATTATTACCGCAGGCAAACCTGAGCCGCAAACTTCGCCATATCTGGCCTTCGTCGGGCATCAGTCAGTCCGTTGTCCGAGCGCAGTAAGCAATCAGCGCATCGCCCACAACCCTATTTTCGGACTGGATTAATCCCAGCACTCCATGATAAGCAGGTCGCCGGTTTTGGCTTCGATACGGACAAAGCCGTCCTGTGCGGCTTCGTTGCTGCTGCCGGTGCGGTAGCCTAATGTCAGCGTTTCATCACCCAGATTGTACGTGAGCCCTTCCGTAACGATACCCGACACGGTACCAACGGGAATCAGCGAGATGGGCGTACCGGCTGCGTACCACTTTTCGTACCGCCCGACGAGCGGGAAAATTTTGGAATGATCGTCGTACATAACGGGCCGGATACGGTCTTTGTAGCGCACCAGACTCGTCATGTTCGTGATGCTATGATCGGCCCGGCGACCCGTCGCCCAGACGATATTCACCGCCGGGTACCCCCGCTCGATGAGTAGTTCGATTCCTTTATCGAGGTCGGTCTTGTTCTGATCGGGTGCATGAACAATCTCCAGCGGGTACTGGTGCGCCCGGATGGTGTCGAGGTCGAGGTTACGGTCGAAATCGCCGAGCAGCACATCGACTTTGATCCCCAGGTCGAACACGCGCCAGATGGCACTGTCGAGCACCACCACCGTCGGGCTCCACTCCAGCAGTTGCCCCAGTAGTTCCGGCTGACACGCTTCGCCATTGGCAATCAGCAGTGCCGGTTCCTGTTTCTCGCGAACAACGTGATGGGAGGACATTCGTTTGGTTTAACGTTTACGGTTCAAAGTTTAACGTTGCGGCTTCTGTATTCGCGTTTCGTACGTGGTAAACCTTAAACGTGAAACATTGAACCCGAAACCCGCTCACAGTGCGCTGCGGAGGGCTTTTTCGACGTCGTCGGGCTCATCGACGGCCTGCGCGGTGTGGGCCGTTTCGACTAGTTTGATGCAGAAACCCGCTTCCAACCACCGGAGTTGCTCCAGCGATTCGGCCTGTTCGAGCGACGAAATGGGTAGCTGGGTGATCTTGTCAAGGATGTCGGCGCGGTAGGCGTACAAGCCCACGTGCCGGTGGTAGGTGTGGTGCTGATGCCAGTTCATCGGATCAACACCGCGCAGGTACGGAATCGGCTGCCGACTGAAGTAAAGAGCTTCCTGCCGGGCGTTCATGATGATTTTCACCTCGCTCGCACTCAGCAGCACTTCAGCCGATTCAACCGGGGCCATCTGCGTTGCCAGTTCCACCGATCCGTCCAGCACGGCCGCCAACCCATCGATCTGATCGGGGTTCAGAAACGGCTCGTCGCCCTGTACGTTGACAATGTAATTGGCCGGATCGTCGGGCAAGGTACCATCGTCAACCAGCTTGCGATAGGCTTCCTGACACCGGTCTGTACCGCTTGGCAATTCCGTACGGGTCATCACGGCGCGCCCACCAGCCGCTTCCACAGCCGCGACAATCCGCTCGTCGTCGGTTGCCACGAAGACAGCATCGAGCCGGTGTGCTTTCTGCGCCTGCTCCAGCACCCGCTGAATCATGGGCTTACCGCCGATGTCGGTCAGGGGTTTGCCGGGAAAGCGGGTCGAGCCGTAACGGGCGGGAATAATGCCGACGATCATTGTCAGTTTTCGGTTTATAGTTTTCGGTATACGGTTTTCGGTTTACAGCCAATGGCTACGGCAGTTCATCACCGTAAACCGACTACTGTAAGCCGTATACCGGCTCTATTTTTGAATCGGTCCGTCGGGGCCAACGGTCCAGTATGTGGGTTCGATGGCCTGCCGTTGGGCGTAGTACCGGTCGTAAACGGGTTTGTAGCGCAGCCGCTCATTCATCACCGTATCGAACTGACCGAGCAGGCCGAGCATCATTTCGCAGCCTTCGCGCACGGCCCACTGCCCGCTTTCACAACCCGTCAGGTAGTCGACCAGTCCATGCCGCACGACGTAATCCGTCAGCAACGGGTTCGCCCGCCGACGTACCATCACCCGTACACCCGCTACTTCCGCCACCGACAAATCGAGGGCATCGTCGAAGAAAAACGCGACTTCGCGGGGTTGCAGTCCGTGCTGATCCAGCAAATGCTTCAGCACGTCGACTTTGTGCTTGGCCTGCGAGTAGCACGCGTGAAAATGCTCCCGCCGGACGAGCGCATCGGCCAGCTCGTTGATAACGCCGGTGATGATGGCGACCACGGGCAACTGACCGCCGTGATGCAGCCAGAAACCGAAGCGCAGCAGGTTCGTACCCATCGAATCGACTTCGCTGAAACTGCTGCTCCCCGACCCCGTCTTAACCCCATCGTTAAACACCCCATCCCAGTCGAACACGACCGCTTTCACGGCACGCAGCTTCTCGGTCAGGGCATCGACGGGCGTTACAAATTGCCCGCCCAGCGTGGTAAACGTTTGTTCGGTATGATTCATTAACTCTTTATGCTTGTACGACGTGTAGCCTGGACGTCCACGTCCGGGTGGCCGTCAGGCCAACTTTTGCAGGCGGCAGCTAACAGGCCGCTTCGCGTCCGCCCGGACGTAGACGTCCAAGCTACACAAAACACCAAGCTACACTACACCGGCTATGCCTGGTATATTACGCCAGTTCGGGTAGGGTGTTCCGGTATTTCACTTCCACTGCATGCAGTTCGAGCAGCGGCTTCAGGAACTCCTCCAGATACTTGATGTCGAGTTGGCTGGCAGCATCGCAAAGTGCCTCCGAGGGGCAGGTGTGCGTTTCGACGAACAGACCGTCGACACCGGCAGCGACACCGGCGCGGGCCAGTACGGGCAGGTACTCGCGAGCACCACCCTTCGCATCGGCCGACGGGATACCGTACTTCCGAATCGCGTGGGTAACGTCGAACACGACGGGGTATCCCGTACGGGCCATGTGGTAGAACGAACGAGGGTCGACCACCAGATCGTTATAGCCGAACGTAAAACCGCGCTCGGTCAGAATAATCTGATCGTTGCCCGAATCTTCAATTTTCTTCACCGGGTGCTTCATATTTTCCGGTGCCAGAAACTGCCCGTGCTTTACGTTGACCACCCGGCCGGTCTTGGCCGCTGCTGTCACCAGCATCGTCTGCATACAGAGGTAAGCCGGAATCTGAATCACGTCGATCACATCGGCTACCGCAGCGCACTGATCGGGGTAGTGCACGTCGGTCAGCAGGGTGAAACCGAACTGCTCTTTTACTTTCGCCAGTATCTGAATGCCTTTTTCCAGACCGGGGCCATTGTAGTAGTTCAGGCTCGACCGGTTATCCTTCTGAAACGACGATTTATAGATGATCTTGATGCCGACGCGCTCCTGAATTTCGCGAAGCTGCTCAGCCACAGTCATCATGATTTTTTCGTCTTCAATAACGCACGGCCCCGAGATGAGAAACAACTCATCCGACCCGCATTCGATGTCGCCAACGCGAACGATTTTCTGAGACATAACAAAATTAATTAAGCCGCCAGTAACTGGGTCGGCAAGTTTTCAACAACCAGTTAGGGGAGTTGTCTGTTGTTCTATGTCAACGTATTTCTTTTTGTCATCCCGACGTAGGAGGGATCTTCGATAGTAGCAAGAAGAATCGCCTGCTACCGAAGATCCCTCCTACGTCGGGATGACAAAAAGCATTTGAAAGCTTTTTTCAGACTACTTTCAACCTCAACCTTACATCCGCCGGAACAGGTCTTTCAGCGAGTCGATGGTGATGACTTCCTGCCAGTTGTCGCCGATGGCGTGCAGCCACATGTGCGGCAGGCCATACGAAACGTGCGCCATTTGCGTCAGAATATCGTCGCTCCAGTCGTTCGATAGCCCCTGCGGCAGGTCGATCTGATGGTACGCCACCATCTCTTTGAACTCCTTCACCCCTTCCGGATAAAAGTCTTCCAGATGGTTCATCGCGATGCAGTTGGCGTAGCAGTGGCGCATACCCAGAATCTTCGACAGTCCGTAGCTCAGCGCGTGGCAAACGCCCACTTCCGAGTACGTCAGGCTCAGGCCACCCATCAGCGACGCCACCATCAGTTTATCGTCATTCTCCGGCGTCTGACCCGAGTTTTCGCCCAGATAAATGTCCCGGCACAGCTTCATCGACTGCTCGGCATAGGCGTGTGAATAGGCATTATTCAACCGCCCATTCTCCGATTCGATGCAGTGAATGTATGTGTCCATGCCGGTGTAGAACCACCAGTTGCGCGGCACCGACGCGATCAGTTCAGGATCAAGCACGATCTGATTAAACACCGTCCACTCGCACTTGAGACCAAGCTTTTTCTCCGGCCCGGTTAATACAGCGGTCATCGACACTTCCGCGCCGGTCCCCGAAATTGTCGGAACACCCGCGTGGTAGATGCCCGGCTTCTTGATCAGATTCAAACCCTGATACAGCGTCGATGAGCCTTCATTGGTCAGCATCAGCGAAAGCGCTTTAGCAATGTCCATGATGCTGCCGCCACCGATCCCGACGACGCCCGATGGCAGTCCTTTCTGCGCCAGAATCTCGTCGCGGAGACTGTCGATCTGTTCGGTCGTTGGCTCGTGCTCTTCGACGCTGATGTAATACACCAGGTCATGGTCGTGGGCGGGCACGCGATTTTCGAGCGGCTTACCTTTGAAATAATTGTCGACCAGAAACACGAAGTACTGGTTGTTTTCGGCCCGCACCGGAGCCAGAATATCGTCAAGCTGATTGAAACTTCCCCGTCCGTAGACGGTCTTTTCAACGCCTTTAAAATTTTTATGCATCTTACTGATTAGTGATCCATCAGCTAACTTGCTTACGCAGCCAGTTGAGCCGGTGGGTACAGAATATTTTTCACGCCAACGATTTCATCGATATCATCCCAGAACACATGGTACGCCGAAAACGTAAATTGCTGCCGCTGTTCGGAGCTGGCATTCGTCAGTAACGGCGACCAGGTAATTGGCCAGGCAATCAAACGCCCATCAGCAAGATCAAAGTGCACTCGTTGCTCGTCAACCCAAACGTTCACTAATTCGGGCAACTCACTGATTTTTACTTCATCAGATAGTGCGCTTTGTCCGGTAGTTAACAGCGATGTTATTTTTTGCGCAGTAGGTTCCATAAGCTTCCTGAATTGATCGCATCTGTTCGATTAACGTTGCTTCAATGTCATTTAATTCGCGCTTCCGGAAGCCACTGTTGTCAGCCAGTTCAAAACTTCCGTCGGCGAAAATCCAATATTTACACAACCGCTTTCCTTTATCGCCAACGTGTACGTGAAACGGCTCGTTTAGTAAATCGAACATGACAAAGAAAAAGCGTAACCCCGCGTGAATAAACAGCGTCGGCATCTTACGCTTCTACAGACATCGCTTTCGTTACGGCGGCACCGATTTTTTCGGCCAGCGCGGCTACTTCCTCGCTTGTCCAGGTGGCGCGGACGCCAAATGAAATCAGTCGGCCGATGGTCTGCTGCGCGCCGGGCACGTCGAGGTTGCTGTAATCCTGCGGGGCACCGAACTTCTCGATGGGCAGGGCCGAAGCCGTCCGCATCTGCTTGATGTGGTCCCACTGATTGATAAAGTGGTACATATTGGTGTACCAGTAGTTGAAGCCGCCCACACCAGCCGCGTTCAACTCAGTTACCACACGCGCAGCCGATTCCGTGTCGGGCAGCAGCATGTTCAGGAACGTAGCCGAATCGCCGTCTGCATCGGGAATGCGGGCAAACGATACGCCCGGTATTTCGCCCAGCGTGGCCATCAGTTGCTTTTTGTGGACGTTATTTTTCTCGATAATTTCCGGCACCCGGCGCGTCTGTACCAGCCCAACGGCCGCGTGCAGTTCGCTGATGCGATAGTTGAAGCCCAGAATTGGGTGCTGCTCCATGCCCCGGTTGCTGCCAATGTGGTCGTGGCCGTGGTCGGAATACGAGTCGGCATGTTTGTAGGCCGTTTCGTCGTTCGTGACCATGATACCGCCTTCACCCGCCGTCGCGATTTTGAAGAAGTCGAACGAGTACGCACCCGTTTTACCAAACAGACCGGTGCAGATACCTTTATAGCTCGCGCCCATCGCCTGACCAGCATCTTCAACCAGCACCAGATTATGCTCGTTGATGACCTGCATGATTGCGTCCATGTCGGCCATTTGCCCGCACATGTGGACCAGACAAACACCTTTCGTTTTTGGCGTGATGGCGTTGCGAATACCTTCGGCACTCAGGCAAAGCGTATCGTCGATGTCGGCAAAGACAGGCAACGCACCGATCATGAGCACGGCCTCGATGGTGGCGATATAAGTAAACGGCGGTACGATGACTTCGTCGCCCGCTCCGATACCGGCAGCTGCCATCGCTACCAAAGCGGCTGTCGACCCACTCGACACAGCGTGAGCGTATTTTGCGCCGACTAATTTGGCCACTTCGGCCTCAAACTCGCGGGCTTTATAAATATCGTTGCGCAGTGCTTCGTGGTTATAGCGAAACAGGATACCCGTTTCCAGCACATCGTTGATTTCCTTGCGTTCGGCGTCACCGAAAAACTCCATTCCAGGCATAGTCGGAAGGGTTAATGTTGGTTTGTTGTTCAGATTTAATGGAGCAAAAGTACGGCATTTTACCGACTTCATTCGGCCGGGTTTTCAAGGCCCCTAGTATAGAATTCGCTTGTCGAGGGCGACCCACTCCCGGAACACGGCGTTGGCCTCATTGCGCAGTGTTTGCTGCATCGGGATGTGCCGCTCATCGCGCGGTTTTTCAATCTCTTCGTAAATAAACTGATCGTCGAACCCGGCCCCGGCGGCATCGGAATGAAACGATCCGTACACGATCCGGTCGGGACGCGACCAATAAATGGCTCCCAGACACATCGGGCAGGGCTCGCAGGACGCGTAGAGCGTACAGCCCTCAAGTTGAAACGTACCCAGCCGCTGACAGGCATCACGAATGGCAACCACCTCGGCATGAGCCGTCGGGTCGTTGGTCGACGTCACCTGATTACTACCCTTACCCACGATCTCCCCGTTCTTCACGATCACCGCCCCAAACGGACCACCTTGCCCGGTCATCATGCCATCGCGGGCCAATTGAATCGCTTCGCGCAAAAAATCGTCGTCAGTTTTCTGTGGTGTTAACTGCATTATGTGTGCTCTCAAGTTGCTTGTTCATGTATTGCTCGACGGCCTGGCGGGCTTCCTGATTCGGTTTACAGTCTGCGGGAGCCAGCAAATTACGTAGGTCTGTGTACAATCGAATACTGGCCTTCAGACTGTCGACAAGTGATATGTAAGTGGGCGTAGCGACGGTCTGACGCAGGTTTTCCAGGTCATCAGCCGTAGCCGTCATCTCGATCCGGCGCACCCCATTCGGCAGTTGACCATTTTTGAGTTGGATGAGCGGACCAATGACCCGGCTTCGTAGAAACGACAGAAAATCGAGGGCTTCAAAGTATTCACCACGGCCAATCTTGAGCAGGGCATAGTGTACCCATATCCAGAATCGGTCCTCGATCCACGTAAAATCAACCCCGGGATAATAAGCCGACGATTGCTGGATGATATTGGTCAGAATACGATCCCGCTCCCATACGACGACCGGGTCTTCTACCCGATCATAGCATTCGGGAGTGGTGAGAAACTTAATATCGACATGCAGTAGCGGATTATCATACAGCGCAATCAACAAACGCGGCTCCCCCACATGATCGCCCCGGAAAGCACTCAGCATGACGCCCAGTTTATCGGCCACCGCCCGCATTCTCGCCAGATTGGGAGCGATGGGCCGCGTGCTGACCAGTACCAGATCAAGGTCAGAAAATGTATCCATCCGGGCGGTCGTCCACGATCCGCCAACGGCCAGCGCCAGCATTTCGGTATCCCGTCGTAACACATCGATTGCCTGATCGACAAACGATTGAAATACATGACTCGTATTCAACTGCATGGCTGCGTAGCGATTTGTAAATTACCGCAAAACAGTGGCCATTATCGATTGGTTCATGCTACCGAATCGGCAGGATAAGCCCCACTCCAGACGAGGTGGCCTGAATCAGTTGCTCTTCCTGTCGGTCGCCCCGACGTTTGAAAATCAGGTAGTTGACCAGATCGAAGGCGAACAGAAAGCCACCCTGCACCATAATCGACGTGCCGTAACCCTGCTGCCGCGCGGCTTTGTTCGCCAACCCGTTTAGTTCGTTGGTCAGGCCCCGCTGCCGCAGATACAGTCCGCCCATGATATACGCCACGTCGAGGCCGACGTTGACCAGCAGCACCTGCTTCATGTTTTCGTGCTGTCGGACGGCCTGCGCCAGCGTTTCGCCTTCGCCCGACTGCTTCCGCTGGCTGAAAGCAGCCGCCCCCGCAATGCCCAGATTCACCAGATTCCAGTAAACGTTCATCTGGTGGAAGGCTTTGGTTTCGCCCTGCGTCTGCCCGGCTGCAATAGCCCCAACGGCAATGTTCGCGAGTGCGTACCCGCCCAGCGCGTAGCCCAGCGTTTTCTGGTGGCGAATGCGCTGCTCGCTGAAGTCGCGTAGTGTCGGTGGTGGGTCGGCACGCTGCGCCGTGGCAGCTGTGCCCAACAGGAGTGAACCGGCCGTGACCAGCCAGGAGCGAAAAGAAGCCATTGATCAGGTGTTTGTTCACAAACAACAGCGATCCCGGCGGCTTGTTTCAAAGACCCAGTTCGCTACGTTCGTCGGGGCTGTTGATGTTGGTCAGCTCTCGCAGGTCGGGAGCGGGCAGCAGTTCCGTTGGGTTCAGCATCAGCAGCTTACGGGGCGACACCATGCCCCGGCCGAAGGCGTCGCGGACGATGGGCCCGCTGGCGGGTTCCCAGATGCAGAGCAGCGGTTCGGGAAACTGTCCATCAGTATCGTAGAAGGCCGTCGCCATGCAGGTCGGGTTGCGCCCGGCGACCAGCGCCCGCAGCGACCGGTCGGTCAGCAGGGGCATATCGCAGGCCACGATTAGCCAGGCCGACGCGGGGTCGTGGTTGAGGGCCGCCAGAATGCCGTTCAGTGGTCCCGGTCGTGGGTTCTCGACGTCGAGTAATAGCGGTACGGGTGACTGCTGCAAAGCGTCGAATTGCTCCGCGTTGACCGACCAGTAAACCGTCTGGCAGTAAGGTCGCAGCAGGTCGGTGAGGTGTTCGCGCTGGGGCTTGCCGTGGTACACGAGACCGGCTTTGTCTGCACCCATCCGCAGGCTGCGCCCACCAATTAGCACCAGCCCGTTGATTGGCGGAACAGAGCTGTCGATTGGGTTATTTGTCTCGGTTGAAATCGCGTTTGCCACCGGTTTTTTCCATCAGTTTCGTTTCCTGAATCACAATGTCGTGCGAAAACGCTTTGCACATATCGTAGATGGTCAGGGCCGCGACAGATGCGCCAACGAGGGCTTCCATCTCCACCCCCGTCTTGCCCTCCGTCGACACCGTGCACTCGACAACGGCGGTCAGGCCCTCCGTATGGATCGTGATGCGGCAGTTGTCGAGCCCCAGCGAATGGCACAGCGGAATCAGCGAGTCGGTGCGTTTGGCGGCCATTGTTCCGGCAATGATCGCGGTCTGAAACACCGGCCCTTTCTTCGTCGCAATATCCTGACCGGCGAAATGCGCCATAATTTCGTCGTTGAGCACGACCACGCTGCGGGCGCGGGCGGTCCGGCGGCTAATGGCCTTAGCGCCCACGTCGACCATTGCCGGGTCGCCTTCGGGGCTTATGTGGGAGAATGAGTTCATTCGTTTAGTTCAAAGTTTGGTGTTTACTGTTAAAGGTTCATAGTCCAGGCAGAACAACGTTGAACTTTAAACGTTGAACCCGAAACTTTAAACCCGCCTGACGGCGGTTTCGTCGCGCCGAAGTTCGACATTCGTGGGTTAGTTTTCACTGTTTCCTATCGACTGTATCGTATGCTTACTGCTGCTCAGGCCACCGAACTGGTGCTGCAATGCCGCCTGTCGCTGCCGACCGAATCTGTTTCACTGGCCGACGCCGGGGGCCGGGTGCTGCGGCAGGCCGTCCACGCCGACCGTGATTTTCCTCCTTTCGACCGCGTCGCGATGGATGGTATCGCCATTCGCTTTGCCGATTTCGCCAGTCAGCCTGCCGACAGTCCCCGTACCTTTCGGGTCGCTGGTATGCAGCGGGCGGGGCAACCCCAGCAGACACTAACCGACGCTGATAGCTGCCTGGAAGTGATGACCGGGGCCATGCTGCCGGTGGGTGCCGACACGGTGATTCGCTACGAAGACATCAGCATTGCCGACGGGCAGGCCACGGTACAGATCAGCGATATACAAAATCAACAGAACGTACACCACCAAGCCACCGACCGCCGGGCGGACGACGAACTGCTGTCCGTTGGTACGCTGATCGGCCCAGCCGAAATTGCCGTTGCCGCGTCGGTTGGGCAAGCAACGCTGACCGTTTCGGCCCTGCCCCGCGTCGCCCTGATCTCGACGGGCGACGAACTCGTGGGCGTGAGCGATACGCCCCTGCCCTATCAGATTCGGCAGTCGAACACTTATCTGTTACAGGCGGCTTTGAAATCGCTGGGTATTTCGGCGTCGATGCACCGCATTGTCGATGATGAGGATGTGATGACCGAGCGGCTCGGTAAGTTGCTGGCTGAAAACGATCTGCTGCTGCTGAGCGGGGGCGTATCGGCCGGGAAAGCTGATTTTGTACCGGGCGTGTTACAGCGACTGGGGGTCGAACAGCGGTTCCACAAAATCGAGCAGCGACCCGGCAAACCGCTGTGGTTCGGCACGACGCCCGACGGCAAAACGGTCTTCGGCCTGCCCGGCAACCCAGTCTCGACGGTGCTGTGCACGTACCGCTACGTGATGCCTTACCTGCGGGCATCGCTGGGACTGACGCCCGAACAACCGGTTTACGCCCAACTCGCGACATCCTACACCTTCCGCCCGGCGCTGACCCATTTCCTGTCGGTTCGGCTGACGAACGAACCCGACGGGCGGTTGCTGGCCCACCCCCTGCCCGGCTCGGGCTCGGCCGACTTCGCCAATCTACTCGACGCCAACGCATTCATGGAACTGCCCGCCGACCAGTCGGAGTTCAAACAGGGCGACGCGTTTCCAGTCTGGAAAACGTTATGATCCGTAGAGAACCCTGCATTCTCCACCCACCCGATGAAAGGTTCGACGTATATTCTGATTACCCTGGCGGCATTCCTGACGGTCGGTTTTTTGTCGTTCCGTAGTCATCCGGCCAGTTCAGGCAAACAACTGGCTGACACCTACTGTGGCACGTGCCATCTGGTGCCAGACCCCAAAAGTCTGACCAAATTCACCTGGCAACTGCACGTGCTGCCGGTAATGGCCCGGTACATGGGCATTCAGTACGGGAACTACGACCCGTACAGCAACCTGACCACCGACGAAACGGACGCCCTGGCGCAGCAACACATCTACCCTGACAAACCCGTTGTCGACGAAGCTACCTGGCAGCAACTCGTTGATTATTACACCGAAACAGCCCCCACCAGACTACCTGTCGACTCCAGCCGGGCCCAGCGCGACCACGCACTCGATCAGTTTACAGTCGTCCCGGTTCAGTTGAGTAACGAACCGGGTGCCACCGTTACGGCGCTTCATTACGATTCGCTCAACCAGCAGCTATGGGTCGCGGAGCCCAACAAACTGTACAGCTGGAAATGGCCGGCCACCCTCGTCAACAACTACAACCTGCCCGCAACCGTAGTTGATATACACACCAGTGCAGGCCAGTTGCTGTTGACCGACATTGGCACATTGCTACCGTCGAACCTGCCCAAAGGAACCGTATTTTCTATCCAGAACGATAAGCTGGTTGCGCAGCAGGGCCAGTTACATCGGCCGGTTTATTCGCAGACCGACGACCTCGACAATGATGGTATACCCGAACTGATTACGGCCAGTTTCGGCTACCACACCGGTTCGCTTTCCCTCTACCGCCAGCGATCCCGCACCGATTCAACCCGCACGAAACAAATCATTTTCGATGCACCGGGGGCGGTAAAGTTCTACGTACGCGACATGAACGGCGACCATAAGAAAGACATCGTCGCCCTGTTTGCCCAGAATCTGGAGTCAGTATACATTTTTTTTCAGGGCGACAACCTGACGTTCACTGCAAAAAAAGTGCTTCAGTTCGAGCCGCAGTACGGCACCAGCGATTTTGTCTTGCTGGATTATAACCGCGACGGGATCGACGACATTGCCCTTGTTCATGGCGACAACGCCGATTATTCCTACAGTTCAAAAGCGTTTCACGGGCTGCGGCTGTATCTGGGCAACCGCGATCAGACGTTTACCAGCGCATTCTTTTACCCGATTTACGGCGCGACACGCCTACAGGCCGACGATTTCGATCAGGACGGCGACATTGACTTTGCGGTTTCGTCGTTTTTCCCGGAACTGAGTACGCTGGCGGCAGAGAGCTTTGTGTATCTGGAAAATAAGAAAGCCGACCGGTACCGGTTTGTGGCGCACGTAGCGCAAACCCCTGTCCCGATTAAGTCGCTGACGCTGGAAAAAATGGATATCGATCGGGATGGGGATATGGACCTTGTACTAGGGCAGGTGTCTTACTCGCCAACACCCATGCCAACCACCCTGCGGCAGGCACTGCAAACCACGCCTTACAAGCTGATTCTGCTTCGTAATCGCCACACCAACTGACCATTACCAACAGCATGGAGTTCAAAACCGTAACCGTTGGCGTTGTGCAGGCAACGCCCGCTTTGTTTGACCGCGAAAAAAGCATCGACCTCGTTATCGACTGGATCGACCGGGCCAAGCAGGCGGGGTGTCAGCTGGTGTTGTTTCCAGAATCGTTTATCCCCTGCTACCCGCGCGGGCTAACGTTCGACGCGATTGTTGGTCGCCGGACGGACCGGGGCCGCGACCAATGGCTCGACTATTGGGCCAACAGCCTCGAAGTGCCTTCGCCCTCCGTCGACCGGATCAGCGAAGCCGTTCGCAAAGCGGGTCTGTTTGTGGGGCTGGGCGTGACCGAGCGCGAACCCATCGGCGGAACGCTCCATTGCGCGCTGTTGTATTTCGGGCCGGATGGCACCCTGCTGGGCAAACACCGCAAGCTGAAACCAACCGGGCTGGAGCGGTATATCTGGGGCGAAAGCGACGGCAGCACGCTGGTTAGTTACCAGACCGAACTGGGGCGCATCGGCGGGCTGATCTGCTGGGAAAATTACATGCCACTGGCCCGCACGGCGCTGTATCAGAAGGGCGTCGAGATTTACCTTGCCCCACTGCCGACGCCCGCGACTCGTGGCAGGCTACCATGCAGCATATCGCGCTGGAAGGCCGCTGCTTCGTACTGGCCAGCAATCAGTTTGTCCGCAAAAGCGATTACCCCGACCGCTACCAGCCCGACCTCACCGACGAACCCGACGTGATGAGCCGGGGCGGCAGCGTGATTATCTCTCCGCTGGGTGAGGTGCTGGCCGGGCCACTCTGGAATCAGGAAGGGTTGCTCGTCGCCGACCTCGATTTCAGCCTGCTCGCCAAAAGTAAGCTCGACTTCGACCCAATCGGCCACTACGCCCGCCCCGACGTATTTCAGCTCACGGTCAACGGTCAGCCCGATACGCAATCGGTATGAACATTGTGGTTATGCGGGTACTGCTCGTGTGATGGCTCCGACAGCCGTAGCCCTTTCGCGTAGCTTCCCTAACCTATACGTATGAAAGCTGGCTGGTGGCTACTCCTGTTTGTCGCAACACTCCGTTCAGCCTGGGGGCAGGTATTACCCGACACGGCCCGTATTCTGTGCGGCACCGTTTCCCTGACACCGGCGCAGCGCAAACTTCTTGAGGGAGCCGCGGCTCAGGCCGTGGCCCAGCGGCAGGCCGATGCCAGCGCACCCACCGGCATCACGTATGTACCCATTCGGCCGCACATCCTCCGGCGTTCCGACGGTACCGGCGGCTACAGCCTGACCAGCCTGAACAATGTGATTGCCCTGACCAACCGGTACTATAAACCCGCTGGCATTCAGTTTTTCTTTGCGGGAACTACCCCCGATTACGTAGACGATGATGCGCTGTATGCGTCGTTTGAGAGCGGGGCCAGCGAAAGCGTAATAGCCACCCGCAACGCGGCCAACGCCCTGAATCTGTATTACATTCAGGCCTTCAGCAATCCCGGAATGGGGGGCTATTCGTACTTTCCGGCCAACGACGTTCGCTCGACACAGTCATTTATCCGGGTGGGCAGCGACGACGATCTGGGCAACCGGCTGATTCCGCACGAACTAGGCCATATCTTCAACCTGATCCACACCTTCGACACCAGCAACGGCTACGAGCAGGTATCAGGCGGCAACTGCAAGTCGGCGGGCGATCTGGTCTGCGACACCCCGGCCGACCCCACAGGCTGGCCGCAATTCCCGGATGCCGGTCCAGACTGCGTATCGGGTTGTCCATCGGTTTATAACTGCACGTTCACCGAATCCGGGACCAACGCGCAGTATCGCCCCTCCCCGACCAATATCATGTCGTACTTCTTCCCCTGTACCCACGACCTGACGCCGGGGCAGTACCGGCGGATTATGGATGGACTGACGCTTCGCCAAACCCACACGGCCTACTCACTCACGGCACCGTCGACTGATGCAGCACCCGTGACCGACCTGTCGGCTGCCATTGTCAGCGGGCAGGTAACCCTCTCCTGGACCGACTGGAACAGCAACGAAATGGGGTACTTTATCGAACGGTCCGTTACCGGTAATCCAGCCGATTTTGTGTGTATCGGGGGTGTCGGCCCAAACGCGACGACGTTCGTTGATGGGCACGCGCCGTCGGCCACGACAGTTTTTTATCGGCTGCGGTCGTCTAACAGTACCGGTAGCTGGAGCAATGTGACCAGCATCGCGACACCCGTCTGCCGGCCTGACTACGCGTATGGGTGCCAACGGTATCTGACAGGTATAGGCGGGGTTACGATCGACAGTCGGGTGCTGAGCCAGAACTCCGGTTGTGCAGCGTCGGGGTTTAGCCAGTCTGCGACGGTGGTTCCCTCGCTCACGGCGGGGCGTAGCTACCCGTTTGCGATCAGCCCGATCAACCGCGTCAATGCCATGCGCCTGACGATCTGGGCCGACTTCAACCGCAACGGTTCGTTCAGCGACCCCGGCGAACAGGTTTACCAGACACCAGCGTCGACTACCGCCGTTGTCACGGGTAGCCTGACCATCCCCCCGACGGTATCGCCCGGCCGGGTTTCGCTGCGAATTATTTCGGTGGCCGTCAGCGCCGACAACCCAACCGACCCCTGCGGCAGTTATGAGTACGGCGAAGCTGAAGACTATCAGTTGGCTATAGGATCGATCAGTGACGTCGTCAAAACGGTCCAGAACGGCCCCTGGACTGACCCGGCGGTGTGGTCGGTAAACCGCGTACCGGCAACGGGCGACGCCGTCACCATCGAGCACGTAATTTCACTGCCGCCCGCCCAGCAACCAACCCCCTCCGGGCAGGCTCGACGCATTACGATCTCACCAGGCGGCAAACTAATTTATGCCAGTGGTGGGGTGCTGCGGCTGAACTGAGCGTCAGACAAGGTGACGCAGGGCAAGGATATAGCCGCAGTGATACCCTTCGTGGTACAGCAGAAAATCGAGTGCCTCGTCGATGTTCATCACATCGACTCCGTATTTGGTAGCGACCCACTTAGACGGTGAATAGTTCACAAACTTTTGCTCATCGAAGTCAGCCTGAAGCCTGTCGATCGACGAGATGAATAGCTCTTTGATCGTTGCAATTTCGGGCTCATCGATCATCCGCTCGGGCTTTGTAGCAGGAAGAAAAGGCACCAGATAGGCATCATCTACCGTGATCGGCAAACCAGCCCGGATGTAACACAGACTTTACTGGGCCGCAATCAGATGCGCTATGTTCCAGATGATATTATTGTTGGACATCACCCGTACTGCGTTCAGTTGCTTGGTGGACAAACCAGCAATCTGCTCCAGCAGAAAGAGCCGAAGGTTCTTTATCTTCCGAATTTTACTGTTCATCTTCGACAGGTTAGCCTGATCCAATCCATTGATAACAGCCCACTGACAAAGGAGAAACGGCCCAGCTGTGATCAGGAACCGCTACCTGACACCACCCCCTAAAAATTCTTTTTCGTCCGCAGATCCCGCATTTCGAAGTCGAGGGGCAGTTCGTTCATGCACTTGAAGTGGCCGAGCGGGCAGGCGTCGAAGCCGATTTTAGAGCAGGGGCGACAACCGAGTCCGGTCTTTTCCAGCACGACGTAATTGGTCTTGTACGGGTACATGCCCAACTGGGGTGTGGTGTTTCCCCAGATCGAATACACTTTCTTTTTGAGCGCAGCTGCGATGTGCATCAGGCCCGTATCGTGGCTGAACACCACCCGCGCCCGCTGTAGCAGTGACGCCGACTGATTCAGGTTGTACTGCCCGCAGGCGTTGTAGATCAGCCCGCTGCCCAGCGCCTGTTCGATCTCGGCACCAGCCGCGCGGTCTTCCTTACCGCCCAGCAGCACCACCGGGTAGTTGATCCGGCGGCACAGTTCGATCATGCGCGGCACGGGTAGCTTCTTGGTTGCGTGCTGCCCACCGATGGCGTAGGCTACGTAGTCGGCGCGGTGGGTGGCGGGAAGCCACTCAGGCTCGATCTGATCTTTGTAGGGAATGAAATAATCCAGTCCGTTCTCGTCGTTGATAACCCCCAGCGGCCGGACGGTGTCCATGTACCGATCAACGATATGGACGTCGGGCATGGCGTTGACTTTCCAGCGGACGTACAGGTACTTGCGCAGATTAAGCTTGTCGAAACTGTATGCTTTCACGCCCAGCAGGCCCAGCTTAATCATCCGGGTACGCAGGTTGTTGTGCAGGTCAATAATGTAATCGAAGCGTTCGGGACGCAGTTGGGCCAGCAGTTCGCTCAGCCCCCCGTCGAGGTAATGAATCTTATCGATGTACGGATTAGTCTCGACAAGCGTCTGAAACGCCCGTTTCGTGCAGAAGTGCACCTCCGCGTCCGGCAGTTGCTGTTTCAGGCAACGCATCACGGGCGTCGTCAGGACGATGTCGCCAATCGACGAAAATCGCAGCACCAGAATTTTCACCGGGGAAGCCATGAGTTGAGTTCAACGTTTATGGTCTAAGCCGGGCCGCCGGGCGGTTTAACGTTAACGGTTGTCGGCAACCTTAAACGTTGAACCGCCCGGCGGCCCGGCTTAGACCTGTTCACAAATTTATTGGATTTGGGGCGGGTTGTCAACCCGTTCAGTAGAGCCAGCCGCGCGGGGCTACCGGCGTCTGGTACAAGCTGTTCTGGCAGGCAATGCAGGGCGGGCTGGTCGGGTACGGAATCTCGATTGGGAAGTCGGTGTCGGGCCTTCCCTGCCCGGTACTGCGGTCGACGTAGATAACCTGCTCCGACAGCCCCACCGCCCCAAAATAGCCGTAGACGGGTTGACGGGCATCGCTGGTACAGCGCAGATTCCCGGCTACCGACGACGGTGCCGCGTCGAACAAACCACCCGTGTTGCTGACCAGTTGCTTCACGCTTTTCCAGAACTGATACGCCCCCCGGCTTAGCCCCTGCTGCTGCACCGACAGGTAGTAGCGAACACTGGATGTATACGGTACCTGCGTGATGTATTGCCGACTGATTGCCTGCCCATTGACGTTGGCGTCGGAACTGATTTCAATGCAGTTGTAGCACCGGTCGATCTGCCAGCAGGGCGTACAGCAGCCAATGCCCGTGTAAACCATCTTCGACTGATTAAACGTTTTCTGGCAAGCCTGTAACTGTTCGTAATGCGTCCAGTTCCAGCGGTAGTAATTGCCCAGCGTGTCGGGGTCTTTTGTGTCGACGTACACGTTCCAGCCCTGTTTGATACCCAGCTGATTGACGCGGGGTTGACTGGTATATTCGTAGTATATTTTTGCGATGGGCGCGACACCCGGCAGCACCTCAGCCGTCGATTCGTAAGTCAGCCCGGCTTTCGTTCTGATCGTCAGCGTATAGCTTCGCCCCACCACGCCCTGCAAACCGCCGACGCGGGTCTGGTACATCCCCCCCGGCGACAGTTCGGTCAGTATCTCCCGGTTGCCTTTGTTGTCGGCGATGGTTACGGTCGCCCCGGTTTCGAGCAGGTTGATACTCTGAATGCTGTAATCGGCGGTACGGGTGAGCCGAACGGTATACGGGCCGGGCTGGTCGGTCACCTGCCCTTCCACCACCAGCGCGGGGGCAATACTGACCGTATCGGTTTTAAACTCCGTCACGCAGGCCATCACGACCAACGCGCAGCAAAGGGTTATGAGTAAGGAGCGCAGTTTCATAACGGGTTTAAAGTCTGAAGTTTATCGTTTACTGTTGCTGACTGCGCCCAACGTCAAACGTTGAACATCAGACTTTAAACCTGACTTCGTCAAAACTTAAAATTGTACGTCAACGAAGGAAACACAGTGCCGAAAATGGACAGCTTGTAGGCGTTCTCATTGGCGGCATTGCTGAGCCGGTAAAAGACCGAATACGCATTCTTGTGCGCGTAGACATTGTAAATCGAAAAGACCCAGCTGCTCTGGTTTCGCTTCTTTTTGAGCGGGTTCTGCTCGAACAGCATCGAGAAATCGAGCCGATGGTAGTCGGGGATGCGCTGCTGATTCCGGTCCACGTAGATCGGTACGTAGATGCCGTTGATGAGGGCGCGGGCGTAAGGCTGCGTCGTCGGGCGACCGGTGCTGTATGTGAAATTCAGCGACAGGCTAAACCAGGCCGTGGGGCGGTACGTCGCCAGTATGTTGAGCGTGTGCGGCTTGTCGTAGTTGGCCGGATACGGGTTGCCGTTGTTGACGCGTTCGCTGGCGTAGGGGCTGTTCATCGTCAGGAACGTGCGGGCGTAGGTGTAGCTGGCGAAACCCGTCCAGCGGCCTTTGTTTTTGCGGGCCAGCCCCTCCACCCCATACGCCCGGCCATCGCCCTGCACGATCTGCGTTTCAACGGCGGGGGCCAGCTGAATTTCAGCCCCGTCGCGGTAGTCGATGGCGTTGGCGATGTGCTTGTAATACACCTCGCCCGATAGTTCGTAGGCATTGTCGGTGCTGTTGCGGAAATAGCCCAGCGAATACTGATCGGCAATCTGCGGTTTGGTATACACGTCGCTCAGGTGCCAGCGCGACGTTGGCAGCGCGGCCGTCGTGTTGGTAATCTGATTGATGTACTGCCGCAGCCGACTGTACCCCAGCTTCACCGATTTCCCCTCACCGACCGACCAGCGCAGGGCCAGCCGGGGTTCCAGTCCCCCCGTTGTGTGGTAGATGGTTCCGGCGGTGTAAGTACGGGTGCCCGTCACGGTTTCATCCTGCACGGGGCCATTTTCGGCGTAGGTCTGCACGGTAGCCGGTCCCCGGTTGAGCAGTTCGGAGTAGCGCAGGCCCGCCAGTATCGATAGGGCCGGGTTGATTGTCCATTCGTCCTGCACATAGCCCGCTAGTTCATACGCCTGTTCGTCGGCCAGCGTTACCGGCAACACGTTGGAAAACGGGCCGACGGTCCGCGTATTGGGCTGCACCCGGTAGTCGATTACGCTTATCCCGACCTGCAACTGATGGGCTTTGTTGAGCGAATAACTAAAATCGGATTTCAGCTGCCGCTGCCGCACACCCGACCGCAGATTAAACGCGTTGGCCGAATCGGGTGCCGACAGATCAGCTTTGTAGCGGCTCAGAATCAGGGCCGTACTGAGGTTGGCCCGTTTGCTGATAAAGTAGTTCCAGTGCAGCGTTCCGTTGAGCGTCTGGTAGTTGAACTGGGTCGACGATGCGTTGATCTCCTGCCCCGACAGCGAATCAGACGGCAGCTTGAACACATCCTGACTCTGGTAGCCCGTCAGGGTCAGGGTATGCTGCTCGTTGAGCTGGTACTTCAGCTTCCCCGTCAGGTCGTAGAAATTGGCGCGGGTGTTTCGCAGGTTGGGCGGAGCCAGCTTGAACAGAAAATCGTTGAACGACGCCCGCGCCCCGAGCAGCAGCGACAGCTTGTTTTTGATGATCGGCCCCTCGACACCCAACCGGCTCGACACGACACCGATACCGCCGTTGATGCTCCATTTCTGCGCGTCGGGCTCGCGCACCTTCACGTCCAGCACCGACGACGCCCGGCCGCCATACGAAGCCGCCACCCCGCCCCGGTTGAGCGTTACGTCGCGCACCACATCGGGGTTGAAGGCCGAGAAAAAGCCCATCAGGTGGCTGGTATTGAACACCGGCGCATCGTCCAGCAACACCAGATTCTGATCGACGCTGCCCCCGCGCACGTTGAAACCGGGAGCCCCTTCACCCACCGTTGTCACACCCGGCAGCAGTAGCAGACTCCGAATTACGTCGACCTCACCCAGCAGCGGGGGAATGCGCCGGATACTCCGAATCGTCAGCTGCGACACGCCCAGCTCGACCTTACGCACATTACGGTCGGGCGTTTCGCTGGTCACGACCACTTCGTCGAGGTCTTTGGCATCGTCGGGCATGTACACCTCCCGAAACACAGTGCCCTGCACCTGCACCGTGTCGAGCGTAGGGCGGTAGCCGACATGCGTAAATTTCAGGACGTATCGGCCAACGGGCAGGTTTACCACGAAGAAGCCATCTTTCGCCGTGACGTATCCCTTCGACACGTCGAGCACGACGATGTTAGCCCCTTGAATCGGTTGTTTGGTCCGGGCGTCGCGCACATAGCCCGTCACGGAAAAAACGGACGTCGTCGGGCGGGGCGTCTGCGCCAGAACGAGTTGGTAACCGCTAACGATGAGTATGGATAGTAACGCAATCAGGCGCATAGGCAGCAGATTATCACCTCGGAATCATACACTAAAAGCAGCTTATTATCCGATTTACCCACTGTATTCTGCTCGTAAACCAACATTAAAGCGATATAATGTGAACGCCCCCGCTGTCGTATACGAACCAGATAAACAGGCTACATAGCGCGTGTGGTTACCAGACGACACGCCAACGCACAGGGCTGGTTCACGTTATCTTCTCGTGTCTTCCCAAATCAGCTTTTCGTCGGTGCGGGTTTTGAAGAAGTCGCTGCATCGGCCATCGCCCGCCCCGGTAAAGCCCCCATCGGGCGAACAAATCTGATTGCAGTTTTCATCCAGCAGCTGACTCGGTATATCGCAGCAGCGTTGTGGAATAAAGTAGACCGTCCGGCCCTGATACCGGTACTGGTAGATTTTGGCGGGCGGGCTCCAAACCCCCTGCGCCTGTATCTGCTTGATTTGGTTCTCTACGCAGCTCGGCAGGTTATCGCGCTGGCAACTCATCAGCATCAGGCCAGCGAAAAGCAAGCAATTGATTAGTCGGTTCATGGTGTAGCGCAGTGTTGGTTGCTGACTAGACCATATTGTTCATGCATCGGTTGGAACGCCGTTTATTTACCGGCCTCCCGACTCCAGATCTCGTTGACCGGTCCACCCGTCGAGCTTTGCCCCGTATGGTGCCACTCGTTCGGGCTTACCTCGGCACCAAACGTCAGCGACTTACCGACGCGGCTATTGTCGCGGGAGAAAAACTCAATCGTTTCGGTGTACTTACCGTCTTTTAACACGTACGTGCCACCTCCAGTGCCGAAAAATTGCTTCGTCAGGGGGTTGATTGCTACCCATTGGAAGCGAGTTCCGGTCAGGAGTTTGATCGTTTTGCGGGGGCCACCTTGCATGGGCGTCAGCTGACCCGCATCATTGGCCCGGCTCGTAATACGCCATAAACCGGCCAGTTGATCTGACGAACCAGACTGATCGACCCTGTCTGGCGCGACCCGGTCAAACGTCAGTGTGCGAGTTTTTGTCCTCAGCGTCAGCTTTTTATTGGCCACCTTGACCTGCATTCGCTCAGCTACTCCGACGTGGCTGCTATCGTTGGAATCAAACTCAACAACTTCAAACAGATTGTCGCCCATCAGTTGCCACGTTCCACCACTGGTACTGATAAAGCGGCCGGGTTCGTAGACGGTCTGAATAAGGTAGCTGTCGGCAAACGTCAGCACGGTCCGCGTACCCGACGGCTCGGTAAACTGCCACGCCCCGGCAAGATCAGCGGGTTTGACCTGCGCCGTCACCGTACCAAGCGACAGGCTAAAAGACAGTAAGAAAAGCAGCGCTCTCATCGTGTTGTTTTTGTGTTCGGTAGAAGGGATGGTTGTGCAACTGTAGCCTGGACGTCCACGTCCGGGTGGCCGTCAGGCCAACTATTCGTGGCGGCAGCTTATTGGTCGCTTCGCGTCCACCCGGACGTAGACGTCCAGGCTACATATCAACGCCAGGCTACAGTTGTAGGCTACACATCACACCAATTGCTCGACCAGATCAGTCAGCGTCTTTCCCGTTATGGTCGGGGCGGGGGCCAATGCGTAGGGTGACTGACCGGGCCGGGCGATGAATCCCGTTTGCATACCGGCGTGGGCGGCACCAGCCAGATCCCAGGCGTGGCACGCGACCATCATCGTCTGTTCCGGCGGCAGTTGCAGCCGCGACAGAGCCAGTTGGTAGGTCTGCGGATGGGGCTTGAACAACTGCACATCGTCCACGCTCCAGAGCGATTCAAAGTACGCCCCCAACCCCGTGTTTGCCATTTGCTGCATCAGCGTTTTAGTCGGCGAATTGGTCAGTGTGACCAGTCGAAACCCGGCTTCTTTCAGTCGGGCAAGGCCCGGTTCCACGTCGGGGTGCGGCTGTAGGTCGAGAATTTTCCCTAGTAATGCTTACTGCTCGTCGGGCGATAGCGGCTTGTCGAAATACGCGCTGGTCATGGTTAGGGCGGCTTTTCCAATCTGGCCAAAATCGTGATAATTCGTCGTCAGGGTATCAACGAGCGAGTACTGGAGCAGAGTCGAAAACCAGAATTTGAAGGCGAATTGCTCGTTGAACGTCTGCGTGAACGCCCGCTGTAAACTGCTCAGGTCGAGCAGGGTTTCGTTGACGTCGAATACAATGGCCTTTGGTCGTACGGGGGTAGTCATAGCGTAACTAGGGTGGTTGGGTGAGTCGGTTTATCAACCAGTAAACACCACTGGCGGGCAGTTGTCTTTTCACGCGTCGATCAAAGCCGGATTTAACAAAGACATACTGCAACTGGTCGATTGGCGAACCGCGCCGTATCTTTGCGGTTTCAACCACTATGGCAGCTACAATCCGCGACATTACGTATCAACTCCGGCAAGGCAATCTGATTGCACTGGCCGACGAAACCGGCTGGTCGGTAGCGGCCGACCCTACCAGTGAAGAAGCCGTTGCGAAACTGCTGACGCTGTTCTCAGTCATGCCCGACGGCGTCCGCCCAACGGTGCTGATTCAACACCCCGATCAGCTGGTGATGTACGTCGCCAAACTACCCGATGTGGCTTACGACGTGGTTGATTTTTCCGACACGCCCTTAATCGTGGTGTTTGAACAAGGGAAAAACATCGCGCCCGTACTGCTCGAACGTAGTCAGGAGATCGCGGTCCGGCGGGCACTCAATCCCGAAATCCAGCGGCTGATCGGCGGCTATGGCAAGGGTCTGCTCACGATTCCGTTTGAATCGCTGACGCTGCCCCCGCCAGCCGAAGCCGCCGTCAGTGAGCGGTTCGGCGCTTTACCCGGTATGCCCCGCAAACCCCGCATCATCCGGCTCAGCATCGACGGCGGGGTGAGTTTTATTAGAAAATGAGTTTAAGGTTTAACGTGTAAGGTTTAATGTTTTACTGACAAGCAGCAACCAACGTTAAACATTGAACTACAAACGTTAAACACAACAGTATGAATTTCGCCGACACATTACAGACCAACCCCATTTTCGAGACGCTGGCGCAACAGGCCGACGCACTGGGCATGCGGGCTTATGTGGTGGGTGGGTTCGTGCGTGATTTGCTCCTGAAACGGCCCTCGAAGGACATCGACGTGGTTTGCCTTGGCAGCGGCATTGCGCTGGCCGAAGCAGTAGGAAAAGCGATGAAAGCCCCCGTTGCCGTGTTTCCCAACTTTGGAACGGCGATGGTAAAAGTCGATCTGGCGGGGCAACCGTGGGAAGTTGAGTTTGTGGGCGCGCGGAAAGAGTCGTACCGGGCCGATTCGCGTAAGCCCATCGTTGAAGATGGCACGCTTGAAGACGATCAGAACCGGCGCGACTTCACGATCAACGCAATGGGCATTCAACTGAACCGTACAGGCAAAGCAGGCGTCTACGGCGATTTGCTCGACCCCTTCGACGGGCAGAAAGATCTCAAACGTAAGATCATCCGCACCCCACTCGACCCGCTCATTACGTTCTCCGACGATCCGCTCCGGATGATGCGGGCCATCCGCTTTGCATCGCAGCTCAACTTCGACATTGAACCGGCTACGTTCGACGCGATTGTGCAGATGAACGAACGAATCGGCATCGTGTCGCGCGAACGCATCACCGACGAGCTGAACAAGATTATCCTGTCGCCGACACCGTCTTACGGCTTCAAGCTGCTGTATCACGCGGGGTTGCTGGAGCGTATTTTCCCGGAACTGGTGGCATTGAAGGGTGTCGAAACCATCGAAGGACGCGGCCACAAGGATAATTTTTACCACACGTTGCAGGTGCTCGACAACATCGCCAATCGCACCAAATCGACTCCTGAACTCGACGCGCAGGAGCTTTGGTTACGCTGGGCGGCTTTGCTCCACGACATCGCCAAACCGGCAACAAAACGCTACGACAAGCGGGTGGGCTGGACGTTTCACGGCCACGAAGACATGGGCGCGCGCTGGGTGCCCGGCATCTTCCGAACCATGAAACTGCCCCTGCATGAGTCGATGCGGATGGTGCAGAAGCTGGTGCGGCTGCATCTGCGTCCCATCGCGCTCACCAAAGAGCAGATTACCGACTCGGCCCTACGCCGACTGCTGGTCGAGGCAGGCCACGACCTTGACGGGCTGATGGCGCTGTGCCGGGCCGATATCACGTCCAAGAACTACGAAAAAGTACAGAAGCACCTGCGCAATTTCGACCGGGTCGAGCAGAAGCTGATCGATCTCGAAACGCGCGACGAACTGCGTAATTTTCAACCCGTCATTACGGGCGAGTTGATTATGGAAACGTTTGGCCTGCCCCCATCACGGGAAGTGGGTGATTTGAAAACGCTGATCCGGGAAGCTATTCTCGACGGCGTCGTTCCGAATACGCTGGAAGCCGCTTACCCGTTCCTGATTGAAGAGGGGCGCAAACGAAACTTGACACCCGTGCAGGTGGCCCAGCCCGTACCGGCGAACCGGTCTACGGCTGACACGCGCACCAGCGGCTGAACCAGCTGTCACCCAACTTAGTTAGCCTTACGATTACCAGACGTGGACCCACGCGATGGCCGCCACGCGGTGGCCGACCTGAATTACATACTATGGAAAACAATACAAACTTTCGCCGTTTTTCCGGCGCTACGCTGATGATCCTCGGCGTCGTTATCGTTCTGTTCGCCCTCGTTGCGTTTCTGTCTGATGGCAAACCCGTGCTGGGTATGAGCATCAACAAAGCCGAATCAGCAGCCCCGTTTATCGTCGGCATGATTTTCCTCATTACCGGCGTTAATCTCGTCCGCGAATCGTAACTAAAGTTGTAAAGTTAGATGGTTGTAGAGTCGTAAAGTTAGCTGGCGCGTCAGCTCATCCGGTGCCAACCAACTTTATAACTCTACAACTTTACGACTCTACAACCATCTAACTTTACAACCTTATTTAGAAAGTCGGGCTGAGAGAAGCCACTTGTAGGTGTCTTCGGGTTCGGGAAGACCGTTGGGCTGGATTTGCAGATACATCAGGTGCAGGTGCGTCGGAGAGCGGGCTTTGTAGGCGTTGAACCCCGACCGACCCATTTCCGAAATCTTTTGTCCGGCTCCTACCCACTGTCCCGGCAGCACGTCGACAAGCCGGTTGTGGGCGTAGTAAAACAAGCCATTCAGCACCGGGTCGTACACCCAGATCCAGTTACCACCCCGGTACTCAGAGCCGGGCGTCCAGGCCGTTTCAATGGCCAGCACCACCCCACTCGTCATGGCCAGCACATCCGCCGGTCGTCCGGTCTGATCGTCGACGCAATCCTGATTACGATCGGCGATGAAAATATCCTGCGCCGGATGGCTCCCTCTGACGTTGTAATCGAATAGATCGAACCCTTTTCCCCGGTATCCTTCGCCGTGTGTGCCGCCAATCGAGCGCGGACTGTAGCCGCGAATGGGAAAGGCAAAATACCGACCCGTCCGGCGGAGGCTGTCGCGCTGAAGACTATCGGTTCTGACAAGGGCATCAGCAACGAAGCGATGTTTCAGGCCCAGCATGATCTGACTGAACTCACTCCGGGCGGAGTCGGGCAGGATTGATTGCTCCCGGATCTGCGTGTACAGTGTCTGAAACCGCTGGCAATACGAATAGATAGTTGGCTCGTCGGGTTCGGTAACTATCGTCTGCGACGATGCAACATTGAGGCCCCCAACCAGTATTGCCCCCACGATTCCCAGTATCCGCATAAGCGCGTGCCCGTTACTATTCACTACCCGTCAGATTTTCGTTACGTGCCCAAAAATACGGAATGTGAAGCAATGGCGGATATGCGTAAAAGCAGTTGGGGCCGGGAAGAACCATTGCCAGCGCTTTACGCACCAGTAACATCTCTTTCCGGCCCCCAACTACTGCTACGGGCAAACTATTTTGTAGAATGTGTAGCTAAGCGTTATTGCCGTGTACGTGTAGCTGTCAGACAAAGCCGGGTTCCCCTGCCCCAGCCTGCCGGTTGTCGTGCCAAACGTGCGGTCGCCCAGGCCATCGAGGTAATCGAAGCGGGTGAAGCGGGTACCAAATTCAGCCCCTATACTCCACGGACGGTGGAACTCGTATTTGACACCGACACCCAGCGGAAAACTAAGCATGCCCCGCGCCCGCACCACGCTGTTCGTACTGTTGAACAGCCCCAGCCCGGCAAACACGTAGGGTGTCCAGTTTTTCGCTTTCGGGCGCGGGTTATAGTTCCGGAAATTGTACTCAAAATCGCCAGTCAGTTCGCTGATCGACGAGCGGAAGCTGTAGTTGCGGGCCTGCTGAAACGGGTCGTTGCTGAGCTGATCGTCGCCCCGTATACCGCCCACGGCGATACCCAGGCGCATGGAAAATGACCGCGTCGCATTGTACCGAAAAAACAAGCCCCCCGCCGGCCGGTACAGCCGCGGATCGAGGTGGGTCGACACATCACCTTTGTACAGCATTCCGCCCAGGCTACCGCCCACCTCGATTTTCTGAGCGTGCAGGTTCAGGCTGATAAAAAGCCCGGCTATAAGCAGCCGGGCCGTATGAAGTTTCTGTTTCGTCACTATCTAATCGGAGGACACTTGATCTTACTCGGAATGATGTAATGGATCTGGAAGCTGGTCAGCAGATAGCCATCGTTGAGTTTGCCATCGGCTCCGCGCACCACGTTGCCCTGTAGCTCGTTGCCGATTTTCGCCTGTTCCTCAGGTGTAGCGCTTTGGTACAGATTGACCAGTGCCTGATAGCGATCTGGATGGCTTTTCAGCCGGGCTGCGTTTACTTCAACGCGCCGGTCGGCCATCGTTGCCGCCAGCCCCGTAAGCACATTGGCAGCAGCGTAGTTGCCCCCCACGTCGTCGAGGTAATCGGTAAAGGTGTAGCGGTACCCCAGCTCAAACGCCAGGTTGAAACTCTCGTTTAGCTTGTAACGCACCCCAATTCCGACCGGGACGGCTAATGTCACCAGCGAATACGGCTTTTCGTAACCCGGCTGTCCCTGCCCTTCCGTGTGCAGCGGTTGCAGCTTTACCCAGCGCTGCGAGTCGTCGCTGCCTTCAACGTAGGGCGTGCGGGCTTCGGGGCTGTGCGCCACCAGGGCAATACCGCCAAACAGATACGGCGTAAGTTTAGCCCGTTCTTCCGAGGTGCGTCCGTCCGGAACAAGATTGTAAATACCGGTAATGGCGAATTCCTTCAGGTCGTTGCGGAAGTGCAGGTTCCTGACGTACTGCGGCAGATTCTCCTGAATGTTGTTTTTGTTGAACGTGTAGTCGTCGCCCGAAATCCGCGCCCAGGTAAACGTGGCCCGCGCGGCAAACTTTGGTGTAAACTGCCGGGTGTAGCCGATACCGACGTTCCAGCGCGGCATGATGTACGTGGCCTTGATGAACTGACGATAACCCGCCAGGTCACCGTAGTAGTGCGACGAACCGACACCGAAGCTAATCGACGAATAAGGCAAAAAATGCGTATTGACGCGTCGCTGGGCCAGCCCTTCTACTGCATCGGCAAACAGCACGGCAGTCGACAGCACACCAGCAGCCAGGTATTGAATTTTCTTCATAAAGAATGTATGGGCGAATCAACCAGATGAATCAAAGCGTAATCTCTTCCGAAACGGTAATTCGTGGCTTTTATTGGTAAATAGCTAAAAAAAGCCGTGTAGTTTACTACATGACCCTGCCATCTGCCGTGCAAGGATCAGACCAGCTTAGTTGCGAATATCCCAGCCCCAGTTGAGCTTGCTGCGTAGTGTGTTCAGAAAATTCTCGTCGCCCAGTTTCACCAGCCGGGCCTTAAAATTTTCTTTCTGCACACTGATCCGGGCCGACACATCGACGGTGTACGAGCGGGAATCGAGCGCGGCCAGGAAGTTACCGCTTCGGCTTTCTACCTCGAATGATAGCTGGCAGGTGTCCATCACGATCATGGGCCGCACATTCAGGTTGTGCGGACTGATCGGCGTAATAATCAGGTTGTTGGTCTGGGGCAGTAGTACCGGGCCACCGCAGCTGAGTGAGTAGCCCGTTGAGCCCGACGGCGTCGAGATGATTAGCCCGTCGGCCCAGTAGGAGTTCAGAAATTCGCCGTCGAGGTACGAATGCACCGTAATCATCGACGAGGTCTGGGTGCGCGTGATCGTAAAATCGTTCAGGCCAAATGGTAGCGGGCCGAAGATGTCGGGGGTCGACTTTACGCTTACCAGCGTGCGTTCGTCGATGCCATATTGCCCATTGAAGAGCGCGTCGATCATCAGTCGGATCGAGGGCGGGGCCACTGTTGCCAGAAAGCCCAGCCGGCCGATGTTGATTCCCACGATGGGAATTTGCCGGGAGCCGACATGCGTAACGGCGTCGAGCAGCGTACCATCGCCCCCCAGACTAAAAATAAAATCGGCATCGGTAACCCCGTCTTCAGGCCGGTAAGTAGCCTGACTGTCGTGTTCAACCCCGGCCGAATCCAGAAAGTCGCGGTAGTCCGCCGAGATCAATACGTCGACTCGTCGTTTGGTCAGCTCCTCGAACATTGCCTGCACATAGGGTCGGGCTGATTCGGGGAAGTTGCGCCCATGAATGGCAATTTTCATAAATGAGTTCAACGTTTAAAGTCTGCTGTTTAAGGTTGTCAGTCTGCGCCTGTCAAACCGTAAACCTTAACCCGTAAACCTTAAACTATGTATTTAAGTAACGCAGCAGTGAATCGAGCCGATCCTGATCGATACTCTCAACGGGCACATTGGCGAATGCCGCTTCGATCTGATACCCAAATCGTTCTAGTGTGGAAATAACGGCTGTGATGTTCTGCCGGTTGAGCTTGAGCGTCAGTCGTGACCGGTCGGGCATACCGTAGGCTGCGCTGGAGAAATAGCTACTGATGATTTTAACGTTGTTCGACTCGATCAGCCGACTGATCTCGGCCATCGAATAATCGCGCTCATCCAGGCTCAGCATCAGTACGGCACCACCTTCCTGAACGCCCAGTTCCTGCGCAAACTGCCGTAACAGCTCCGACGTCGACACAGTACCCAGAAATTCACGGCCCTCATTGAGTACCGCAATAACATCCATGCGGTGCTGCATCACCAGACCCAGCACTTCAAACAGGTGCTGCCCTTCGTAGGCGTTCACCTGCTCAAAGAGGTGCATCATACTGCTCAGTGGCCGTTCGTCGTCGGCGATATCAAGCAATAACTCTTCGCTAATAATTCCCTGATAGTCAGTCTGATCAATCAGGACCAGTTGGCCAATGCGATGCTCCTGCATCCAGTCCAGCGCCTGCCCGACCGAATCAGTCGGTTTCAGGGCTGGCAGCATTGGGTCGATAAGTTCAGCAGCCAGCATAACGATTGGTGTCAACGACAGTATGTTGGTCAGAAAACTACGGAAAATCCAAATAGGTTGGCTATACTTTTTCCGCAGCTGGCCTGATTTACCCGGCAACCTGCGCGCCGAACTGACACTTATCCAACCACCAGTTCGCCGATGGGGTTCCGAATCAGCCAATCATCGAGCAGTTGATTGAAGTCCGTGGGGCACTCCATCATCGGCGCATGGCAGCACTTATCGATAAAATGCAGTTCCGAACGTTCGATCAACCGGTTGAACTCGTAGCCTACCTCGGCGGGGGTAATCGTATCATTGAGCCCCCACACCAGCAGGGTCGGCACCTGAATTTTGTGCAGATCTTTGGCGACGTTATTACGCTGCGCCGACTTGGCAATGCCCACGATACTCATGCACTTGGGAATGCTGCTCGTGATCTCGAACACCTCATCGATCAGTTCTTTGGTGGCCACTTTCGGGTCGTAGAACGTGTAAGCGACCCGTTCGGCAATGTAGTCGTAGCTGCCGCGTTTGGGAAACGAGCCACCCATGCCGTTCTCAAACAGGCCCGAACTACCCGTCAGCACCATTCGCTGCACCCGATCGGGGTGTTTAAAACTGTAGAGCAGCGCAATGTGCCCCCCAGCGAATTGCCCAACAGGGTCAGGTCGTTGAGTTTCTTGTAACCGACGAAGCGTTCGATAAACGAGAGTAACCCTTCCAGACTGGCCTGCCGGATGGGCATTTCGTAAATTGGCATCAGCGGGATAACGACCCGGTACCGGTCTGAGAAGCCCTGAATTACCGCGTCCCAGTTGCTGAGTGCGCCAAACAAACCGTGCAACAGCAGCAACACTTCGCCCTGTCCTTCATCGACGTACTGAAAACCGCCTTCTTCCTGAATCTGATAGTTCATACCAGTATACTACGCTAAATCAGCCACCCGGCTCAGGGTTTCCCCGCTGCCGGTCAGGCTATGGTGTTGACAAATGGTAATCCAGTTCTGTATTACTTCCAGCCCGTATTCGGTCAGGATCGCTTCGGGGTGAAACTGTACGCCCCAGAGCGGCAACCACTGATGGCGCAGTGCCATAATTTCGCCCCCGTCGGTCTGAGCCGTGCTGACAAGCGCACCGGGCAGATCGCGCAGCACCAGCGAGTGATAACGCGTTACGCCAAACTGCTCCGGCAAACCGGCAAACAGCGCATCGGTTGGGTCGGTTGTGATCGTCGACACTTTTCCGTGCATGGGCCGATCTGCCGTTGTCAGCTGCGCGCCGAAAAACGCGCCAATGGCCTGATGGCCCAGACAAACACCCAACATTGGCACCTGCTCGTGAAAGTGAGCAATCACATCCATCAACCGACCAGCCTGCCGGGGCGTTCCCGGACCGGGCGATAGCATGACCGCATCGCAGGGTTGCGTCAGCTGACTCCACGGGGCATCGTTCCGTACAACCCGACACGTCGCCCCGGCCTGCCGCAGGTAATCGACAAGGGTGTAGGTGAACGAATCGAAATTATCGACAACCAGCAGGTTCATATTTTTTGAGTTGTAGAGTTGTATTGTTGTAAAGTTATAAAGCTGGCTGGCGCGTCAGCCTTTCCGACCGGTAGCCGCGCCAGTCCCAGCGGGGAACCGCAACTCTATAACTTTACAACTGTCTAACTCTACAACTTTATAACTCTAGTGATGGCAAAATTAATAATGCGCAGAAAAAATCAATTCCCTTTCTTATATATCCCCTGACAATCAGCATATTATTTTTTTATTATCTCCGTTTAAGTCAATTTTTATAAAAAAAGTACCAGTCAATCAGCGGATTCTGGTTTGCCGGGCAGGGTGAAGCCGTATTTTTGGTGCGCTGTCGCGTTATTTAGTTTGTGTATGCTGATGAATTCTTCCAGTACTCCTGTTCCCGTTTTAATTGTCGGTGCTGGTATGGCCGGCTTAGCCTGCGCGGTTCGGTTGAAAGCCGCCGGTATCGACGCGCTCCTGCTCGATGGTAGTGATGGCGTGGGGGGGCGCGTCCGCACGGATCTGGTCGACGGCTTTCGGCTCGACCGGGGATTTCAGATTCTGCTCACGGCCTATCCGGAAGCGCAGCGGCTGCTTCGCTACGACGACCTTGACCTGGCCCGGTTCAGGTCGGGGGCGCTCATCCGCAATCCACAGGCCGATGCAGGCAAGTCGTGGCTGTCGCTGTTTAACCCGTTTCAGGAGCCGCTGTCGGTGTTTCAGACCCTAGCGTCGCCCATTGGTACGTTGGCCGACAAGCTGCGGATCGTAGAACTGCTGCGCCAGACGCAAAGCCTGCCCATCGACGAACTGTTTCAGCAAACACCCACGACGACGTTGCAGCGACTGCACGAACTGGGCTTTTCCGACCGAATCATCGACCTTTTCTTCCGGCCTTTTTTCGGGGGCGTATTCCTGGAAGATGCCCTGACGACCTCATCCACGTTTTTCGATTTCTGCTTCCGTATGTTTTTTTCGGGCGATGCGGCCGTTCCCGCTCTCGGCATCGGCGAACTGGCCAATCAGTTAGCCCGTCGGCTATCGCCCGAACAAATCCAGCTCAACAGCCCCGTCGCGCAACTCGATGGCACGCGGGTGATGCTGGCCGACGGCCGGACGATTCAGGCCGAAACGGTTGTGCTGGCGGTCGACCCGGCGTCGGCGGCCCGGCTTCTGAACCGCCCCGCCCCCGATAGCAGCGCGTTCAACCACACGACCTGTACGTATTTTGCCACGCCCGATAGCTGGCAGCTTCCCGCGGATCTGCCTAAAAAGATGCTGATGCTCAACCCCCGACGCTCATCGGCAGTGCACAATATGACGGTCGTCAGCGACATTGCGCCGAGCTACGCCCCTGCCGGTCAGCGGTTGATTTCGGTTAGTACGCAGGGGCTGGAAACGGTTAACGAAGATTCCCTAACCGACCGCATCCGGCGTGAACTGACCGACTGGTTTGGCGAGGGAGTACAGCAGTGGCGGCACCTGCGCACCTACCACATTCCGCAGGCACTACCCGCCTACAGCCCGGCGTCGCCCAGCGCTGGCCTGACGCACCGACCGCTTAAACTGGCTGATAAGTTATACCAATGTGGCGACCAATCGGCCTACCCGTCACTGAATGCCGCTCTGCAAACGGGTCGGCTGGTAGCCGAGCAGATCCTGCGCGCAGACTAAGCCAACAGCCGGGTAGCAGCCGGTTGTCGACTTAGTCCGGACAGATATCTTCAGAGGTCGTTTGGGAAATTGCTTTTGTCATGGCTCGGGCCGGGCGGCCGGAGTCATGACAAAAAAGGCTTTTTCGACCCGGATTGTGCTTTCCCAAACTACCTCTCCGGGCAATTATCAATAACTACGCAAGCAGCGCGTCGGCCATGCGACGACCCGACAAAAACGCCCGCTCGACGTTCAGGTGCGGGTCGAACGGTGCGGCTCCGCCAAACCCGTCGCCCCCAAACAGCAGGGGCACTGTCGTTGCAGCCCGGTGAAACGGCTCCGGGTATGCCTGCGTCACCTGACTGTATCGCCAGCGGTGTACCTGTACATCCGCAACGGCCTCCGCAGGCAGGTAGTCGGTGAGTTGTGCGAGTAGTTGCTGCCCGGCCGCATTCAGATCACCGTCCAGGTGTGTTTGGCTGAAGGCAGTACTCGCCAGTATCGTGGCCGTGGGCTGATCGGGCGATATACCCTTCTGCTGATTGTCGGCGAGCCAGGCAATGTCGGGTCGGTCGAGCCACAGCCCGCCCGGTGCCGGGATGCTACCCGACTGATTCAGCGTCACCAGAACCGACAAACAGGGCTCGTACTGAATCTGTTGAAGCGCATCCCGATCTGTTGACCTAAGCAGGTTCGATGCATCGCCAAACAGGGTCAGCGCCTGCGGAGCGGGAATGATACAAAGGAGTGCGTCGGCCTGAAACGATTGTCCGGTTTTCGTTTCGACGCGCCAGCCATCCGGTTCCATATGCACCGACGTTACGGTTTGTTCGGTCTCAATGGTCAGCCCGTCGGCAAGCTGTTTGGCGACCCGGTTCATGCCGTCGCGCCCAATCCAGCCGGTTCCGGCGGGGTCGACCGGCCATTCCGCCAGTGCGGCCTCAGTGTCGGCGGATGTCAGCCAGGCACGAAACTCCGCCGACTCCGCCCGGATCACCTGCGCGCCGTGGTCGGCACGTCCGTTTGTCAGTCGCCGGGTTGCCAGCCGCCCGCCCACGCCCCGGCCTTTATCGAGCACGGTTACGCGCCAGCCCCGTCCGGCCAGTTGTTGAGCAGCAGTCAGTCCGGCCATACCGGCACCAATAATTATACACGACGACATATACGGCGTTAGGATTTCAGTTCATGGTTTTTGGTTCACCGCTCTCCGGCAAACCGGCTGGCGGAGCACGGCAAATTCAGCGACCAGCCGGGCGAAGGTAGGAAAATCCGGCGGGGGCGTCGTACTTCGCGACTCAACAAACGGGCGTGTAGCTGCGTTGAGGATGTAATGCCCAGAATCGGTGCTCTTCGTTTTTTTCTGTCGCTACTGGTTGCGCTACCGCTTTCGTTGCCGTTGCTGTACCCGCACCTGCTGCGCTGCATGCTGGTCAGCCGTTCGGCCGATTTTCGGCGGCTTCCCGACCGTGCCTCTTCCCATTCGCTTTACATCCGCACCACCGTTTCGGCCCGTCAGCAGACCCAGTTTCAGGCTCACTGCCGGGCAGCTCAGGCCCGGATCAGCCGATTTTGGGGTGGGCAGCAGGGCCGGGCAGTCCTGATCTACTGCCCCAGCCAGACCGATTACGCCCGCTACTGCGCAGGTGGTGAGGGGGCGGGTTGCAGCCTCGGCACACCCTGGGGCGACGCCTACCTCGTGCTCGGTCCCGAAGGCAACAATGTCGACGTGATCGCCCACGAACTTTGCCACGATGAGCTGTTTTCGCGGCTTGGCTGGTGGTCGGTTAAACGACAGATTCCGCAGTGGTTCAACGAAGGGCTGGCCCTGCTTGTCGACTACCGATTCAGTTCACCCGACGTTTGGGAGCGCCCCGACTCAACCGCGTCGCCTGTCGATACACCCAGAATGGGGCCGTTCGGCTTTCGCCCAATGATTCCGCTGACCGATCTGGTTACGACCAGCGATTTTTTCGGGGGCGACTATGGGCACGTTATGATGGCTTACCAAACCGCTGCTGATGAGGTAGCGCGGTGGCTGCGCCGGGTCGGCCAACCGGGTCTGCTGGCACTCACCCGGTCTGTCGCCAACGGCGAATCATTCGATCAGGCCTACCAGCGGCTGGAGAAGGGCGCAACCCGCTCCGCCCGACCGGGTAAACGGTAGCGGTTGTTTTAGATTTTTTCGCGTGGCCTGACGAAACGTGTAGCCTGGACCGGCCCGCCGGCACGGCTCCAGGTCCGGGTGCCCATCAGGGCAACTACGTAAGGCGGCAGCTTTTCGGTCGCTACGCGCCCGCCCGGACGTGGACGTCCAGGCTACATCACATCAACTAACTACACTACCCCAACGTTACGACCGTGCCGCTGGGGGTGTCGGTGGTGAGGTCGGCGGGGAGATGGCGGATAATTTCGGCACGCAGCGCATCGATAAGCCGACGTTTGAGGAAGCTGCGGTGAATAACCAGACTGACCTCCCGAACCGGCGCGGGCGATTCGAATGGACGAACGCGCGCCCGCCGGGTATCGTCCATATCGATCGTAGCCAGAAACGGCAGCAGCGTAAACCCGTCCTGCCGGTCGATCAGTTTGATGAGCGTTTCGAGCGACCCGGTTTCGTAGCGCAGGGCGTTGGTGGCGTTGGCAGGGCGATCAGCTCCGCATACGCTGAGCACCTGATTGCGCAGGCAGTGCCCGCCCGTCAGCAACCACAGCCCGTCGGTGGGGAGGTTGGCGCTGTCGATGCGGGTTTGCGCAGCGAGCGGGTGCGAATCGGCAGCATAGACGACGAAGGGTTCACGAAACAGCGGAATTTCGGTGATACCATTGTCGTCCAGTGGCGTAACGACCAGCCCTACGTCGAGCAGTCCCTTCCGCAGCCGTTCAACGATCTGATCGGTAACCAGTTCCTGAATCTGCACCGACACCGTTGGGTATTTCCCGATAAATTCTCCGATGAAATACGGCAGCAGGTACGGCGCCAGCGTGGGGATGACCCCAATCTTCAGATCGCCCTGAAAATCGTTTTTCGACTCACTCACAATTTCCGGAATGCGCCGGGCCGCCCGCAGCACTTCACGCGCCTGCGCCAGCACCGTTTCGCCAACTTCGGTCGGCACGACGGGCTGCTTCGACCGGTCGAACACTTTGATACCCAGTTCGTCTTCGAGTTTCTGAATCTGCATACTAAGCGTCGGCTGCGTCACGTGACAATTGTCGGCGGCCGTGGCAAAGTGCCTATAGGTGTCGACAGCTACGATGTAATCAAGCTGTGAAAGCGTCATGAACGAATAGGTTATGTACATCGCTGAGTACGCCCAGCAAGAATTATCGAAAAAATTGATACAAATCTAAATCATATTGAGACAAACTAACGCCTTCTGGTCCTACTTTTGTCGATACAAGAAACCCCCGTCTTATGAAACGTTACGCGTTTATCGCAATGGCGCTGCTGGTCAGTCTTACGGCCCCGGCGCAATCGAAGAAATCAGCGAACCCACCCGCCCCCGGCTTCGACATGGCCGACTCCGACCCTAAAGCCGTTGGCCTGGCCGATGCAGTGATGCAGGCGATGGGCGGGCGGAAAGCGTGGGACAATACGCACCTGATCGCCTGGAATTTCTTTGGCGCCCGTAAGCTGGTCTGGGACAAATGGACGGGCGATGTGCGGGTCGACAACCTGCGTAACGATCAGACTGTGCTGCTAAACATCAACAATAACAAAGGCCGGGTATTCCGCAACGGAGCCGAACTGACGGATCCCGATTCGGTAGCGAAGTATGTGAAAGCGGGGAAAGATGCCTGGATCAACGATTCGTACTGGCTGGTGATGCCCTTCAAACTGAAGGATTCGGGCGTAACACTCAAATACCTGGGCGAAGACCCAACGAAGGATGGCAAGCCAGCCGATGTCGTTCAGATGACGTTTAAAAACGTGGGTAATACGCCCGACAACAAATACAAGATCTGGATCGACAAGGGCTCGCACCTGGTTACGCAGTGGGCACACTATCCCAAGTTCACCGACGAGCAGCCCCGCTTTACGCTTCCCTGGGCCGACTATCAGCGGCACGGTGAGATTCTGCTGTCGGGTGAGCGCGGAGAGCGTGACCTGACCGACATTCACGTGTATTCGGGTCTGCCGGGCGAAGTGTTCAGCGATTTTACCCGGGCTGATCTGAGCCGCTATCCGGAAGCAAAGTAGGTTTTCGGTATTCAGTTCACGGTATACGGTTTACGGTAGTGCCTGTTGCGCGAGTGCTACAACACAGACGTTCGGGCGCGCGGTATACCGTGAACTGAACACTGTAAACCGAATACCGTATTACCGTGCACCGACTTCCAAACTCTGCATTATTACAATCAGTTTGTGGTTTATGAATCACGCGCTGTTTCAGGATGACAAACAGCGCGCCGACCACTGAATCAATGGAAACTTACGCAAGCAACGCCCCCACCCAGACTACCTCCCAAGTGGGTAAGACGGGGGTTCTTATCGTTAATCTGGGCACGCCCGACAGTCCGTCGGTACCCGATGTCCGCAAGTACCTGCGCGAATTCCTGCTCGATGGGCGTGTACTGGACATTGCGGCTACGACCCGTTATTTTCTCGTCAACGGCATTATTGCTCCGTTTCGGGCACCCAAATCCGCCAAAGTATACCGTGAGTTGTGGACCGAAACTGGTTCGCCCCTCAAATACTACGGTGAAGTTGTGGAGCGCGAATTACAGAAAGCCCTCGGCAACGAGTACGTCGTAACGCTGGCGATGCGCTACCAAAGCCCCAGTATCGACGCGGGTCTGGCCCGGTTTCAGCGCCTGGGTCTCAACAGTATCATCGTTATCCCGTTCTTTCCGCAGTACGCGTCGGCCAGTACCGGCTCGGTCTACGAGAAAGTGATGGATATCGTCAAGTCCTGGCAGGTCATCCCTGAGATCAAGTTTATCAACCGGTTTCTGGAGCACCCCAAGTTCATTCAGGGGTTTGTGCAGAACGGCCGGAAGTACATGGATACCCGCAATTACGACCATTACCTGTTTACCTACCACGGCCTGCCCGAACGGCAGATTCTGAAAGGCGACGTAACGGGTAAAGTCTGCAAGCTGGGCGACTGCTGCGGCAAGCTGCACGCCATGAATCAGCACTGCTACCGGGCGCAATGCTTCGAGACCACCCGGCGGCTGGTGAAGGAACTGGGCCTTCCCGAAGGTAGCTATACAACCTCGTTTCAGTCGCGACTTGGCCGTACACCCTGGATCAAGCCGTACACCGATGAGGTTATCAAAGAGCTGACGGCGAAAGGCGTCAAAAGCGTACTGGCTTTCTCGCCCTCGTTCGTCGCCGACTGCCTGGAAACAACCATCGAGATTGGCGACGAGTATCGGGAACTGTTCGAAGAAAAGGGGGGTGAACACTGGCAACTGGTCGAAAGCCTCAACGACAGCCCGATCTGGATCGAGACACTGGTCGATCTGGTCAAGACGGCCTGAGGTAGGCCTGACTGAACCTCGACAACGCCCTATCTCATAACCGGGATAGGGCGTTATCAGTATCGGCCTTGTCAACTGTTGTGCCGTACACTATTTAATCAGCTGCTGAATGGCCACCTGATCGATTATAATTGACGCCTTGCCCCTACTTTATTATGGTAGTCAACTAATTTTGAAACGATGTTGATTAATTGGTTGTAACCTACCCGATTGCCACTCGCTTATTTGCGAAAAATAGCCCTTTACGGCATAACCCAGCCACTTTTCAGCATGAATTTTAACAAATACAGATGGTAAATCAGATACATAGGATTAAAACAGAGTTAATTTCTAATTCATAATAAGTATACAGAAATTATAATAAATAAACATCGATAAGCAACACAATTACTTATTCACATCATTGATGAACATATGAGTTACAATATAGCATATAATGCTTTGGCTTAATATTTGTCATTATGGATGTCTGACATTCATATAGTCCGTCGTCCAACTATGCATCGTACTGTTTACTTAACCTGCCGTAATCTACTCACACGAAGGGTACTACTACTGGCAAGTGTGCTGGCCCTGCTGACCTCACTAACGTGGGCAGCCCCAGCTATCTCGCCAGGCCGTCCCCTACCCGATCCGGGAAAGATGCTCCGAATCGGGCCGGGTCGTCCGCTACCCCGATTCCCCCTTTTCTTTACCTCACCCGGTCGGCAGCAGTCAGACAGCGATCCAATTCGGTTTACCATACAAACCAATCAGCAGTCGATACGGCTGGGCGAAACCATTGACCTGGTCATCACGGCTGAACTGCTCAACATTGCCCCGTCGCTGCTGTTTACGCTGCCGGGTGCCAACGCCTACCGGCTTAAGCTGCTCCTACCGCCCGGCTTCGAGCAGACCGGCGGTGATTTTGTCGACTACATCGGCGATCAGCTCAGCTACCCGTCGCACATGATCGTGACCTACCGGGTAACGGGTCACTTCTCGTCGGTAAAGGCTGGTACGCAGTTTCAACTGCTTCGCAGTCATAGTCAGGCAGATGCACAGAGTTTATTTGTCGAAAAGTCATCTATCACGCTGCAACCTTACGCGGGCGAAGGGCAATCGGTGAGCACGGCCAGCCAGCCAAATCGACTGGGGACGTCGTCGACGCTGCTTGTCGACACGCGCGACGCACGGGCCTCAGCCCGAGTGGCAGCGGGTAATTTTCAAAGCCACCTGGACGCGGCCAACTGCGATTACGTGACGGGCTGGATCATTGATTTCAACAACAAGAACACCGCCCCAACCGCCGATGTATATATCAACGGCACCAAAGTAGCCAGCGTCGTTGCCACCGTTAACCGGAAAGATGTTGCGGATGCGTACGGCATTACGACCTACAATCTGTACGGGTTCGTATATACCATCCCGGCCGCCTACAAAACCAACTCCCCGCTAAGCATCGCCGTACGCTACAGCGGCACGTCGGATCATATCATCGGCAGCCCAACCACGACGGCTACCTGCGCCGGGCCGGTTTCGACGACAACTTCGCCCGTAACCTCAACGACAGCAGCCGCACCCGTTTCATCAACAACGGCTATTACACCAACCACGCCGGTTACCACTACTGCTACCACACCGGGTTCCTCGACGGTTATTCCCGCCGTCAACCCCAACGCCAGCTACTACGGCTTCCTCGACATGGCCTCCTGCGACTCCATCCGGGGCTGGGCCTTCGACCGCAACCTCATCAAGCAGTCCATCGGCGTCGACCTCTTCATCAACGGCACCAAAGTCACGACCCTGCTGGCCAACCGGCCCCGGCCCGACGTGGCCACCGCCTTCGGTATTCAGGGGTTCAACGCCTACGAGTACGCTTACAAGATCCCCGACAGTTACAAAAAGGGAGCCGCCCTCACCGTAGTCGCCCGCGTGGCCAGCACCGCCGTCGAGCTGATTAACAGCCCCCGCACCACGGCTGTCTGTGCCACCACCGTCACCACGCCCGTTACCAAACCCGACACCTGCCAGTTCACCCTCAGCACCGCCCCCAGCCTCAGCGCCAGCTGCGGCAGCACGGTTACGCTGAGCGCTACTTGCAGCGGGGCCAACTGCAACCGGGTGACCTACGCCTGGAAGGGCAACGGACTGACCGCAACGGGGCAGAGCGTGAGTCTGGTTGCACCGGCCACCAACGGCACCACCAGCTACACCGTAACGGCTTCGGCCAGCGGCTGCGCCAGCCAGACGGCCAGCGGGGCGCTCACCGTAACCGGATGCACATCGGCCACCACAACACCGGTTACTACAACTGCTACCACGCCGGGCTCCTCGACGGTTATTCCCGCCGTCAACCCCAACGCCAGCTACTACGGCTTCCTCGACATGGCCTCCTGCGACTCCATCCGGGGCTGGGCCTTCGACCGCAACCTCATCAAGCAGTCTATCGGCGTCGACCTCTTCATCAACGGCACCAAAGTCACGACCCTGCTGGCCAACCGCCCCCGGCCCGACGTGGCCACCGCCTTCGGTATTCAGGGGTTCAACGCCTACGAGTACGCTTACAAGATCCCCGACAGTTACAAAAAGGGAGCCGCCCTCACCGTAGTCGCCCGCGTGGCCAACACCGCCGTCGAGCTGATTAACAGCCCCCGCACCACGGCCGTCTGTGCCACCACCGTCACCACGCCCGTTGCCAAACCCGACACCTGCCAGTTCACCCTCAGCACCGCCCCCAGCCTCAGCGCCAGTTGTGGCAGCACGGTTACGCTGAGCGCTACTTGCGCCGGAGCCAACTGCAACCGGGTGACCTACGCCTGGAAGGGCAACGGACTGACCGCAACGGGGCAGAGCGTGAGTCTGGTTGCACCGGCCACCAACAGCACCACCAGCTACACTGTGACGGCTTCGGCCAGCGGCTGCGCCAGCCAGACGGCCAGCGGGGCGCTCACCGTAACCGGATGCACGTCGGCCACCACAACGCCAGCGCCCACCAACACCACAACCAAATACCAGGGCTTTCTGGAAACAGCTAACTGTGACGGTGTCGCGGGCTGGCTGATCGACCTGAACAACCCCAAACAAAGTCAGTCGGTCGATATTTACCTGAACTCGATCAAGATCGCTACTGTACCGGTCAATCGCGCCCGGCAGGATGTAGCCGATGCGTATGGTATTCAGGGCTACAATACCTATGGCTACCAGTACACCATTCCAGCCGCCTACAAAGCCAATGCAGCGCTGAAGGTATCGGTTATGCCGGCTGGCACCAGCCGCGACCTCAGCCTGAGCCCCCGTACCACGGCCGTCTGCACCGGGTCGGGTCAGTTGCCAACCACACCACCAGTCGACAGCTGCCAGTTTACGCTGGGTACGATGACACCCGTCACCGTGGGTTGCAGCAGTGCCGTCGTGCTGAACGCTACTTGCAGCGGAGCCAATTGCAACCGGGTAACCTACACCTGGAAAGGCAGCGGGCTGACCGCAACGGGGCAGAGCGTGAGCCTGGTTGCGCCTGCCACCAACAGCACCGTAAGCTATACACTGACAGCCACGGCTACAGGTTGCAGCAGCCAGAATGTGACGGGAACGGTTTCGGTGACGGGCTGCACATCCCCTACGTCGCCCACGACGACCACGCCTACCCCCACAACCAGCGTTACCAACGCGAAATACGTCGGCTTCCTGGAATCGGCGAATTGCGACGGTATCAGCGGATGGGTTGTCGACATCAACAACACCCAGCGCAGCCCATCGCTTGACGTGTACCTCAACGGAATTAAAGTGACGACCATCACGGCCGATCGCGCCCGGCAGGATGTAGCCAACGCCTATGGTATCCAGGGCTACAACGCCTACGGCTACTACTACACCCTTCCGGCGGCCTACAAAGCCAACGCAGCGCTGAAAGTCTCGGTTATGCCGGCTGGCACCAGCCGCGACCTCAGCCTGAGCCCCCGTACCACGGCCGTCTGCACCGGGTCGGGTCAGCTACCAACAGCCCCGGCGCCCGTAGCCGACAGCTGTCAGTTCAGCCTGAGCACCAGCCCGATCAGTGTTAGCTGCGGTACGTCGGTAACGCTACAGGCCAGTTGCAGCCGGGCAACATACACCTGGGTTGGCGGAGGCACAACCCAGACAGGCCAGCAGGTGACGCTGACGGCCCCCTCGGCCAATGGGACCACGACCTACACCGTAACAGCAACGGCGAAAGGCTGTCCGTCGCAGTCGGCCACGTTCGACCTGATTACAACCGGCTGTACATCGGCCCCGACGCCAACAACGGCCACTACGCCGGTGACGACCAACCCACCCGTCGTTACGAACGCCAAGTACCAGGGCTTCCTCGAAACGGCTACCTGCGACATCGCAGCGGGCTGGATACTCGACACGAATAACCCGAAGCGCAGCCCATCGCTCGACGTGTACCTCAACAACGTCAAGGTGGCAACCATCACCGCTGACCGCGCCCGTCAGGACGTAGCCGACGCTTATGGTATTCAGGGTTACAACGCGTACGGGTATCTGTACGCCATCCCCGACAATTACAAGAGCAATGCCCCGCTGGTTGTGTCGATCAAGCCCAGCGCTACCACCACCGATCTCAGCCTGAGCCCCCGTACGACGGCGGCCTGCCCGGGAACGGGCACTCCGCCAAGCGCGACAACGCCGATCAACACCACCAGTACGGGCTGTCAGTTTACGCTGACTACGGCTAATGTCAACGCAGCCTGCGGCAGCACGGTTACGCTGAACGCGACCTGCGCCGGTACCAACTGCGACCGGGTTAGTTACGCCTGGTCGGGTGGTGGCATCAGCCAGTCGGGACAGTCGATTACGTTCAACGCATCGGCCGCCAACGGCACAATCACTTACACCGTTATCGGCTCGGCAAGCGGCTGTTCATCACTCTCGGCGACGGCTACCGTTACCGTCAGTGGCTGTGCATCAACTCCGACCGATCAGGGCGACTACCCGGTACTGAGCAGCCCTTACCCGAGCGATAAGCGGCCTGTGCTGCAAAACGACCGCGTACGGATCGCCGTTGACCTCGGCGTCGGTGGAGTTATTCGCGAAGTAACCGACCTTCAGGTAGGTGAGAACATGATCAACTGCATGGAGTACTCCGACGGTCGCCGGGATCCGGGTCGCGATGATCAGATTTCGCTCTACGGTATGCCGAATGCCGCTACGGGCTGGTCGCAGAATGGCAAACCCGTTCTCGACGACATCGGCTACAACCCGGTGCAGGGTGGCGATATCGCCAATAACTTCTCACCCATGCTGGGCTACGGCCGCACAGACAAAATGCTGTATACCAAGACACGCAACCTGCTGTGGGGTCTGAACAACGAACTGGGTCACTACGTCGTTGAGCAGTGGATCCGGCTGGAAGGCAACGTCGTGAAGCGGCACGTCAAGATCGTTGGTAACCGCCCGGACAACACCAAATACGACGATGTTCGCCAGCAGGAACTACCCTGTACGTACACCAACAGCGCTTACTATCAGTATTACGTCGCGCAGGGTGATCCGTATACCAACGCGCCGAGCGTCAACGTCAACAACATTCCGAACCTGGGCGGCAGTGGTACGAGCCTGAATCAATTCAGGAATCAGGGACAGATGGGCCCGCTGAACGTCGATTCGTCGGAACCCTGGATCGCAGCCATTCGCCCGAACACGGGTCGGGGATTAGCCCTGCACACGCCGTACTCGCACGAGTTCAAGGTTGGTCTCTTCGGCGACATCGGCTGGGGTCCACCAAACGCGTCGAGCGCCGGTTACATTGCCAACACGGTATCGATGCCGCTGGACGCTAACGGGGTATACGAATTCGACATCAACATGATCGTTGGTACGCTGTCGGAGATTCGCAACACGGTTAATACGCTGCCGCGTTCGGAAACAAAACCGAATTACATTTTCAGTGGCAATCCAACCCGTTGTGGTTTCTACTGCCGGAAGGGCTACGATCAGGGCTACCCTGTCGGCAACGAACTGGTCATCACCCCAACCGACCGCCGGTTTAAACTGGTATCGCCGAACAAAGGGTACCGGGCTTCAGAAACGCCTACCCTCTACGTACGGATGCGGGCCATCACGACCGAAACGCGGATGATTCTGGAATGGCGCAAAGTAGGCCAGACGGAACTGGAAGCGGCTCAGGCTGATCAGACCATCACGTTCAACGTACAGGGCGACAACCAGTACCACACGATCGCTATCCCGACGGGACAGAACAGCAAGTGGAGCGGTACAATCAGCAACTTCAGCATCCGGTACGAAAATGTGTCGGAGACGAAAGTTAGTGGTCATCAACTCGGTGTCAAGTGGATTTCGGCCAGCAACCTGGGCGATTTCTAAACCAGTCAGACCAACACGAAAAAGGGCCACTCCAGACGGAGTGGCCCTTTTTCATTAGTAGCCTGGCGATCGATTAGGCAGCCGGTTCGTCGTTGGCCAGTATCGGTGCGATTACGGTGTTCATCCGCTCGCGCACAAAGCTCTCCTGTAAGTAGGTAGGCAGTTTGGCCACCAGCTGACGGTACGCGTCGACACCCAGCGCTTTGGCGATGTAGGCTTCGTGAATAGCGTTGACGTGCGACACGATATTGACCAGACTTTGGTGAAACAGCTTAACGTCGATCTCTGAATCGACAAACCGCTCGATCTCCCGGTTGGTCGACGAAATGCGCAGGCGGCTCAGCATATCGAAATACGTGGTGTAGCCGATCTGCTTGGCCAGCTGCTTGTATTGCTCGACGCTGAACTTCTGCAACACCTCCCCTGTCTTCGGGCTACGCAGCGCCGTTTTGGGGTTATTCTGAATCACGCTGCGCAGCGTCTTGACGCGCTGATCGCGGGTGGTCTTCAGAAACTGCGCCAGCTCGGCCTGCACCGACCCCTGCCGCGAGGGCAGCAACAGATCGGCCTTGCCAGCCAGCGTAAACCGCCGGGCCATCGGCAGCCGCTGAATGCGGTAACTGTTGATCGGGCCGAGCGCGTAGTACCCAATCGATGCCGGGTAATAGCCACGTACGACCATGTTGCCGATCCGCTTGCGAATCAGCTCTTCATTGCTGACGTTGACGCCCTGAATGGCCAGAAACGCCCGGGCGCTGAACAACGCGCTGTAATAAGCCTGCGGGAATGTCCAGTGCAGCGAGCTTTGCAGATACTGCTCATCGTTGACGACGGGCGTAATCCGCAACGCGTACTCGGCACTCCAGCTGTTGAGCAGCAGTTTCTCGATCGCCTTGATCGTGGCCTCGCTGGGTACACCGTGAAACTGCTGGAATATGGGAAATTTAGCGACATCAAACAGATCCTGCTGGTGCTGGATATGGTAGTCCATCGCAAAGAAATGATTCAAAAACACCTGTGCGGGAATTGACTTCCGCCAGTTTTCATCGGTCACCGGCGGGGTGGCCGCCACAGGGGGCTGCGGGGCCGGAGCGGTCGAAAATTGCGTCATCATGTTGTTTGCCTGTGTCATACAATGCTAACGAAATACAGGCTTGCCGCGTTCCTTTTTCAAGCACATTTTTAAGCATATAACTGTACTGATAATCAGAATCTTACAACGATTTTTTTGACCTCAAAATGACCCGCCGTACACCCACCGTATAATCAACAATTAATCTAATTTTTTACGGCTTATGATGTACTTAAAAGGCAGTCTCAAGCGTTGGGTTTGCATGAGGAAATGCATGCAACACCCATATGTTACTGTACCGATTTTTTTGGGTATACTGGGTTTCCAGATAACTCAAGCCCAGGCACAGTCAGAAACTACGACGACCAGCCAGACAATCCCGGTAGCGGGCACTGTTTTAGACGCTGACACCCATCAGCCCATTCCGGGCGCGACGATTGTGCTTCAAGACCCCTCCGGTAAGATGCTGGGCGAACAGCGGGTTGGAGCCAACGGTGAGTTCCGGTTGGCAGTGGTCAGAAAGCAGCAATACACCCTGAATGCAAAAGCGTTTGGCTACGATGCCAACTCTAAGCAGCTAAGTTTTACTTCGGATTTAACGGATGCGATAAAAGGCTATCCGGTAGAGTTGCACAAAGCTGTTAAGGCCGCAGCAACACCGTCTGTAGCCCCCCGGCCCCAGCAACCCAAACGGCGTCGACATCGCCAACACCGCCGATCAGCACGCAACCGGCTTCGTCGGGCAACTCGACCCCGGAGCCAACCGTTGCTACACCTGCCCCAACGCCAGCGGTAACTGTAGCGAAGACAGCGGCAGTCCCCACACCCGCTACAACGCCAGCGGTAACCGTAGCAACGACAACACCGGCACCAACGCCCAAACCCGTAGCTACGCCCGTCGTGACGCCACCAGCTACGTCAGAGCAGTCGGCAGCGGTTGTAACAGCGTCAGCGCCGGCCGCAGCTAAAGGTCGGCGGGGAACAGCCGCAACCCGTCGGCAGGGAGCCGTTGCCCAGGCCGCAGCCCCCGCTGCTGCCGCGCCCTCAGCACCCGGCAGCAGCGTCGCTCCGCCCAAAACACTTGACGCCAAAGTAAGCAACACGACACCTTTGCTCATCGCCCCGAAAGGTGAGCCGACGCAGCTCAAATCGATCCGGTTTGCGCAGAGCAAGCCAGAGTTGCTACCGGAGTCGCAGGCCGAGCTAGATCAATTGCTGGCTTTCATGAATGGTAACCCCAAAGCCGAAATCGAACTAGCCGGGCACACCGACAACCAGGGCAATTTTGAAGAGAACGTGCAACTATCGCGGCTGCGCGTAGAAGCGGTGAAGGAGTATCTGGTGCGTAACGGCATCGCGGCCAGTCGGGTTACGGCGAAAGGCTACGGCCCCTCCCGCCCCATCGCCAGCAACAACCACGAAGAAACACGGCGCCTAAATCGCCGGGTCGAATTCACGGTGACGAAGGAGTAGTGGTGAGTTTAAGGTCTAATGTCTAAGGTTTAAAGTTGCGCAAGGCTAGAAAACTTTAAACCTTAGACATTAAACCTTAAACCCAAACAGTAAGCGCGACCCCGCAAGGTCGCGCTTACTGTTTACGGCCCAGCCAAAGCCCGATGATGACCAGCACCGTACCGGCGATGGTGTAGCTTGTGATGGGCTCCTCCAGAAGCACGTATGAGTAGATGAAGCCAAAAATGGGGCACAGATACAGGAACAGCGACGCCCGGACAGGGTCCTGCCGAATCAGAAAAAACCAGAGTTGTAACGCCCCAACCGACACCGGCAGAATCAGCCACCAGACTGCACCCCAGAAACGCAAGTCGTAGTGGGCCGTGGCAAAATCAGCCGAGAGCAGCGTGACAGGTAAAAGCATCAGTCCGCCCAGCAGCACCTGCCAGCCATTGATAACCAGGTTCGGCAACCGCCAGTCGACACTCGCGTAGTAGACCGTTGCCGCCGACACCGCTACCACGCCAAACAACAGGATCAGAATACCCTCGATGGTTGCGTAGCTGTTCAGGAGCAACGGGTACGTCGCAACACCGACACCCGCCAGGCCCAGCAACAGGCCCAGTATTTCGTTTCGATGCGGCCGTCGACGCAGCCACAGGGCCGACAGCAGCGTGATAAACAGCGGGTTCGTCGCCGTACTCAGGCTACCAATACCCGCCGAAACCTGCTTCAGCGCCAGCACAAATGAGCCGAGGTATATTGTGGTATTCAGCAGCGCAAAAATGAGCAGTTGCCGCCACTCAGCCCCGCGCGGCCAGGCGTCACGCGTCCGCTGCACGCCATAGGCAAACAGCAACATGCCCGTACCGGCGATAAAAAACCGCACATTGGCCAAAATCAGCGGATGTACCGACTGCACACCCAGCTTGGTCGCTACGGCCGCCGACGCCCACAGGGCGGCAAACAGAATACCGGGTATAAGTTGACTCACAATAGCTACAGTAGTCGAATTCGTACTTTTTTTGGTGTGATAACCGTGAACGCATCAATCAGCCGTTCGCCGTAGTCCGACACCGTTTTTAAGATGATACGTGCTTTCTCGTCGGTAGTTGTTCGGGGTAGTCGGTGAAAGAGAATGCCGCTATGCAACTGTTCAAAATTACTGTCACCCGTCGATGCGTTTCAGGTAGGGCCATTGGTTTGCTGACTAATAAAGTCGCTGAACAACTGAACCTTTTCATACCCTTTCGCCACTAAGCCCTCGCACAACGGCTTATCGCGCGTCAGCAAAGTAGCACTCAGTTCGATACTCAGTGCTACGTAGGCTACGTCTTTAGGGTCTATATCAGCTACCAACTGCGTTGCCTGATTGTATGAGTCGGCCGTTATGATGTAATCAGGCACTACGACTATGTTGGCAAAAAGTGCCAGCGTAAATGCTTTCAGATCGGTACCTTTGACAGCTGATTTTTTGAGGAGAACTGTTCTGTAATTGTTCAGCTCGGCCAGCACAAAATCAGGCGCGTAAACTGTGTGTCTGCCGAATAAAGCCCGATAAACCGCTTTCTGACTCAGTAAGCCACTAAATAAAATGTTGGCATCGAGAACATACTGGTTCATAACGCCCGCTGTCGTCGCTGCTGATACTCATTAAAAGCCAACTGGCGTGCCTGCTCGAATTCAGCGTCCCAATTTACATCCGGCCTATCCTGCATGGCCGTCTGCACTCGCTCATCCAGCAGTCGAAACCGCTGGTACGCCAGTTCTTCTTCCAGCAAGCCGCGAATAGCACCTACCCCAAGCTGCTGTACCAAATCATCCTGCACTTCTACCTGAATCGTCATAGCGTTAACAAGTTACGCTTTTTAGTCAAAACCCGATCTTGCCCCGGGCTGGATTACCTTTTCGGCCATTGGGCTTCTGTTCGTTGGCCCAATCACGCATCTCGGCGAGTTCCTTTTCGAAGCCGCCCGACAGGATCGGGAAACGGCACCACGAACGGGGGTCGAGGTTGTGGTCGTCGAGGTGGAAGCTGGGGGCGTAGCGTTCGCGCTTCCATTGGTTGCGGCTCCACAACCGGAAAAACCGCTCGACCCAGCTCAGCAGTTGCTCGCGGTCGTAGCGCCCAGCATAGCGCACCTCGATCTGCTTCAGCACGTCGACGGGGGCCTGCTTGTCGCGGATACCGGCGTCTTCGATGGAGTTCAGCACGTCGAACGGCATCAGGTCCTGCTCGTCGGTCTGCTTACGGTCGGCGGGGCGCAGTTCAGCGGTGGGTTGCAGGTTGTTGACCCGGTGCAGGCCCTTCACTTTTATCAGTTCGCTCGGTCGAACGTCGTCTTCGGTAGCCAGACTGGTGCGGTCGGTGGGTTCGGGCGCGTTTTTCACGTTCAGGCCAACCGTTTCGAGCCAGCGCAGCCAGCCGCGCAGGAAATGCTTGTCGATGCCGGTGATGGGCGAAATACTACCCGACGTATCGCCGTCCATCGTCGCGTAACCCACGGCGGCTTCGGAGCGGTTCGAGGTCGTCAGCAGCAGGGCGTTATTAATGTTGGCCAGCATCCAGATACTCGGGGCACGCACCCGCGCCTGAATGTTTTGCAGGGTCAGGTCATCGATTTCCCACGTCAATTCGCGGCCAATCTGCCCTTCGATCAGGCCCCGGTATGTGTCGACCAGCCCCTCAATGTCGATATTCAAAAAAGTTGCCCCAATATCGTCGGCCAGTTCCTTCGCCGACTGGTACGTATCGTCCGACGAGTTTTTCGTGCCCTGATACATCACCGTCAGCAGTTTGCCGAGCATGGCTTCGGGCGTGTCGCAGTTCTGAATAGCTTTGATGTAACTCAGCTTTTTCTTCACCCCGTCGATACCGATGTTCTCCACCGCCATGCGGATCATCAGGTAGACGGTGGCCGCAATCGCCGACGAGTCAGCCCCACCACTTAGCGACAGCACGTAGCCCTGCGAACGGCTTTTGCGCAGGTAATCGAACAGGCCAAGCGCCACGGCGCGGGCAAATTCTTCTTCTTTCAGGTAGCCGCCCCGCTCCCACGCTTCGAGTTCGGCCTTCTGAATCACAGGCGCGACCTCGGGCCAGTCGAAGCGTTCGGATACACGCAGGTTCGGATACGCCAGTGCGATGTTGCCCCGGTTCTGCACCTGACTGAGCCGCGTCAGGTCGACGTCGACTACGGCCGGAACGATCACAAAATCTTCATAGCTCAGCCGCGCGCCCGACACCAGCAGTTCGCCGTTGGACGCCACCATCGCATCGCCGTCGTAGATTACCCGTCCGGCTTCGTTGCCCAGCATATTGGCGTAGATATAGCTAACCCCGAACGACCGCGACGCGTCGACCACAAACCGTTCGCGCGTCTGCGATTTCATAAAGGCAAAGTGGCTGGCCGACGGGTTCAGAATCAGGTCGACACCCCGTTCGTAGAGAATCCGGCCGGGGCGGTTGGCAATCCACGCATCCTCGCAAATTTCAAAGCCGACGCGTACGCCCGACAGATCGAACACGACATCGCCAAAGGGATAGGTGAATTCGCCAATTTTGACCTCGTCGCGCACGTAGGGTGCCCACGGCTGGAACCAGCGGGTTTCGTAGTGAATACCATTGTTGGCCAGATATTGCTTAACCGCGAAGCCTAGAATCCGCTTGTTGGCGATCAGGCAGGCCACGTCGTAAGTGCGGTTGTTGTGACGCAGGGGTAATCCCACCGCCACCGCAATATCAGCCGTGTACCCGACGATGTCCAGCAGCGACGCAATCGACTGATCGATGGTGTTCTGCGAGTAAAACGCATCCTCGCAGCCATAGCCCGTGATACACAGTTCGGGCAGACACAGCAGGCTGACGTTCTGCCGCTGCGCTTCGGCAATGGCGTCGATGATGTTCTGTTTGTTATGGTCCCAGGCCAGCGGAATCTGATTCAGCACACCAGCGGCTACTTTGAGAAGTTGCATGAAATAAAGAGCGTATGAGTGAAAGAGCGATTCAGCTCGTCGGCTGGCAGATCGAGGCTCTCTATGATCTCGTTAATAGGAGAACAAATATGGGCAGGGAATAGGTTTAGCGCTGAATCGATCTGACAGATTCATCATAAAACAGCAAACGCCCAGTGAAATCACCGGGCGTTTACTGATTAATTACTCACTTACCGAGTCTACTCCCGTACCATTCGAACGCCGTAGACGGGTCCGGCCGCGTTGTTGGGTTTGGCCTGTAGCTTGATCGTTACCGACGTTTTGCCTTTCGTGAGTTCGATGGGAAGCTTGTACGGGATGTCGTAGAAGCGGCTTTCCTTGTACTTGTTGAGGTCTTCGCTGGCAATCACGTTACCATCCACGGCTACATCGAACAGGCGGCCCCGGTTGTCCATGCCCCAGTAGGTACCGATCAGGATATTCTGCTTGTCGGGGTCGGTTTTCATCGTGAAAGTCATCGCATTCCCTGCGTTGGCGACGCGGAATTTGCGGGTGTGGTCTTCGCCGGTTTCCAGCTTGTCACCGATTAGGTTGTGATCGCGTTCGGGTTGCATCTCGCCCAGTCGCAGCAGGTCGACGGTCCGGCGCTCGAGGTCGGCGGCTTCGCGACGTTTCTGCTCGTACACGACCTGCTGCTTCTGCCAGCCGTCGGGGGTGAATACGTCCCAGTAAACGGTGTAGAAATTCTTTTGCAGTTCGTAGAACGGGCGGAGCGTCACCGCCGATTGCCCACCGGTGCTGCTCGTGCGAAACTCCAGCGGTTTGTTGGTCGCTTTGAGCCAGGTGTTGGGGTCGGCCGTGCTGGTTACGAAGACGGGAACGCCCTGCGTAGGGTCGGGTTCAGTAGCGCCCAGATCGCCAGCCAGCAATACGGGACCGTAGAAAAACGCCTGCCGGGCCGGATTGTCGGGCATGGCCAAATAACGCAGGTTAGCGGGTAACGTTAGTTCGATTTTATCGCCGGTTTTCCATTTCCGGGACACGACCACGTAGCCGTCCTGCATAGTCTGCGACACGGCTTTCCCATTCACCCGCACGACCATGTCGCCACCGAGCCAAGCCGGTTTGCGGATGCGAATCGGCAGCGCAACGGCTTTGTCGGCCCGCACAGTCATGGAAACGTTAGCACTGCTGGGCAGGTTGGCGTTCATCGTCAGGTGCAGCCCTTTGTCTTTCCAGTTCAGTTCCGACGGGATAAACAGGTTGACGAACAGGCTACCATCAGCACCTTTGAAATAGATGCTTTCGCCGTATTTGACGTGGTTTTCCATGCCCGTCCCGACACAGCAGGTGAAATCTTCCTCTTCGTTGCTGAAGTGTTTCCGCGTACCCATCCTAAGCGGCACGAAGTAGCAAACCATACCATCCTGATGGTTCTGCGACGCCAGAATGTGGTTGTACAACGCCCGTTCGTAGAAATCCATGTACGAAGCAGTGGGGTGCAGCGCGAACAGATGCCGGGTCAGTTTCAGCATGTTGTGCGTGTTGCAGGTCTCCATCGTATTGTCGGTCAGCTTGTCGTTGAGCTGATCGGGCGTGCTCAGGTACTCGTAGTTGCTGTTGCCGCCGGGCGCGTAGGTATGGTGGTTGACGACCGTGTTCCAGAAGAAATCCGACATCGCAAAATCGGGCTGACTACCGGTAAGTTCGTACCGCCGGATCGTACCAATCAGCTTGGGAATCTGCGTGTTCGAATGCCGACCGGGCAGAATGTCGCGTTGGTGGGCCAGTGAATCGAGTACGCGCCGGTCGTGAAATTTATACGACAGATCGAGGTATTTTTTGGTACCGGTCAGGGCGTAGGTGTTCACCAGCACGTCGTTCATACCGCCGTATTCGCAGAGCAGCATCTGCTGAATCTTCTCGTCGGACAGGTTTTTCAGGATGTCGCCGGTCCAGTCGGCCATGCCCGTTTCAACCGTCAGGGCTTTCGTATTTCCGGCATACAGATACGCATCGAGCAGGCCAGCCATGACTTTGTGGACCGTGTACCAGGGCGACCATGCACCGTTCAGGTCGAAGCCCCGCGACCGGATAACGCCGTTCGACACTTCTGTAAACACGGTGTCTTCCTTCGGAATAGCCCCGACATAACCCGTTTTCCGCGCCCGCTGACACTCGGCCAGTTCATCTACCACGTAGTCGACCCGTTTTTTAAACTCAGGGTCGTTGGTAGCCGCGTAGTGCAGCGCCATCGCCGACAGGTAGTGCCCCAGCGAATGCCCGGCCAGCCCCGATGACTCCCATCCGCCGTATATTTCGCCCTTCGGTTTCAGCCCCGCATGCGTCCGAAACTGCGCCAGCAGCCGGTCGGGCTTAAGGCCAAGCAGAAAGCGCGTGTCAGCTTCCTGCGCCGTTTTGAATGGGCTGTCGAGCAGTTTAACGTCGCCCGGCGCGAACGAATACGCCCGCACCGGCACGGCGGTCTTCACCTTCACGCGGGTATCGTTCTGCTCAGGGAGGTAGGTTTGACAAAGAGCGAAAGAATGAAAGAGTGAAAGAGTGATGGTTGCAACGAGCAACGGGAGTTTTGAGGGCAATTTCATGGTACGGGGGATATGGTCACCCCCCGTCCCCCTGAAGGGGGTGAGGACATCGACTTATACCGAGAAGATTCAAGCGACGTCCTCACCCCCTTCAGGGGGACGGGGGGTATCTCTGGTTTCACTCTTTCGCTCCGGTTCGGCGTCCCGATTCGCTCTTTGAGTCAACACTCCACTCGATAATGCCAGCAGAGGCTTCTTTCGGCAATTGAATTTCCATGCGCAGCGCGTCGGTTTCGACAGGTTCAAAGCTGACGGTATCAAACTGATCCTTCGTGACGGCATAGGGCGTCTTGGCTACGACGGGCTGCCAGTTACCAGATGCGGTTTTGTACAGCAGTTTCCAGCCAGCCGGGATGCGGCACCCGCCCCATGGACTATCATCGAACCAGTAGACGCTTGACGACGAAACCGTCGTGGGCTTAGCGAAGGTATACTGTACCCACTGAAGCGTATCTTTCTTGGGCCACCAATGGTAGTAAATGTTGTCGTGGTCGTTGGAGTTCTTTGGCGTCTCCCGGTCGTTCAGCGCCATCAGCGTCTTGCTGGGTGTCGAAGCCGACAGCTTACTGGTCGACGCTATGGTTGGGGCGGGTGTGACGCGGGCAACCGTGGGTTGCGTAGCCAGCCACACACTCATCTCGCCGTTGCCCCGGTTTGCCCAGGCGTAGTACGGAATGGCTGTCAGTTGAGCCGGGCTAAACGCCAGCTGATTGTTCGCATCGCGCCGGACTTTCTGCACGTTAGCGGTGATCTCTTCGACACCGCCCAACTTACCCGACTTATACGAAGCCGTCAGTTGGGCCGTGTTGGGCAGGATCATGTCGAGCACGTGACCGTCGGGTGAATCGGGCCACTCGGCGCAGTAGACAATCGGACCGCGTTCCAGCGCGACCTTGTGCTGATCAGCTTTTATCTTTTCGTTCGCCACCACCCGCCGAACGTCCATCGGCAGCGACAGCCGCACCACGTCACCCTTTTTCCACGACTGATTCAGAATGGCATAGCCGTTTTCCAGTTTGTAATCGGCTTTCTTCCCGTTAATCGTCAGCACGACAGGGCTCTCCTGCTGACTGGCAAAGCGGTACAGATCACCCGGCACGGGTTGGTTCTGCGCCCAGCCCGGCACGCGAATCGCCAGCTCAAACGCGCCCGCTTTGGCGGGATTCAGTGTGAAAGCAACGTCACCATCCCACGGATAGCGTGTTTCCTGCATCACCGTTACCGCCTTGCCATCGAGCGAAACGTTGGCCGTGCTGTTGACGAACAGATTGGCGTAGAGCCGGTTGCCGCGCTGTGCGTAGACGTAGCCCGGCATCGACGGAATAAACCGGCAGACATTGCTGGGGCAGCAGGCACAGCCGAACCAGGCCGCCCGCGTGTGTTGACCACGCGATTCAAGGGGATTGGGGTAGAAAAAGCGGTCTCCACTCAGCGAAACGCCCGACAGCATCCCGTTGTATAACGTCCGTTCGAGTACGTCGTAGAATTTGGCGTCGCCATGCAACAGAAACAGGCGCTGATTCCAATAGATCTCGCCGATAGCCGCGCAGGTCTCGTTGTACGCGCTCATGTTGGGCAGGTTGTAGTCGTCGCCAAAGCCTTCGTGCCCGCCCTCAGCGCCGATACCCCCGTCAGGTAGTATTTGCTGTCGACTACATCGTGCCAGATTCTGTCGATGGCGTTGACGTAGGCTTTGTCGCCAGTGATGGCAGCGACATCGGCCATGCCTGAATACATATAGGTCGCACGGACGGCGTGGCCCACGGCGGTTGTCTGTTGCGTGACGAGTTTGTGATCCTGACTGTATTCTTTGCCGGTGCCGCGCACGTCGAGCAGGAATTTGGCGAGGTCGAGGTAGGCCTTCTTACCCGTCACACGGTAGAGCTTCACCAGCCCCATTTCCACGATCTGATGACCGGGTGAGTAATGCAGCTTGCCGGGACCGAAATCCTTCACCAGCAAATCCGCGTTTTTCGTCGCGACGTTCAGCAGCGTCTTTTTGCCCGTCGCCAGGTAGTGAGCAGCAGCCGCTTCAAAGAGGTGACCACTGTTATAGAGTTCATGGCTTAGGTCCGACTCTTTCTCCCAGCGTTTCAACCCCGACCACGGGTGCGGGTTCGCCGGGTCGATGGTGCGGGCGGTGTAGAGGTAACCGTCAGGCTCCTGCGCAGCGGCCACGTAGGTAATCAGCGAATCGACGCGGGCTTCGAGCTTTTTATCGGGGAAGGTTTGAATCGAATAGCTCGCGCCCTCGATAATCTTGTAAATGTCGGTGTCGTCGAACGGGTATTCCGTGCAGAATTTAGTACCCTGCTTCAGATGCCCCGCCACTAGAAAATTGTCGACCCGGCCGGTGCTGTAGCATTGTTGCAGCGCAATCGGAATCGTAACGTCGTGGTTACGCCGGATACGCGGTGCCCAGAACTGATCAGTGACTTTCACCGCTGTAAACGGCACCGGCTGAATGGGGTAATCACCTTTGACAGGCGTCGGTTTACTTTTTGCAGTACCAGTCTGCGCAAAGCCTGTATGTATCGACGCAACACAGAGTAGCACAAACGCAGTATCGCGCAGCAGATGAGACAGTTTTGTAAGCATGGGGCGGGTCCGTTCTGTTCGTAGGAGGAGTCTACGAAAGTACAAATTTACCCACCCGGCTATGTCTCCTTTCTTTACTGGAACTGCTACTATCTTAACTGGATTTAGCCCAACCATCCCTTCGTTAGGCTAAATCCAGTATCAACCGACGATTATTTTGTGAATCGATCGGTCATGGCATCTAGCAGTACGTCCCTTTGCTTGAGGTCGTAAGTATATTCCCAGAACATGATACCAGCCAGGCCTTTCGACTTCACGTAGTCGACCCGATTTTTTAGCGATTCGGGATCGGCATAAGAGATAAACATGCGCTGGGTCGGATTCCAGAGGTAGGGCGACTTGGCGGTGTCGTCCCAATATCGGGTGAAGCCGTTTTTATTGATGTACTTGGCCATCAGTTCATCGTAGCTGATGAAATAATGCTTGCCGGGAGCGGGTTGATACAGGCCCTTGTTTTCCGGCTTCACGTCGGTCCAGCCACGGCCGTAGAACGGTACGCCCAGCACGATCTTATTGGCCGGAACGCCCGCCCGGATGTGCCCCTCAACCGCCGTGACGCTGCCCGTCCGCGCGTGCGGTGCCGGGTCCGACTGATAGAGCGGACTGTGATGCCCGGTCTGCTTGTCGTTGCCGTGGTACAGATCGTAGGTCATAATGTTCAGGTAGTCGAGGTATTTCTGCGCGTCGGCCAGCTCGGTATGGTTCACGAAAGCCGTGTCGCCCCCGGTTGCCGACGTGAGCAGGTAGTGGTTTTTGCCCGTCCGCCCGTCGCGCTTACCTTCCTCGTCCAGCCGGTCGCGCAGGGCTTTCAGAAACAGCGTATAGTTCTGCTTGTCTTCGGGCCGGAAGATATTACCTGCCCCGATCTGCGCCGGGTATTCCCAGTCGATGTCGACGCCGTCGAGCTTATTTTTCTTCAGTAAAGCCACCGCGACATCAGCAAATTTCTTCCGGGACGCATCGTCCAGGGCTGCGTCGGAGAAGTATTTACAACCACCCCAGCCGCCAATCGAAATCAGGATTTTCAGGTCTTTATTAACCGACCGCAGGCTGGTCAGCGCAGCCATGTTCGCTTCGTCTTTCGGCTTCATCGGCTCCAGCCCACCCGTCGAATCGGGGACAGCGAAGGCGTAATTGATATGCGTCAGTTTGCGAGCCTGAATCTGCTGTTTCGTCCAGCCGTCGCCCGTGACGTAGCCAATCATGACAGGCGACTGCCCGGACGCAACCCGATAAAACAGACACGAAAACGCGATGAGCAGACTGCAAACAAGCGGTGTAAAGCGAATCATTGATAGAAGTTGAGTTTAGTAAATGCAGTTTCGAAGATACGCAGGATGGCCCTTGCGTCGGACGCTTACGACCAAACTGTTATCGGCAGATTCGCGCTCGCAGGCTGTGTTTATGTTGCTATAAGCCGTCGTTACCAAATCGTTAAGTCTGACCGGGCGGCACGATTTCGTGACAGGGAAGGTTGTATTTTCGTTGTCGTACAGACCAGTTTATTCATGGACACCAGGCGAGATTTTCTCAAGAAAGCGGCTTTGCTGGCCGGTAGTGCAGGCTTCACCGACGGTCTGCCCGCATCTATTCAGCGGGCGCTAGCCATTGCACCGAAGCCCGGTACCACCTATCTCGACGCTGAACACGTGGTGGTGCTGATGCAGGAAAACCGCTCGTTCGACCACTGTTACGGTATGCTGCGGGGCGTTCGAGGCTTCAACGATCCACGGGCCATCACGCTGCCCGACAACAAACCCGTCTGGCTGCAAACCAACCGGGCCGGACAAACCTATGCGCCCTTTCGGCTCAATCTACGCGACACAAAAGCCACCTGGATGAGTTCGCTCCCGCACTCGTGGACTAACCAAGTCGATGCGCGCAACGGGGGCAAATACGACAAGTGGCTCGATGCCAAACCATCCGGCAATCCGGCCTACGCGCAGATGCCGCTGACGATGGGCTACTACGACCGCAACGACATTCCGTTCTATTACGCGCTGGCCGACGCCTTTACCATCTGCGACCAGAATTTCTGCTCATCGCTGACCGGTACTACACCCAACCGCTTGTTTTTCTGGACGGGTACGGTGCGCGAAAACGCCGATGCACTGGCCCGCGTCCGCAACGAAGACCTCGACTACGACAAGCCCGCCGACTGGAAAACCTTTCCCGAACGGCTCGAAGACAACGGCATCTCGTGGCGCATCTATCAGAACGAAATCAGCCTGCCCAGCGGCCTGAACGGTGACGAAGATGCGTGGCTGAGCAACTTCACAGACAACCCGCTCGAATGGTTTTCGCAGTACAACGTCCGGGCATCGGCCAGCTACCAACGCTACCGCCTGCACCTGCTCGACACGTTGCCGGGCGAAATCAGCGCGCTCGAAAAACAACTGGCGGAGTTACCCACAGACAGTTCTGAACAGGGCAAACTAACCCGTACGTTGGCGCAGAAACAACAGTGGCTGACGACGCTGACGAACGAAAAACCGGTATCAGTCGAGCAGCTATCGGCTCGGGAACGGGCGTTGCATGAGAAAGCATTCACGACCAACACTGGCGACCCCGACTACCGTAGCCTGACCAAACACACGTATCAGGACGGCGACACCCAGCGGGAGGTATTGATTCCGAAGGGCGATGTGCTGCATCAGTTCCGCAGCGACGTGCAGTCGGGTACGCTGCCGACGGTTTCATGGGTGGTGGCCCCGGAAAACTTCTCCGATCATCCCGGTGCGCCCTGGTACGGTGCGTGGTATTTGTCGGAGATGATCGACATCCTGACGAAGAACCCGGAGGTCTGGCAGAAGACGATTTTCATTCTGGCTTACGACGAAAACGACGGTTATTTCGACCACATCCCGCCCTTCGTAGCGCCCCACCCCGACCGACCCGAAACCGGCAAAACCACCGACGGACTCGATACGAAAGCCGAACACGTCAGTCCGGCGCAGGAGCACCGCCGGACCGTAAAAAATCCCCAACACGACGCCCGCGACGGGGCTATCGGCCTGGGCTACCGCGTGCCGCTCGTGATTGCATCGCCCTGGAGCCGGGGTGGCTACGTCAATTCTGAGGTGTTCGACCACACGTCGGTGCTGCAATTTCTGGAAGGCTTTATCGGGAAGAAATACGGAAAGGACGTTCGCGAAACGAACATCAGCCCCTGGCGACGCACCGTCTGTGGCGACCTGACATCGGTCTTCCGCCCTTACAACGGCGAACCCATCGCCCTACCGACGTTCGTACCGAAAGACCCGTTTTTCGAGAGCGTTCACAAGGCCAAATTCAAGCAGGTACCGAGCAATTTCCACCCGCTCAGTGCCGACGAAATCCGCACCGCTGGGCAACCGTCTGAGTCAGGCAGTGTGCTGCCCCGGCAGGAACCCGGTACGCGCCCAGCCTGCCCCCTCCCCTACGAACTATCAGCCAACGGTCGGCTGAACCAACAAACGAACACGTTCGACATCAGCCTGTCGGCGGGGAACGAACGGTTTGGTAAACGAGCCGCCGGGGCACCGTTCATGCTCTACAATATGGCTGACCATTCCGTGCGTGACTACGCGCTAACGCCGGGCACGCATCTGTTCGACTCATTACCCCTTGCGGCCGATGGTACGTACGCGTTTCGTGTGTATGGGCCAAACGGTTTCTTCCGCGACTTTACGGGCAACTCGCTGGCACTGATGCCCACAATCTCGGTGGCGCTGGCCCCCAAAAGCGCTACGCCTGAATTGCAGATTCGCCTGACAAACCCCAATCCGACACAGCCCCTGCTTATCGAACTGAGCGACGAATCGTACCGGACCGAGAAGCAACAGGTTACACTGGCCGGTGGCCGGTCTGCGCTGATACGCTGGCCACTGAGCGACAGCCGGGGCTGGTATGATTTCTCGATTCGCCCATCTGGACCCGGCACCAATGCTACGGGGCATCGCTTTGCCGGGCGGGTCGAAACGGGCGCGGAAACCATCAGCGACCCGGCGATGGGGTGAGGCTGTTAAGCGCTAGCTCTATTACCCCCCAGCCCCCTGAAGGGGAGCGGTTCATTTGCGGAATACTCCCCCTTCAGGGGGCTGGGGGTAAAAGAACCAACTAAAAGCTGGCTGTTACCTGTCCTGTAGCGGGGATTTAACTACCTGTCCTTCAGGCAGTGCCGGGAGCTATAGTACCGTCTCTCCTACCTACTTCTCATTCATAAGTTTCCACTGCCGGTACGCTTCGGCCTGATAATCGGTTGGTGTTTCGGCTACTTCGGCGGGCGTGATCGCTTCGCTCCAGTCGGCGGGGCTGAGTAGTTCAGGCTTGAAGTCGACGCTTTTTTTCAGCGCGGCTAGTTGTTGCGCCTGCCGTCGTATCACGTCCTCTCCTACTGAATCATCGCGGTACTTGTCGCGCCGGATACACTCTTCCACCGGCGTATCAACCAGTTGGTACGTCACTTCCACCGGATCCGACTGACTCAGTAACAGTTTCCGAAACTGACTCAGGTACGACGGCCGCAGGTTGGTATTGTCGATCAGCAGGTTCCAGCCCTGCTTCAATCCCTTTAAAATCGTTGTCGTCTGCAACTCATTGACCATCCGCTCGACCCGGTCGCGCTGATGCTCCGGCCACGTCTGATTGTATTCGCTCAGCGATACCGATAGCAAACTACGCCGGAGATCGTCGCGGTTGACGCGCAGATAGTCGGGCTTGTCGCGGCAAAATTGCCGGGCCAGCGTCGATTTGCCGCTGCCGCTCAGCCCAATCAAAATAAGTACTCGTTTCATACTAATGTCCCTCATCAACCCCACTTATGGGGTATCCCGTCCGGACTACTGACTAACTACCAATTTGTACAGGAAATGTTTTGTTAAGAATAAATCTAAACAAAGTGTTGCCTTGTCCGTATCCGCCCTTACTTTTGCGACAGTTTGTAATTGATCTAAATAGATGAAAGCAACGTTTACAACCATTTGCTATACATTTTTCCTGCTGCTTGTTACGACCGTGATGACACTGGCACAAACAGGCGGAAGCATTAGCGGTGTCGTTAAAACCAGTGATGGTTCGCCCGCGTCCTTCGTCAATGTCGGTTTGAAAGAAGCGCGTAAAGGTACTGTTACGGCCGAAGACGGTTCGTTCACCCTGAAAAACATCGCCCCGGGTTCGTACACGCTTCGCATTACGTTCGTTGGCCTTCAACCGCAGGATCAGTCGGTTACGGTATCGGCTGGTCGCACGACAACCGCCAATTTTTCACTGGTTGAAAGTGCATCGCAGCTTGACGAAGTCGAAGTTACCGGCTCTAATAAAGTCGTTTCGGTGGGTAAGGCCGGACTGGCACCGCTCGATCTGCCCCAAATGACGGGTATTGTCAGTAACGTCGTTATCGAAAATCAGCAGATTTCCCGGCTCGGCGATGCCATCCGCAACGTGTCGGGCGTGGCCCTGACGCAGCAGCGGGGCGGGGTAGCCGAAACGTTTACGGCCCGTGGCTACAGCATCGGTATTGCAGGGGGCGCAGGCAGCATCTTCAAAAACGGCGTCATTTCCAACACCAACGGGTTCCCCGAAGCCAGTACGCTCGAATCGGTCGAGGTATTGAAAGGCGCATCGTCATTGCTGTACGGCAACGTGTCGGGCGGTATGATTATCAACCTCGTTACCAAAAAGCCCCGCTTTGATTTCGGGGGCGAAGTGCAGATGCGCGTCGGTAGTTTCGGTCTGTACAAACCCATCGTCGACATCTACGGACCCATCGCTAAAAACCTCGCGTTCCGGGTCGTTGGCACCTACGAGAGGTCGAACAGCTACCGCGACGTCGTGAAAACCGACCGCGTGTATGTCAACCCGTCACTGCAATACAACCTGGGCAGTAAAACCACGATTCTGCTTCAGGGCGACTACCTGAAGTCGAACCTGACGCCGGATTTTGGCGTAGGATCGCTGAACCTGAATCAGGACGCCGTCATTCCCGACGTACCCCGGTCCCGCTTCATCAACGTAGCCTGGGCGTACAACAACCTCGACCAGAAATCGGGGTCGGTAACGGTCAACCATTCGTTCAACGACAACTGGAAACTGACGGCTATCGGTGCAGCACAGCAGACCAACGTAACTGCTTTCGGTACGGGTGTTCCTAACAACAACATCGCGGCCAATGGCGACTGGAACCGCACGCTGAGCCGGACACTGACAACCGAAAATAATGCAACGGGGCAGGTGAACCTGACCGGCCGGTTCAACACGGGTAAAATCGCGCACCAGGTGCTGGTCGGTGCCGATCTGGTAGCCGTAACGAACATCAGCAACTCGTTTACGATCACCAACAACGGAACGACGGTGACGACCTACGACAAGTTCAACATCCTGAATCCAAGCCTGTATCCTGAACAAACGTACATTCCGAATGCTGACGTAGTAGCCCGAACAACGGCCCCGTCGCTGCGGAACGGTGTGTACATCCAGGATTTGATTGCCCTGAGCGACAAGTTTAAAGTACTGGCCGGTGTGCGGTGGTCGTCGCAGAAAACGTTGCAGACCACGATTCTAAACCAGATGACCGGCGTTGAAACGCGCGGCCCGGCCGTCGACAAGACCGATGCGGCTTTCTCGCCAAAATTCGCGCTGATCTACCAGCCGACCCGCACCACCTCGACCTATGTCAGCTACGCCAACAATTTCAACATCAACACGGGCGTCGACATCTACGGCGCTACGCTGAGTCCGTCGATTGTTGATCAGTACGAGTTGGGCATAAAGAACGACCTGTTCGGGGGTCGCGTGTCGGCCAACGCCAGCGTTTACCGCATCCAGAACAGCAACCTCGCCCTGACCGCCCTGACCAAAGCCGACGGTTCGCCCAACACCGACACCAACGTGAAGGAGTTCACCGGTCAGACAACGAGCGACGGGTTTGAAGTCGATATCAACGCCAGCCTGTCGAAGAATTTCTACTTTATCACGGGCTACGCCTACAACTACATCCGCTACACCAAAACGGCGCAAACAACGGGTGCTTTCATTGAGGGTGAGCGCCTGACCAACAGCCCTGCACACACGGCCAACGCTACGATCTTTTACACCTTCGACCTGCCTAAACTGCGCGGTCTGAAGCTGGGTGCGTCGGCCTTCTACACAGGTGCCCGCAACGGCGGCAACAACAACACCTACGGACAGACACCCGCTTTCAGCCGCCTGATTCCGCTTACGGGCTTTACAACCATCGACCTGACGGCGGGCTACGGCTACCGGGCGGTGTCGCTGCTGGTGAAGCTGTCGAACATTACCAACGAACTGAACTACCTGATCCACGACCGCTACAGCATCATGCCAATTCCACCCCGGCAACTGACAGCTACACTGGGATACAAGTTCTAGGTTTTCGGTTTACAGTAGCCGGTTTTCGGTGGCTACCGCATTCCTTACATACGCAAAGCCCCGAACTGTGAAGTTCGGGGCTTTGTCGTTTGGGTGCAGTTGCTGACGCAATTATGTCGGGGCGGGCCGAGCTGGCGTTCAAGCCCTGACACCACGGGTAAGAATACGCTACGACAGTACGCCTTTAAACGCGTCGTCTTCCACAAACGGCTGGCTGCGAACGCGCTTGCCAGTCGCTTTGTACAGGGCGTTGGCAACGGCGGCTCCGGCGGGTGGTAGCGACGGTTCGCCCAGCCCAGTCGGGTCGATTTCGTTCTGGACAAAATGGACTTCAACGGCCGGAATTTCGTTCATGCGAATCAGGCGGTAGGTGTCGTAGTTGTGCTGGTCGGGAATACCGTCCTTGAACGTCAGTCGACCGTACATCGCGTGACCGATACCGTCGACGATACAGCCCGTTACCTGCTGCCGCGCTCCGCTTTGATTGATCACGACGCCACAGTCGGCGGCCGAATAGACCTTATGCAGCACGGGTTTATCTTTCTGCATGACCACCTCACCCACCTGCGCGACGTATGACCGGTGCGAGAAGTACACGCTGAAGCCCTGCACGACGGGTTTGCCCGCGACAGTTTTCTTCGTACCCCAGCCCGCTTTTTCCGCGGCCAGTTGAATGACGCCCTTCATTCGATCAACATCGTATTTGACCGCCCCGACGGGTTTTTGTTTGGCCCGGTCGAGCAAATCGAGCCGGAACTGTACGGGGTCTTTGCCTGCCGCCTGCGCCACTTCATCGAGAAACGCCTGTTCGGCAAACGCCAGGAAGTTGGTAATCGGTGCCCGCCAGGGACCCGTCGTAATCGAGGACTTGTGGTCGACACTATCAATGAGCAGGTTATCGACCGCCCCCGCCGGGAAATTATCTTCCCGCGTGGCGTTGCCCGCGTTCATGCTTGCCCCCCGCAGCTTATACCCAATCATGTTTCCCTGTGCATCAAGGGCTGCATCGAAGCGGTAGCGCACAGCCGGACGGTAGCTTCCCCCGGTCATATCGTCTTCGCGCGACCAGATCACTTTGACCGGCGCTTTCACCAGACGCGACACCTGAACCGCTTCCAGCGCGTAGTCGGCTTTAAGCCGACGACCGAAGCCGCCCCCCATCCGGGTCAGTTGCACCGTTACCGATTCGGGCGGCAGGCCCAGCAGTTTTGCCGTTTCGTTGCGAGCCAGTTCGGGCGTTTGCGTCGGGCCGATCAGTTCAGCACCGTCGGGCCGGACATGGGCGAAGAAGTTCATCGGCTCCATGGGGTTGTGCGGCAGAAACGGACACTGGTACTCAGCCGTAACTACTTTAGCCGCTCCCTTGAAAGCCGCATCAACATCACCGTCTTTCCGGCGAACCGTCGCACCATTGCCGTCGAGCATGTCGCGGAACAGACGGTTGTGGTCGGCTGTGCTTTCGGTCGTGTTCGTTTTGGCCCACTCGATTTTCAGCGCGTCCTTGGCTTTCTTCACCTGCCAGGTCGACTTACCAACCACAGCCACGTTGTTGTCGAACGTTACGACGTCTATAATACCGGGCATGGCTTTCGCAGCCGCACTATCGACTGATTTCAGCGTGTACCCGAACGCGGGCCGTTGAAGCATGGCAAACAGCATACCGTCGCGGTACACGTCGAGCCCAAACAGCGGCTTGCCCGTCAGGATACCGGGGTTATCGACATTCTTAACGGTCTGCCCGATCAGCTTAAAATCGGCCGGGCGCTTGAGCGGAACATTAGTCGGGACAGGCAGCGCAGCCGCTTCCGTCGCCAGATCGCCATAACTCAGTTTGCGGTTTGTCGCCGTATGCACAACGTAACCGGGCGTAGTCGAGCAGTCCGCGACGGGCACGTTCCAGCGGTTGGCCGCTGCCGTCAGCAACAGTTGCCGGGCCGTAGCCCCCGCCTGCCGCAGGCGCGTCCACGAGTGCGGAATCGACCCGCTTCCTCCGGCTACCTGCCGCTCAAACTTTTTGGTATCGAGCGGAGCCTGTTCGACAACGACTTTTGTCCAGTCGGCATCCAACTCTTCCGCAACGATGATTGGAAAGGCCGTTTTGATGCCCTGCCCCACTTCAGGATTCGGCGACAAGATAGTCACTACCCCCTGCGGACTGATCGACAGATAACTGTTGAAACCCACACCCGGCGTGGATGCGCCGGAAGCCGCTCCACCTACTACCGAAACGGTTTCGATAACTCCGGCGGCTTCGCTGTCAAACCAGCTAAACCCTAGCAGCAGACCACCTCCGGCAACTGCGGCACCCTTCAGAAAATTTCGGCGGCTGGCAGTCGTCATGATTTGCTCTTGGTTTTGGTGGTCGCGGGCGTTGCAGCCGCGAGTTGAACGGCTTCCCGAATGCGGTGATACGTACCACAACGGCAGATATTCCCTGACATGGTCGCGTCGATTTCCTCGGTGGTCGGCTTTGGATTACGTTTAAGCAACGCAGCCGCCGTCATGATTTGCCCGGCCTGACAATAGCCACACTGCGCTACGTCGACGGTGTCCCAGGCTTTCTGAACAGGATGCGTACCGTTGGCCGATAAGCCCTCGATCGTGGTGATATTGGCCTTACCAATGGCCGATACGGGAAGCCCGCAAGAGCGGGTCGCTTCGCCATTGAAGTGGACCGTACAGGCTCCGCACTGAGCGATGCCGCAGCCGTATTTGGTACCGACTAGTCCCAGATGATCGCGGAGCACCCAGAGTAGCGGGGTATCGGGATCAACGTCGGTCCGGTAGCTGCGGCCGTTGATTTGCAGCGTAAATACTGCCATACGTAAAGAGGTTCAGGTGAAGAGACCAAATTACGAAATTCTGCCAACAGCATCGGAATCAGTCTTGCAGAACCGAGGATTTACAAGGCTGACTGTCAATTATTCCAGCCTCAACCAGCCTCTAAAACCTTCCAGAATTATCAGTCAGCCAAGAGCTTGACATGCGTGTACGGTCGCAGGTAACGTCAGGATAGTTTTGTTAAACGACCGGTTTTACCGATCCCACGTAAGCCAATCGTCGGTACCGTTTTCATCCTCATCAACTTGGGGTGCATTGGCTGCTTTGATGAAATCGTACGAAATCAGGCTTTTGCCGTTGGGCATCCGGTACGTCTGCAAACCGTCGAAGCGCAGGTCCGGCGATGCGTGTTGCCGCAGCGTCTCGTCCGGCACTTCTTTGGCAATGGCGGCTACGGGCCGGAGCGTCGTCACACCTGTATTGCTGACCCAGCCCGTATCGTTGCTACGCTGCAAAACCACGTTGAGCAGACCACCCGGCCGGAGCACTTGCCGGAAGCTGGCAAAGGCCCTATCTAGGTCGACATATTCCAAAAAAAGATGACAGATAAGCAGGTCGACCGAGCCGGGCGGGATGGGTATGTTTTCGTGATTGATGTCGGCCTGTACCAGTACCAGCTTGTTTAGAATCGGGTCGTATCGGTCGTGGCAGATAGCGAGGTAGGTCGGGTTAAGGTCGACAGCGTACACTGTCTGCGCATCGACAAAATGAGCAAACCCATTCCCCGTACAGGCACCGTACACAGCCACCGTCTGCGGGTACCGCTGGGCTACTTTTTCACCGGTTATCTCGTTCAGCAACGCCAGTTGACCCACCGTTTCGTGGCTCATGTGCCGTTCGTAATCAGCATAGGGAACGTCGCTCCAGGGGTTCATCAGGTTGTTGTTTTCTGTCGGTTTACTATCTCGATGCTGAGTAGCCAGACGTATTGTTGTCTACTCGACCGGATGCTCCCGAAAATATGCCAGCGTAAGGTCGTAGAAATGGCGGGCGTCGCTGAGCAGCAGGGCAGCTTCATCCTCACTTATGTAAGCCTGCATATCGTAATCAGCCGATTGCCGGGCCGCGAAACAGTTACCGACAATACGACTGGCTTCGACGTCGAACAGCTTTGTTTTGACGAACAACCCACTGAATTTGCTACGAGCGGCTGAATGCTTTTTCGTATACGTGTTTTTAGACCTCAGCAGAGCACTCACGCAATAAAAAACGGCATAGTACGCCCGGTTCGCCACGGCTAAAACACGGTCATCACGCAACAAAAAATCAGCATCTTCAATGGCTGATTCCGCACGATCAAGGCATAGCGACAACTCTTCTTTCATAGCACCATGCCGTCTTTCCGGACCTCCTGATAGATGGGGTCAGATGAGTCTTTGTATCGACTGTATGGTACAGGCAACGGCGACACAACAAGCCCATAATCGAGCAACAAGCGGGTTTCCAACGGACTGATCCGCCGAATCTCAGCGAATGTGTCGACCCGCTCGTCGTTCAGGACGATCATCAGGTCAATGTCGGATTCGTCGTCGTAGTCGCCCCGCGCGTATGACCCGTACAGCACTACGTCGCGCAGCCGGTCACCGTACATCGCCTGTAGGGCCGCTTTGAATTCGCGCACGATGGGTTCGATAGCCGGGTTGATCCTCGCGTCCATAGTCAGCAAAGCTAACGGATTCGGGAACCGTTCACAACCCACTGTCAGGCCAGACTTTCCTGCGGCTGGGCGGTTGTTCTGGCCCGATATTGCCCACGGAAATAGATAAACGAGCCGATAACCAACAAGACATACACGACAGCCATGATGTAGGCGCCGTTGACAAAGAAGTCCAGATAACTAATACTGCCCTGCCCGAAGTTTTTGTAGAGCAACACGCCCACACTACCCAGATAGCCGTACCAATCGGCGAGGGTGACGATGAAGCCGACGGTGCTGACGTACCGGAACGACGCAACTAACCGCTCGAAATACAGGCCGTTGCAGGGAACATAACTCATGTACAAACCCAGTCCGGTCAGCAGAAACCAGGTACCGGTCGAGAGCAGGCCGCCCGTGTACGCCCAGGTGCTAACCCCCACCAGCGCGCCCCCCAGCAGCATGATAGCATTCAACAGTGTGAAGGCCCGAAAATTATCGGTGACGCGTTGCAGCAGCGCCATCACGATCAGTACACCCACCGCCACCAGCGTTTCGGTTTTGGCGAAAATACCGGGGTTGCTCACGCCCGCGTCGCGCAGGATTTCGGGGCCGAAGTTATCGCGGAAATCGCGGAAGGCGGAGAGCAGCACGTACGACGCGATGAGCAGCACCAGCCCCGGCCCGAACGTGCGGACAAAGGCCCGGCGTTCGTCGGCGTCCATTGGTTTGCGTTCAGTACGGAGGACGCGGTCTTCGGCGGTCGGTGGGGGCAGCAACGTCAAGGCGTATACCGACACCAACAGAGGTAGCACGAACAGCGCACCCGTCACGAAGGGTAGCCAGAACTCGGAAACACCCCAGTCGGCGCGGATGGTCAGGGCGACGGTTTTAACGAAGCCCGACGCGAAAATAAACGAGGCCGTCAGCCCCGCGACGAGGGCATCGGTCTGTTTGCGGCCTTCCAGAAAGCCGAGCATAATGCCGTAGACCATTCCCAGCGGCAACCCGTTCAGAAACAGAAAGACGATATTCCAGGGGGCCGTCACGAGCGCAAAACCGAGCAGGGCCAGTTCGGCAAAGCCAACGAAGAGCAGAATACTCAATGCCCGGCGTCCGGGCGACATCTCCGACACGACTTTGACGCCGATTCGTTTAGACGCTGCGTACCCCAGCACCTGCGCTGTGATGAGCCAGATTTTGTAGCTGATCCCTGCAAACGCCATCCCCTCGAACGTAACGGCCGTAATGCCCTTGCGAAATGCATACATGCAGGCATAGGTACAGAACGCAGCGACAGCCCCGAAAATCGTGAACGTAGTAGAATGCTGAAGAAAACGGGGCGTTTGCGGCATAGACTGACGATTATTTACGCAGAATAACGTGGATTACGGGTGGCTCGCCGGAGCATTTTACCTATTTCCTACCAGCTTTTTTGTCATCCCGACGCCAGGAGGGATCTTCGCCGGGCCGCCGGTGCGGTAAGAGCAAATAAAACCGCCTATTGCCGAAGATCCCTCCTGGCGTCGGGATGACAAAAAAAGACGAATAAAACGTCAAAATAAGCATTTCCGGCCGTAAACCGGGAAAGTCCCGCCGTTAGGGGTTCTGCTCGCCCTGCTGTCGGTAGTGCTCGATGCGCTGTTCGGCGCGGTCGTCCATTTCAGGGCCGCGCTGGATTTTACGCCAGTCGAACGTGTGGCTTTTGTAGGGTTTCATGGCTTCCTGCGGGTCGAAAACGCGCACGTCGGGCAGCACCGCGTCGTAGGGCCGGAGGTCGGGTTTATCTCCGGGTCGACGTTCGATGAAAAAATCCTGTAACAGTGAGGCCGTTGCGTCGTACTGATTCACGTAGTCGACGTTGAGCAGGTTGTAAATTACTTTCAGAATCGAGCCGAAGTTGGCGTGGGTGTGCGACACGTATCCCCGCTTGACATACGGGCCAGCCAGCATCAGCAGCGACCGGTGCGCATCGACGTGGTCGACGCCCCCCTGCGGGTCGTCTTCCGTCACGATAACGAGCATATCTTTCCAGTACGGCGTGCGGGACAGGAAATGCAGCATCCGGCCCAGCGCCAGGTCGTTGTCGGCCATGTACGAATGCAGGTACGGGTAGCCCTCCGTTGGGCGCGGCCCGGCACCGTGGTCGTTGGGCAGCATAACGGTAATCAGTTGGGGCAGCGGCTGTTTGTTCTTCCCCAACCATTTGGCCGTGAACTCGCGCTCGAACTGATCCATCCGAAACTGGTCGGGGATGTTGGTGTTGTAGCCCGCGAAGTTGCGCGAGGTGTGGCGAAAAGCGGCATCGGGCATCGGAAACACGACGGGGGTCGCCGTACCGAACGTGGTGTCGTACTGCTCCTCGTAATTCCCGGCGAATTCGTTGACCTGTCCGAAGTTGTAGAACGACACCTTGCTGCGCTCCATAGATTCCCAGAGTCCGCCGATTTCGTTGTAATCCTCCGGGTCTATGCCCCCCGACGACTTCGGGAACCGCCGACCGGGGGCTTTGGAAAAGGCATCGAAACGCCCTTCAGACGCGGCATTAGCTTCGACCCATTCGTTGGGAATGGTGCCCATCATCCAGTGGTGCCCGTGAATACTGGCGTCTGAATCGCAGTAAAAATTATCAGAAAACGCCCATTGCCGGGCCATACGGATATGGTTGGGCATGATGTCGGCATTGGCCACCCGGATCGAATCACCGGGCTGATCGGTGGTACGGCCACTAATGCCCCGCGTGGTACTGATTCTGGTTTTCAGCGTAACACCCGTACCGAATCGGGCCAGGGTTGAATCGCCTTTGCCGGTCTGAAGCTGCCCCAATACTTCGTCGTACGTCCGGTTTTCTTTGGTGATGTATACGATGTGTTTGATCGGGCTTTTCCGCACCTTGGGTAGCGGAGGCAGCGGATTTTTCGGGTCGTCAGTCACCGCGACGGTTCGGTACGTGTTGTTCAGTACCTGCCGGGTGTAGGCCGCCAGCGCCGGGGCGTCGGGCACCGGAATCGCCTGAAACGTACCCAGCTGAATGTCGCCGATGTAGGTTCCGGCGGGCGGCTTCACGAAACCAGCCCCGCCGTTCGGACCGGCACCGTAGCCCCGCGCCGACGCGACGTAGAGTGTTTTCTGCGGTTGGCCGTTACCAGCGGGCGAGAGAGCCACGCGGGTTGGCCCCCAGCCGGTGGGAATCAGCCCCTTCACCCGGCGGGTCGGCACATCGACCACGGCCACGGCGTTGAACGCCAGCAGGGCCACATACAGTGTTTTTTCGTCGTTAGACAGCGTCAGTCCGAAGGGGGTTGTGCCCCGGTAGCGGTCGAGATTGCGGTCTATTTTGAGGGGAATGATACCTGCTAGCTTACGGGCTTTGTAGTCGATGATCGAGATGTTGTCGTTGGTCGCGTTGGACACGTAGGCGAACCGACGGCCCACCACCACCGAGTTCGGCGACGACCCGCCCACCACTTCGGCTTCCTCGATCATCTCACCGATCTGCACCCCCGTTTTCAGTTTGGCCGTCACCTTGTTACTCGCCAAATCGATCAGCCACACACTCATCGCTTCGTCGGCGAGGGGGTCGCCTAGGCCCGGAATTTTGCGCCCCTCAATTTCCACGCCCTCCCGCGACTCTTTGCTGTGCGCGCCGTAGGCCGGAAATTTGAGCATCATCGTATCCTTATTGGCTTTGGTCACGCCCGGCACCAGCGGATACGAATACAACCCGACGTTGGCAACAAACACCGTTTTCCGGTCGGGGCTGATGGCCAGCCCGAACGGTTGCCGCCCTGTCGGGATGGAAGCGGTTATTTTCTTGGTTTTCAGGTCAATGCGGACCAGCCGGAAGTTGGCCCGGTCCAGCGCCAGCAGTTCGTTGCCGTTGAGCAGCAGGTCGGAGGTGAAGCTGTCGGTGTAGCCCTTGTCACGGTTGAGGTCGATGGTGTCCGTTGTGCGCAGCGTTTCGGTGTCGAACACGATGACGCGGCCTTTGTCGCCATTGCTGAGGTAGGCGGTGCGGTTGTCGGGGGCCATTGCGACGCCCAGAAACGTACCGCCCCTGACGGGCGACGGGATCTTACCAGCATAATCGGGAACGCGGGTGGCTGCGGGCTTCGGACCGGTCAGGTTCAGCAGCGTCATCACCCCGTCGTGCAGGGTAACAGCTTTGGCTCCGTTGGGCGCGAGGGCCAGCCCAAACGGGTCGTTGGTGATGCGGATGGTCTGCCCCGCCGGGGTCACGTACCGACCGCTGGGCAACACCGATTTCCCGCTAGTGTCGATCAGGCAGAATTCATTCTGACCCGGTCTACTCGCCGACGGCACTTGCAGGGTCGTGTATGTTTTCTGCGCCAAAGCCGACAGCGAGAACGCGAATAGGCAACAAAGAAGAGAGTACTTCATAGCGTTTCAATGGGTCAATCCGGTTCGGGTAACGGGCGTTACATCCGCAAACGCTCATCGCCGAACGCGCTCGCACAGAGCCAGGTAATGCTCGATACCGGGCGTAGGCAGATCGATTTCTTTTGCCCGTTCGTCCCAGCCGCGTACCTGTAGAATCTCGCGGAAGTACGGATTTTTCTCAAACTGCGCGGCTTCGTCGGCGGTCATCGGTCCACCCTGAAACAGGAGCGTTTTGGTACTCGCTTCCGATAGCCGGACGCGGTACTCCGGATGCTTGAACACCAGATACCGCTTGGCGTTGACGTGATGCTCGATCAGCTGGGCGATCTTCTCCGAATAACCCCGCTGCCGCAGGAAATCAGCTCCCAGCCGTTCATGGTCGACGGTACCATACCCATCCATATACCCCTCGGCGGATTCAACGGGAAGCAGGTGCCCGATGTCATGCAGGAAAGCCGCGACAACAGTTTCATCGTCGGCACCGGCCTGTTCAGCGAGTTGGGCGCATTGCAGCGCGTGCTCAAGCTGCGTAACGGGTTCGCCGTAGTATTCGTCCTGTCCGCTCTTGGCGAAAATCTGGGCAATGGGCATAGCGAGTTTAAGGTTTTCGGTTTACGGTTAAAAGGTGGCTGGCGCGTCGGAGAAACGTTAGGAAACTGTCTTGGATTACCCCCCAGCCCCCTAAAGGGGGAGAATTTCGCGTACAAACTTCTCCCCCTTTAGGGGGCTGGGGGGTATGGCTAACTTATGAATATACCTCTCAACATTAACCATTAGACGTCAAACCTTAAACCGAAATGTACTGCCGCTCGATGGTGCCGTCGTCGTAGAGGTCGAAGAGGGCGTAACCGGCGTGGGTTTGCTGGTAGGTGTCGGCTTTCCACCAGTTGCCCGACACGGCTCCGTTGCACATGTACGACACCCCGTTGTACTCGGCGCGGTCGAGCAGGTGCATGTGGCCGCTCAGGCAGGCTTTCACGTTTGGGTGCTCGTAAAACAGCGTGATCAGTTGCGATGCGTCGGGGAGGTCAATACCGGCGGGGATCTGCCAGTTGCCGTCTTTTACGTTGGTGGCAAAGGCAAAGCCCGTCACCGACACAATCGGGATGTGCGACATAATGAGCACCGGCGTTTTCTTGTCCAGCTTCGACAGTTCGCCCTTGAGCCATTCCAGTTGTTCGGGGTCGATGCCGCCCGTGTACCAGCCGCCGTCGGCTTTGGGCTGTACGCTGTCGAGCACGATAAACTGCCAGCCGCCTTTGTTGAAGCTGCGATACCGGCCGCTGATCTGCATCTGATCCATCGCCCACTTCTTGCCGTGCATCGGGTCGGCTTTAGCCCCGTCGAAGCCCCAGATGTCGTGGTTGCCGATGCAGTATTCGATAGGCAGGCTGTTGTTAGCCTTCGAGACGGAATGCCACGCATCCCACTGCTTCTGCACCTTGTCGCGGTCTTCCTTCAGGGCGTCCATAATCACGTCGCCACCGTGCAGGATGAACGCCGGTTTGTCGCGCTGCTCCTGCACGTTCTGGAAGCACTTGGCGACGCCGTCCATCGGCTTCTTGTCGGGGAAGATGTGCGTATCTCCGATGTACGCAAACCGCAGACTCCGCTTGCGGGCGGTGGCTGGTAGGGTAGTGATTAGTTCATTGGTGGTTGGCACCAGCGGCAGCAGCGATGCCGATTTGAGTAAGTCGCGACGGTTCATAAGAGGGGGTGTAACAAAACAGACGCGCATCCTGCACCGCTAGGGCCGGATGCACGTCTGCATAGTTAGTGAAGATTAGGCAAATCGACTATTTCAACAGCCACATCTGGGCGTTGATGTCGTCGTTACCACCATACTGACTGGATACGGCCGCTGTGTTGTTAGCTGTATTGTACGACCGCTCAGTAGCTGGGTACTGCCAGCGCAGCGGAATCCGCTGACTGTTGCCCGTACCGGGGCCAACCAGGAACGTCGGCACACCCGTCCGGCGTTGGTTGTAGAACGCTTCCAGCCCCGAATTCTGAGCAAACGCCAGGTACTTCTGGGTCAGAATCTGGGTCAGGCCCGTCGTGCTGCCCGCGTACTTCACTGCCGACTGCGCGTAGTAATCGGCGAAGCTGACATTGACCGTGTACGTGTTGAAATTGCGGTAACCACCATCGGCCGAAAAATAAACTGTGTTGGCTCCGTCGGTGATACCGTAGAAACCCCACGACGCTTTGATACCGTTCTGGTAATACGTCTCGGCACTACCCGATGTCCAGCCCCGGTTGATGGCTTCGGCGATGTTGAACTGCAATTCGGGGTAGCTGATAATCAGATACGGCTCGGCGGTGTAGGTGCTGTAGTAGTGCTTCCGGTTCTGGAACGAATACAGCCCCTGGTTGGCGTTCGACGACATAATCGCCAAATCTTCACCCGATGAGGCACCCACGAAAGCCGAGAAATCGGTCGGTTTAGTACCGGCAGCGACTTTCGCCGTAGCGGGTTCGGCCACGACAAACGTACGCGGGTCTTTCAGGCTCGTCAGCGTACCGAGGTAAGTAGCGGCCATGTTCTCGCGCGTCGCGTTTCCGCCGAAGTTATCCGGGTTACGGTTGTACTTGTTGAACTGACTGTTGTAGACGTATTGCAGGTTGTCGTCCATCGACGTCATGATCGGGAATTTCGTCGGGTTACCGATCACCTCGGCAAAGCGTGATTTCACGTTCAGGTCGGTATCCGATTCTTTCCGGCTCAGGTTAACCAGTACCCGCAGTTTGTAGGTATTCACCGCTTTCTGCCACTTGCTCAGGCTGTTGCTGAAGTAAATATCGCCCGACAGGTTGTTGTCGTTCTTCGCGATCAGCGACGCCAGATCGCTGTTGGCGCCGTCGAGCCAGTTCAGAATCTGGACGTAGACCTCCTTCTGCGTGTTGTACTTGGGCGTCTGATTGTTCAGGCCCTGCAAGGCTTCAGTCAGCGGGATGTCGCCCACGCGCCGGGTCATGTTCTCGAAGTAGTAGGCCCGGAAAAATTTGCCCAGTGCCGAGTACGCATTAACGTCGGGCAGACCCGCCTTTTTGGCTTCTTCCTCCATCTTCACCACGTTTTTCAGCGTCGTGTAGTTGAGGCCCGTCGTGGTCCACGCGTAGTCGTTGGTCGCGTAGTAGTTGTAGTTGCTGGCGTAGAACTGATTGTAGCGCTGGCTATCGTTCCAGCCACCGCCACCAGCCACGCTATACATATCGTTGACGACGCCGTTGAACACCAGCGATGCGGGCGCACTCGTCGGGCGGTTGGGGTCCTGTTCGAGCTGGTCGAACGGTTTTTCGCAACCCGCCAGCGTCAGCACGGCGAGCAGGGGGAGGATATATTTTTTAGGAGACATTTCAATACTGGTTTAAGGTTTAAAGTCTAAGGTTCAATGTTGGCCGCTACCCATTTGGACGACCTTAAACATTAAACCCCAGACCTTAAACTCGTCTAAAACATCAAATTCAAATTAATTCCGTACCGGCGGGTGGTGGGGGTTTGCAGGCCGGAGATACCGCCCGTCAGATACTGATCGAGGTCGATGTCTTTGTACTGCGCGAAGTAGAGCAGGTTACGACCCACCAGCGATACACTCGCCTGCCGGACACCGAAGCGGCTCGTCAGGCGCGTCGGCAGCGAATAGCCGATGATAACTTCGCGCAGCTTGGCGAAGCTCCGGTCCATCAGGAACGATTCAGCCTGTCCGTAGATCCGGGCGACGTAGTCCTGCGCGAAGGTTGCCGTGGTATTGGCACCGTATTGCAGTTCGCCGTAATTCAGCACGTTACCGTTGACGTCGTAGTTGAGTTTGCCGCTTGTCAGCACCACACCACTACCCACGTACGATTTCACACCCTGAACGTCGTTGACGCGGGCCGTTCCGAGTGCGCCCTGCACGGTTTCGATGTTACGACCACCCTGGAAGGTTTTCTGCCGGACGTAGTCGCCGATGACACCACCCACGCGACCGTCGAACTGGAAGCTGAACGTGAGGTTTTTGTAGCTGAACCGGTTGTTGATCCCCCACACAAATTTCGGGTTCACGTAGCCCAGGAACTGCGCCACCGGGTTTGCGATGGGCCGACCACCCGCGTCATTGATATACTGCCCGTCGGGCGTGCGAACGAATGCGCCAGCGTAGAATCCATCCGTGCGGTCGCCGACGTTGATAAATCGGTTGCCGCTGCTGTTGTTAACAAAGTAGTTCGACGCCAGTGTGTTGATACCACCATCGGGGTACACTTCGCGGAGCCGTTCGGTGTAGGTCGAGTAGTTGGCGACTACGTCCCAGTTAAAGCCGCTGTTGGTGCGGAGCGCCTTACCCGTCAGCGAGATTTCTCCGCCTTTCTTCTGGGTCATAATTCCGTTAACCAGTCGCCCGGTGTAGCCCGTTGCTTCCGACGATGGCAGCGTGAAGATGCGCGGACCGTCGTTGCTGACGTAGTAAGCCGCGTCGAGCGCCAGGCGGTTGTTCAGGAACCGCACGTCAAGCCCGATTTCCGTCTGCGAAGTTGAGTTCGGCTTCAGGTTGGGGTTGTTGAGCGTGTTGGTAAAGTACGCGCCGGGCTTGTTGTTGTACAGCAGCGGCAAGGTGTAGACAGCCGAGTTCTGGTAGGTCGGTCCGCCGTACGACGACAGGTAATTGTCGCCGTAACTAAGCGGGAACGATGCGCCCGGCGTTGCGCCGATAGTTGACTGCGTCAGACCGTCTTTTACGTTGGCGTAGCTGGCCCGCACTTTCAGGAACGAAATACCCAGGCTGGCGGGCAGTTTCACGTAGTCGGAGATCACCGTGCTCAGCGCCACCGACGGATAAAAGTATGCGTTGTTACCCTTCGGCAACGTCGACAGCTTGTCGATCCGGCCCGTGGTCGTCAGCGTAACAATATCGCGGAAGGTGAAATCGGCCGAGTAGTAAGCCGACAACACGCGCATATCGGCGGTGAAGTTGTTGGCAATCACCGGGTTCGACGAGTTGGCGAAGTTGTACACGCCCGGCACGTTGAGGTAGTTGGTGCTGGCGTAGTCGGAGTTGTAATTCAGAATCCGGGCTTCGCCACCGGCCAGGGCGTTGATCGTCAGGTCGCGCGAGACCGTCTTATTATATTGCAACAGCACCTGATTGATGTTGTCGAACATATTCCGGCGATCTTCGCGGTAGTCGCCCCGTGCTTCTTCGCGGCCGTAAGTCGTTGCCGAGTACGGAAATTTCTCCGTGCGGAGCAGGTTATAGGTCGTCAGCTGCGTTTTGGCCGTCAGTTGCAGGTTGTTGGCAATCTGGTACTTCAGCGACGTGTACCCGTACAGGTTGTTGTTGTAGTGACCACGCAGCCAGTATTTAGCCAGGAACCACGGGTTGTTGTAGCGCTGGTATTCGGCGTAAATCTGCTGCGAACCTTCTTTGCCCGGCTGCCAGATCTGCTTCATGTCGTCGATGTTCCAGTCGGCACCACCCCAGGCAATAACGTTGTAAATCAGCGAGTTGGGGCCGTAGCTTACGTCGGGGAAGTTAGGCGTAAACTGCCGGTTGTAGTTCATGCTGGCGTCGAACCGCAGCTTCGGCGAGAACGTGTAGCCGCCAGTGAGGTTGAAGTTCACGACGTTCAGCTTCGTGTTCGGCACCAGTCCGCGCTGGTAGTTGTACGAAGTCGAGAAGCGCATATCGTACTTTTCGCCCTGCGCGCCAACCGAAATATTATTGTTCGACAGCATACCAGTCTGAATGAACCGGCTCAGGTTGTCTTTGCCACGCGGTAGGAAAGCCGTCGGCTGGCGATTGCTGGTGAACGTAGCCCCGTTCGGGAATTTGGTCGTGAACGACTGCCCCGGAATAACCGGACTGTCGTACTGCGGAATCAACTGGCCGTTCAGGGCTGGTCCCCAGATGTCGTAGTCACCGTCGTTCAGGCCGTTACCTTTGCCGTCGCCGAAGGCATACACGCCGTGGTCGCCGGGGCCGTATTCATCCTGCACCTTCGGAATGGCCAGAAAGCCCTGATCGAACATCTGACTCGTGTTGACCTCTACCGAGAAGCCGCGCTTGTCTTTGGTACCGCGCTTGGTCGTAATCAGAATGGCTCCGTTTTTACCCCGGAAGCCGTACAGCGCCGACGCCGATGCCCCTTTCAGGACCGTATATGTATCGATGTCGTCAGCGCTGATGTTCCAGGTATCCGACGTAATGGGAATACCGTCCACAACGAACAGCACGTCGGTGTTTCCGCGCAGCGAGATGTTGGGGCGGCCTAGCAGTTCAGCCGATGCACCGATGGTCAGACCGGCGACTTTACCCGTCAGTGAGTTGATCGGGTTCGGTTCGCGGGCTTTCAGCAGTTGGTTACCGTCGACGGTCTGAATCGCGACACCCGTCTGCCGGATATCTTTCTTGATGCCCAACGCCGTCACGACGACTTCGTTCAGGTTGGCTGTCCCCGCTTTCAGGGCTACATTGATGGTTGAGCGGTTACCAACCGCTATACTTTGGTTATCGTAACCGATAAACGAGAACGTCAGCGTAGCCCCCGACGGGTTGCTTACGTTCAGGCTGTACGTACCGTCTTCGCGGGTGGTAGTCCCGACGGTGCTGCCCTGTACCAGAATCGAAACGCCCGGCAGCGGCTGCTGATCGTCGGCCGACGTTACGCGTCCGGTAACTGTCTGCGCCAAAGCCGACAGGGTGGCCAGACAAACCAGCAGCAGGGCTCCCGACAGGGTGCGAAAGCGGCTGATGGTTCGTGATGAGAGGAGAGTTAACTTCATACGGAGTGCAGGTTAGTATGCATTTGCCCGCAAAAATATCGGCCACAACCCCGGACTATACCTATCTGTTTATCAATCGTTTATGAATATAAATAGCTAAAAATTCACGTAAGATTAACACGAGTCGCTTTTGCAGCGCGGGCAAAAAAATAGCCGTTGCACGCACTGGCGGCAACGGCTATCGAAATCAGATGCATTCGCAGTTAACGAACAAACAAATGACTGTATGCGGGGGTAACAAATTGGTAAACCTTGCCCCCGCCAACTCAATACCCCTGATTCTGCGGGAACGTCGTCGGGTTGTTATACACGTCGATTTCCGACTGCGGGATGGGGTACAGCACCCGGTAGCTGGGCATCGTGATTCCCGTCACTTTGATCGCGTCGACGGCTGTACCCGTACGGATCAGGTCGAACCAGCGGTCGCTTTCGAGGGCCAGCTCCAACCTACGCTCGGCAATGACGGCCGTCTGGAACGCTTCTTTCGTCGCCAGCTGCGCGCTCGTGTAAGCCGCGACACCCGCCCGCGTCCGGACCCGGTTCAGGGCCGTAAACGCGTCGCCACTCGCCTGGTAGCCGACCTGATTCAGGGCTTCGGCATAGAGCAGCAGCACGTCGGCGAAGCGCAGCACCGGGAAGTCGTTACCCACGTCGTTGGTTGAGGAAAGTTCGTCGTAAAACTTGCGCGGCACGGCGTTGATACTCGTCGGAACGGGCACCTGCACCGTCAGCGGCAGCCGTTTGTCGTTGGATGAATAAGCAGCCCGCAGCGACGGTTCGATGTTGTCGCCGATGCTCGTACCGAACCACGACCCGTGCCCTTCGCCCAGCAGGCCACCCTTCCGGTACTTTACCGAAAACAGCAGTTCCGCGTTGTTTTTGTTAGTCACCGAAAACACGTCGGCGATGTTCGGCAGCAGTTGGTAGGTGGTGCCGGTGGCGAGGTCGCGCAGGGTCGAGACGGCGAGGTCGTACTTTTTCTCGGTCACGTACACCTTACCCAGCAGCCCGCGTGCCGCGCCCGACGTTGCCCGCCCGACGTCGCTACCCGTGTAGCTGACCGGTAGCCCGGCAATAGCCGCCGTCAAATCTTTTTCGATGGCTGCGTAGATATCGGCGACTTCATTGCGCGTGTACGACCGGGCTTCCGTGGTCGATCCGGCCGTTAGTACGAGGGGCACTTTACCCCACAGCCGTACCAGGTTGAAATACGACAGCGCCCGGATAAACTGCGCTTCGCCCTTGTAGCGGGCTTTCAGCGTCGCGTCCATCGACACGGCGTCGATTTTGTCGAGAATCTGGTTGCAGCGGTTGATGCCGGTATACAGGCTCCCCCAGGTATCGCGCAGCACAGTGTTGGTCGTCGGCTCGATAAACCGGTCGATGTTGTAGCGCAGCCCCGACCCCGACGATGGGTCGTTGTCGAGCACGTTGTCGCTGCGCGTTTCAATCACCGTGTTGTAGTCGCCACCGTACTGATTCGGGCTTTGCAGCGCGTCGTAAGCTCCGTTGACGGCGTAGTTGAAATCGCTGGCCGTTTTGTAGAAGTTATCGACGTTGGGCTGCGACTGCGGTTGCAGATCGAGAAAATCGCTGCGGCAGGCGGAGAGCACCAATGACAGAATGACGGAATGACAGAATGAGCGAATAATCTTCGTTTTCATGGCGTTGGCGGGTTAGAACGAGAGGTTGAGACCGACGGAGGTGGTGCGGGACAGCGGGTAGGTGCCGTAGTCTTCGCCCGACGACAGCGCACTGTCGGGGCGGCTGTTGACTTCGGGGTTGTAGCCGAGGTATTTGGTGAACGTAAACGGATTCTGCGCCGTCACGTACAGCCGCGCCCGGTTCAGCCGCAGCCGCTGCGCCAGCGCCGACGGAATGGTGTAGCCGAGGGTCAGCGTACGGATGCGGACGTACGAGCCGTCTTCGATATGCCAGGTTGAGATTTCACCGTTGGAGCCCGACGCCAGCCGGTTGGCCCGGTTCACCAGTCCGTTGCCCGGATTGTCCGCCGACTGCCAGCGGTCCATTGCGCCCTGAAACAGGTTGCCGTTGCCTTCCATGTTGTAGATGTAGCGCCGGATCAGGTTCAGAATTTTGTGGCCCTGCACCCCCTGCACCGCGACGTTCAGGTCGAAGCCCGCGTAGCTGAGGCTGCTGTTGAATCCGAACGTGTACTTCGGAAAATAGCTGCCCGTAATGGCCCGGTCACGGCTGAAGTCGATGGTGCCGTTGCCGTCGTTGTCGATAAACCGGAAGTCGCCGGGGCGGGTGGTCGATACGTGCGGGTATGCGTCGATCTCAGCCTGATTTTTAAACACCCCGTCGTAGATCATCGTGTAGTATTCGCCAATCGGCCGGCCAATCTGCGTGATGAACTGCGCACCAGCTACCCCACCGGCCACGATGATCGGATCGCCGGAGGGTCCCAGCGCAACGACGCGGTTGCGGTTGCTGGCGAAGTTCAGACTTCCGTTCCACGTCACCCGGCCGAAGGTCTGCTGCGTGCCGAGCGTCACTTCGATACCCTTGTTGTTCACCTTACCGATATTCTGCAATTCGGTGCTGAAACCCGACGTGCGCGGCACCGGCACGTTCAACAGCAGGTCCGAGGTGTTGGCGTTGTAGTAATCGACGGTCAGGCTCAGCCGGTTGCGCCACAGGCTCAAATCAAACCCGACGTCGAGCATAGCCGTTTTTTCCCACCGCAGCCGGTCGTTGGCCGAGTTACCCGGTGCCAGTCCGCTGACGAGCACTTCGGACCCGAGGATGTAGTTCTGGTAATTGAGCAGGCTGATCGAGCCGTAGTTGGGAATCTGGAAATTACCCGTCAGGCCGTAGCTCGCCCGCAATTTGAGGTCGCTCACCCAGGTCGACGACTTCAGAAACGATTCCTGCGAAATGTTCCAGCCCGCCGACACCGAGGGGAAGTACCCCCAGCGGTTGTTACGCCCGAACCGCGACGATCCATCGGCCCGGATCGCACCCGACAGCAGGTATTTGCCCGCGTAATCGTATTGCACGCGCCCCAGGTATGACAGCAGCGACCACTCCTGCACGTCGGAACTGCCCGACGACACCTGCCCGGCATTGAGCGTGTAGACCAGGTCGTTGGGGAAGTTGGTGGCCGTTAGTTCGTTGGCGACGCGCCGATCTTTCTGCGCCGTGAACCCCGCCAGTGCTGAAATTGCGTGTGGGCCGAACGACTTGCTGTAGTTCAGCGTATTCTCGACCAGCCAGTTGACGAAGTTCTGCGCCCGCGAAAAACCCGTTGGCGTCGATGCGCCTTTCCGATCGCGGATTTCGAGCGTCGACGGGCGGTAGTAGTCGCGCTGAAAGCTGTTGATGTCGGTACCAAGGTTGAGCCGGTACGTCAGCCCGTCGATGATTTCGTACTGCGCGTAGGTGTTGCCCAGCAGCCGAATCTGACTCAGCTTGTCGGACACCTGATTGGCAATTGCGACCGGGTTAAGAATCGACGTGGCGCCGTAACCCCAGCCGTTGGACCCGAAGTTATACGAGCCATCGGCGTTATTGACCGGCCAGATCGGCTGCATTTGCAGCGCCAGCCCGACCACGCCTTCGCCCAGATACGGCCCTTCGGCTTTCACCAGATCATGGTAGCCGTAGGTTGGGTTGAGGTTGGCCCCCACTGTCAGCCGCCCGGTTTTCACCTCGACGTTGGCCCGCAGGCCGTAGCGCTTGTAGCCCGACGCGATAACCACCCCGCGCTGATTGAGGTAGTTACCCGACACGTAGAATCGCAGCTTATCCGTTCCGCCCGACACCGACAGGGTGTGGTTCTGAATGGGAGCCGTACGGAAAATAGCGTCCTGCCAGTCGGTATCAGTCAACCCGGTCTGTCCGCTCAGGTACGGTACGATTTCGGGCGGAATCAGCGTACTCGGTGCCCCTACCCCCCGGTTGCGAACGTCGTTGGCATCAGTCGCTTTACCCGTCGCGTTGCGGTCGAGGTAGGCGTTGTTTTTGGCTTCGTAAGCGATCTGCGCGTACTCGTAGGCGTTGAGCATGTCGATCTTTTTCGACACCTGCTGCATCCCCACGTACGAATCGTAGTTGACGGTTGTCTTGCCGTCGCGGCCTCGCTTGGTCGTCAGCAGCACCACTCCGTTGGAGCCGCGCGACCCGTAAATCGCAGCCGCCGACGCATCTTTCAGCACCTCGATGCTTTCAATATCGTCGGTGTTGATGGTGCTCAGTACGTTGATCGGGTTGTCGGGAAACTGCGTGTTGGTGCTGCCCGTCGCGTATTTGGTGTCGCGCGAAAGCGGAATCCCGTCGATTACGTACAACGGGTCGTTACCAGCGCTGATCGACCCCGTACCGCGCACCCGCACCGACAGGGCCGCACCGGGTGCCCCCGATGTCTGCGTCACCTGCACCCCGGCAATCTTGGCCGCCAGCGCCTGATCAAAGCTCGGCACCGGTTGGTTGGCCAGGTCCTTCGCCCGCACCGACCCGATAGCCGTCGTAACGTCGCGCCGGTTCTGCACCCCGTAGCCGACCACGACCACCTCACTCAGCGCGTTATCCGTCGAGGTCAGCTTTACGTCGACCACGCTGCGATTTCCCACGGCGACTTCGGTGGGCTGGTAGCCGATAAACGAAAAAACCAGCGTCGTGCCACCCGCCGGTAGCGTGAGCTGGTATCGTCCGTCGGCGTTGGTTGTCGCGCCAACGTTGGTCCCTTTGACCTGAACGGTAGTTCCGGCCAGTTTTTCACCGTTGGCCGCGTCGGTAACCGTCCCGGTGATGGGGGTCTGCGCCCGGCTGATCTGAGCCAGCAGCAACAGCCACAACAATCCTGTCCATTGGCGCGTCAGCCGCCAGGCAGGTTTCCGTAGAGAGAGCATCATGCAGTGTGTAAAGGTTGTATTGATAGGTAGACTGGTAACGCCGACCACTAGTCGACCAGGCCAATATACCAATCGTTTACAGATGTATGGAATTTCGACAGTGATAAATTAAAAAGGGTTTAAAGCACCCTAATCGGAACGCCGGATTACCCTCCCCGTCAGGGCGAAATCTTCTTCGAAAAAAGTCCGAAAGTCCGCAACTAATCCCGTTTACCTGTTGTCTTATTAGTAAAGTAGCTTACGTAATTTACCGAGCAACCATGACATCCCTCGACGACACCAATCTGGCTTCCGACCTGCGAACGGTTGTATCGCGATTGACCAAAAAACTCCGTAGTCATTCCTCCGGTCGTAGCCCGCTGTCGATGACGGAGCGGAGTGTAATCAAACTGCTCGATGAACACCCAATGCTGCTGCCGGGCGACCTGGCAAAGCGTGAAAAGGTTACCTCGCAGTCGATGTCACAGATTTTAAATCACCTGGATGAGTTGGGCTACATCGTCCGGCAGCCGCTGGAAACCGACCGGCGGTCGGTCGGTATTTCGCTGTCGGATGCCGGTAAGCTGTTTCTGGATACCACCCGGCATGAACGCGACGAATGGCTGGCCGACGCCATTCAGAAGACCTGCTCCGCCGACGATCAGGCGTTGCTGCGCCGGGCGCTTGGGCCGTTGAACCGGCTACTCGATGTTGATTGAGACGAAAGAGAACGGAATACAACCACCTAAAACTGAATACACACAGTCATTGAACAGTCAAACTTTCCGGGCCTTCGGTAGCCGCAATTACCGACTCTACTTTGCCGGGCAATCCCTCTCACTCCTGGGAACCTGGATGCAGAAAACCGCCGTCAGCTGGGTCATTTACTCGACCACTCACTCCAAATTCATGCTGGGCATCAGCGTCTTTGCCACGCTGTTTCCCTCCGCTCTGCTTACCTCCGTTGGTGGTGTCGTTTCCGACCGGTACGACCGCTACAAAGTCCTGCTGCTGACGCAGGTACTGTCGATGGTACAGGCCATACTACTCACGGCGGTCGTATATTTTCAGGCCGACGCTGTCTGGACGATCATTGGCCTGAGTGTAGTGCTGGGGCTTATCAACGGTTTCGACGTACCCGCCCGGCAGTCACTGGTGTATGATCTGGTCAATGATAAGGCTGACCTTTCCAACGCCGTAGCGCTGAACTCGTCGATGGTGAATCTGTCGAAGCTGATTGGTCCCGCCTTGGCCGGACTGGTGATCGAGCGCTGGGGAGAAATGGTTTGTTTCGGCCTGAACGCCGTCAGCTTTATCGCCGTCATTGGTTCGCTGCTGCTGATTAAGCTACCGGCATTTTCGCCCCGCCCCCACCCAAAAAACATTTTGGGCGAACTGGTCGAGGGGTTTTCGTATGCAAAACACACCGAGTCAATCCGGTTCATCCTGACCCGACTGGCCCTGACAAGCCTGCTGGTACTGCCGTTTACGACGCTGATGCCCGTTTACGCCAAAGACATCTTCCACGGCACAGCCTCAACGTTTGGTTTGATCGATAGTGCGATCGGCCTGGGGGCGTTCATTGGAGCGCTTTACCTGGCATCGTTGAAACCCGGCACAAACTTGAACAACGTACTGGCGGTCAACACCTTTATTTTCGGTACAGGCCTGATTCTGTTCTCGCACGCGCCCTGGTATCCGGTTGCGTTGGCACTGATTGCCGTGGGAGCGTTCGGCATGATGTCGCAGATAACCATCACCAATACACTGCTGCAAACGCAGTCGAATCCAATAATGAGGGCCGGGTTATCAGCCTGTTTGTGATGGCCAACGCCGGGATGCAGCCAATCGGGAGCCTGCTGATCGGAACGGTTTCCGAACATATTGGTGTGCAAAACGCGGTGCTGTTGCAGGGTCTGTTGGCGTTGGGGATCGGCGCGTTTCACGTCCGGCACCTGCGTAAAGCCCGGCTAGCAAAACCTCTTATCAAACCAAATCCAACCGTCGTGCAGGAAGCAACGCTGACGGTCTAACGCCACTGCTGGATACTTTCTTCGGCGTAGCCCGCGCTGGAACTCATGCCTTTGCCGGTTGACAGTGGTTGAGTCAAATTGACTAAGTTTAGTGGTTCAACCGTAACTTCACTGTAAGTGTCCACTACCCCTCATCAAACCAACCACCGATTTTTAGACGAAGCTGGCGACACAACCTTTTACGGAAAGAAACGCGTCCCGATTATTGGTCAGGAAGGCGTATCAGCCTGTTTTATGCTGGGTATGGTCAAATTCCGGCAACCGCTTTCTGCTTTGCGAACACAGGTAGCCACGTTACAGAACGAAGTAATCGCTGACTCGTATTACGCAGACATTCCCAGCATTCAGAAAAAGGCTGCTGCTGGCGGCTACTATTTCCACGCGACGGACGACATTCCCGAAGTACGGCAGCGTTTCTATCAGTTTATCAATACGATAGATTGCAGTTTTGAAGCCGTCGTTGCCCGTAAATCAGCCGAACGGTACGAACAGCGATATCATGGTCGTGAAGACGAACTATACGCTGATCTGCTGGCTCATCTGCTAAAAAACAAGGTGCACAAAGACCACCGGTTAGTCCTGACCATTGCTCAGCGTGGCAAAACGACCCGGAATGCAACACTGAATATGGCGTTGCAGATAGCGAAAGAACGGTATATGGGTGCTCAGAACAAGCGAAGTGTTACCGAGCGTATGAGCAAGGGTTTGCAACCGTTCGGCGGGATGCTGTTTGCCGACGACCTGAAAGCGGATATCGTGTTCAACGTGCAGAATCCACACACTGACCCACTGTTAAACGTAGCCGATTACTTCTGCTGGGCCATTCAGCGGGTATTCGAAAAGGGCGAGATGCGGTACTATAATTACCTGAGGGAGAAAATTTCGCTGGTTATCGACCTTGACGATCCAGCTGCCGGACGGGGTAAGTGGACAAATTATTACAAACCGAATTACCCCTTAACGGCCGCTAATAAAATTAGCCCGCCACTGCACTAAGTCTTTGTCAGACAACGACATGGAGTCGGCGTTCATGCAGGGCAGGCGAAGATCGGTGGTACCAGTATTTTTTGCAATATACTAGTTAACTGATTACCAGCATACTATCAACGCACCATGAGACTGAATAGTTTGGCTCATTCCCACTGCCGGATGCTTTCTTCGGCGTAGCCCGCGCTGGAACTCATGCCTTTACCGCCGATACCAGTGATGATGCGGATATTCGGAGCAACGTCGTGTTCGAAGATTTCGGCGGGGGTTTGGCTGTAGAAACCGGCCCACGCTTTGCGAACCGTCAGCGGGAAGGAAACGATGCGCCGGGCTTGGGTCAGCATCAGATTATTGATGTACTCCTGCGTGTGATAGCCAAGGTCTTCCTGCGCCGTAGCGGCTGCGTACTCGTGTGAATCGCCGACGATGATCGAACCGTCGGTCGCCTGCTTGAACAGGATATGGATGCCCCAGCGTTGCAACTCGGCCAGCTCCGGCGATACGGGTGACAGCTGGGCGTAGGAAGCGCATTCCTGAAACGCTTCGTACCGGCGTATAGTCAGGCCAGTCAGGATATTACCCGGCAGGTTCAGCCCCGCGACGGGTTCAGCCAGCAGCATCTGCAACTTACTGACCACCAGACCAGCCTGAGCCAGCACGTCGGGGAAAAGCAGCCGGACTTCGTGACCACCACACAGCAGCACCCGCCCGCCCTCGAACGTCTGCCCACCCGCCAGCGTCACACGCACCTGGTCACCGGTTGGTTCGCAGCCGATTACGACCGAGCCGGGCCGGTAGTCGACACCGTGTTTCTGCTGAACGAAGCCGATCAGTCGCTGAATCATCTGCTCCGGCTCGACGCTCAGTTCGTCGGGGAAAAACAAGCCGCCATACACGTAGTCTGGGCGGAGCGTTGGGTACTTCGCCAGCACCTGTGCTTTCGAGAGCAGTTCGCTCCGGTAGCCGATGCGGGCGTAGCGGTCGTGCAGTTCGTTGGCGACCTGCCATTCGCTGGCGTCCGACGCGACGTACACCGTGCCGTTCTGCCGGATGGTGATATCGGTCTGCGCCTGAATCTCGCGGTAAATGTCCAGACTACGCCGTCCGTAATCGAACCACCGCCCCGCCAGCCCCGACGGCACCACCTGCCCGAAATTACGCACCGTCGCTCCTACCGGGTAATGATCTTTTTCGAGCAACAGCACCCGTTGCCCGGCCCGCGCTGCGTGGTAGGCATGAAAGGTACCAAGCACGCCAGCACCAATAACAATCAGGTCGTAAGTAGGCATAGATTCGGTGTACGGTATTCGGTTTACAGTTTACGATCAGGCTACAGTAAGCCCGGCAGTTCGCGGAGCGAGCCGAGGAGTTTGTCGTGCGGGTAGGTTTCGAGTTGGGCGCGGGTGTGGGTACCGTTGGTCAGGCCGAGGTTCAGCGCGACACCGGCCGCCTGACCCGACAACAGGTCGGATGGCGTGTCGCCAATGTTGACGACCGCTTTTGGGTCCGACACGTTCAGTAGCTGCATAGCCCGGCGAATCATGTCCGGGGCGGGCCGTCCCTGCGGCACTTCGTCGCTGGCGATGGATAGCTGAATCAGGCTGTTGGGCGTACCGATGTATTGGTCGTTCAGGCCGTCGAGCCAGCCAAGTTTCTCCAGAATGATGTCGGTTACGACACGGTAAAATCCGGTCGTCAGGGCGATTTTGATACCCCGTTCGTGCAGGTGAGCGAACGTATCCAGACAGCCTTCCGTTGGCGTTGCTCCGTTGGTGCGGTAATGATTTTCCAGCACATCCCGGAATACATCGTACGACACGTCTACGTGGAGAGGTACTTCGGGGCTGCTTTCGCCCAGCTGTTCTTTCCAAAGCGTTTCAAAAACAAATCGCTTGGCCAGCCCCTGCATCGCCAGAATCCGCTCATCCGACACAGTCAGGCCAGTTTGTGCAGCGGCTTCCGCGAAACACCGTTCGACTTCGTGCTGATCGGTAACGGTCGTACCAGCCATGTCGAATATGACTAATTGAGTTGCGCTCATGTGCTTTTATCGCTGCGTTATTCCTTGGTTTTTTCGTTCAGCACAACCCACCGGTTGACGGTGTTGTGTGGCCCTTTTAATACGATTTTGTAAAACGACGACGGTAGTTTCGATACGTCGACGATGGCATGCCGTTGCGCCAGGGGCACCTCGGCCAGTTGCTGATAGGTATCCGTGCCGCCCGTTTCGGCATTATTCGTCGTCGTTACCCAGATTTTTACGGTACCCGTCGGTTCCAGCGCCTGCCAGTCGACGATGAGCCGGTTCTGCGACATGATCACGTCGGGCTCCGCGATTGACACCGGCCCAGTTAGCGGAATACCATCAACTTCGCGCTGTACCACCGGTGGTATGGCCAGTCCCAGAAAGCGGGCCATCGTAGGCATCAGGTCCACGATGCCGGGCTGATCATAGCGGGCGTAGGCGTTGGGGTCAGTGAGGTTACTGACGAGCCACGTCAGCCGCTGCCGCGCCGACTGCCCGCCGTGGTTTTTGCCGGTCTGTTCATCACGCCCGTGGTCAGTCGTAATCAGTACGAGCCAGTCTTCGTTGTGTTGTTTCTGCCGCTGCTGCACGGTGTTCCAGAGCCGCCCCATCTGCGCGTCCATCAATTCGACGGCTTTCTGGTACGGTTCGCTGTCGCCGTATTTGTGGCCCATGTCATCGGTATACTCCAGATACACCCACGACAGATCGGGGCGTCCTTACTCAGCGTTTTCACCGCTTCGTCGACCACGCGCTCATCAATCCGGTGCATGAAATCGCGATTTTTGTCGTGCGGAAACTGCGTCGTATCGAGTTCGTAGCCGTCGAAATGATAGTCGGTTTTGATGGCATTGGTCTGAGGTAGCCCCTCGCCGATCAGCTTCGTGCGGTTGTCGAGCCAACTAGAGAAAATGGCCGTTTTCCGGTCGGGGAACTGGTTTTTAAACAGCCGGAAGATCGTCGGGTAATGGTAGTTCGGGGCTTTGATGCTGTTGTCCCAGACGTTGTGCTTGTTGACCCACGTACCGGTCAGCAGACTGTTGTAACCCACGGCCGAAATCGTCGGCGTCTGCGAATACGTGCCCTTGTCGCCCCCGACGTGCATCCGCAGGTAGGTTCCCGCTTTCGAGATCGCCCGCAGGTTGGGTACGTTAGCCGTCTCGATCACATCCGCCGGTATCCCATCAACAATGACGAATACGACTTTTTTCGTGCGCGGCTGCGCCCACAGAGCAGAGCTTAGTAACAATGTACCAACGATCAACAGGTACTTTTTCATAATTGAGTATAGGAAGGTTCCCAAGCTGGCGCAGATGTGTAGCCTGGACCTCCAGGTCCGGGTGGGCGCATAGCGACCAACAAAGCTGTCGCTGTGAGTAGTTGGCCTGACGGCCACCCGGACCTGGAGGTCCAGGCTACACAGACGCGCTAGGCTACACCAACACTTACCGCAAAAATAGACTACGGCATGGGCGCTGTCTGTAACTAAATCATCAAGTCGAACCCGATGCCGATAACGTTACGGTAACCCGTCAGGCCTTTGGGTAATCGGCGTCGCGGGTGCCGCGCAGTTTCAGAATCAACTCCGTCTTCAGGTCGTGCAGGTCTTTTTCCAGCCCAACCGGGTAAATGTGGGGGTTTACAAAGCGCCGGACGCTGGGGTGCAGACTGGCCAGCTGGGTCTGTACCCGCGCCCGGACTGCGTGAATGTCGGGCTGCGTATACACCACCTTTCCGGCGCGAAACACCGCGACCAGCAGCTCGTCGAATGACTGCGCCGGGCCGAACTTCCGACGTTTCGTGAAGTCCAGCGGGTCGATCATCGTCACGGTGTTGCCCGGCAACGGTTCGCTCTCGTTGATAATCATGTCGGCCAGAAAACCGCGTTCGTCGCGGTACCGGCGCACCTGCTGAATACCCGGCGTCGAGGTTTTGATGGCCTGCTCCGACAGCTTGATTTTGTAATCCCACGACCCATCGGCGTCGCGCATAGCCGCCAGTTTGTAGACGCCCCCCAGTGCGGGCTGATCGTAGGCCGTAACCAGTTTCGTACCCACACCCCAAACGGTGATTTTCGCACCCTGCTGCTTCAGACTATTGATAATCGTTTCGTCCAGATCGTTGCTAGCAACGATGGCCGTGTCGGTGAACCCGGCCGCGTCGAGCAGTTTGCGGGCTTCGATACTCAGGTAAGCCAGGTCGCCCGAGTCGAGTCGTATGCCCGACAGCCGGTAGCCCCGTTCGCGCAGCCGATGCCCGGCTTCAATCGCGTTGCGGACACCCTGTAGCGTGTCGTAAGTGTCGACCAGCAGGGTCACGTTGTTGGGCAGCACATCGGCATACGTCTCGAACGCTTCCAGTTCTGAGTCGAACGACATAACCCAGCTATGGGCGTGGGTGCCGCGCACCGGAATATCGTAGTGCTTGCCAGCCAGCACGTTAGACGTTGCGTCGCAGCCGCCAATGTAAGCAGCCCGGCTCGCCGTTACACCCCCATCGACGCCCTGCGCCCGGCGTAATCCAAACTCCAGCAGCGTATCCGACTCAGCGACCAGCCGCAGCCGCGCGGCTTTGGTGGCGATCAGCGTTTCAAAATTTATCAGGTTCAGCAGGGGCGTTTCCAACAGCTGACATTGCAGAATCGGACCCCGTACGCGCACCAGTGGTTCGTTGGGAAAAACGACCGTTCCCTCAGGAATCGCGTCGATGTCGACGGTTAGTTTCAGCTCGGCGAGGTAATCCAGAAAAGGAGCTTCAAACAAAGGCTGACCGTCGGAGCCAGTCAGCGTACGGAGGTAGCGCAGGTCTTTTTTGGTGAACCCAAAATGCTTCACGTAGCCAATGGCGTTAGCCAGACCGCAGGCAACGGTAAACCCTCCGCCGAACGGATTTTTCCGGAAATACAGGTTGAAAACGGCTTCTTTTTCGGCCGTCCCCGACTTCCAGTACCCATAAGCCATCGTTACCTGATACAGGTCCGTCAGCAAACTAAGCGACGTGTCGTAGAGTTTATTGGTCATGTTACGAAGGTAACGAGCCAGGTAACCCAACAAAATTTTTGCGTTAAAAACACCAAGTTCTGATACTTGGTCTGATCTTTGTGCGGGCGGCTTTTGCCCGTCCCAGTCTTTACCCTTGCGTTTTCCAGTACGTCATGCAGAAGTTAAGCCTTTCCCAATCTCTCCAGCAGAAACTGTCGCCCCAGCAGATTCAGTTTATCAAGCTGCTGCAAATCCCGACGGCCGAGCTGGATACCCGTATCGAGGAAGAACTCGAAATCAATCCGGCGCTGGAAGAGGGCATGGACGAGGAGTTTGAGCAAAAGGAAGAGGACCCTTTTGCCGACGAGTTTGACGACGATTACAAAGAGCGCAGCGACGACCTCGACATCGACAGCTACCTTCAGCAGGACGACTACGCGGGCTATAAAATGCAGGGCGACGGCAACTACGGCGAGGAAGACCGCGATATGCCGCTGGCCACTTCATCGAGCCTGCTCGACTCGCTGGTACAACAGTTTGGCTACCTGCCCCTCAGTGAAGATCAGCGCGTAATCGGGATGCAGCTGATTGGCAGTATCGAAGCCGACGGATACATCCGCCGGTCGATGCAGGCCATCGTTAATGACCTCGCTTTCTCGCAGAACGTTTTTACGGATACGGAGGAAATTGAAGACGTGCTGAGCAAGGTGCAGACACTCGACCCGCCGGGTATTGCCGCCCGCTCGTTGCAGGAGTGCCTGCTGCTGCAACTCAAGCGTAAAGACCTCGCCGACCCCGACGTTGTGCTGGCAACCCGGATCATCGACGATTTCTTCGAAGAGTTTTCCAAAAAACACTACGACAAAATTCAGCGTCGGCTGGCCATCAGCGACGAGACACTGAAACGAGTTATCGACATCATTATCCGGCTCAACCCCAAGCCCGGTTCTGTCGACGACAGCTCAGGAACGGCCCAGTTTCTTACGCCAGACTTTATTCTGGTCAACAACGGGGGCAAGCTCGAACTGGGTCTGAACTCGAAGAATGCACCCGAACTGCGCATCAGCCGGTCGTTTGCCGACATGCTCGACACCTACGACAAAGGCAACAAACAGAATAAGGCGTTGAAAGAAACGGTGTCGTTTGTCAAGCAGAAACTCGACGCTGCCAAGTGGTTTATCGACGCCATCAAGCAGCGGCAGCAGACGTTGCTCAAGACCATGAACGCCATCGTGCGTTTCCAGTACGACTTTTTCCTGACCGGCGAGGAATCGAAGCTGCGACCTATGATCCTGAAAGATATCGCCCAGCTGATCGACATGGACGTATCGACGGTGTCGCGGGTGGCCAACAGCAAATCGGTGCAGACGGAGTTCGGCATCTACCCGCTCAAATATTTCTTTTCAGAAGGTATTTCGACCGATTCGGGGGAGGACGTCAGCAGCCGCGAGGTAAAAAATATTCTGAAGGAGCTGATCGACAACGAGCCGAAACTCAATCCGCTGTCGGACGATAAGCTCGAAAAAATCCTGAACGACCGGGGCTACAACATCGCCCGACGGACAGTAGCCAAATACCGCGAGCAGCTCAACATTCCTGTTGCCCGGTTGCGGAAGGAGTTGTAGGGTTTGGATATACAGTTTTCGGTTTACGGTTTTCAGTTTTCGGTACGGCGCAACGGACTTACGACGCCTATCCTGTATTTTTGTTAATCGTTTGATTCGACGACCCGTTAACTACCTGTGCAGGGCCATCGTAAACCGCATACAGTAAACCGTCAACCGATTGACTACCCCGCTTGCCCGCTTCCTGTCGGTCGCGTTTCACCCTCTACTGATGCCGACGCTATTGTTTGGCATCCTGCTTTTTCAGGCTCCCAACACACTCGGCGTCGATGTCTTTTCGGCCTCCGTGCGCGGTAGCCTGCTGATACTGATTTTCATTGGTACCTTCGCCGTGCCTTCCCTGCTGATTTATTACCTGTTTCGCAGCGGCTACGTGCAGTCGCTATACCTCAACACGCTGGCCGACCGGCGACTGCCTTACTTTCTGACCGCCATTGTTTACACCGTCGTTACAGCCTTCTTCGGCTTCCGTATGGAAACGATTTCGCAGCTGGCCCCCGAAATTGCCATTCTGCTGGGCAGCGTAACGGTATCGATCCTGCTGGTCGGCATCATCAGTCTTTACTGGCAGATCAGCGCCCACGGCGTCGGTATTGGCGGGGTGGTGGGGGCTATCGCCGGTATGGTTGCTCAGTCCGGCACGGTCGAGCTGGTACCCTCCCTCGCCATTGTCATTGCGCTGGCTGGCCTTGTTCTGAGCGCCCGGCTCCACCTGAACGCCCACACCACGGCCCAAACCACCGCCGGACTCCTGCTCGGCCTGCTCGTCAGCCTCACCGCCGTGCTGTGGCTGGTTTAGTTTGTGGTTTAACGTTTGAGGTTTAATGTTCAAGGTTTGTAGCGTGATGGCTGTAGTAACCTGCGTGAGAAGCTGTAACATTGACCATTAAACGACAAACCTCAAACCCATGTACAACAACCTTCTCTACGAAACGACGGATGGCGTGTGCCGGATTACGCTGAACCGGCCGCAGGTGTACAACGCCCTCAGCGCCGGGCTGATTCAGGACATTACCAGCGCCATCGAAGCCGCCGGTGCTGACGACACCGTACGCGTCGTGGTTCTGACGGGTGCTGGTGACAAGGCCTTCTGCTCCGGGGCCGATCTCAAAGAAGCGGGCGCGGCTTTAACCGGCGGAGGAGCCAGCCTCGGCGACGCCCTACGGCAAGGATATAATCCCATGATCCGGGCGATCCGCAACTTACCAAAGCCGGTTATTGGCCGGGTCAATGGCGTAGCCGCCGGTGCGGGTTGTTCGCTGGCGCTGGCCTGCGACGTGGTCATCTGTGCCGACGAAGCGTATTTCAGTCAGATATTCGTCAACATCGGCCTCATGCCCGACGCGGGGTCTACCTTCTTCCTCCCCCGGCTGGTTGGTCCGCAGCTGGCATTCAACCTGTGCACAACCGGTCGGCGCGTACCCGGCCTGGAAGCAGCCCGCATTGGCCTAGTTAATCGTGCCGTGCCGGGTATTGAACTCGACGATGCCGTAGCCGAAGTAGTGGCTTATTACAGGCATGCCCCCACCCGCGCGATCGGTGCAATGAAAAAAGTTTTGAACCAGTCGCTCTATTCCGACCTCGACCAAATGCTGGAGCAGGAGGCTGACAATCAGGATCAACTAGGCCGTTCAGCCGATGCAGCGGAGGGCGTAACGGCCTTTCTGACGAAGCGACCTGCAAATTTTTCTGGCCGCTAGGTTGACACAAGCCATTTTTCTCCCTACTTTTGCACTCCCAATCAACGGGAAACGCACTCAGTGCAACGCATTCGTAGCTCAATTGGATAGAGCACCTGACTACGGATCAGGAGGTTTGGGGTTCGAATCCCTACGAGTGCACGAAGCCGGTCAGCAATGACCGGCTTTTTTGTTTGCATGCACTTCTCGCCCGACCAATCACTGCATGTATTAAAGCCATGTAGTGATTGAAGCACACTGAGAGCAAAATTGAGTGCCCCGCAAAAGCGCAAAATGCAATCAGGCAAGTTAGTACTCATGTCGTGAAGCACTTGACACGCTGGCTAACACAGAGCCTGTTTGGTACTTACCACCCAACTCAATCAGCCATTTTTCGCTCATTTGACCCCGCCCTCGGCATTTTGAAAAACCTCCATTTTGCGCGCGTCCGGATAGCTGAAGCGTCTTCGAGTGGGAAGGGTACTCCAAAATTCGTCGGTTGTTCCGCGTGCATCAACATTAATTGTCACCGCACAATCGAACTTGCTTAACTAATCTGTTGAACGGCCGTTTATATGAATTAGTCAGGCAGCATGTACCGATGGTTTTTGGGGTGTAATGCCCCGATCACCCAGCGCATGTGATATGCCGAGTCTAATCAGTCACCGTATCCTAACAACAAGATTTTCGCTTCACAATGAAACCCCTCAATAACCCGGAAGGGCTGGAGAAATGCCCGTTTATGGGTACACGTGTTGGCGGTGCCATCGGCACGGGCCCGCAGAATGACGACTGGTGGCCCAACCGGCTACAGGTAGAACTGCTTCACCAAGAACAGCCTGCGGCTAACCCCCTGAGCGATGAGAACTACAAGGAACTGTTCAACAAGATTGACTTCCAGCAGCTTAAGCAGGACATCAAAGCCCTGCTGCTGGAGTCGAAAGACTGGTGGCCGGCCGATTACGCCAACTATGGTCCGCAGATGATCCGGATGGCGTGGCACTCAGCAGGTACGTACCGGATTGCCGACGGCCGGGGCGGAGCCGGACAGGCCATGCAGCGGTTTGCACCGATCAACTCGTGGTGGGACAACGGCAACACCGACAAGTCGCGTCGCCTGTTGTGGCCCATCAAGAAAAAATACGGCTCGGCCCTGTCCTGGGCCGACCTGATCGTGCTGGCGGGCAACTGCGGGCTGGAGATCATGAATTTCCCAACGTTCGGCTTCGGTGGCGGACGCCGTGACGCTTGGGAGCCCGACCGCAGCACATATTGGGGCCCCGAATTTTGGAATGGCAAGCCCGTCGATCAGGTACCGGCGTCGGCCAACCACAAGGGGCACCCCGACGAGATGGTGCATAACAATCTGCGCTGGCAGGGTAGCCCAAAAGAAGCCTATTTCGATCTGGAAAACCCACTGGCGGCCAGCCATCAGGCGTTGATCTACGTAAACCCGGAGGGCCCGGCCAATAACGGCGACCCCCACGATTCGGCCCGCGAAATCCGCGAGTCGTTCGCCCGGATGGCTATGGGCGATGAAGAAACGGTGGCCCTGATCGCCGGTGGTCACGCGTTCGGCAAGAGCCACGGCATGGTAGCACCCGACAAAATCGGAGCCGCCCCCGAAGCCGCGCCCATCCACGCGCAAGGCTTTGGCTGGCACAACCCGGTCGGATCGGGCAACGGTGCCAACACCATGACCAACGGTATCGAGGGGTCGTGGACGCAGAACCCTACACAGTGGGACAATACGTACCTTGAAAACCTGCTTGGCCACGATTGGAAGAAGGTTGAAAGCCCGGCCGGAGCAACCCAATGGACGCCCGTTGACCCGAACGCCCCCAAAACGCCGGACGCGCACATTGCCGGTCAGATGAACAATCTGATGATGATGACGTCGGACATTGCGTTGAAAGTAGATCCGGAATACCGCAAAATCTGCGAGAAATTCCTGAACGACTTCGACTACTTCACCGACGCTTTCTCAAGAGCCTGGTACAAGCTGACGCACCGGGATATGGGCCCGAAAGAGCGGTATCTGGGTCCCGAAGTACCAGCGGACAACATGATCTGGCAGGACCCCCGCCCCGATCGTAAGTATGACCTGATCGACGAAAGCGACGTTGCTACGCTGAAGCAGCAGTTGCTCGACAGCGGCCTTACCGTTTCGGCGCTGGTGTCGGCGGCCTGGTCGGCGGCTTCGGTGTATCGCCATTCCGACAAGCGGGGTGGTGCCAACGGGGCGCGTATCGGCCTGGAACCGCAGAACAACTGGGAGATGAACCGTCCGGAGGAGTTGAGCCGGGTGCTGCAAACACTTCGGGACATTCAGAGCAAGTTCAACAGTCAGCAGACGGGCAACAAGCAAGTGTCGCTGGCCGATCTGATCGTGCTGGGTGGTTGTGTCGCGGTCGAAAAGGCGGCTCGTGATGCGGGTGTATCTGTTACGGTTCCGTTCACACCGGGCCGTGTCGACACGACGCTGGAACTGACCGATGTAGAAAGTTTCAACTGGCTCAAGCCGGTGTCCGACGGATTCAAGAATTACCACAACGACAAGGTAGGCTACCGGGTACCGCCCGAGCGCATTTTCCTCGACCGCGCCCAATTGCTGACGCTGACCGCACCCGAATGGACGGTACTTGTCGGGGGCTTGCGCGTGCTGGAGCAAAACTACGACTACGCAAAGCACGGCGTGTTTACGGAGCGGCCGGGTCAGCTAACCAACGATTTCTTCCAGGTGCTGACCAGCATGGATTACGAATGGGTGCCGCAGGATCAGCGCGAGATGCTGTTCAATATCAATGAACGCAACGGCGGGGCTACCCGGTACACGGCTACCCGCTGCGATCTGATCTTCGGCTCAAACGCCCAACTGCGCAACATCGCGGAAGTGTACGCTGCGGACGATGCGCAGGAACGCTTCGTTCATGATTTTGTAGCGGCCTGGAATAAGGTGATGATGCTCGATCGCTACGACGTCAAAGACGAGTAGTCCCAGCACTCATTACCGGAAAAGTAAACGCAGAATGCCCGATGTCACTGGTGATATCGGGCATTCTGCGTTTATACCTGCCCTTATTCACAGACAGGTCATTTTCCGGGTCAAGCTAGTTGTCTCTCGCAAAAGCACTCGTGTAATTCGGCTACTTCTTATTTGAAATAACCCCATACTTCCCGGCTGGTCTGCACGGGTTTGGTAACGACGATGGGGACGCTGAACTCCTCCAGCATTAGTCGCCCAGCCAGTCGATCGTTGGGCAGGCGGTTGATGGGTGCGTGCGTCGTGCCATTTTCATTTTTATTGGTATAGGTAAAAGCAACAGGCAAAACGTAACTACCAGCAAGGGCCGGGTCGAGTGTCGGTAGTTTTTTCAGGCCGTTGCGCACCGTTTCCACGAAGCCCGTACCCACGTTGTCGGGACTGAGGATAGTAACGTTCTGTACGTTTCCGCGCTGGTCGATCTCAAAACCGGCATAGACGCGGGCGTAGATTCCCTGCGTCCAGGCAGCGTCGGGATAAGCAACGTGGTTGTGCAGTGTCTGATTAAACACCGGGTTGGCGCTAAGCGAATTTTTACCGGCTACATAAGCGGCATCCGATACCGAATTACCAGCAGATGCAGCGGCCCACTGTACTGTCATCAGACTGTCGTAGTAGGGCAGAATGGCAATGATGTCGGCAGGGGAAGGTCGGCGGGCCGTCAGTCGCGGGGCCAATTTGTCAGCCTGTTCGTACAGTACCGCCAACACCGCGTTCTTCGTCAGGCTAATCTGTTCGGGACGGGCATCGCCTTTGCGGATGTAGTATTTTTCCTGAAGCACATACCCCCCGTTGACGTTTGTTTCTTTCTCGTAACCGGTATTACTGGAAGCGCGGGCGTAGATATCGCCCCGTTTCGACAGATTCAGCAGCAGCTTCGTTTTACCACCATTGAGCGCCTTCGCGTAGAATTTGTAGTCGACATTTGCCTGCCGGTTCTGCTGCCGGATAAACTCGTCCTGACCGATGATAAACCGGTCGGGACGTAGGGTCTTCACGGCTGAGTCGCCCGCAAAACGGCACATCACGGCGTTGCTGACGAGGTCGTAGGCAACATCGCAGGCAATGTATTTTCCCTGTTCATCGAGCCGGACCCGGCCCGGCTGCCATACCGGAAACGTCAGGAACGGACTACCGGCATAGATCAGTTTTTTGTACGCTGTCGCATTGATAATCCCCGGCCCGTACTCTTCGATCGCCGTGAACACCTGCCCGTTTCGATCCTGATAAACGGTGAGTTGGGCATGACTGACTGCACCGGATAACCACAAGGCTGACAGGATCAGAAATAGCCGAAGCATGGCTGTATTGTTGATTAGGTGAGTACGATAATCACCCCATAATCAACAAAAAACCTCAGAATAATCCAGTGATATAAAGCAAATTATTCTAGACTTCCCTACCGCTTTTTCTTACCCGACCAGTTTTTCGAGTAGTTCGGCTTGCCACCGGTGGCTTTTTTCTGATTGCCAACGAGCCGTTCGAGCAGGTCAGGGCGGTTAAGTTTGGTCAGGCGATTGCGGATCCAGTCTTTGTATTCCGGCTTATACCAGAAGAAGTACCGGTTTTGCGCCTGCTTCTCTTCACGCGTTTTCGCCGTTTTGACGGGCTTCAGCGTGTACGGGTGAACACCCGAGTAGTAGATCACCTCGGCAACGGTCATCGGCGTAGGCGTGAAATCCTGCACCTGTTCGAGCTGGAAGCCAAGGTCTTTTGTTTCGGCCGCGAGGTTCGCCATGTCCTGCTCCTCACAGCCGGGGTGCGACGAAATGAAGTACGGAATCAGCGGTTGGCGCAGGTTGTGCTTGTCGGAAATGTCGTCGTACTTTTTCTTGAACGATTTGAAGTACTTGAACGACGGCTTCCGCATAATCCGCAGCGTATCGTCGGACGTGTGTTCAGGGGCAACTTTCAACCGGCCCGACACGTGCCGCGTGATGAGCTGCTCCATGTACTCGTCGTGGTTGCCGTCCTGATTGTTTTTGTTGAAATCATCAACCAGTAGATCGTAGCGCACCCCCGACCCGACAAACGCTTTCTTAATCGCCGGATTCGCGTCGACTTTTTTATAGATCTCCGTTAGCGGAGTATGCGACGTGTCGAGGTTCGAGCAGATGACCGGGTGAATACAGCTCGGGCTCTGGCAGCGGGCGCAGATCGACTCATCCTTGCCCTTCATCTTGTACATATTGGCCGACGGGCCGCCCAGATCGGAAATGTACCCTTTGAACTCCGGGTGCTTCGTGATCTCATCGACTTCCTTCAGCACCGACTCCTGACTCCGCGAGGCAATGAACTTGCCCTGATGCGCCGATATCGTGCAGAAACTACAACCGCCAAAACAGCCCCGGTGCATGTTGACCGAGAATTTGATCATGTCGTAAGCCGGAATCGGGCCACGTTTTTTGTACTTCGGATGGGGCAAGCGCGTATACGGTAGATCGAACGACTTGTCGATTTCGGCCTCCTCCATCGTCTTGAACGGCGGATTGATGACCAGCACCTGATCGCCGACGCGCTGCGTGATCCGGTTGGCCTGCCACTTATTTGACTCCACTTCAACAATCTTGAAGTTAGCCGCATATTTGATTTTATCGTCCAGACATACCTCATGGCTGGCCAGCTCGACGGTTTCCCATTCATTGTAATCGCGCAGGTCGCCAGTGTTCGTATCGTGCAGAAACGCCACCTGATTGACGTTGCGCATCGACGCAAACGGCACACCCTTCTGCGCCAGCTTTAGAATCTCGCGCAGGGGCTGCTCACCCATGCCGTACACCAGCATATCAGCTTTCGCATCGACCAAAATCGACGGCATCAGCCGGTCCTGCCAGTAGTCATAGTGCGTAACCCGGCGCAGCGACGCTTCGATACCGCCAAGCAAAACCGGCACATCGGGGTACAACTGTTTCAGAATATTGGTGTAGACGATAGTGGCGTAATCGGGCCGGAAACCAGCTTCGCCACCGGGCGTGTACGAGTCGTTGGAACGCAGCCGTTTGTTGGCGGTGTAGTGGTTCACCATCGAATCCATACAGCCCGCCGTAACGCCAAAAAAGTATTTGGGCCGACCGAATTTCTTGAAGTCGCGCAGGTCGTCTTTCCAGTTAGGCTGGGCAATAACGGCCACGCGAAACCCTTCACTCTCCATGATTCGCCCGATTACGGCAGTACCAAACGCCGGGTGGTCGACGTATGCGTCGCCGGAAACCAGCACAATATCGACCTCGTCCCAGCCGCGCTTGTCGACTTCAGCTTTTGTCAGGGGCAACCAATCGGTAATAGGGCGTTCAATCATGAGTTTGTATCAGTGGCTGTCTGTAAAACAGTCCCGCGCTGAAAAGATTCATTCAACCCTATCCGACACGCCATTAAAAAACAGCGGCAGCACCCACGTTTGTGAATGCTGCCGCTGCGACTTGCAACACTATGCTTCTTTGCTATCTACATTATTTAGCCAGCAAAACCCGGTCGATAACATGCAGAACGCCGTTCGACGCAACCTGATCGGCCGTAACGACATTAGCAACCGACGTACCATTGCCTTTGCCCAGAAGCGTCACTTTACCCCCCGATACGTTGGTGCGAATGCTGGTACCCTGCGCCGTAACCACGTCAGCTCCGTTCTGGAACGTCTGCGAATAAGCGCTGTATTTCAGCACATGGTACAGCAGCAGATCCGAAATAACGGCCTGATCGGCTTTCTGGATAGCAGCAGCATCCGCGTAGCCAGCCGCTTTGAAAGCAGCATCATTCGGGGCAAAAATGGTCATACCATTCTGCATCACGGCGTTAAGCGTCGACTGCGTCGATGCATTCGCCCGATCAACAGCAGCCGCGAAAAGCGACAGGTTGGTATTTGATTTAGCCAGTGCTACCAGATTGACCGTTGCCGGTTTCAGCAGCGCGTTGATGATGTGCACCACACTACCCACCGTCGGGTTGTCGCCCTGGATAATCTTGCCGTTGTTGACGCTGATGTCACTGTTGTTCACCTTGTATACCGAGATCTGGTTATCAGCCAGTGTTGTCTGATAAACGGTGTTGACCATTGTCGGTATGGCGCTCTGGTCAATGCGCGACCCTACCACATGATAGCGTAGAATACGTTGCAACTCAGACACCGGCGCGTTGTTGATCGCGTTGGCATCACTATAGCCCCCGCTCTGAACGCATCGTCGGATGGCGCAAAGATGGTAATACCCGACTTGTTGAATTCATCGATCAGACCGGCTCGCACGATGGCTGTTCGCAGTAAGGTAAGATTAGATTGCTGTGCGATGTACGTAACCGATGCGACGACGGTGAGCGTTGGTGAGGTTGGTGTCGTCGTTGTGCCGGAACCGGGCGTTGTAGAGCCAGGGTTGGTCACCGTTCCGGAGCCGGGTTGCGTTGTACCCGTGCCAGGCTGTGGGTCGGGCGTGTTGTTTGTACAGCCGGTTATCAGTAGCGTTGCTGTCAGTACGGCTAGTCCCGCCCGTCTCAGATTCTTGACATTGAGTGTGTGAAACATGGATGAATAAGGCTTAGTAGTTAGACAAAAACAATAAACTGTTGTACCAAACAATGTTAATCAGCTTTTGTTTTTTCTATGGTCCTGTATTCATCCGTTTCACTACGCCAACTCGATTGATTTACAATGAGTTAATTGCCTATTTATCACCCCGCGAAAAAAGCTGATAATTCACTCTGCTTTTTCCAGCCAGCACTTACTTTCCGATGCAGAATTTGCTGAAAATGGAGTCGAGCAAATCGTCAGTAGTGATCTGTCCGGTGAGCTCACCGAGGTGTTGCAGGGCTACGCGCAGGTCCATCGCCAGCCAGTCGGGGGTTACGCCCGAGTCCAGGCCGTCGAGGGCGCGGGCCAGGGCGTTGTCCGTACCGGTCAGGTGATCATGGTGACGCACGTTGGTTACAACGGCACTGCCGATCTGCACGGCGGCATCGGTACGGACCCGGTTCGACAGGGCCGCCCGTAGCGCATCCAGATTCGTGTGCTGAGCCGCCGAAATCCAGTGTATCGACTCGTCCGCAACAGCTTCCAGCTGTTGCTTTCTCGCAGTATCGAGTGCGTCGAGTTTGTTGCCGACCAGCAGATACGGCTTACCCGACTCATGCACTTCCGTCAGCGCGGCTTGCAGATCGTCGGTGCTGATGGAAGCCGCGTCGAACAGGTAGATCACGAGGGCCGCGTCGCGCATTTTTTGCTGCGTCCGTTCGATACCGATGGCTTCGATCTTATCCGTCGCCGACCGTAATCCGGCGGTGTCGATCAGGCGGAAGCGGATACCGTCGATGAATAGTTCGTCTTCGATCACATCGCGGGTGGTGCCGGGAATATCGGAAACGATGGCTTTTTCCTCGTTCAGCAACGCATTCAGCAGCGTCGATTTTCCCGCATTGGGTTTGCCAACAATCACCGTCGCGACGCCATTTTTGATGACATTCCCGGCGGCAAACGACTCGATCAGTGGGTGCAGCACCCGCCGGATACTGAGCATCAATTGCCGCAATTGATCGCGGTGGGCAAATTCGACGTCTTCCTCGCCGAAATCCAGTTCGAGTTCGACCAGCGCCACGAAGTCGATGAGTTGTTGCCGGAGGTCGATAAGCTGTTTTGAGAACCCGCCCCGTAGCTGTGTCAGGGCCGCGCGGTGGCTAGCATCGGAGTCAGACGCGATCAGATCAGCCACGGCTTCGGCCTGCACCAGATCGAATTGCCCGTTGAGGAAGGCCCGCTGGGTAAACTCACCCGGCCGCGCCAGCCGGACGCCCTCAGCCACCAGCCGCTGCAAAATCTGCCGGACGATAAACTCCGATCCGTGGCACGAAATCTCGACAACGTCTTCTTTAGTGAACGAACGAGGTGCCCGAAACACGGTCGCCAGCACCTCGTCGATAATTGTGTCGTCGGGGTTACGCAGGGTGCCGAAATGAGCCGTATGAGTGGGCTGCTGCGTGAGGTCTTTTCCCCGGAAGAATCGGTTCGTGATAGCAATGGCGTCATCGCCCGATACACGAATGACGGCGATAGCGCCGATACCGGGTGCCGTAGCCAGCGCAGCAATAGGTTCTGAATGAAGCAAAAACGTTCGTGGTTTGTGGTTTGTTGGTGGCGTCCCAGACCCGACCCACGACAGACTACCCCAGTCGGGCGACGGAACCGTCGAAAATGGGCAGGCGGCTGATGACACCGGCCAATCGTTTTTCGATGGGTGCGCTGGGAATACCGAGCAGGTCGGCGTTGCGGTCGCCGAGGAAGAAACGCATTTCGCCCGCTGCGAGGTTCCGAATCGTATCCGGCCGCCCCGACGTCTTGCTGCCCGTTTCGGCAATGGCATTGAGCAGCGACCGGGTCAGCCCCTCCCCCGCTTCCGATTGGCGGAACTGCCGTTTGCCAATGGCCTGCCCCAGCCGGTAGGCTTCGCGCATATTCTGCGGCAGCAACTGCCCATCGACACCGTTGAGCCAGCCAACGACGTTGATATGGTGCAGGTAATCGGCTTCCTCCTGTTCCGTAACCGACACGCCCGCCTGCCGCAGACCCAGCAGCACGACGTACGAAAACGCCAGATTCGTGCCAGCCATGTCCTCCTGATTAACCGGCACACCCCAATCGCTATTCCATCGGCTGCTATGCCCGGCAAACCACCTAGCCCCGCGTGCAACAGTCTCACTTTCAGCGTCCGGCTAACGGCTTCGGGTACCGCACCATACAGCGACTGCCAGCTTTTGGCGGTATTGATGGCAAATACCCACTCGCCCGTTTCCTGCAAGCGCCGGGCCGTGTCGGTTTTGATGCGTTCGGTCAGCCACAGCACCTGCGCGCCGTCGGCACCGAGGTAACAGTAGGGCAGCGAGTAACAGCCCAAGATCAGGCCAATCGTACCGGCGTTCTTTTTGAAAAATACCATCGCCCGCGCCATCCGGTCAGGCTCCGCCCAATCGGGCAGGTGCGCGTATTTCTGCCAGAAATTGGCAACGACGTCTGGCTGACCAACCGGCGAAAGCGACGCTGTATCGCCCAGCCATTGCATCAGCGAACGCAGGGCAACAGGGCCACCACCGGCCACGACCGACGCAATGACCGCATCGGCGGGAGCGTCGCCCTGCTGCCGGAAATGACTGAGCAGTGTATCTGAAAATGAACGGGTTGGCTGAATACGAACGGACGTGATTGGTCTCATACTTCCGTAACGTTTCGTCTGCCGGATAGGTTTGTCCAGGCGCTGGAATGTCAGCCTCCTACCAGCGAACTAGCCAGCTGTCAGAGTCGCAGTTGCAGGGTGTCGTAACCGAGCCGGATGCCGGGGGGTAGCTCCGCTTCAACTTCGCGGTGCAGGCCGAGTTTGTGACTGATGTGCGTGAAGTAGGTCTGCTCCGCCCCCACCCGCTGCGCCAGCGCAACGGCCTGATCGAGTGTGAAGTGTGAGATATGCGGGTCGCGTTGCAGGGCGTCGAGCACCAGAATCCGGGTGCCCATCACTTTCGCCAGTTCGGCTTCGCTGATAAAATTGAGGTCGGTCAGGTAGGTGAAATCGCCGATGCGGTAGCCGTAGACGGGCAGCTTGTGGTGCATCACCTCGATGGGCACGATGCGAACACCCATCATCTCAAACGGCTCGTTCTGAATCGGGTTGACCTGTACGCGGGGTACGCCGGGGTACTTTTTCTCCGCGAAGATGTACGCAAATTCCTGCTGCAACTGCGCCAGCACCGACGGACGCCCGTAGATCGGCATATCGCGCCCCGACCGGAAGTTGTAGGCCCGTACTTCGTCGAGCCCGGCCGTGTGGTCTTTGTGCTCGTGTGTGTAGAGCACCGCGTCGAGTTGGAGCAGATTCAGCCGCAGCACCTGCTGCCGAAAGTCGGGGCCGGTGTCGATTACGAAACTGCGCCCTTCCGTGGCGATGTGAATCGACGCCCGCAGCCGTTTGTCCCGGAAATCGACGGAGCGACAAACGGCACAGGTACAGCCAATTAGCGGCACCCCCGACGACGTTCCCGTACCCAGCAGGGTGATGAGCATAATGAATGAATGACAGAATGATTGAATGGTTGAATGACTGTCAACGGGTACGAATTCAATCATTCAATCATTCAGTAACTCAATCATTATTTATCCGTTAGTTGATTGACGACTTCGACAAGGCGGTCGAAGTTGAGGGGTTTTACGAGCACGTCGTTAAAACCGGCCGTCTTGAATTCTTCTTCGGTGTAGTTTTTAGCGTTGCCGGTGATGGCCACGATGGGCACCGACGCCTTTTCTTTGGCTGGCATCGCCCGCACCCGCCGAACGCACTCCATACCGTCCATGATCGGCATGTTTATGTCGAGCAGCAGAATATTGAAGTCTTCCTTTTCCAGAATCTGAATCACCTGCTCGCCGTTCTTGACGGCAGTAATGTCGTAGTTCTGAAACTCAAGTATTTTACGGGCCAGGTTCTGAATAACAGAGCTGTCTTCGGCAATCAGAACGCGCTTGGAAACTGACATAGCTTCGGGGAGTGTGCAATTAATGGTTGTGAAATTAGAGACTTCTATCGGCAATCGCAAAAGGCGTTTACCCCTGTTGATTTACCGAAAGATCGATTTTTACACCGCTACCGGTGCTTTGATGGCCGGGTGCGGATTGTAGTTCTCCAGCGTAAAATCGTCGTACGTAAAGTCGAAGACGGATTTTACGGCGGGGTTGAGTCGCATCGTCGGCAGGGGGCGGAACTCGCGCGACAACTGCGTTTTGACCTGCTCCAGATGGTTCAGGTACAGGTGCGTATCACCCCCGGTCCAGATGAATTCCCAGGGTTCGTAGCCGCACTCCTGCGCCACCATCATCGTCAGCAGGGCGTACGACGCGATGTTGAACGGCACGCCCAGAAAGACGTCGGCACTACGCTGATACAACTGACACGACAGCTTGCCGTCGGCCACGTAAAACTGAAACAGCGCGTGGCAGGGCGGCAGCGCCATATTCGGGACGTCGGCGGGGTTCCAGGCCGACACCATCATCCGGCGCGAATCGGGTTTGGTCTTGAGCTGGGTCAGTACATCCTGTAACTGATCGATAGAACGCCCGTCCGGCGTGGCCCAGCTACGCCATTGCTTACCGTAGACGTCGCCGAGGTTGCCGTTTTCGTCGGCCCACTCGTCCCAGATCGTTACACCGTTGTCGTTCAGATACTTGATATTGGTTTCGCCCCGGATAAACCACAGCAATTCGTGGATGATCGACTTCGTATGGACTTTTTTGGTAGTCAGCAGCGGAAAACCGTCCTGTAAGTTAAAGCGCATCTGGTAGCCAAATACGCTGAGCGTACCGGTGCCGGTGCGGTCGGTTTTTTTCGCGCCGGTGTCGAGAATATGCCGGAGCAGATCGTGGTATTGCTGCATGAATCAGTTGGATGTCGCCCGTCAAAAATCGGCAACCCACAGTCGGGAAACAACGGTTATACAAAAAAAGCCCCGCCGTTCGGCAGGGCTGTTGGCGGCAATCGTTTACGCGTAGACCTCGTCGTTGATCTCAAACGAGTAAGTGATCGTAGCCGACGGGCGAAGCTGCGCCGTTGCCGAGCAGTATTTGTCCATCGACAGGTCGATTGCCCGCTTTACCCGCTCGGGGTTCAGCTCGCCTTTGAGCCGGTAGGTAATGTGAATCTGCTGAAACGGCGCGGGAGTGGCCCCTTTCTCGCGAAACCCATCGACCGATAGTTTGAAATCTTCGATCACCTGCTTTTGCTTTTGCAGAATCAGGATGACGTCGATGGCCGAGCAGCCCGCCAAACCCATCAACAGCATCTCCATCGGACGCGCTCCGGCGTTGTGCCCACCGATGTCAGTAGCTGCGTCGATGTGCTGGGTAACGTTCGAGGTACCAAGGGCTTCAAAGTGAAACGCGTCATCGACCCGGACGAGTTCGACCGTCATTTTGTTCAGCGCGGGGGTTTCGGCAATCGGTTGTGAATCAAGCATCTTGTTTGCGTTTTTAGGCAGGTCTTTGTAGTTTCACCAACTCAAAATCGGCTCCTGTTATGTCAGAGAAATTCAGCGATGATCTGTTCGATCTCAAAAACGACCGCCGTCTGAGTGTGTATCTCTACCGGGCGGGTTTCGGCTGTTGGCTCCTCTACATCGTGTCGGGCGCGCAGTTTATGCAGTCGGTGCGTACGTACCGAACAGATTTTGGGGTGTTCGCGTTCTTCCTAATGGTGATGGGGCTATCGGCGTCGATGATTTACGACTACTACCACCACCCCGCCGAATTCGACCAGAAGAAAAAGTGGCTGGCATTCAGCTATCTCGTTTTGGCCGGGCTGATTTACTTCTTCATCCTCCACAAAGCCCCCGTCGCCCTGCCTAATTTCCAGAACCTGTTCTGATTTTTTTCGACAGGATTACAGGATTAAAAGGATTTGGTTGAATACTGATATATCTTCTGTACGTTTCATTAAGGGTGATAGAGTTATCTGGGTGTATTTCTTCAAGATCAACTTACGACCTACTACAATGCTCTTTACATCTTTTGTTACAAACAAATCTTATTTAGGTGTAATCTAGTATAAATGAATAAACAATATTATTTCAGGTTAGCTTTCATCATTGTCTTTTCCCACATAATCTTATGTTTGTTAGGATCACTACAGTAGAAACGAATCAATAAAGAACTACGCTCTACCTTATCTAAATTTACTAAGATTGGCTCACCTATGGCGTAAGCGTCAATACTTTCATCATTTTCGTAAATCTTCCCATTATTCTTAAATACATACGTTACGTGAGGCATTCCGCCTTTTCGATATGCACGAGTTACTGTTGCAAAAGTAAATTTTGAGCATTCAGTTAACTTTTCGTCCAATTCTCGATCTTGTAGATAACCTAAACCTAAGAATATTGAAATTATGGCTATAAAAATCATAACTGATATTTTATAAGATCTGCTCTCTACAGACATAGGATTTATATTTTAATCGACTTGTAGCACAACCACAAATTATGATCTTGTTCTCAGCAAATTGCGTAGAGAATACTTTTACTTTAACTATTCAATCACTAGCCGATATCTTCAAAATCCTGTAATCCTGTCAAAAAAAATATATCACTTCAGCACTTTTGTAATCTCGTTTAGCTTCTCCATTTTCTGCACGAAGTCACCTTTTAGCTGATTGCGGATTGCCGTTAAGTTGTCGAGCGTTTCCTGTAAGCTGTCGGGTAGAATTTCTTCCAGCACTTCGCGGAATCGTTTAGCGAAAGTGGGCGATTTTCCGTTGGTCGAGATAGCGATTTTAAGGTCGCCTTTTTTGACGACCGAGCTGAGGTAGAAATCGCAGAGGTCGGGCGTGTCGGCGACGTTGACCAGAATCCGCCGGGCCTTACAATCGACCTGCACCTGCCGGTTTACATCTTTATCGTTGGTTCCGACGATAACCAGATCTTTGTCGTTCAGGTACAGGCTATGGTAGGGCTGCTTCACCAGTTCGAGCAGTGGGTGCTGTTCGGCCAGTTCGTAGAGTTCGGCGCGAATCTCCGGGGCTACCAGCGTGACACGGGCATCAGGCGAATTACCCAGGAGGGCGGTGGCTTTCTCCAGCCCTACGTATCCCCCACCCACGATCAGCGTATGTAGCTGGTTAGCCTTGACAAAAATGGGGAACAGTGTATTCATGGTCGGTTGGCAGGTTAACGCATAAAAAAACGGCGTACCGTAGTTATACAAACTTACGGTACGCCGTCTATTGGGCGACTGAAAATCAATTAAAACTTCACGCCTACGTTGACGCTCAGGATACGACGCTGGGTGTTGCTCGTGTTGGCAATAACATCAGCAAAGCCATAGTGATACACAAAGCCGACGAGCAGCGGACCCGCATCGAAGCCGAGGTTTACCAGTCCGTTGACCGTTGCAGCCCGGAAATCGCCCGACTGGAAGTTGAACGCGTTGTTGTTAACACCCAGCGGAGCCGCGTATTCGGCACCGACAGCCAAACGGATGGCTGATACGCCCCGCTCTGATTGCGCCAGTTTCACACCTATGTAAGCAGGAACCTGAATGTATTTCTGATCGACGTTCGAGGTGATGTCCTTGATCGTTGCGCCATCGCCAGCCCGGTAGAAGTCCGAACTTGACGTCATGTATTCGGCACCGATCTGCCCGTAGATCCGGCCACCACCCCGCACGAAGAAACCAGCCTGATAACCCAGCCGTCCGGCCAGTTGGTTGTCCTGCACAGTTTCGCCCGCAAACCGGGTCGAGTTGGCACCGGCATAGATACCGAACGTAAAGTGTTTGTAGTTTTCGCGACGCTCCCGGCGCTCTTCGATGGCCACGCTGCGCTGTCCGTCTTCGTAGCCTTCGTCATACGCTTTGCTCAGATCGCGCTCGTCGAATGTTCGGTCGTAGTTGCGGTCGTTGCCACGGCGATCTTCGTAGCGGTTGTCGTACCGGCGGTTTTCATCGCTGCGCCGGTTGAATTCCCGACGGTCATCGATGTCCTCCTCGCGCTGACGCTCATCCCGGCGCGAATTGCGATCATTACGATCATTGCGATCGTCGTAGTTGTTGTACCGCTGCCCGTAAGTCAGGCTGGCGCTGCATACTCCGGCGAGCAACAGGCATAGTTTGGCAGAATTTTTCATAGTTGCGTTGAGTGTTGTAGCGTCCGATGGGGAAGCTGTTTGTTGTCATAAACCGGTACGATGACCGATTGTTTGTCGCTTTTGTTGGACTATACCGATAAGTTACTAAAACGGCCACCCCGTTGGGGGCGGCCGTTTTGATTAGATAATATGGTGGGTTAGAACCGGAAGCCAAGGTTCAGCGCCAGCATACGACGCTTTGTATCAGCACCATTGTCGAACACGTTCTGGAAGCCCAGGTTGTAGTTCGCGTCCAGCGTGAGGGGTCCGAGGTTGATACCTACACCGGCCAGACCGTTCAGGATGGTCCGGTTCAGGTCGTCTTTACCCAGTTGGAAGTTGTTGTTGCCGATAGCAACCAGCGCGGCCAATTCAGCACCCACTTGCAGGCGGACGCCCAGCGCACCACCCAGACGAAGACCGACATAGGCCGGAATTGCCAGGAAGGTCTGGTCGATCTGCCCTTCTACGTTGCGAACAGTTGTACCCGAGCCCGAACCCGTACGGATCAGGTTCGACGATGAACGGCGGAATTCAGCACCAATCTGTCCGAAAACGGTACCTGCCGACCGGCCATACAGACCGACCTGATAACCCAGCCGGTAGGCATTGTTCTGAATCGGCTCGTTGACGAAACGCGACGCGTTTACACCCGCGTAGATACCGAACTTACCATCTTTACCATCAGGGCGGTCGTCCCGGCGCCGGTTGGTCGAAGTATTGTTTGCCGACATATCGCCGGTCGTCGTCGTAGTGGTTGTCGTCGTGCCGTAGGTGTTCGTGGCCGGGGTCGCAGCGGTGTTGTTGTACGTGCCGGTCATGTTGTCGTTCACATTGGTCGGCGTGTTGACCGTCGTTGAACTGATATTGGTGGCATCGGTCGACGATACCGGAGCGGTCGTGTAATTGTACGAGGTCGTGGTTGTCGACGTCGATTCCGTTGTTTGAGCGGTGGCCAGTCCTGCCGTCAGCAGAAGGGCCGCTAGAATGGTAGTTTGCTTTTTCATAGCGTTAGTGAATTTTACGATTATTTGCACAAAAAAAGGGTGTAATCGAAATTACACCCCATTAACAGGCCAATAGATGACAATGTTTTAGACTATTCCAATTTACCTCCTGAGAGCAGTCTATACCGTGCGCTGCTAATTATACGCGCACAGTCTCGTATTAATCCTTACGGAGGGCTTTAAACGCATTAATCAGCCCATTCGTCGACGCGTCGTGACTCTGCACAGGGGCATCATCTTTCAGCTCAGGTAAAATACGGCTGGCCAGTTGCTTGCCCAGTTCAACGCCCCACTGATCGAAGCTGAAAATATCCCAGATTATGCCCTGCGTGAAGATTTTGTGCTCGTACATAGCGATTAGGCTACCAAGCGTGCGGGGCGTCAGTTTTTTGAATAAAATAGAGTTTGTCGGCCGGTTTCCGGAGAATTCCTTGAACGGTGTCAGGAACGTAACCTCGTCGACTTCTTTGCCCGACTTGCGCAGTTCGTCTGCCACTTCATCGGCAGTTTTTCCGTTCATCAGGGCTTCCGTCTGGGCGAAAAAATTGGCCATCAGAATGGTGTGATGCTCACCGATGGGGCGCTGACTAATGGCCGGAGCCAGAAAATCGCAGGGGATAAGCTTGGTACCCTGGTGAATAAGCTGGTAGAACGCGTGCTGACCATTGGTGCCGGGTTCGCCCCAGATAATCGGCCCCGTCTGCCACGACACCGGCTTACCGTCGCGGTCCACCGATTTGCCGTTACTTTCCATATCGCCCTGCTGGAAATAAGCCGCAAAGCGATGCATGTACTGATCGTAGGGCAGAATCGCTTCGGTCTGCGCGCCGAAGAAGTTGTTGTACCAGATACCGACCAGCGCCAGCAGTACGGGCAGGTTTTGCTCGGTGGGCGTGTCGCGGAAGTGCTCGTCCATCGCATGACCGCCAGCCAGCAGTTCCTCGAAATTATCGAAGCCGATGTACAGCGCAATCGATAAACCGATGGCCGACCACAGCGAGTACCGACCACCGACCCAATCCCAGAACCCAAACATATTGGCCGGGTCGATACCGAATTTCTCGACCGCCAATTGATTGGTCGATAGGGCCGCGAAATGCTTGGCGATGTCGCTTTCCGAACCACCGTTATCCAGAAACCACTGCCGCGCCGACTGAGCGTTGGTCATGGTCTCCTGCGTCGTGAACGTTTTCGACGCGATCAGGAACAGGGTGTTTTCGGGCTTTACCCGCTGTAATGTCTCGTAGATATGTACCCCATCGACGTTGGAAACGAAGTGAACGCGCAGCTTTTTATCGTCGGCGTAGGGTTTGAGGGCTTCCGTTACCATCACCGGGCCGAGGTCTGAGCCGCCGATTCCGATATTGACGATATCCGTAATGGTTTCGCCCGTATAGCCTTTCCACTCGCCCGACCGAACGCGCTCCGTAAACGTTTTCATGCGATTGAGCACCCCGTTGATACCCGGCATCACGTCTTCTCCGTCAACCACTATCGGCGTGTTCGAGCGGTTCCGCAACGCGATGTGCAGCACGGCACGGTCTTCAGTCCGGTTGATCTTATCGCCCGAAAACATGCGGCTGATCGCGTCGGGTAGTCCGGCCTGATCGGCCAGTTGCAGGAGCAGGTCGAGCGTTTGGCTGGTGATCCGGTTTTTGGAAAAGTCGAGCAGAATTTCGTCAAACTGCCGGGTAAAGGTTTTGAACCGGCTGGGGTCTTCGGTAAACAGGTCGCGCATGTGCCGGTCTTTCATCAGGTCGTAATGTTCCTGAAGTTGTGCGTAAGCAGGCAGACTGGTAAACGGACGATTAATGAGCATGGCTTCGGGGTCGTTTGTTCGGCGCGAATATCGGAGGATTTGGGCAACTCCACCTGCTTTTTCCTAGTTTTGCCCCCTTGTTTTGTCCGACAAGTGTGTTGGACAGGATTACAGGATTGACAGCATTTTTCTTTCGGACTGTATACCACCAACGGGTCGAATGCCAGCGGGTACAGCCTTTTGGCCCCTAAAAATCCTGTCAATCCTGTAATCCTGTCCAATAAATATCCTGGCTGGCCTATTTTTCTTCATGAATCAACGCGTAACGTTTTCAGTGATCTTCGGCGTAGTGGGTGCGCTGTTGTTTATCCCTTTTCTGGGGGCGTGCGGCTGTTCGACTGGGACGAAATCAACTTCGCCGAAGCCGCCCGCGAGATGACCGTGCTGGGCGATTACCTGCGCGTACACATCGATTTCAAACCGTTTTACGAGAAGCCGCCGTTCTTTTTCTGGTGTCAGGCCCTGATGATGAACATCTTCGGCGTGGGCGAATTTGCCGCCCGGCTACCCAACGCCATCTGCGGTATTATCACGCTGATCTACCTCTATAATCTTGGTCATAAGCTGCACGGGCATCGGTTCGGTATTCTGTGGGCACTGGCGTATCTGGGGTCGATAACGCCCCACCTTTACTTCCGCTCCGGCATCATCGACCCGTTTTTCAACCTGTTCATTTTCGTGTCGCTGGCCAACGTCATCCTGGCGGCCTGGAAACGCGACCGCGAAGCCGGGCCGATGATCGTGTCGCGCAGTGTCACGTCGTATCTGCTGACGGGCGGGCTGGTGCTGGGTATCGCGATCCTGACGAAGGGGCCCGTGGCGTTTCTGATCGTCGGGCTTGTGCTGGGTATTTACTGGCTGCTGAATCGGTTCCGCTGGTTTATCAGCCCGTTGCAGCTGCTGGCGTTCACGGCGCTGGCGTGGCTGCTCCCGGCGGGCTGGTTTGGGCTGGAAACCGCCCTGCACGGTCCCGCATTCGGGCAGGCCTTTCTGGATTACAGCATCAGACTGCTCAGCACGCCCGACGCCGGGCATAGCGGCTTTCCGCTCTATCACTTCATTGTGCTGCTGGTTGGGTGCTTCCCGGCATCGATTTTCAGCATCCGGGGGCAGGGCAACTTGTTTCTCGAACGCAGCTATCAGCGCGATTTTCGGCGGTGGATGGTCATCCTATTCTGGGTCGTGCTGATTCTGTTCAGCATCGTGCAGTCGAAAATCGTCCACTACTCATCGCTGTGCTATTTTCCGCTGACGTATCTGGCCGCGCTGACGCTGTCGCAACTCGAAACGGGCCGGATTGCGTTCAACGGCTGGCTCGTAACGGGGCTGCTGGTAATCGGAGGTCTTTTTGTGATTGCCTTTACGGCCACACCCATTCTGGCGCAGCACATGGACATTGTCCGGGCGTTTGCCGACAAAGATGCGTTTTCGCAGGGCAACCTCAACGCCGACGTTCACTGGACACTCTGGGCCATGCTGCCCGGTATATGGCTTGCGGTCGTGCTGGGCGTCAGTATCTGGGGGTACACCCACCGGCAGGCCCGTATGGCTACGCTGACGCTGTTTGGCGGAACGGCCGTTTTTCTGACGCTGGGGCTGTGGTTCTACGTCGGGCGGATCGAAGGGATTTCGCAGGATGCGGCCATGCGGTATTTTGAGCGGGCGAAAGGCAAGAACGTCTACGTCAGCACCTACGACTACCACAGCTACGGTCCCTTTTTCTACGCGGACGCGCAGCCGATGCCTAACCCGAAGCATTACGACAAAGAGTGGCTGCTGACCGGCCCCGTCGACCGGGATGTTTGGCTGATCCGCAAAGCCAGCGATACCCCTACCCGGCTCGATTCATTACCCGATGTGCGCAAAACCGGCGAGGAAAACGGCTTTGTCTTCTACCTTCGTAAGCGACACTAAAAAAGTGGAGGCCCGATGCACGTAAACGTACACCGGGCCTCCACTTTTTGATGCCTGCTATATTAGTTGCGAGCGTCTTTAACCGAATCTTTAACAGCTTCGCGGTAGTCTTTGCGGGCCGAATCCAGTTCTTTTTGCTCGTCGCGCACCTCGGCAGTATCGCCTTCCTGCTGCGCTTCGATTACGTCTTCTTTTTGTTCCTGAACTTCTTCAGCTTTGTTTTCTTTTTTCGAATCGCAGCTCATCAGTGATGCACCGCTCAGGAAAGCAACGCTAAATGCCAGAAGTAGGTGTTTCTTGCTCATGTCAATTGATATGGTTTGAGAACATAAACGATGGACGTGGCTGATTGTTTAAAAGTAGTTAGGGTATACAGACACTAGTTAGTTCATCGTCGTCCATCACGAAGACGTTGAAGTCGACCCGGCCGCGAATACCCCGCACCACGCCCGCGTCGCTGTGCTGCCAGAAATACAGATTATCAGCCGGGTATGTCCGCAGATGCTCGGCTGAGTAGTCGGCAATCCAGAGCGGGTAATCGTCCAGGTTTCCTTTGATGTACCGTTTATACAAATTGCCGTTCGTATAAATAATCGGCCGGACGCTGTAGTGTTCTTCCACCGTTTCGAGCCACAGCCGCAAACCGTTGATGATCGTTGAATCCGACTGCCCGTTGACCGTTTCAAAATCGACGACCGGCGCAAAGTCCCCCGCCTGCAACTCAACATGTCGGATGAAATTGTCAGCCTGCTTCAGCGGATCGCGGGTGGGGTGGTAAAAATGGTAAGCCCCCCGGCGCAGATTGGCCTCACGGGCACCGGTCCAGTTGCGGTCAAACGATCGATCGGCGAGGGTGGCCCCTTCGGTGGCTTTAACAAACACAAACTGAAGCCGCACTCCGTCGCCTTCCACCTGCCGGACCCGTTCCCAGTCGATGCGGGCATTGTGGCGCGATACGTCGATTCCGTGGATGGAGTAGCGCATGGGCAACCGGATACCAAACGCGCTGACTGGTTTCCAGTCCATATCCGGTTCGCGCCGGAATTTGCGCACCACCGTAACGACGACCATCAGCAGCAGCAATCCACCCACCAGCCAAAGGCCGTAACGTTCCAGAATAATTCGCAGCAGTACACGTACTTTCATCGACAATACCTTCTCCTCAAGTCAGCAAAGGTACAAACAGGTCGGGGCGTGGGCTAAACTTTGTTAAGGTTTAGCCCACGCCCCCGACCTGTTTTCAAAAATCACTTATTCCTTGCTCGATGGCCCTTCGCTGCCTTCCAGCTTCACAATCTTGTTGTATAGACCCAGCAGCAGAAACGGTGCCGCCCACTGCCCGACAAACAGGCTACGATCGCGGTCGCCCTGCGCCTGGAGGTAAAGCGATACGGCCATTGAGCCGAGTGCCGACCACAGAAACAGATCCGATGGGAGTTTCGAGGTTTGCTGCTCGATTGCTTTCGCTATTGGGCCTTCTTTGTCTGATGTACCATCGTGTTTTGCCATGACGCGGGTTCGTTTAGTTGTTCGTTGGGAGTAACTATTCGATCAGGCGCAGGGTTTGAAAAAACGACGGCATCGTTCGTTTCCACCCCCAATTTATTTGTTTGGCTGGGGAGTGGTCCGCAGATAGGGCTTCACAAACGTTACTCCTTTCGGGAATTTACCTTCCAGCTGATCGTTCGACACGGCGGGCGTTACGATTACGTCGTCGCCATCCTGCCAGTCGGCCGGGGTAGCCACCTGGTAATCGGCCGTCAGTTGCAGCGAGTCGATTACGCGGAGCAACTCGTTGAAGTTACGGCCCGTCGAGGCAGGGTACGTCAGCGTCAGTTTGATTTTCTTGTCGGGGCCGATTACAAACACCGAGCGCACCGTCGATTTCTCGCTGGCGTTTGGGTGAATCATATCGTAAAGCGTCGCTACGTTGCGATCGGCATCGTCGATCAGCGGGAAGTTCACTTCAGAACCCGTAACGTCTTTGATGTCGGGGTCCAGCGGTTATGCGACTCCAGATCATCGACCGAAACGGCGATCACTTTCACGTTCCGTTTGGCAAATTCATCTTTCAGCAGCGCCGTACGGCCCAATTCTGTGGTGCAGACAGGCGTGAAATCGGCGGGGTGCGAAAACAGCATTCCCCAGGAAGTACCCAGCCATTCGTGAAAATGAATCGGTCCCTGCGTGGTGTTGGCTTCAAAATCGGGAGCAATATCCCCAAGGCGGAGTGACATAGTATTGGTAATTTAGTTTACAAACTCGATCTACTTAATATAGTATCCAGAAAATGTAAAAACCGGTGGTTGGCCGGTTTCACAGGGTAAACATATGTACGAATTAGGAAAGTTCAAATGAGCTTTTCCTCAACAGCGATTCGGACCAGTTCGGCCGCGTTGCGTACCTGCAACCGGCGCATCATGTTGGCCCGGTGGTTATCGACCGTACGAACGCTGAGTTGAAGCCGCTCGGCAATTTCCCGGCTGCTCATCCCATCGACCAGAAACTGAAGAATCTCCTTTTCCTTGTTCGACAGCCGCGACGGCTGCACATCGCGGCCCTGACGAGTCCCTTTCTTCAGCTGCTGCATGTACCCACTCAGGATAATCGATGCAACGGGCGAGCTATAGTACTTGTCGCCCCCGGCAATCATCCGAATAGCTTTGACCATTTCGTCCGACGACGAATCCTTCAGAATATAGCCGTACGCGCCCGCTTCAACCGAGCGCAGAATGTAATCTTCGTTGTTGTGCATCGACAGCATCAGCACCCGTACACTCTTATGAAGTCGGGAAATAACCTGTGTCGTCTGAATGCCCGACATGCCCGGCAGTGAGATATCCATCAGCACCAGGTCGGGCTGCGTATTTGCGGCCTGGTGATTTTTGAGCTTTTCGAGGGCTTCTTCGCCGTCGCTCGCTTCGTCGATAATCTCTAGTCCTTCAGCTTGTTCCAGCAGCAGCCGGATGCCGTCCCGAACGATCGAGTGATCGTCGACGAGCATTAATTTAGTCGATGTCATACCGTGCAAATTGCATCTGGTTGGGAATACTCACGCGCAGTCGCGTACCTTTCCCCAGCGTTGATGTTATGTTGAGTTTTCCTTTGAGTAACTCCGCTCGTTCGCGGATATTGTGTAGCCCCTGCGAAGGTGTTTCGCGGTCGCTAAATTCTTTTTCCGGGCACCCGTCGGCAACGGCTTTCTGGTTGAATCCCCGGCCGTCGTCCGTGACGATCAGGTGAATGTAATCGTCGCGTTCGACTAGTTCGACCACGATATGTTTGGGCCTACCATGACGCAGGGCATTGCTGATTGCTTCCTGCGTGACGCGATAAAGCATGATTTCAACGTCTTTTTGGAGCCGTAGACTACCTTCCATATGGTGTACACAGCTCGTTTCAAACGTGATATCGACCTCGTTGGTCCGGTTGCTTTCGGCCAGCATTTTCAGGGCAGGCAACACACCGAAGTCACTGAGCACGGTCGGCATCAGGTCATTTGATATAGCCCTGACTTCCTGAATCGTCTGCGTAACCAGTTGTTTGAGGTTAACCATATTGCGGTCGTAGCTAACCGCAGGCTTACCCGTTTCGCCCACCACCGACGCCCGGTTCTGTCGTCGCATAAGCCCCTCCAGCCCCTCCAGCTGTAGTTTGATAGCCGTCAGCATTTGCCCCAGCCCGTCGTGCAGTTCGCGCGACAGCCGTTTGCGCTCTTCCTCCTGCCCCGTAATCAGATACGACGTACGCATGCGCTGCTCGTCGATTTCGCGTTTGTGCTGCTGCCGGGTAGCTTCAAACAACTGCTGCCGGGTTTCTTTGAGCGACTGATTGGCAGCCCGCAACTGGTAGTTAGCGGCTTTGGTCCGGCTTTCGGCTTCGATAAGTTGAGCGATGGTCTGTCGTAGCCGGGCCGTTGCCGGGCGAATAATCAACAGACCAATTGCCAGCACCATCAGGATTGTGAAGCCGTAGAGATACAGTTCGATGGTCTGAAGCTGGTGTAAGCGTGTGCGCAGTTCGCTGTTGTAGCGTTGCACAATGCCATCGATCTTGCGTAACAGTGGTGCTTCATTGTTCTGTAGCAACGTTAGCCCGGCCTTCGCCTGCGGTGTTTTCACGTCGGCCATACTGCGCAACGCCAGTAACTGATTGACCCCCCGTTTGAATGCCAGAAATTCTGGTTGCACGGCGCGGTAAAGCTGCTGAACCGTATCTGAATTCTCCTGGGTGATATTCATCTCGGACATTCGGCCAGCCCGGCTTTGCAGATAGTGCCGCTCAAAATCGACAAATACGGCCCGAAGCTGCATCTTGTTTGTCTGAAAATGAGCCTGATCGATCGCATCGGCCATTTGCAATGCCTGCTTAACAATCTGCTGGCTCTGATGGCGCTGAATGGCAGTATAGCGAATAAACAGAATTTCGTTCTGTACTTTACTAAGCCGCCACTGCGTCACGATCTGCCCGGCCGTCAGCAGCACTGACAAAATTACCAGCAACGACACGTACAAGCGCGTAAACCGGAATGGAATTGCCTGGGAGGTTTCAGTGTTATCGTCGAGTAGGTCAGACACAGGCCAATTGAACTGAGTGCTGTAAAGTGAGTAAATGTAAGAAAAATAGTAAATTTACCCCACGTTTGACCCAGTCTAACAACGCCATGAACCGACTTTTCATTCTTCTCCTGGTCAGCCTGGCCGTCTTTGCGTTCCGCGCCCCTGTTGCGCCTGAGCGGCCCACCACCAAACCGTCTACTGTAGCCGTAGAGCCGGTTAAACTCTCTTGGGAGTTACTGCGCGACGTTACGTTCAAGAAAAAATGGTACGCCGAAGAGTCGGTTTACATGCTGTACCCGACTTTCGGGCAGGGCGTGCAGAAGCTGAACGGTAAAGCGGTTGAACTCACGGGTTACGTGCTGCCCGTTGATCTCGAATCGAACCTGTACGTACTGTCGGCTTTCCCGTACAGTGCCTGCTTCTTCTGCGGTGGTGCCGGGCCGGAATCGGTGGTGTCGCTCAAGTTCAAAAAAGCCGGTCGTAAGTTCAAAACCGACGAACGGCGCACGTTCCGGGGTACCCTCAAACTCAACGCCGACAATATCTACGAACTGAACTATATTCTGGCCGATGCCGACATGATCGAGCAGTAAGCCAGTTTACCATACCGTATGCGGCCCCGTTGGTACCTTATCAGCGGGGCCTGTTTGTTAGTAGCTGGTTCAGTTAGGTGCTTTTACCGACGGGGGTTAGCTATACGCACCTACCGAACCTGACACAGTCGCTGCTTACGCAATCGTTAAACTCCTCATTCGCCGTGCATTGGTCCGATCTGTTGCCGATTCCGCCCGGCGCGTTTCCGCTGGGCAAACCCATCGTGGGCCGAACAAAAGCCGATATTCAGGCGGCTATCGATGCATCCAATACGCCGGGCGAACGCTTCGTGCTGGTGGGTGAATACGACTTTTCAGCCAGTCCGGCGGAACCACTCATCATCCGCAAAAACGTTGAACTGATCGGCACAAACGGCGCGACTTTCAACGGTAAAACGACCAGCGGGGCATTGGTTAAAATTCACAGCATCAACAGTGGCCTGACGTTGCGTAATATTTCCTTTATCTCACAGGCACCCACCAGCCCGACCGCCCTCGTTTACTGCAACGAAGAAGGCGACATCAACAACCTGACGTTTGACAGCTGCACGTTTGTCGGCAACAAAAACGGAAACTACAACGCGCTGGGCATGAATGCCTGGTCGGAGCAGGCGGGTAAAGGGGTCCGGTTCAAAAACATCACGTTTCTGAACTGCCGGGCCTCGGCCGGCCGGATGGGCTACGAGCTTCTGAGCCACAAAAACGACGGCGATGCCCGCATCACCAACCTGCGCTTCATCGACTGCCGGGCCGAGCACTGCGGCACCGCCATCGCGGATCGGGCCAACACGCACGGGATGGGTATATCGATCTCCGGCGACATTACCGACGTGACCATCACCGACCCGGTTTGCATCGACACACTGCTTGGCATTGAATTGGTTGGTACCCGCCGATTCACCGTGCAGAATCCGCGTATTAGTAGTCAGCGCATTGCCAAAACGACTGACAATCAGCTCATCTATCCAACCGGCATCAGCCTGAGCGATGGCGGTAATCGGGGGCATTCAACGCAAAACGGCCGTATCGTGGGTGGGGCTATTTCCGTGGCAGGGCGGGTTATGAATGCGTTTTATGCGGACACCATCGCGGTAACCGGTGGCAACCACATTGGTGGGCTTCACATGCAGCTACAGCACGGCACCGGCTTCCAGTTTCACAATGTCAATCTGGAATGTACAGGCAGTCATTACGTAGCCGAGTTTGAAGATGAGCAGAACGTACTTATCGAGGGGGGAAACTGGTCGCGGCAGCGGGCGACAGCCGCACCGCGCTATCAGCCGGTTTCGTTCGACGGCAGCTGTTCCGGCACGGTGCGTAACCTGCACATCCAGACAAACAAAGCCATCAAAAACGGGCAGTCGGACAACTACTTCGGCAACGAACCGATCACCAAAAACTACCTCTATTCAGCCAGCCCCAACGTCCGCTGGAGCAACGTATTCTGGAACGGCACCAGGCAGCGGGACCACCTATGAACGCAAAAACCACTCGTCGACGGAGTGGTTTGCTGTGTGTTGTGGAGAATATCGGATTCGAACCGATGACCTCTTCCATGCCATGGAAGCGCTCTAGCCAACTGAGCTAATCCCCCATACAAAGTGCCAGCGTAAACAGTGCTGACCCGATTTTGTGGTTGCAAAGGTAGCTAAAAAATGGCCGCGTCAAAATGCCGATGTGGCTTTTTTTCTGGTCAGGGCGTCGTGTTATGGCTTTTTTACCGGGGCATAACGGCAAATTTGTTTTTTGTTAATGATTCCGTAGCTTTGGTAAGCGTCCAACTACCCTATGCATACTGTATACATTATCTACAGTCTACCGACGGACAGATACTTTATTGGTCTGTCTAAAGACATGAAAATCACGCTGTGGCAGCACAATGCCCGCACCGTTCCGGCAACCGCAGACGGGAAACCGTGGGAAGTCAGGTTTTCACAGTCGTTTGAAACCCGTCGGGAGGCACAGAGTCTGGAGATGAAATTAAAAAATCGTGACCGGGCCTTCTGGGAAGAATTGATAAACAGCCAGCAACCCGCTGCCATTTAATAAAAAGAAGAAGCCACTCCTGCGGAGTGGCTTCTTCTTTTTATATGACGAACGAACGTGGGCGAACAGCTTACGCCAACGTTTGTGGGCTAACCGGTTAGAACGGTCGGAGTGCTTTAACGAACCGACCCTTGAAGTAATCGGTGTAGAGATTGTCTTCGCGGACCCCGCGCGATGAAGACGCGTGAATAAACCGGATGTTCTGCCCACCGTTTACCTCCGTGACGATGCCCGTGTGCGACACATAGCCCGCCTGCCCTTTGTCCGGCACAAAAAACACCAGATCGCCGGGCGAAATTTCAGCTACTTCCACTTCATGCCCCACTTCCGACTGCTGCCACGAAATACGCGGCATCCGCAGCCCGACTGTGTTGAATACGGCGTACACCAGTCCTGAGCAATCGATACCGTCGGTGGTGTTACCGCCAGAGCGATACGGCGTTCCGGTATACGTACGGGCAATTTTGACCACTTCCGGCACGTATCGGTTTTCGTAGGTTCGTGCATCGACCACTTTACCCGCTGATTTGGCCGAAGCAGCCGGGGCGCGTTTGCCACCTTTGGCCGATGAACGACCTGCTACAGGTCGGGAGGAGGTTGAGCGACGACTGACCGACGGCCCTGATGAGCGGAAAAAGGCGCAGGATGACAGTAGCGCCGACAGGCAGAGTAAGACGAGTCCAGTGCTGGTAGAAGCCCGAAACCGGCGTAATTGCATACGCAGAAAAGGATAAAGGTTGGTACAGGCGCAGTCAGATACGTTGAAGCCGAGTACGTCTATAATATGCAACTTATCCATTTTTCATCGATAACGCAATCCGCTTCCGCGCCTTGTCGATTTCCAGCACCCGCACACTCACCCGCTGGTGTAGACTGACAACGGTTTTTGGGTCCGACACAAACTTGTCGGCCAGCTGCGATACGTGTACCAGTCCGTCCTGCTTGACACCAATATCGACAAAGGCTCCGAAAGCAGTAATGTTGGTCACGACGCCCGCCAGCACCATCCCTTCGTGCAAATCGTCTATCGACTGAACCCGGGCATCGTAGGCAAATACCGACAGCGATTCGCGGGGGTCACGGCCGGGTTTGTCGAGTTCGGTCAAGATGTCGCGGAGCGTGGGCAGCCCCACAGAATCGGTTACGTAGCGACTGGGGTTGATCTGCTGACGCAGATCAGCACGGCGCATCAGCTCACCGACGTTGCTTCCCATATCCTTTGCCATCTGGTTGACCAGTTCATAGCGTTCGGGGTGTACGGCGCTATTGTCGAGCGGATTTTTCGCGCCGTCGATCCGCAGAAAGCCGGCGCATTGTTCAAACGCTTTCGGCCCAAGCCGGGCCACTTTCTTCAGCTGATCCCGCGATGTAAATGGCCCGTTCTGCGTCCGGTAAGCCACAATATTACCCGCCAGTTGCGGCCCCAGCCCCGACACATAGCGGAGCAGATAGGCACTCGCCGTGTTGAGTGACACCCCCACCTGGTTCACGCAGCTTTCCACGACGGTATCCAGACTCGCCTTCAAATCACCCTGATCGACGTCGTGCTGATACTGCCCTACCCCAATCGACTTGGGGTCAATTTTTACCAGCTCCGCCAACGGGTCAGCCAGTCGTCGCCCAATGCTAACGGCTCCGCGCACGGTAACGTCTTTGTCAGGAAACTCGTCGCGGGCCACTTCCGACGCTGAATAGATCGACGCCCCCTGCTCGCTGACCATAAACACCGCTGGTCGGGGGTCGCCGAACGACACACTTTGCACAAACGCTTCGGTTTCGCGCCCGGCCGTGCCATTCCCAATAGCAATTGCTTCGATTTTATACTGCGCAACCAGCTTTTGCAGCGTCTGAGCCGCCTGCTGCTTCTGCCCCTCCGACTGAAACAGGTAAAGGACTGTGTCCGTCAGCAGATTGCCCTGCGCGTCCAGACAAACTGTTTTACAGCCGGTTCGATAGCCAGGGTCGATCGCCAGCACGCGCTGCTGACCGAGGGGCGGACTGAGCAGCAACTGCCGCAGGTTGTCCGCAAAAATCTGTATCGCTTCCCTGTCGGCCCGCTCTTTCGATAGATTGCCAAACTCAGTTTCTATGGCGGGTTTGAGCAACCGTTTGTAGCCGTCGCGAATCGCCAGCGTCAGTTGCTCCCGGCACCCTTTGGATGCGGCCTGGGTTATAAACTGACGCTCCAGTCGGTCGATTGCGGCCGTTTCATCGGGGCCAATACTAACCGATAGCATCCCCTCTGCTTCTCCCCGGCGCAGGGCCAGCAGGCGGTGTGAAGGCACGCGTCGGAGTGGCTCCTCGAAATCGAAGTAATCGCGGTATTTCACGCCTTCCGTCTCTTTCCCTTTCTTCACCACCGACCGGACAATGGCTTCGCGCTCAAACAGGTTACGGACCCGCTGCCGGGCGTCGGCGTCTTCGCTGACCCGTTCGGCTACGATGTCACGAGCCCCTTGCAGTGCATCGTTCGCCGTCGGCACGACGTCGGAGCAGTACCGTTGAGCAGCCCTGGCGGGGTCGGCATCGCGTTGTAGCAACAGCAGATTCGCCAGTGGTTCCAGCCCTCGTTCGATGGCCGTAGTGGCGCGGGTTTTGCGTTTTTGCCGGTAAGGTAAATACAGGTCCTCAAGCTCCGTAAGCGAATCGGCGGCTTCAATTTTCTGGCGTAGGTCGGGCGTTAGCTGCCCCTGTTCACTGATCGTATTGAGAATGGTGGCCCGACGTTTGTCGAGTTCGACGAGTTTCTGATATGTTTCGCTAATCTGACCGATCTGCACTTCATCGAGCTGACCGGTTGCTTCCTTGCGATAACGGGCGATGAAGGGGACGGTGGCACCGCCATTGAGCAGGTCGAGGGTATCGGCTACCGAGCGAACGTTTAAATTAAGCCGGACAGCGGTGCGCTGTTCGATGGGTTGCTGAGGCATTGGGTACTGAGTAAGGGGCAAAAAAAAACATGCCTTGCGGCATGTTTTACAACGGTTGTCCTGGTATATCTTACGATTAAGCCATTTCGACGTTCACGGCGTTCAAGCCTTTCTTACCGCGCTCAACGTTGAACTTAACCTTGTCGTTTTCGCGGATTTGATCGATGAGACCGGAAGCGTGTACAAAAATGTCTTCGCCACCACCATCGGGTTTAATGAAGCCAAACCCTTTGGTCTCATTAAAGAATTTTACAGTTCCTGTTTGCATTGCTTGTTTAAATTTAAGCGAAGGACGTCAAAACAAATCACTCCACCAAATTCAACGAAAATTTTTTCGGTAGTCGGTCAAATTTCTTTGTACCGTCCTATTTTCCGGTGCCTATTGCTTGTGAACCCGTGCCAACCCCGCTACGCAGCGACCCGAACAATCAGGCCAGATACGGCAGGTAGGGCTCCAGCTTGTCGGTATCGTGGAACGTACTTACTTCCTTCAAATTACTGGTGAAGGCATTGTAGCGAAGCTCGACGTAGAAGCTGTGTAAGTTGTATAACAGGTAGATCTCGTCGCCTTCGTAGCGATTGGCCAGTACGTCGCCAGTGAAGTAAAGCGTGTCCAGTTGCTGCTGAACGGGCAGTCGGGTAAACTCGTTGGGTTTCATACAAAACGGGGTTGACAGGCGAAATTCGCAAAATCCCCACGCCCGGCAAAACCCAGCCATCACCTTTATATACCACACTTTAACGGGCCATATAATACAAATCAAATATATTGACCGGTATTTATGTGAGTTATAGCGCTGTAGGGCTGTAGAGTTATACAGTTATAGCATCGTAAAGTTATAGAGTTGCTGGCGCTTGTAGGGCTGCCGCCGGATAGGATAACGCGGTAGCCAACTTTACAACTCTGTAACTTTACGACTCCAGAACTTATAACCATCCAACTATCCAATTCCCCCACCGGGAACCCGTGGGGATAGAGTTTTGTCGTGATGGGAGAATAACTAGTTGTACAGTTGAACAGTCGTAGCGTTGTAAAGTCATAAAGTCGTAGCGTTGTAAAGTTGCTGGCGCGTCGGCCTATCCGGCGATAGCCAACTATACAACGCTATAACTTTACGACTCTACAACTAACTAAATGCCCACTTTATGTCGAAAAACGTTAACGTCGGACTGGTACAGATGAGTTGTACGGCCGATGTCGAGTCAAATATTCAGAAAGCAATAAATGGTATTCGGGAAGCGGCCCGGCAGGGCGCGCAGATCGTTTGCCTACAGGAACTGTTCACCTCGCTGTATTTCTGCGACGTGGAAGACCACCATAATTTTAGCCTGGCCGAAGCTATTCCCGGCCCCACCACCGAGCGACTGGGCGCGGTAGCAGGCGAACTGGGCGTCGTTATCGTCGCGTCGCTGTTCGAGAAGCGGGCGCAGGGGCTGTACCATAATACAACGGCGGTACTGGATGCCGACGGTTCGTATCTGGGTAAGTATCGGAAGATGCACATTCCCGACGACCCGGGCTATTACGAGAAGTTTTACTTCACGCCGGGTGATCTGGGCTACAAGGTATTCGACACGAAGTATGCCCGCGTGGGTGTGCTGATCTGCTGGGATCAGTGGTACCCCGAAGCAGCCCGAATCACGGCTCTGATGGGTGCCGACCTCTTGGTTTACCCCACGGCCATCGGTTGGGATACTACCGAGCCTGACCCCAAACAAAACGAAGAGCAGTACAACGCCTGGCAGACGATTCAGCGCAGCCATGCCATCGCCAACGGCATACACGTAGTGGCCGTGAATCGGGTTGGTCGGGAAGCTGATCAGCAGTTCTGGGGCGGTTCATTTGTGTCTAACCCGTTTGGCTCGCTGCTGTACCTGGCCCCCCACGATGAGGAAGTCGTTCACGTACAAACGATTGACCTGGCTCTGTCGGAAAAATACCGCACGACCTGGCCTTATTTCCGCGACCGGCGCATCGACTCGTACCAGCCTATCACCCGCCGTTACATCGACGAATAATACGGTTCATCGGCACCTGGCCGTTCTGTCTACTGACGACTCTTGACTAATCGCATGAAAGTACTTGCTCTGTGCGGGCTGCTCGGCCTGACAGGCGTTAGTGTGTGGTATGCTCAGCCACACGGCCCGGCCGATCCGGTTCCGGTTCGGCTAACCGGCTCGATGCCCCCGCTAACGACGCTGACTCCAACGCCCCGCACCCGGTTTACGCCCACTACCCGTCGGGGGTACTACAACCTCGACGTTGTGGGCGATTTTACGCTACCGGCCACCAAGTCGATCACATTTGCCGGGGCCGGGCGCAATCTGACCGTCGAGCAGGACTGGAGTAAGCTATTCCGGCGTGGCTTTTCGTCTATCGTCCAGACGCGCATGGTCAACGGTAAAGAGCGGTGGGCCGACGGCTTCCCTCCGGCGGGCTGGCGCAGTCGGCTGACATTCAATCAGCGGGCACTGATTCTGTACAACAACTATTTCACCGAGCCGTTCGGGCTGGCATGGGCGCAGGATGGCAATAAAGGTCCGTCGACGCTGTACCAGACGCCCCCCGGTGCCCGAGCCACGCGCAATACCCTCTACCAGTCGGCAATGGAGTTGCAGGGTAGCTGTGTTGGCTTTGGCGATTGCCCACCGGGCGGGATGCAGAACACGTACAGCAAGATATTTGTCGACATCGAGAATGGCAGCCTAAGGCCAGAAAACGAGCAGGAACAGGGTAACCTGATGGTTTATCTGTACAGCACCCTCAAGCGATACGCGTCGCCTAAAACCGAAGTCGGTACAGTGTGGCCGGTTGTTCACAATAGCTTTGGCTACTCGCGGAGCAGCGACTACGTTGCCCGCCCCGACGAACTCTGGACCCAGCCAGTCCGGCACACAAACACCAGTCGGCAGCGGGGTTTGCCGGATAACATGCTCGGCAAAACGGTGGGCGACGTCGTTGATTTTCAGATGCCGGGTACGTACTATTTCTATCCCGATTTCGACTACACGATTCCGCACACGGCCGACAACGCCCGGCACTGGCTGGCATCGCTGATGGGTGAGCAGGAGGTAAACGCCCGGCTGTCTACGAAAAAGCGGATCGCCTGGCAATGGCTGTTCAACACCCAAAGTTCCGACTTCCCCAACAGTGGTAAAGCCGAACATGCAGCTCCCCCCGCCATTGCTGAAGGCATTGGCATTTTCTACTGGTTTGGCGGTGCTTACGGCTCTGTCTTCTGGGACGATCAGGACGCACTGACACCCGATCAGCCGCTCAACCCCGACCCGGCGCTGCGTGGCACCGGAAACGACCGCAATTACGCCTGCTACGAACACTATATCCATGGCTTGTGGCGGCTGTTCAAGCACCACGGGGACTTGTTTGATGGCCGGGAAACGTACCTCAACGACGCAACGGAGTGCTCCTACGACGGTGGCCGGACATGGGTAGGCTACAACGCCAATCAGCTCAAAACCCGTGACCTGCCGTTTGTCAGGGCGATTGTCAACGGCGATCAGATTCTGGTGGCTGCAACGAAACCCTACGCCAAACCCAGCCAGCAAACGCCGGTACAGGTTCGCTACGTGAAGAATGGGTATGCATTCTATGCGTCTGTCACGCTGAACGGCGACGAAATTTACCTGGGCCGGGCCACTATGCCTCGCGGGTAAGTGTCGTAGTCCGGACTTGCATTTGACGGGCATACTCGTACTTTTGACGTATTGGCCGTCCGACGCAACGGGTGATTCCCTGCGCGAAACCGGCCCCCTCAACCCCATCAGTATGTTTGTCAGTAAGACACCTTGGGTTTTGTTGCTGCTGCTCTGGATGGCAGGTTCGACCTGGTGGCACGTCTGCCATATCAAGCAGCTATGCCCCAACATGCCTTTCCCGATGGCGTCCGATTCATCAGACACGTCAGCGAGTATGGTTGCGCCACTTACCATCAGCGATGGGGAGCGGTTTCGGCTTCAACTGCCCGGTAATTTCAGCTTTGCCCGGTCTGGGGCCACGGCCAGTACCAATGCACTTGGCGCTTCCTTCTCTGAACTGGCTACGTACCTGACCAACAACCCCGACCGGCGGCTACTGGTGATTGGCTATTACGAGGCTGATGAAACCAAACCGGCCGACTTCGAAAATCTGGGGCTGGCCCGCGCCGAAAACGTCCGGCAGTATCTTGTTGAACAGGGCGTTCCGCAAACGTCTCTGACGACACAGGGCCAGTTGCTTTCCCTGCCCGACGTGCGAATGGCACTGAACCCGGCCGGTGATTCACTGGTGGGTGGGCTGGCGTTTGCGTTTGCCGGTGCTGATGAAGCGCAGCCAACCACAGCAACTGCCCCCCAACCGGCTTCGGCCGACAGCACACGGCCCGCCACTCTGCCAGCATCAGCCCCAGCTGCCGACACGGTTCAGAAAAAACTGCCGTCGGCGACGTTGACTACGGAAACCGAACTGGCAGCGGCTGAGAAGTACACGTCCGTCTTTAAACCGATTGACCTGTACTTCAAACTCAATGGGTCGAACTACATTCAAACGCCCGATACGCGCCGGTTTTTCGACGAAGCAGCCCGGTACCTGAAGACGCACAAGCAGAAAGAACTTGTCCTGACCGGCCATACCGACAACAGCGGCAACGATGCAACCAACCTGCGCCTGTCGCGCAGCCGGGCCAACGACGTAAAAAAACGGCTTCGTTCGTCGGGTATCAGCGCGTCGCAGATCGTTGTAGATGCCAAGGGGGAAACGGCACCCAAAGCGGATAACGGTACTATCGCCGGACGCCGGGCCAACCGGCGGGTTACGGTAGTTGTTCGATAAATCGCGGATCAGCCCTGTAAAACAAGAAAGTCATGTTTGACCTGAACCCATTACACCTACCCGACGCGCTGTTGCAACAGGCTATTATGTTGCTGGTCGCGGCCGTACTGGGTTATATAATCGGCTACGTATCGTATCAGCGGACGATCAATCAACTGACGCGCGAACTGGATGGCGTAGCGACGCTGCCCGATAAGTCTGACGAAACGCTACCCGTGTCGGCCCCGGTCGCTACCCGCACCGATGAGGAGGCCGTATTGGCCCGGATTCAGTCGCGGGCGAGTGCCCTCGACTTCGAGCGGCTGGGTTACGCCGGTCCCGACGATGCCGACAACCTACAACTGATCGACGGCATCAGTCCGTTTGTCGAGCGTCGGCTGCATGCGGCTGGCGTTTACCGCTTTACCCAGCTGGCGCAGCTGAATGCCGATGATGTGTATCTGCTCAACGAAATCATCGAATTTTTCCCCGGCCGGATTCAGCGCGACAACTGGGTTGGTCAGGCTAAAACGCTGATGCAAAGCCGATAGGCCATTCTTCACTCGAAACTCGTTAACGTATGTTTGGCTTAGACCCCCTGTCCCGCCCCGTCGCTATCGCCGAAATCTTGCTGCTACTTACCGCAGCAGCACTCGTTGGCTGGCTTCTCGGTCGCCTGACCCGCCGTGGTCGGGTCAACGCGTTACGCCATGCGCTCGCCAATCGGCAGGGAGACAATCAGCCCTTTCATCGACCGACAACAACGACGATCACCGACGAAATACCCGTTCCGCTGATTGTAGCCGACCCGCTGGCACCTGTGTACGGGATGCCAACGCTGACGATTCCCGATACGGATGAGGAACCGGAACAGCCAACTCTGCCGACAACCCCGCCCCCGATTGAAATTCCCCCATTGGGTGCACCCATTCCCGAAGCCCCCCCACGTTTCCTCAGCCTGCTCCCAGCGATAACACAGAAACGGCGGTGCTGAGCCGGATCGCGGCTCGGGCGGGCGAATTAAACATTGACCGGATCGGGCGGGCCACCCCTACCGACGCCGACGATTTGAAAGATATTATTGGCATTGGCCCATTTCTGGAGCGTAAACTGCACAGTCTGGGCATTTACACGTTTCGTCAGATCAGCAACTTCACCCAGGAGGATAGCAAACAGGTCAACGAACTGATTGAGTTTTTCCCCGGCCGCATCGATCGTGACGACTGGGTTGGGCAAGCCAAAGCGCTGCACGAACGCAAACATGGGGCGTAAGTCACACCTAAAAAGCGTAAACGACAACGTGTAGCCCTGGATACTCTATTTCTTCCGCACAGGTGTGCTACTTAACACTGCGGTTCGCCCGGACTGGTAAAAATCACACATATCGTTCAGGACACAGCCGGTGCAGTTGGGGTTGTACCAGAAGCAAACGCGCTGCCCGTGCCAGAAGAAATGTTTGTGGAAATTGTACAGCACGGTAGCGTCCGCAGGCAAGTACGATAGCAGCAGTTTGTGCGCTTTTTCAGCACTTACTTTCGGGCCAATCAACCCGAGCCGCTGCGTGACGCGGTGCACGTGCGTATCGACGGGCAACACGGGCTTGTGAAACGAAAACAGCAGCAATAACGTCGACGTCTTCGGGCCAACGCCGGGCAGCCGGTTCAGCCACGCCATCGCATCGTCGGTCGACATGTCCCACAGAAAATCGATGTTGGCACTCCCCCGCTCGGCAATCAGCACCGTCAGTACGTTCTGCATGTACGGTGCCTTGATTTCGGGGTAGTTAGCCGTTTTTATCGCGTCGATTAGCTGGTCGAGGGGGGCGTCGCGGACTTCTTCCCACGTTGGAAAGCGTTCGCGCATGGTCTGGTAGGCCGTGCGTTCGTTGGCGAAGGTGGTGCGGTGCGACAGGATCGTACCGATCAGTTCGTGCATCGGATCGACCCGCCCCCGAATCGGATCGACGCCATAGTGTTCGTTGAGCCGCTCGTGAGCGTCGCGGGTTTTTACGGCCGGATCGAGGGTAGTCAGCATAAAAAAAGAAAGACGCGAAAACGTCTCTCCTGAACGGCCTGATAGCCGGAATGTTTTTGGCTTAGCTTGCTACCGATTTATCTGACTGCGCCTTTGCCAGCAGCTCATCGACCAGTTGGGTCAGGCCAATCGTAGCGGGTTCGGCGATAAATACAACGTTCTTGCGCTTCTGCATCGTCGGCGTGTTGGGGTCAACAACATAGACCGGGATGCGCTCACCTACCACGAACGCCAGACTTGCCGCCGGGTACACATTCAGCGACGTACCGACGACGATCATAATATCGGCTTCATCAGCGGCTTCGAGGGCAATGTCCATCATCGGTACGGCTTCGCCAAACCAGACGATGTGTGGGCGCAGTTGCGAGCCTTCTTCACAGGCATCGCCCATCTTGATTTCCCAGCCATCGACGTCGTAGACCAATTCTTCGTTGCTCGTGCTGCGCGACTTGAACAGCTCACCGTGCAGGTGAATAACGTTGGACGACCCGGCCCGCTCGTGCAGGTTATCGACGTTTTGCGTTACCACCGTCACGTCGTAGGCATCTTCCAGTCGGACGAGGGCTTTGTGCCCGGCGTTGGGTTCAGCCGTCAGGGCCTGCTTCCGGCGTTGGTTGTAGAAATCCTGCACCAGCACGGGGTTACGAACCCACGCTTCGGGTGTAGCTACGTCCTCAATCCGGTGATTTTCCCACAACCCGTCCGACGCCCGGAACGTAGGGATTCCGCTCTCGGCACTAATCCCCGCCCCCGACAACACGACAACTTTCTGACGATTTTTCATAGTCACAAGATACGAAAAAGTGAGCGGATTACCGGGTCGGGCTCACCGATCCTATCCATTGGCAGGCGACGGTACAGCTCGCCAACGCGCTAACGTAAAAGGGCAGGTTTTTGAGAAACCTGCCCTTTTTACAACCTGATTATAGATACCCGAATTACTTCTTGGCAGCTGTTTTTTTCGCCGTAGTCGTTGCTTTTTTCGCCGGGGCTTTCGCTTTCGCGGCTGGCTTAGCATCGGCTTTGGCGGTTTTCGCAGTAGCCTTTTTAGCCGCACCTTTAGCTGGTGCGGGTTCATCACCAGCGAGGGCCAGGCAATCTTCCAGCGTCAGCGAAGCGGCATCGGTTTCTTTTGGGATACGGACGTTACGCTTGCCGACCGCCAGATAGGGACCGTACATCCCGTTGACGATCTTGATCTCCGGCCGTTCGGGGAACTCCTTGATGTATTTGTTCGCTTCCGCCGTGCGCTTGGCCTGAATCAGTTCGATAGCCCGGTCGAGGGTCAGCGTGGCCAGTTGCTCGTTGCGTGGAATCGAGATGTACTTGTCCTCGAATTTCACGTACGGCCCGAACCGCCCCTTACCCGTCGTTACCAGCTTGCCTTCAAACTCACCCAGCGACTCACTGACCGACTCGGCGCGCTTGGCCTGAATCAGTTCGATAGTCCGGGTCTCGTCGATAGTATACGGGTCGTCTTCGCGGGTCAGCGACACGTATTTGTCGTCGTGCTTCACGTAGGGGCCGAACTTACCGATGCCGATGGTCATGGGCTTGTCTTCAAAGAAGCCGACTTCGCGCGGCAAGGCAAACAAGGCCAGCGCATCGTCCAGACTGATCGTTTCGATTAGCTGACCGTCGCGCAGGTTGGCGTACTGCGGTTTTTCGTCGTCGGTCGATTCGCCGATCTGCACGAATGCGCCGTACTTACCCAGCCGGGCCGACACTTTCTTACCTGTGCGCGGATCAGCACCCAGTTCGCGGGCACCGGTCTTGAACGTAACGACAGACGACCCCTGAATCTCGGTGATGTTCTTGTGAAAATCGCCGTAGAAGCCTTCCAGCATCTTCTGCCAGTTCATGCGGCCATCGGCGATTTCGTCAAAGTCTTTCTCAACCGTCGCCGTGAATTTGTAATCCACAATGTCGGGGAAATATTCGACCAGAAAATCATTGACCACAATCCCCGTGTTGGTCGGGAACAGCTTGGCCTTTTCAGAGCCGAACGTTTCCTTGCCGCTCGTTTCAGATATCTGATCTTTCGCCAGCGTGTATTCGATGTATTTGCGCTCCTGTCCGGGCTTGTCCTGCTTGATGACGTAGCCCCGGTTGACGATGGTCGAAATCGTCGGCGCATAGGTCGACGGGCGACCGATACCCATTTCTTCCAGCTTCTTCACCAGCGACGCTTCGGCGTAGCGGGGTTGAGGCCGGGTAAACTTCTCGGTGGCCTTCATCTGCCCCAGGTTCAGCACCTGTCCGATACGCAGCGGGGGCAGCATGCCTTTTGCATCTTCGTCGTCCTCGTCGTCTTTCGATTCGAGGTACACGCGCAGAAACCCGTCGAACTTGATTACCTCACCCTGCGCGACCAGTTCTGAAGGAAAGCTGCCGGATTGTGGTTTGTCGTTCGCGGTTTGCGGTTTGGCGGCTGGATTATAGTCGTCGCCGAAGACGTCAAAGTTCTGGGTCGTGCCGTTGGCGAAGTTGATGCTGATCGTAACGGTCGTGCGTTCGAGCTGGGCGTCGGCCATTTGCGACGCGATAGCCCGCTTCCAGATCAATTCGTACAGTCGCTTCTGATCGCGGTCGCCACCGGCGTTGCGGTCGTTGAAGTTAGTCGGGCGAATGGCTTCGTGAGCCTCCTGCGCCGATTCGTTCTTCGTCTTGAACTGCCGCGTCTGTACGTACTGCTGACCAAACTCGGTCTGAATCTCGCTCACTGCCTTCTCAATGGCTTCCTGCGAGAGGTTGGTCGAGTCGGTACGCATGTACGAGATTTTACCAGCTTCGTAGAGGTTCTGCGCAATCCGCATCGTCCGGTCGACGGCATAACCCAGCTTACGCGAGGCTTCCTGTTGCAGGGTTGAGGTAGTAAACGGCGGTGCCGGGCTTTTCTTGGCCGGACGCGTTTCCAGACTTTTGATCGTGAACGAAGCACCGATACAGGCTTCGAGGAAAGCCCGCGCGTCGGTTGCCGTCGCGAAGTTCTTCGGGATCTCGGCGTTCAGGACTTTGTTGCCGTCGACGATGAACTGAGCCGCCACTTTAAACGACGACTTAGCCGCGTGCTTATCGATCTCGCGCTCCCGCTCGACCACCAGCCGCAACGCCACCGACTGCACACGTCCGGCCGACAGCCCCGTGCTGCCGCCTTTGATCTTGCGCCACAGCACCGGCGACAGTTCGTAGCCAACCAACCGGTCGAGCACACGCCGGGCCTGCTGCGCATTGACCAGATCGACGTCAATGGTGCGGGGTTGTTGGATGGCGTTAAGGATCGCGTTTTTGGTGATCTCTCGAAACACGATCCGCTTGGTATTGTCGCGCAGACCGAGAGCTTCTTTGAGGTGCCACGAAATGGCTTCTCCTTCGCGGTCATCGTCCGTTGCCAGCCACACTTCATCGGCCGACTTAGCCAGCGACTTCAGCTCGCTCACCAGCTTTTTCTTGTCGGGCGATATTTCGTAGGACGGCTTAAATCCGTTGGTAACGTCGACAGCCATTCCGTCCTTCGGCAAATCGCGGACGTGCCCGAAACTCGACTTCACGGTGAAGTCTTTTCCGAGGTAGCCTTCGATGGTTTTTGCCTTGGCGGGTGATTCGACTATAACTAAGTTTTTCGACATATCAGGTAATCAGGTTGATGAAAGCCCCCGGCTTTCAGATTGGTCTGGATAGGCAGATCGACGTTGCACACCGATTTTTACCAGAAAATGACCGTAGCCATCCGCGCCAAATATAGACGCAAAACGACTGACTCAAACAAGCCCTTTGCCTGAGACAGCCTATGAACTAACACGGATTTGGATATATATAGTTAACAAGATGTATCCGTGCTACGTTCGTATCTGTTCGGGAAAACAACTGAATTTGAGCCGATGACGGGCATTTTCTGCTGCTGACGTTCAAACGTGTTGTCTATGGACGATTGTTTTTTGTTAATGAACGGATTTTATGAATCGGGGCCGGTTCGGCGGGCTGAATACGCAAAACGGCAGCCGGATCGCCCGACTGCCGTTTCTCACAACCGCCATTCATCAACGCATTTATCCCTGTTTCTTCCGAAGTGCATCGTAACGCAGCAGGGCTTCCAGGTAATAGTAGTCGGCGTAAATGATCGGTGTATCGACTTCGCTTTTGGCCGGTTTGTGGCCGACGCTGTGCACGAGAATAAAATGGTTGTCGCCCCCCGGTTTGGCTTTGTAGGCCGGGCTGCTCAGGCTTTGCAGCATCCGTTCGGCCTGCTGGTAGTACGTTTTAGCCGATGAACCGCCGTGGGTACTCAACTCAAGCAGGGCTGATGCCGCAATAGCCCCCGCCGACGCGTCGCGCTCTTCGGCCGGAATACCGGGAGCATTGAAGTCCCAGTATGGAATCTTGTCGGCGGGCAGATTGGGATGGTTCAGGTAGAAGTCGGCGATTTTCCGGGCCTGATCGAGGTACTTCTTGTCTTTCGTTTCGCGGTACATCACCGTGTAGCCATACAGCCCCCACGCTTGTCCCCGCGCCCAGGCCGAATTATCAGCGTAGCCCTGCGCCGTTTTCTTAGCCGCCACCGTGCCATCCGGGTTGTAGCACACCACGTGGTAGCTGCTGTTGTCGGGCCGGTAGTGGTTTTTGATCGTGTTGTCGGCGTGGGTAATGGCGATGTCGCGCAGGCGTTTGTCACCCCCGTTGTTGGCCGCCCAGAACAGCAGTTCCAGGTTCATCATGTTGTCGATGATGACTGGATAATCGTACTGCTGAAACTTATTCCACGACTTGATAACCCCGACGCTGGGGGTGAACCGGGTCGACAGCGACTGCGCGCCCGTCAGCATGATCGGCTTGTACGCTTCGTTTTTAGTCAGCCGGTAGCCGTTGCCGAACGGGCAATAGATCATAAAGCCGAGGTCGTGCGTACCGGTGTTGTACTGTTCCTTCGCTACGGCCATCGTCCATTTCTGAGCCTCTTCTTTCCAGAACGGGTCGTTGGTACGCTGGTAAATGTGCCACAGCGACCCGCCGAAAAACCCGCTGCACCACCAACTCGATTTCCGGTCGTCAGGGCTTCCGTCGGGCTTGCTCGACTGCGGGAACTTCGACGTGTCGGGGTGGCTTTGCAGCATTCCCCGGTACTGCTGGGCAGCAAACGCAAATTCCTTGTCGACGTCAATCGGCGTCTGCGCCAGCACCGGGCCAGCAATCAGCAGGGCGAGGATGGGGAGGAGTCTCATTGGTTGGTTTAACGTTTTTGGTCTAACGTTTAAGGTTGAGGGCCGACGGGTTATTTACCAGAACTTTAAACCTTAAACCAAAAACGTTAAACCCTATTTCAAGTCTGCAATCGCGATCAGATCCATGTCGGCGTAGTCGAGGTTTTCGCCGGCCATGCCCCAGATGAATGAGTAGTTTGCCGTGCCGCAGCCGGAGTGAATCGACCAGGGGGGCGAGATGATCGCCTGGTGATTGGCAACCATCAGGTGCCGCGTTTCGGTCGGTTGGCCCATCAAATGCACGATGCGGTGCGCCGGGTCGAGGTCGAAATAAAAGTAGGCTTCCATGCGCCGGTCGTGAACGTGGGCGGGCATGGTGTTCCAGACACTGCCGGGCTTCAGAATCGTCAGACCCATCACGAGCTGACAGCTTTGCAGTCCGTCTTTGTGGATGTACCGGTAAATCGTCCGGTCGTTGGCTGCTTCTGCCGACCCCATCGGTGCCGAAAACACGTCGCCCTGCGCGGCTTTCTGCGTGGGGTAATCTTTGTGGGCGGGCGACGACAGCAGGTAAAACCGGGCGGGTTCGTCGGCCGACGCGCTGGCAAACGATACGCTACGGCTGCTTCGTCCGACGTATAGCCCGTCGAGTTTAGCCAGCTCGTACGTCTGTCCGTCGACCGTTACCGAGCCTGCCCCGCCGACATTGATAACACCCAGTTCGCGCCGTTCCAGAAAGAAATCACTGCGCAGTTCAGGGTATGTCGGTAGCTCAACCGGGCTGCTTACGGGCATCGCTCCGCCGACGATCACGCGGTCGTAGTGGCTGTAACAAAGCTGAAGGCTGTCGGGCGAAAACAGCGTCTCGATCAGAAAATTCTCCCGGAGTTCGGTGGTGTTGAACTGGCGCGTTTCGTTGGGACCAACGGCGTAGCGGACTTGCATAAAGTGGCGTTTAACGTTTTGGGTTTAACATTCAGGGGTCGTTTTCTAGCCGGATCGTTACTCCCTTTATACCTGTACTAGATTGTATTGGAAGCAGACGTTGCGTAAAAATCTACTTATCAGCCACGGCCCATAAAACGAAACGTCCGCCGGGGACTGGCTCCCCGGCGGACGTTCGTCGCAATGCTGCGGCACAGTTATTACTTTTTGATATCGCCCCGGATTTCACCGTTGGGATAGGCCGTCGTGTGCAGATTCGAGTAGTAATAGCCGTTCTTGAAGCTATCCACCCGCGCCTGACTGGCCAGCGTGTAGCTACCAACGATAGGCGATGTAAGGCTGGAAAATGGAATTTCAACTCCTCCCGTACCCGAAGTCGAATTGGGTGTGATGCGGTGAATGTGTCCGGCAACTGGGGTCAGGCCGCTATACGTTACGGTGTAGCTGATGGCGCGGGTCGTTTCGTTGAGCAGTACGCGGGTCGAACCCGATGCTGTCGACGTTGTAGCCGTTGGCTTTTCGCTGGCACCGTTCATGGTAGCCGTATAGCTGCTAGCGGTCGTCGTCGGGCGCGTTGACACGGTCGTGATTGGGTTTTCCTCGTCTTTACAGGCCGATACGACAAAGCCCATTACCAGCAGCGCCAGCCCGGTCATTAGTAGGTTAACATGTTTCATACTGTAGAGAATTGATAGCTTCTTGTGCCAAATATGTTGCAAATAACGCATCTGGGTAGAAATACAACGACTGTTCGGGCGCTTTATTCGTTTGTGGCCCCGGAATAGTGGCGCAGAAGGCTGTTTTAAGTAGATTGATTCGCGATAATAGGAATATTTCCAAAAACATTGATAATACCCTAATTTTGACCCGTTAACCGGAATGCATTCGGTATTCCGGTAGTTAGTTGATTAGATACCCTTTTTTTAGAACTGTTATCCCGCTTTTTATTATGGCTTTTGACGTCGATATGATTCAGCGCGTGTACGCCAACCTTGGCGAGCGCGTCGAAGCAGCCCGGCAGGTTGTGGGCAAACCGCTAACCTTGTCGGAGAAAATTTTGTACAGCCACCTCTTCGCCGGTAACGGTTCGGCGGCCCGCCCGACGGAGGCATTCGAACGGGGGAAAACCTACGTCGATTTCGCCCCGGACCGCGTGGCTATGCAGGACGCAACGGCCCAGATGGCCCTGCTGCAATTCATGCAGGCAGGCCGGCCGCAGGTGGCCGTTCCCTCAACCGTACACTGTGACCACCTGATTCAGGCGGAGGTCGGTGCCGATAAGGATCTCGACGTAGCTAAAAACAAAAACAAAGAGGTTTACGACTTTCTGGCGTCGATCTCCGACAAATACGGCATCGGCTTCTGGAAGCCCGGTGCTGGTATCATTCACCAGGTAGTAATCGAAAACTACGCCTTCCCCGGCGGTATGATGATTGGTACCGATTCGCACACGCCAAACGCGGGTGGTCTGGGTATGATCGCTATCGGTGTCGGTGGTGCTGATGCCTGCGACGTAATGGCGGGTCTGGCCTGGGAACTGAAAATGCCCAAACTGATCGGTGTGAAGCTGACCGGCAAGCTGAGCGGCTGGGCATCGGCCAAAGACGTAATCCTGCGCGTAGCCGGTATCCTGACCGTAAAAGGCGGAACGGGCTGCATCGTGGAATACTTCGGCGAAGGCGCTGAAAGTCTGTCGGCAACGGGTAAAGGCACGATCTGTAACATGGGTGCCGAGATTGGCGCAACCACGTCGATCTTCGCTTACGACGACAAAATGGGTGATTACCTGCGGGCGACGAGCCGCGCCGAAATCGCCGATGCCGCACAGGCGGTGAAGGCTAACCTGCGCTCGGACGATGAAGTCTACGCCGACCCTGCCAGCTATTATGATCAACTGATCGAGATCAACCTGAGCGAACTGGAGCCGCACATCAACGGTCCGTTTACGCCCGACCTCGCGTGGCCGCTGTCGAACTTCGCCAAGGCGGTGAAGGAAAACAACTGGCCTGAGCGGCTGGAAGTGGGTCTGATCGGTTCGTGTACCAACTCGAGCTACGAAGACATGACCCGGTCGGCGTCGGTAGCGGCTCAAGCCACGAACAAAGGACTAAAAGCGAAAGCTGAATTTACCGTAACACCCGGTTCGGAACTGGTACGGTTTACGGCTGAGCGCGACGGCATCCTGGACACGTTCGAAGAAATCGGTGGTGTGGTACTGGCCAACGCCTGTGGCCCCTGCATCGGGCAGTGGGCGCGGCACATGGACGATCCTACCCGCCCCAACTCGATCATCACGTCGTTCAACCGGAACTTCGCCAAGCGGAACGACGGTAACGCCAGCACTCACGCGTTTGTGGCATCGCCCGAAATCGTAACGGCGCTTGTCATTGCCGGAGATCTGACATTCAACCCGATGACCGATACGCTGACCAACGAGGCTGGCGAGCAGGTGATGCTGGACGAACCCGCTGGTATCGAGCAACCACTACAAGGCTACGCTGTCGATGACGCCGGTTATCAGGCACCAGCCGAAGATGGTTCGGGAGTAAAGGTAATCGTATCGCCAACGTCGGACCGTCTGCAACTGCTGGCACCGTTCAAAGCGTGGGAAGGTACCGACCTTACCGGCCTGAAACTGCTGATCAAAGCAAAAGGCAAGTGTACGACCGACCACATCTCGATGGCGGGTCCGTGGCTGAAATACCGTGGTCACCTCGACAACATCTCGAACAACATGCTGATCGGGGCGGTCAACTACTACAACGACAAGACAAACACGGTGAAGAACCAACTGACGGGCGAGTACGGTGAAGTACCGGCTGTTCAGCGGGCTTACAAAGCCGCCGGTATCGGGTCGGTTGTCGTTGGTGACGAGAACTACGGTGAAGGTTCGTCGCGGGAGCACGCGGCCATGGAACCCCGCTTCCTGGGTGTTCGGGCTATCCTGGTACGTTCGTTCGCCCGGATTCACGAAACTAACCTGAAAAAGCAGGGTATGCTGGCGCTGACGTTCGCAAACCCCGCCGACTACGATAAAGTACAGGAAGACGACAGCATCGACATCAAAGGACTGACCAGCTTCGCGCCGGGCGTTCCGCTGACGGTTGTGCTGAACCACGCCGATGGCTCATCGGACGAGTTTGCCGTCAACCACACGTACAACGAAGGGCAGATCGAGTGGTTCAAAGCCGGTGCGGCCCTGAACATCATCCGCATGAAGCAGGGAGCCAACGCATAAGCGATTATTCTCTACAGGAACGGCCAGTTATCGTCATGATAGCTGGCCGTTTTGGTTTTTCTGACTCTACCCGCCTTAACCATCTCCGTTCGGCAGCCGTTACGTAATCAGTCTAATGAACGATTGTGCATGAAACAATACTATCTGCTTCTTGTCTTACTCGGTTTCTCGCTTGGGTGTCTGGCGCAGCAGAATCGCCTTATCGACCGCAACGCCATTGGTTGGTACACCTATAACGGGGATCACAAAATTGCGAAACGGTGGACGATTCATACCGAATACCAGTGGCGACGGGTCGAACTGATCCGGTCGTGGCAGCAGTCGCTGTCGCGGTTGGGTGCCAACTACAAGCTATCGGATCGGGTGAAGGTCGGCGGGGGCTACACGTTTTTCGTGACCTACCCATACGGTGACTACCCCGTTGCCGATCAGGGTGTACCGACGCTGGAACACCGGGCGCACGAGGAGATTCAACTGAGCGATCAGTTAGGGACTGTCAGATTCAGCCATCGCTTTCGGTTTGAGCAGCGTTGGCTGAGTATCGGTGCCGACAACAACCCGCGCCGGGTAACCGGCTGGGAATACCAGAACAGGGTCCGTTATCAGCTTGCTGGTACGGTTCCGTTAGCCGGACCGACTATTGAACCGGGTGAGTTCTACGCTAATTTCTTCGACGAATTATTTATGGGGTACGGTCGCAACGTCGGTGACAATATTTTCAACCAGAACCGAATTTCGGGCGGGTTCGGTTATCAGTTTCTGGACAACCTTCAACTGGAGTTGAATTACCTCAACCAGATTACGCAGCACCCTGAATCCGATCCGATATCAGGAAAACCGGTTTTTGAGATCAATCACGGCTTTCGACTGAACCTCAACTACGACCTGGATTTTACAAAGCGGTAGTGTGTAGCCTGATATACCGTGTAGCCTGGACCGCACCGGCGGACCGGTCCAGGCTACACAGACTCGCCTAGCGGCTTCCAGACTTAGCTACTTGGCTGCAACATTACCCGTCAATGCCTTCTGCATCTGTTCGGCGACGAACTGATTACCCGCGTCGTTGAGGTGAACGCGGTCAGTGGTCAGGATACCCTTGTCTTTGTTGTCGGGGTTGTTCTTTACGTTATACTCCAGAAACGCCTTACGCAGATCAATCACCGGCAGGTTCCGGCGTTTGGCAAGGTCGCGGATGAGTTGGCTGTACTGGTTCAGGTCGCCGTCCTGCTGATTGCTGAAATCCGTTTTTTCGCCGATAGCCGCTGGCGTGCAGAGCATCACCTTCGCACCGGCCGCCTGTAGCTTGTCGATTACGGCATCGTAAAATTTCACAAACTTGTCAGGGTCGGTGCCAGTGCCGAATGAGCTTTTGTGCCACACGTCGTTGACGCCCACCCAAACGACGACGACGTCGGGCTTCTGCGCCAGCACGTCAGTATCCATCCGCAAAAACAGATCATAGATCTTGTTACCACCGATACCCGCACCAATCAGTTCAAACTGATCAGCGGGCAGCATTTTCCGCAGCCGGTCGATATATCCACCGGGATTGACACCCGCCTGCGTGATGGAATCGCCGAAGAATACGACGCGGGTGGGTTTGGCAATAAACGCCGTTGTCAGAACAAGGGCAAACAGCAACAAGGCAAGGCCGGTACGCATAATTGATCGTTGTTTTTTCACACAAAATACAAACGTTCTGCCTTACCGAATCTACCTATGTGGATCGATACGGTTGTCCGCGGCAGCTTCCAGCTGTCGAAGCCGTTAGGCTAAATAGGAGCTACCGTGTTAGCCGCTACCGCGGCTCCGACAGCTAGAAGCTGTCGGGGACAATCAATCGTTTAAACCGATTGCGCGTATTGAACCAGTTTGTCGACCTCAGCGGCTAGCGGACGCGATAGGTCAAAGGGGAGCACATGTAGAGTAGTCGATGCGTCGTAGCCGAAGACGTGGAGCGGTTCGCGGAAGGCAGGGTTCATTGGATAGATCAGGAACAGCCGGGTTGCGTCGTATTTCTTGCCATAGGCGAAAAGCTGATACAGGTCGGCCTGTTCGATTCCGTAGTTGCCGCGCCGGTCGGTACTGTCGAGTAGTTTCCATTTCGTGTCGAGCACCAGCGTTTGTCCGTCGGCCTGCCGAATCAGTATGTCCGGGCGAAGTTTGAATTTCGGCGCGCCAACGTGTTCGTCAACCAGGTGCGCCGACGATTCCTGCACGGTTACCAGCCCCGACTCCGACCAGTATCGCCGGACACCGTGAGCGACATAAGCTTCGAAGACGCGGGGCATCGGAAACAGTAACGACAGGCTGTTCGTCCGGCCCGACTGCGCACCAAACGCCTGCCCCAGCAGCAGAGCCTCGGCCCAGCGCAGGGCCGGTTCATAGCGCGCAAACAACCGCCCCAGCCGCTGACTCGCCCGCAGATCGTCGGGAATACTCACACATTCCGGCACGTCGTCAAGCGTACAGAGCCACTGCCGGACCTGCGCCTGCACGGGCGAGCGCGACAACTGCTTATCGATCGTTGCCAACGTCGATTTCAGGAGCCGGTTGGGGGCAATGTCGGCACTGAGCTGATCGTAGCGGACGGCCAACCGTTCTGCGTGGTGGGCGTTGTCGCGTAGGTGGCGAGTGGCCTGAAATTTCCCTTTCCAGACGGGTTCGTTGCGTTCGACGGTTTCGTAGGCGCGTTGCAAGCCCTGCCGGGTCAGGGTGGTCAGGACATTGAGAAACGTCAGGACGAATACATCCCAGAGTGGCAGGTCGGCAGCACCGGTCTGCGACATGGGCAGGGTGCGGAACGGGCTATCGGGCAGGTGGCGCAGCATGGTTAGCAGCAGCGGCCGGGCCTGATCGGGCTGCTCCAGTTTTGGCAACAATTCAAGTTGTGTGCCGTCGGCTAGTTGCACTAACCCCACATATGGTCCGATGCGGACGTACTCGCGACCTTTGCGCGTAAACAGCGTCAGCCAGTCGCTGTCGGGGTCGAGGGCCTGTTCACGCAGCAAATCGAACGCCCGCCCGGAGACAATCGTCGCGTCGTCGCCCATAGATGCGTCGGTCGTGATGAGCGATTGTTCGGTAACGGCAAAGCGATTTGTGCGTCGGGTATGCATCAGGGGTTACGCGGTTTGTACGCCCGAACGGCCTGCTGATTGATACCCACGAGCAGCGTTTGCCCAATTGGTAACACCGACCGCACGTCGCCCGACAATTGGAAACCCGACTGCGTTGGCGACACCGGCACGAAGCCCCCGCGCCCGTCGTTGCGGAGCAACACGCCCGTGTTGGCGTCGGAGCGGCCGAAACGGATACGGGTTTTCGTTGCATTGCCGCAGAGCAGTAGGTCTTTATGGCCATCGTGATCGTAATCCAACGCCGTGACGGTGAAAACCGGGGCAATCTGCGCCGAGAGCGGCAGTGCTTTTTCGGTCAGTTTACCGCCCGCGGAACTGAGCAGGCAGGTTGTTTGCAGCTGATTGGCGGTCAGGCGGTTGGCGTCTTTCAATTCGTCCTCGGTGAACACGGTTGTCAGCGTTGCGTTGGCGTAGGTGTCGTAGTCGGTGAATCGCTTTCGCAGCATCGCCATCTGGTCGAGCAGTTCGTCGCGGGTGGCGTGGGGGTAGCTTTTGCCCTGCACGTACAGGCACAAAACCGGGTCGATTTTACCGTTGTTGTCGAAGTCTTTGTAGACCAGTTCGGCAGGTTCAGTTTCGCTGGCGCGGCACTGCGTATTCAGCCCCTGGTTACCAATCACCAGATCGGGGCGGCCGTCGCCGTTCAGGTCATCGACCAGCAGTTTGTTCCACCAGCCGCGGTACTGCTTCGGCAGAAAATCAGTCGTTTTATCAACCAGTTGCCCACCCGTCAGGCTCATCACTGTAACTGGCATCCACTCCCCCACCAGCACGAGTTCGGGCTTTTTGTCGGCATTCAAATCGGTCCAGGCGGCATCCGTGACCATACCAATCTGCGCCAGCGCGGGGGCTAGTTTGGTCGTTTGGTCGGTGAATGCACCGGTGCCGTTGTTAATAAGCACATACGAACGCGGGGCTTCGGGGTAGCGACCCGGAATGACCCGCCCGCCGACGAACAGGTCGAGTTTACCATCGCCGTTGAGGTCAGTGGCGCGCACACAGCTTTTGCTGGTTCGCATGACGGGCAGGGCGTTGGCGGCCTTCGTGAAGTTGCCTGTCCCGTCGTTCAGGTACAGCCGGTCCTGCAAGCGAGCGTCGTCGGGCTGGAAATCGCCGTAACCACCGCTGCATACATACAGATCGGGCTTACCGTCGGCGTTGGCGTCGAAAAACAGGGCATCCGTATCTTCGGATTGCTTGTCAGCGTCGAAGGCCGGTTGCGGGCGCGGGCTAAACTGCCCTGACGCCTGCTGGATGTACAGCATACCGGCCTGCCCGCTGTTGCCGCCCGCGTAGACATCCTCCAGCCCATCGCCGTTAACGTCGCCCTTTACCAGACACGGCCCGCCGAACGACTGCGCATTAACCAGCAGTGGTTGACGCTTGAAATCATTGGTCGCGACGGTCGAATAGGTTCGGGCAATGGGCGATTTCGTTTCGACGAACAGCGACGGCCCGGCCTTCGGTGCCCGGTAGGTTTCGCGGGCGTCGCTCTCGCGCAGGGTCAGCATTTGGTCGGCTTTGGGGGCTTTCAGGAGTTGCTCTTTGCCCGTTGGCCAAACGATTCGCAGCGAGTCGATGGCGGGTTCACCGCCCAGTCCGAAGTGCAGCCGGGGCGACATGCTCGACTGATAGCCCCGCGTTGGCATCTGCTCCTGAAACTGCTGCCGACCGGCCCGGTAAAGCGTCAGTTTCGCGCCCAGCCCCTGCGTGTTGGTTCCGCTACCGACCAATTTCACCGTCAGAAAATGGTGCTTCGCCTGCGAACGGGCTTCGTTCTGGTAGATAAATGCCGTCTGATTTGTGTTGTTGACGATCAAATCCAAATCACCGTCGTTGTCGAGGTCGGCGTAGGCGGCACCGGTGCTGTTCGACGCCTGCGTTAGTCCCCAGTTCGGCCCCATGTTCGCGAAGCGTACCTCGCCCGACTGCTCGGCGGGTTCATCGCCGGTGCGGTTGCGGAACATGTAGTTCGTGACGTTTGAGGCAGGCATTTTATGCACCAGTTCCAGCACGTCTTCCCGCGTGGGATTGGTCGGGCGGCTCTGCATGAAGTCGTTCATGAACTTCAGGAAATCCTGGTTCGTATAGTCGCGGACGTAACCGTTGGTAATGTACAGGTCTTTCCATCCGTCGTTATCGTAATCGGCCAGCAACGGCGACCAACTCCAGTCGGTATTCGAAATGCCCGCCAGTTGGCCTACCTCACGATACGTCCCGTCGCCGTTGTTTACTTGCAGCATGTTCCGCATGTTCTGGTGGTGAAAGCCCGATTGCACGGCGAGATCATACTTTTCGTAGTTGTCGGGGGCCATCAGCAGTTTCTGCCGCCGGTTGTCTTCGGGCAGCATGTCCAGTGTCACGATGTCGGGCCGGGTGTCGTTGTTGACGTCGGCGACAGCGTTACCCATCGAGAAGTTGGACGTATGCCCCACGCTCGTTTTCAGCGCGTCGCGGAAGTACGGCCCACCTTTTCCCGCCTGATTGATGTACAGATAATCGGGTACACCGTAGTCGTTCGACACGTAGAGATCGGGCCAGCCGTCGTTGTTCAGGTCCGACACACCCACGCCCAGCCCGTAGCTCAGGGGTGAACTACTTAGGCCCGATTTTGCCGTTACATCGGTAAAGCGCTTGCCCTCGTTTTTGTAGAGCCGAACGCCGATTTGCGGGTCAGGCTGCTTCATGATGGCCGCCGTAGCCTGCGGGTCGAGAATAGGCAGCAGCCGGGGGTTGTGGTTCAGTTGAAACAGGTCGAGATCACCGTCGCGGTCATAATCGAAGAAGACGCCCTGCGTGCTTTGCACCGGCTGCGCCAGCCCGTATTCGGCGGTGCGGTTGGTGAAATGCGGAATCCCCTGCGCATCGGGTCCGTCGTTGATGAGCAGTTCGGGGATGCGATTTTCGGGGCGGATCGTGCCGGAACGAGAGATGTACAAATCCAGTTTACCGTCGCCGTTAACGTCGGCCATCGTCACGCCCGTTTTCCACGGATTTTCGTTACCCCCGCCCCCGACTGCGCCGTAACGTCGGCAAAGCGCATGTTTCCCTTGTTGAGGTACAACTTATTGGGGGTCATGTTGCCCGTGAAGTAAATGTCGTCCAGCCCGTCGTTGTTCAGATCACCGACTGCCACGCCCCCACCGTTGTAGAAATACTCGTACATCAGTACGTTGGTATTCAATCCTTCGGTCAGGTTGTTGGAAAACGTAACGCCGGTCTGATCGGGCGAAAGCAGCGTGAACAGGGCCGGGCCAGCGGGCGTGTCAGCGGATTGAGGGGCGGACGACGAATCGGACGACTTCTGGCAGGCAGCCGCGGCCAACAGGCAAACCGTCAGCGTAAAGTAAGTAAAGCGTTTCACGGAGGGTAAGTGTGTTTACCCCCGTCCCCCTGAAGGGGGCGAGGACTCGGCCATCGCCAGTAGTGGCTAGGGAACGTCCTCACCCCCTTCAGGGGGACGGGGGGTATCATTTATTATCCTATAAAAATAACTAAAAATGCCAGCACCCGAAAGCACTGGCATTCTTGAACTCTCACTATCTCCCGTTAGGGAGAGGTTGGAATGGATTTCTACTTAGTAACCTGGGTTTTGAATCAGCTTGCTATTCCGGTTGATCTCGTCGCGACTGATTGGCAGGAAGTAAATCTTATCGTTCCACTTCCGGTTTTCCTTACCCGTTCCCAAGTCCTGTACCTTGTACGTGTAGGTATAGTTGTCTTTGCTGTACTTGTATGTCGTGACCGTTTTGCCTGACTTTAGTTTACCCGTGATAGCAATGATGCGGGCCTGCTGACCGAGTACCGTGGGTGCAATCATCCACCGGCGAACGTCGTAGAAACGCTGATCTTCCATGAACATCTCCACGTTCCGCTCGTTCTGGTAACGAGCCATCAGCGCGGAACCCGTTTCGGTGATGGCAGGCATACCAGACCGGAAACGAACAGCGTTGATCCACTTCTTGGCCTCTGCTTCCTGCCCTAGCATCAAACAGGCTTCCGCATAATTCAACACAACCTCGGTGTACCGAATCTGGATAGACGGAATCTCCTGACGAATATTCTGATCTACGATCGATACATCGGTGTTGAAAAACTTACGGATGGCGTACCCTGTCCAGGTACCATTCCAGTTTTCGATTGTGCTGTTGCGGGTATCCAGCCCCGAAAACTTGGTCGGAGACGACGAAGAGCCCACTTCGTATTCACCCATCTGTATCTGACCGGCGGGATCGATACCCGCGCCATCGGGCGTACGGGGTTTCCATTGTGCACCATCGTAGAGAATCGACGCATAGAAACGAGGATCGCGGTTTTCGTACGGTGCCGCAGCATGCGTTGCATTGCTCCAATCGAACTTGGTACCATCCATCATCTCGTAATTATCGACCATCTGCTGGGTTGGTTCGCTTGACGTCCAGCCGTGATAACCGTTCGGCATGTTATTGCGCGGGAACCAGGAGCCCCAGTCATCATTTGATGCCCGGATATAGTATTTCAGGAAAATACCATCGGTCTCACCACCGTTTTGCGACAGCGACAGGTTTGTGTAATTCTGCTGCCCTTCAGCCGCCGTAACGGGAGCCGACAGGTTCAGCTTATACCCGTACATGTTCAAGTCCATGACGGCTTTAGCAGCATCCTGCGCCTTTTTCCAGCGAGCTGTCCGGTCGCCACTGACGTAACCCAGCAATTCAGGATTGGCGAAACTGGCAATGACGCTCGACTTAGCCTTGGCCGTCGGTATATCGTGTAGATCGCTGGCAGCGTACAACAGAACCCGTGCCTTGAGGGCCATCGAAGCGCCCATCGTAGCCCGGCCAGCCGCCATACTACGACCTTTCAGCAGCGTAGTAGCCGAATCCAGATCAGTAACGATCGCGTTGACACACTCCTCATACGTATTACGACCCACCGTAAAATCACCTTCATCCAGTGTATAAGCCGATTTGATAAGGGGTATGGCTCCGTGGTAACGCAGCAACTGATTGTAGAAATAGGCCCGCAGGAAATACATCTCACCGCGCATCCGTCCGGCCAGATCGCCACTATTATCGAACGAAGGCTTTGCCAGTTTCGATAGGGCGATGTTGGCGGCCCGAATCCGGGCGTAAATAGCGCCCCACTCCATGGTGCTCTTAACAGTACCTATGTTAGATGGGCTGACGTTCGCTTCATTCACGTCCTGTTTGCCAAAGCTGTACAGGGCGTTATCGGTCTGGCAATCGAAACTCATCTGATCCAGCAGACCATCCCGAATACCGTTGTACACATCTGTTACGAAGGCTTCAGAAAGCGCCCGGTCGGCCCAGACCGCATCACCCGATACCTTGTCGAGTGGCTTCGTATCCAGGAAATCAGTGTTACAAGCCATCATCGTTGTGCCCAACAGCAGGCCGAACGACAGACACTTTGCTATATAATTCATAGTAATCTGATTAATCGTTTAGAAACTGACTGTTAAACCCCCGTTGATAACCCGTGCCTGTGGATAATACTGACCGGCACTGTTGGTCGATTCAGGATCAAATATGCCCTTCATCGCTGGTGCGTAGGTTGCCAGGTTGAGACCGTTCACGTAAAACCGCAGGTTGTTCAGACCAATTTTGCCCGACAGCGTATTCGGCAAGGTGTAGCCCAGTTCCAGGTTTTTCAGACGAACGTAGTTGGTGCTTCTCAGCCAGTATGTCGTACCGTTGGAGAAGTACTGGTTGCTACGGTCTACGATGCGTGGGTCAACCGTGCTTTGGTTATCGACCGTCCAGCGGTGATCGTAGCTGTACTGTAGGAAGTTACCGATCGTACCCGACTCCGTTTGCAGGAAGATCTGCCCGCCCGTTGAGGCCTGGAAGAGAATGCTGAGATCAAAGTTTTTATACCGGACGCTGGCATTCAAACCACCTTGAAAACGGGGCTGGTTGTTGCGGTCGGCCCGGACACGGTCGTTCGCATCAATTTTCCCGTCGCCATTGATGTCTTTCAGCTTCATATCGCCAGGGCGTAGCAGGCTGGCACCTACACCGCTGTAGTCAATCTTATTGGCGTCGATATCGGCCTGCGTCGAGAAAATCCCGTCGTACTGGTACATGAGCGTACCATTGGCATTGTTCGGATTGTTCACGTCGGTAGGAATGGGCTTACCCGTCGACCGTTGCCATTCGGGCGCACCCGGCGTTTCGTCCCAGAACGTGATGGTGTTCTTGGCGTAACCACCGTTTACGCTAACGCTGTATTTGAAGTCACCCGCCTGTCCGTTATAACCCACCCGGAACTCGTAGCCCTTGTTCGTTACCCGGCCAATGTTGGTAGCGGGCAGCGTAGCGCCTGTCGTCTGAGGAATCGATGCACTCTGACGCCACAGAATATTCGACCGTTTGTTCTGGAACACGTCAAATTCAAAGAAGACTTTACCGTTCAGTAATGAGCCTTCCAAACCGAGATCGGCGTTATTGGCTACTTCCCAGGTCAGCTTTGTATTCGGAACACCATTTTCGTACAGTGTCTGCGAAACCTGGTTATTCAATACATAACCCCAGTTCGAGTTGACGGCGTCGCCATACGCATAGGTCGGCAGGTAATCGTACTCGCGCAGGTTACCGTTAAAATAGACCTGATCATTCCCTAACTGGCCCCAGGAAGCCCGCAGTTTCAGTGAGCTAACAGCTGGCAGCGCCTTCTTGAAGAAATTTTCTTCCGAAATACGCCAGCCCGCCGTTACGCCGGGGAAGAAGCCCCAACGGCTCGAACGAGGAAACATATACGAACCGTCGTAACGCCACAGGAATTCAGCCAGGTATTTCTCTCTGTAATTGTACGCAGCCCGACCAAAGTAGCTCATACGAGCCCGCTCCCAGGCCGCCGTTGTATTCGCAACCTGCTGGGTTTGGCTACCTGCAAACAGTTGGTCGATAGCTGTCGAGTTAAAATACTGACGGAAGCCAGAGAAACCGTTTGAGTTAGACTGCTCTTTCGTAATACCGGCCAGTAACGTAATCGCATGATTGGCGTTGAAGGTCTTGTCATACGACAGAATACCGGACAGCAGTGAGTTGAACTGATCGTTTGTGTACTGATTGAGGGTCGATTGCGCCGGTCCTTTCTGCACACGCTGAAGAAGCGGTTCTTTCGTCGTCGGATCGTAGGACGTATAATCCCAGCTATACACGTACCAGGGAGTTTGCCAAACCTTACCCTGTTGAATGTATTTGTCCAAAGCAACACTGGCGGTTAACTTCAGACCCGGTACCCAGGGGTTAGTGATATTCAGACTGGCGTTGCTTTGCAGATAATAGCGGGTGTCTCTGTTGTAACCCGTGGCGCTGGTCGTAACCAGTACAGGCTGTTGGCCATTCTCGATATCAGGAGCAGGTAAGCCGTTCGGCCAGAAGGCAGGCTTGTTGGGATAACCCCGCGCCAGCATTCGGAAAATATCACCGGCTCCAACGGTTGGGAAGAAGCGGTTTTCCTGACGACCAACAACGCCCGTCACCAAATTGATGTACTTGCTGATTTTAGCGTCCAGATTCAGCCGGAAGTCATACTGCTTGTAGCCCGTAGCCGAGTTTTTATAGTAAGCGTCCTGATTCTGGTAGTTCGCAGAGGCCAGGTACTTAATGTTCTCTGAACCACCCACCAGTTGCAGCGTATGCCGCACCTGGGGTGACCACGGTTTCAGCGCTGCGCCGAACCAATCGGTGTTGGGATGGCCCCATGGATCAGATCCATCCTGAAACTTTTGAATATCGCTGGGCGAGTAAGCCGCCGGGACAACGACGCCATTGTCGGGCCGGGTGTAGCTTCCTGTACTATTGAAGGCCGCGTTGGCATCTTTCCAGTAGCCCGCAGGCAGGTTGTTGTACAGGTTGATTTCGTTGTTCAACTGGGCATATTCAGCTGCCGACGCCATCTTGGGAATAACCGTTGGCTGGCTAAAGCCCTGGTTGAAGCTGTAAGAAAGCTCCGGCTTACCACTTTTACCCCGTTTGGTCGTCACCAGGATTACCCCGTTGGCAGCTCGTGAACCATAGATAGCGGCCGACGCATCTTTCAGAACCGAAATACTTTCGATATCAGCCGGATTCAACCGATCAATACCACCAGCCCGCGCCGGAACCCCGTCGATAACGATCAGTGCGTCGTTATTACCCAGCGTGTTGGAACCCCGAATCCGAATAGCAGCGCCATCATAACCAGGTTCACCGCTGCTGTTTGTCGCAATAACGCCCGGCATCCGGCCGGCAATCGAGTTGGTCAGGTTGACGGCTGGCGATTTTACCAGATCATTTCCTTTTACGGTGGCAACGGAACCGGTTACGGTCTCTTTCTTTTGCTCGCCATAACCAACGACAACAACTTCACTCAGCATCTTATCATCAGACGCCAGGGTGATGTTAACTGCGTTGCGACCATTCAGTGCGACCTCCTGACTGATGTAGCCGATGTACGAGAAAACGAGTGTTGCGTTCCGGTTCTGTACGTTCAGTACGTAATCGCCTTCAACGCCGGTTACAGTACCAGTAGTCGTTCCTTTTACCAGAACACTAACACCGGGCAGGGCCAGCCCCTGCGCATCTACCACCTTGCCAGACACTTTGGTCTGAGCGTAAGCGCCCACTGATGCCAGAAGTCCAAGCACGAAAACCAGACAAAGCGAACCTCGTCTCAGCCATCTGGCATGCACTTCCGACAAAACGGTTTCGGAATCCCCGCAAACTTTTTGATTGGTAAATAGTTTTGGCATGATTCAACTGCATTTTAGTTCCAACTAACGATCTAAAGTTGGCAGCTGAGTGTTTTTACCGGTATTATATTAGCTGATACATGTCCTTTTCTAACATATAATAGAACTTTTCTCATTAAAAAGCGATGAAAATTAAGCTTTTCTCATAATAAGTATAACTATTTAGCCCAACTAGTACACATGAGTATATTTAGCTATATATCACACACTAAAGCCTTGTCAGTATAGTATAGGCTGAGCAATTACACAGCCGTTCACTAAGTATGTGTGGCCCATCACGAAACAGCCTTCAATACAAACGGCGGCCGTGTTCATAACACGGCCGCCGTTTTTTGTTGAGTACTATCAATCGGTATTAATATCCGGGGTTCTGAATCAGCTTGCTATTCCGGTTTATTTCATCGCGGCTGATCGGCAGGTAGTACATCTTATCCAGCCAGGCCCGGTTTTCCTTACCCGGATCGATCTCAACGACGCGGTAGGTATAATCGTAGCTGGTCGGATCGTAGCGGTATAGCGACACAGACTTGCCGGCTTTTAGCGTACCCGTGATGCTGATCGTGTTGGCTTTCCGACCCAGCGTCGATGGCGCAATCATCCAGCGACGAGCGTCGTGGTAGCGCTGCTCTTCGAATACCATCTCGATACGACGCTCGTTACGGTACCGCTGACGCAGCGCATCACCCGTTTCCGTCAGTGCGGGCATCCCCGACCGGAACCGAATCTTGTTCAGCCAGGTCTTTGCTTCGGCATCTTCACCCAGTTCGATACAGGCTTCCGCGTAGTTAAACACGGCCTCAGTATACCGAAAGAATGGCCAGGGAATTTGCTGATACGTATTCTGGTCGACGATGGCTGGGTTTGGATCGATGAACTTACGCATGTAGTAGCCAGTGTAGCTACCGTTCCAGTCTTCAACCGTACTTCTGCGCGTATCCAGACCGGCAATCGATACTTTACCGCTGCCGCTCGTTACTTCGTATTGGCCCGTCTGAATCTGGTTGACGGGGTCTTTAGCGGCTACGTCGGCTGTACGAGGTTTCCAGGGAGCACCGTCATACAGAATCGACGCGTAAAAACGGGGATCACGGTTAGCGTACGGAGTAGTCGCTTTGCTCGGATCTGACCAGCTAAATTTCGATCCGTCGATCATTTCATAATCATCGACCAGCAGTGACACCGGTGTGTTACCCGCCCAGTTATGGTAGCCGTTCGGTCCGTTATAGAGACCTTGCTGCCCACCAGCCTCCTGCTTCTGATTGATAAACGAACGCGAGAACAATACGTCCTGATCACCGCCATTACGCGATAAGGCGATGTTCATGTAGTTAGTCGTACCGTCGCTCGCGGGGGCCGACAAATTCAGCTGATAACCGCTGGTCGCATCGAGTACGGCTTTGGCAGCGGCTTTCGCTTTTTGCCAACGTTCCGTACGGCTACCACTCACGTATCCCAGTATGGCCGGTTGTGCGAAGGCAGCGTGTGCCGACGATTTCGACTTGGCCGTTGCTGCATCGTACAAATCGCTGGCAGCGTATGTCAGTACGCGGGCCTTCAGCGCCAGGGCAGCCAGTTCGTTGCCCCGGCCTTTCGCCGGCGATTTACCTTTTAGCAGCGCAGCAGCCTCATCACAATCCTTGGCGATGAAGTTGATACACTCCTCCATCGTGTTCCGCGTCGTCGCGTAATCGGCTTCACCCAGTCCGTACACTTTATCGATGATGGGAACACCGCCATAGTACCGCACCAGTTGATGGTAGTAATAAGCGCGCATAAACTTTGCTTCGCCCATCAACCGATCAGCAATACCATCCGTGTTCGCAAACTTCGGCGTAGTCAGGTTCTGAATAGCCAGGTTTGCCGCCCGGATACGCAGGTACATCTGGTTCCAGTCGATCGTTTCGTTAATCCAGCCCGCATCGGCTGGATTTGAACGGGCTTCTGTAATGGTCGTGATACCCCGACCTGGGTGCGTAAAGATGGTCTCATCGGTCAGCGATGCAAGCTGCTGTTCGTTGAAACCGCCCTGGCCCAGACCAGCATAAATACCCGTTACAAAGGCTTCCGTCAGCGCTGGGTCGGTCCAGACAGCATCACCGGCTACCTGGTCCAGCGGCTGCGTATTTACGAAATTGTCATTACAGCCCGTTATGCTGATCGACGCGACGAGCAGTGCCAGACTTATAGATTTAAATGGTCGTATCATGTGTAATAAGTACGTTTAGAAACGAAGCGTCAGACCAGCGTTGAGAATACGTGATTGCGGGTAGTACTGCCCGGTTGCGTTATCGGCTTCGGGGTCGAACGAACCCAGCCGGTTGACTATCGTCAGGGCATTCAGCGCGTTGATATACACCCGCAGGCTGTTGACACCGATTTTCCGGCCAAACGTTTCCGGGATGGTATAGCCCACTTCAAAGTTTTTCAACCGGATATAGTCAGCCGAACGTAGCCAGTAGGTGTTACCAGCCGAGTAGTACTGATCGCTCCGGTTGGCGATACGGGGATGCACACTGCTTGGGTTATCAACGGTCCAGCGGTTGTAATAAATCTCCTGTAAGTAGTTACCAACGTTACCCGATTCACCCAAACTGATATACTGCTGCGCACCGGCCGAACCCTGGAATAGTACGGTCAAGTCAAAGTTTTTGTACGAAGCAGAGATGTTCATACCACCCTGGAAGAGCGGCAGGTTTGTCCGGTTGTTCCGTACCTGATCGTTTGGCGTGATTTTACCATCGCCGTCGAAATCCTTGTACTTCATATCGCCGGGACGCAGCGTTTTCACGATGGCCGAGTAGTCGAGCCGGTTGGCGTCGATATCAGCCTGCGTCGCGAATACGCCGTCGTACTGATAGGCAAGGTAAGCGTTGATGGGCTTACCCGTTGTGCGCTGCCAGTCGGGAGCACCGGGGGCTTCGTCCCAGAAAATAATCTTGTTCTGCGCGTAGCCACCGTTTACGCCAACGCTGTAGCGCAGTGCACCCGCCTGACCGTTGTAGCTAATCTGTCCGTCGAAACCGCTGTTACGCACTTTACCAATATTCTCCGGGGGCAGCGTCAGGCCCGTCGTGCGCGGTACTGATGCGTTGCGGGGGTACAGAATCGATGTCCGCAGGTTGTTGAAGTAATCAAATTCAAAGGCAATCTTGCCGTTGAACAACTGACCTTCGATACCGATGTCAGCATTGTTGGCTACCTCCCACGTGATCGTTGGGTTGGGGATCCGGGCTTCCGACAACGTTTGCTGCTGGGCGTTATTGATAATGTACGTATTGAAGCCGTAGGTCGGCAGGTACTGATACGTAGCCAGCGTGGTTGTACCGGGGAAATAGATCTGGTCGTTACCCAACTGTCCGTAAGAAGCCCGGACCTTGAAGTAGTTCATGATGGGTACGCTACGCTTCCAGAATCCTTCCTCAGATACCACCCAGCCCGCCATAACGCCAGGGAAGAAACCATAACGCGTTGCTGCGGGGAAGATGTCAGAGCCATCGTACCGGCTCAGGAATTCGAACAGGTATTTTTCTTTGTAGTTGTACGCAATCCGGCTGAAGTAGTTCAGACGAGCCCGGTTAAACGCGCTACCACCGTTGTTCTGCTCCAGCGCACCACCCGCAAACAGTTGGTCGATAGCGGGCGAGATGAAATACCGACGATAGGCGTTGAAATTGTCGCCCTGAATCGTTTCCCGGTTTACCCCTACCAGGGCAGTTAGGCCGTGATCACCAAACTTGCGCTCGTAGGTTCCAATCAGACCTAGCAGGATGTTCAACTGCGTGTTGTTGCCCAGCGTCAGACGAGGTTCTGCCGGTCCACGTTTGCTGGCAATCAGGTTGGGGACACCATTGGCATCGACACCCGTACCCCGTTCGTACAGCGTCCAGGGTGTTTCCCAGCGCCGGTTGTTCTGATTCAGTTTATCGACAGCTGCCGTTGCCTGTATTTTCAGCCCATCAACGCCCGGAACTTTGAAATCCAGCTGGCCATTGGTCTGAATATAATCACGCTTGTCGCGGTCGTAACCGGTAGCGTTAGTTGTAATGACAACCGGATTTTCACCGTTTTCGATGTCTGGACCGGGGCGACCATCAGGCCAGAATGCAGGCTGGTTTGGCTTACCCCGCATCTGCATCCGGAAAATTGCACCGGCTCCCCGTGTTGGGTAGTACCGGAATTCTTCACGACCCAGGATACCCAGTGCTACGTGCAGGTACTTGCTGATATTGGCGTCGATATTAAGCCGGATATCGTACTGCTTGTATCCCGTTGCCGAGTTTTTGTAGAACGCATCCTGATTCTGGTACCCCAGCGAAGCGAGGTATTTGAAATCTTCGGTACCACCCGTCAATTGCAGGTTATGCCGCGACTGGGGCGACCACGTTTTCAGCGTCGACTTGTACCAATCAGTATTCGGGTGGCCCCAGGGGTCCGATCCGTCGTTATATTTCTGAATATCGGTTGGCGAATAGGGCGCCGTGCGTACCGTTCCATCAGGACGTGTGTACGTACCGTTTGTTTTGAAGCCCTGCGTTGCTGCTGACCACTCCGCTGTCGGCAGTTCGTATATGTTCAGGTCATTCAGCATTTCGGCGTACTGCCCGGCATTCGCCAGTTTAGGCACAACGGTTGGCTGCGCAATACCCTGGTTGAACGAGTACGACAGTTGAGGCTTTCCGCTTTTACCGCGCTTGGTCGTAATCAGGATAACGCCGTTAGCTGCCCGCGATCCGTAGATAGCCGCCGACGCATCTTTCAGGACCGAAATCGTTTCGATGTCGGCGGGGTTAATCCGGTCCAGACCACCGGCCCGGTCGGGGATACCATCCACAACAACCAGTGCACTGTTGTTACCCAACGTGTTTGTACCGCGAATTCGGATGGTTGATCCATCGTAACCCGGCTCACCACTGCGGTTCACCGCCGTTACGCCCGGCAGACGACCAGCCAGCGAGTTCGACAGGTTGGTCGTAGGTGACTTCACCAGATCCGTTCCTTTAACCGCTACGACCGAACCCGTAATGGTTTCTTTACGCTGCGTGCCATACCCAACGACGATAACCTCGTTCAGTGATTTTGTATCGTCAGCCATATTGACGTTGATCGTTGATTTACCGTCGATGGGTACTTCCTGCGATACGTAGCCGATATACGAGAAAACCAGTGCGATACCGTCGCGGGGTACATTGACCGAATACCGTCCGTCGCTGTCGGTTACAGACCCTGTAGTTGTTCCTTTCACAACAACGCTGACCCCAGGCAGGCCCTGTTGTTGCGCGTCAATTACTCGCCCTGATACTTTAGTTTGGGCCATTGCCCCGAATGAGCAAAGCATTAGCAGCATAAATACGGCGAGCCCGCTCAATAACCAGCGAGTCCGTTCCTCCGGCCGATCCGTACATCCCGGATTAGTAGAGTTCTTTTGCATAAGCGATAGAGATCCAGTTAACTGTTTTTTAACAGAATCTAAAGCCGCTTTTAATATCTGTTTACTTGTGCTGGATTACCACCGAGTGATATTTTTTTCACTCATAAGCCTATTTTGATCAGTTATTTTCTCGCTTTACAGCCGTCGAAAAGTCGCAACTAACTGATCCGCCCCCAGTTGTTACCGTGTTTGCGGACGTTGTCGACCTGATTACGGACAGGGGCATGTTGGGGTAATACAAGCTCGGGGTCTTCCGCCAGAATAGCTTGGGCAGATTCGCGGGCAGCCGTCAGGATTGGGCCGTCTTTAGCGAGGTCGGCAATCATCAGGTCCATCACACCACTCTGCTGCGTGCCGGTCAGGTCGCCGGGGCCGCGTAGTTGCAGGTCGACGTCGGCAATTTCAAACCCGTTGTTGGTGCGAACCATCGTTTCAAGCCGAGTGCGGGTGTCGCTGCTGAGTTTGTAGCCAGTCATCATAATACAGTACGACTGCTCAGCCCCCCGCCCAACGCGCCCGCGCAGCTGATGCAGTTGCGACAACCCAAACCGTTCGGCGCTCTCGATAACCATAACGCTGGCGTTCGGAACATTGACCCCGACCTCGATAACCGTTGTCGCGACCAGAATCTGCGTTTCGCGCTTCAGAAACCGCTTCATCTCGTCGTCTTTTTCGTAGGCCAGCATCTTGCCGTGAAGAATGCCAATTTCGTAGGTAGGCCGGGGGAACGCCCGCTGCATGCTTTCGTAGCCATCCATCAAATCTTTGTAGTCCAGCTTTTCCGATTCTTCAATCAGCGGATAAACTACGTAGACCTGCCTGCCCAGTTCGAGCTGCTGCCGCATAAAGCCAAAGACTTCGGAGCGGTGTTTGTCAAACTTGTGTACCGTTTTGATCGGCTTCCGCCCTTTGGGTAGTTCATCGATGGTCGAGACGTCGAGATTGCCGTAAAGCGTCATGGCTAGCGTACGGGGGATGGGCGTCGCCGTCATAACCAGAATGTGTGGGGGTACCGTTTCGTTTTTACCCCACAGCTTGGCTCGTTGCGCTACACCAAACCGGTGCTGCTCGTCGATGATACACAGGCCAAGATTCTTGTACTGCACGGCATCTTCCAGCAGCGCGTGCGTGCCAACCAGAATATGCATCTTCCCCGATTGCAACTCGTCGTGCAGCACCACCCGGCGTTTCTTGTTGGTCGACCCGGTCAGGATGCCGATGTTCAGGCCCATTGCGTCGGCGAAAGGTTTCAGGCCGTTGTAGTGCTGATCGGCCAGAATTTCGGTTGGGGCCATTAGACAGGCCTGCGCTCCGTTGCCAATCGCCATCAGGCAGGCGATAAACGCAACGATAGTTTTGCCGCTACCCACGTCGCCCTGCAACAACCGGTTCATTTGCTTACCCGTCAGGAAATCGGCGTAGAGTTCGCGGATTACACGCTGTTGCGCACCCGTCAGTTCAAACGGGAGCAGTTCATTGTAGAAATGCTTCATCAACGTCGTATCCCGAAAAACCTGACCGGGAAACTCTTCTTTCTGCATCAGCTTGTTTTTAATCAGCCGCAACTGATTATAAAACAGCTCTTCAAATTTCAGTCGGCGCTGCGCCTGCTTGAGCCATCCCTGATTTTGGGGCAGGTGAATATTCCAGATAGCATCGCGCTTGCTGATAAGCCGGTATTTCTCGATCAAATCGGCAGGGAGCGTTTCGTGAATATGACTCCACGACAGCTCAAGCAACTGGCGCATCACTTTCCCGATGGCTTTGCTATCGAGGTGTCGTTTACGGAGCTTTTCGGTCAGATTGTAAACCGGGTAGAAGCCGGGTTCGCTGGCCGAACTGGTAGCTGTGTTTTCCAGCTCAGGGTGAATAATGCTGAACTGACCACTGAACGATTGTGGCTTGCCGTAAGCAATGTATTCACCATCGCGACGAAGCGTTTTCTCGATGTAGGCAATCCCCTGAAACCAGACCAGGCTCATCGTGCCGGTACCGTCGGTGAACGTACCAACCAGTCGCTTTTTCGGCCCCTCTCCTTCCACACACCATTCCCGCAGCCGACCGCGTACCTGCGCCGACGACATACTGTCCATCAGTTCGCTGATCGTATAGTAGCGCGAACGGTCGTCGTACCGAAACGGATAGTACTGAATCAGGTCACCAAACGTGAACAGATTCAGTTCCTTGTTGATCAGTTCAGTACGTTGCGGCCCAAGACTCCGTAATTGCGTGAGTGGTGTATCGAAAAAGGTCGTTCGTTCGGTCATAGCAGACCCCATGCACCCCGGTTTTCAAGTAGGGTACTATCCAAATTTACGCATTTTTCATGAATTCTGACCGAAGCCAGCCGAGGTGGCTACTCGTCGTTGACACGGCCCAGCCCGAAGGCAATACCCCCGTAAACGTCCAGGCCACGCGGGCGAATGCCGTTGGACGAGTTACCCAGCAGCCCCAAAAAGTTGTCGGTACCGAGCCAGACTGGCCCTACCCGCACCGACGCGCCCACACTGACCCCCCGGTTGAGGTACACTACCGGCAGCGACAGACTTAGCCACCGTTTATCGAAGTGGGGCGTCACGGCGATTAGCGTAGGCTGGTGTACAGCCTGCGCCTGCACCGACCGCAGATCCTGCAAATACGTCAGACCAATACCCGCTCCCGACGGTTCCGTGTAATCGACAGTCAGGTTGAGCGACGTAGGCAACCCGGCTCCGAAACGAGTCCGGTCGGGGCTACGCCCGGCACTGAGTTTCTGCTGTACCGTCTGGGCGATGTCGAGCGTACCGCTTACGTTAATGAAATCGCTGCCCCGGAAGCGGATCGGCGACTGATCCAGCTGTGCGGAAGTATAGATGTAATCCTCGCCCTTGTAGCTGATTCCGCCAATGTCAGTGATGGCTGCCCCGATACGCAGCGATGGGCTGTCGCTGTCGTATTGCCGAACGTAAGTCAACCCAATATCGGCCCCCAAACCAACCCCCGGAATATCGGTGCTTAGCAGCGTACGGGGACTTATACCCCGGTTCTGGAGGAACGTTGTGTAACCCAGCGTAGCATCGAGTTGAGTAACTTCCAGATACGGCATGTCGGGCGTTGCCGCGTCAGCCGTGACACGGTAAGTCATGCCTTTGTTGATAAAATGCTGCGCGTTGTATCCCAGCAGCCCTTTCACAGTTGCGCCCATCAATATCTTCTGTCCATCGCCTTCCAGCAGCGTCGACGCATAGGTAAAGGCCAGTTCTGCGTAGGTATTGCTGTTGACGTTCAGTTGGTTGTTTCGGCTGGGAATACCGTACAGCGCACCATCGTTCAGGCTGGCCCGCAACGACGATAGTAGCGCCTGCGATGTACCGACAACCTGCGCGATGCCCCGAAATCGGGTAGTGACGGCAACAGCACTACGCTCACTGGTTTTTATCAGCAGGGCCGGTCCACGTACTTCGCCCGACAGGGTACCGTTTTTGGGTTTGCCGTCGTTGATTTCCTGCGTGTACGACTCGTCGAACCGCACCGACCCGTCGGCGTTTCGGTACCTGCCCGGCACCCGGTCGGTGACGAGCCGGAGCAGCGAAAACGGTGCCTGATAACGGACGTAGTTATTGTCGAGATGGAGATTACCAGTGGCTCCGTTCAGAAAGATGCGGGATGGTGAATCGGCGGCTAATGCCGGGTTGATATATAGCCGGTTGGTTCCACCGTACCGGCTGGTTGAGATACCAAGCATATTCTGCCCCGACACTGTCGACAGCGTCAGTCCTATTGCTCCCAGTATCAATGAATACTTCATGTAGTGTTTTTATCGATGGGTATATTCCTGCAAAGTAAACGGTAAAACCGCCCCCGGATTCACCAGAGACGGTTTTTCTGAGCCATCGGCCAATTGTATGTTTAACGTTTATGGTTCAACGTTTAAGGTTCTTCCGCTGGAAGCAGGCAACTTTAAACCTTAAACCATCAACGTTAAACTCATTTATACCCCTTCCGCTTCGACCAGTTTCACTTCCGGAACCAGGCGGGTGAGCAGGTTTTCAATACCAGCTTTTAGTGTGAGCGTCGACGATGGGCAGCCACTGCATGAGCCTTGCAGCTGCACTTTCACCGTGCCACTGGGTTCGTCGAATGAGTGAAAATTGATGGCGCCACCGTCCGTTTCGACGGCCGGCCGAATGTACTGATCGAGCACGGCTTTGATCTTCTGCACCGTTTCCGAATCCATGTCCAGCTTCGTGGTATTGGCATCCATCGTACGCTGCGAAAACACCGGCTTCTGCTCACCCAGGTATTCTTTCAGGAACAGCTTTACTTCGAACATGACCTCATCCCAGTCGGTCTCGTCGTCTTTCGTGACAGTGACGAAGTTGCTGGCGATGAACACCCGACGAACGAACTCAAACCCAAACAAAGCCACAGCTAAGGGCGACGCTTTACTATCGACGAGCGCATCGGCCGGGGTTGCGTAATCAAATGAAAGACCGCTCGGCACCAGTTCGACGCTGAGCACGAACTTCATCGAGTTGGGGTTAGGGCTACCTTCGGTAAATACCGAAACAGGGCGACTCAGGGCAGAATTCATATCTTTTCTTTGACGTTATAGGGTTATGCGTGAAGTTGTAAAGTTGGATGGTTACAAAGTTGTAAAGTTGCTGGCGTGCGGTTGATCGCCGGATGGGCTAACGCGGTAGCCAACTTTTAAACTCTGTAACTTTACGACTTTACAACTTAAAATCGCCACAACTCTCTTCCCCAACAGGTGGGTTTGTTTTTTAGTTTGACGCACAACGCGAAAAACCCGCCTGACGGAAATCAGGCGGGTTTTCAACAGGTCATCAGACCGTTGTTTATTCAACCGGAGCCGCTACAGCAGCTGCGGGAACTGCTGGCGAAGGCTGCGCTACCACAGCCGACGGACCTGCCGGGATGATGTCTACGTACGAACGGCTGTTCCGGCCGGGGCGGAACTTAACAACGCCATCGACCAGAGCGAACAGCGTGTAGTCTTTACCCAGACCTACGTTTTTACCGGGGTGATGCTTCGTACCCCGCTGACGAATGATGATGTTGCCAGCAATAGCCGACTGACCACCGAACAGCTTTACGCCCAGGCGCTTGCTGTGTGAATCGCGGCCGTTTTTGGAACTACCTACACCTTTCTTGTGTGCCATTTTTTCAAAGAAGTTTAAGGTCTGAAACGGTCCGCCGTAGCGGTTTAATATTTAAAGTTATGTTGAACCTTAAACTTTAAACATTGACCGTTAGACTAGTTAAAGAGTGATGTCTTGAATCAGGACTTTGGTCAGGTACTGACGGTGTCCGTTTTTCTTTTTGTAGCCTTTCCGACGCTTCTTCTTGAAGACGATCACTTTCTCGCCTTTCAGGTGTTCAACGATCTTGGCCGATACAGCGGCTCCAGCTACCGTCGGCGCACCGATGGCAACGCTACCTTCGTTATCAACAAGGAGAACTTTCACCTTGTCGGCCGCAAGTACAGCGTCCACATCGCCTTCTAACCGGTGGGTGTAGATGAAGCGATCCTTCTGGATCTTGAATTGCTGTCCTGCGATCTCTACGATTGCGTACATGATTTTTGTATAAAATTGGAAATGAGGGGCAAAAGTAATGGTTTCGACAAAAAAACGCAAGACGTTACGCAGTTTTTTGCGGAGACTGGCGCACCCATCGCCACAAAAAAATCAAAACGGCAGCTTCGTATTTGTCTGTACCAGATTGGTCGAGCATTTAGCGATGATTTTGCCATCCTCGGCAACGATTCGGCCTTCGCAATGAACGATGTTGCGCCCCGCCCGGATGGCCTCGGCCCGGATGCTAATCATATCGCCAAGCCGGGCCGCGTGCAGAAAATCGACGTTCATATTGACCGATACATATAGGTATTCCCGGTTCAGCGAAAATACCATCGCCCCAACCAGATCATCGAGCAGTGCGCAAGTGGCTCCCCCATGCAACATACCGGCCGGATTGGTCATGTCTTCCCGCACGATCAGGTCGGCAACCAGCAGCCCCTCGTCAACCTGCCGGAGCGTAACATTCAACCAGCGGCCCAGCGGTGAAATACTACCACTCATGTCGCGGCCAATCATCGCCCGAAAAAAATCGAGCCGGGTATTTTTTGTGGTGTCCATACGGGACAAAAATAGTACAAAACCAAGTAAACAAGGCCGAACAAGCGATTATCGGTGTACTTTCTTGGGGGGTTCGTTAGAGTTATGCTACTTTTGGGCGTTTTTGAAATACCCTATTCAATCAAACTGAATGAATTATACGCTTACGCAGATACCCGACCGCACCGTTAAGCCCCGACAAAACGGCCTGACGATGGTGATGGACAAGGGACTAAGCCTGCGGGAGGTAGAAGACTTTCTGTCCACCTCCGCCGACTACACCGACATCGTTAAACTAGGCTGGGCGACCTCCTTTGTTACACCCAAACTGACCGAAAAACTGGCCCTCTACCGCTCGGCCAACATACCTGTTTATTTCGGCGGTACGCTGTTCGAAGCCTTTGTTGTTCGCAAGCAGTTCGATGAATACCGCAAGCTTCTCGACCGATACGGCATGGAATACGCCGAAGTGTCGGACGGATCGATTGACATGGCGCAGGACGACAAATGCGAATACATCCGCACGCTGGCAACGCAGGTAACGGTGTTGTCGGAGGTGGGGTCGAAAGACGAAGCCAAGATCATCCCGCCCTATAAGTGGATTCAGCTGATGAAGTCTGAACTACAGGCTGGTGCCTGGAAAGTAATCGGCGAGGCCCGCGAAGGCGGTACGGTCGGGCTGTTCCGGTCGAGTGGCGAAGTACGGCAGGGACTGGTCGAAGAAATTCTGACGCAGGTACCTTCAGAAAGCGTGCTTTGGGAAGCTCCACAGAAAGAGCAGCAGGTGTGGTTCGTGAAGTTGTTGGGCGCCAACGTCAACGTCGGCAACATTGCCCCGCACGAAGTCATCCCCCTCGAAACCATCCGCCTGGGTCTCCGTGGCGACACCTTCACCCATTTTCTGGATAAGCTTTAAGCGCGTTCAAGGTTTATTGTTTGAGGTTCAAGGTTGTTGACCATCAAAACCTTAAGCCTTGAACTACAAACGTTAAACCAATTCCCCGGATGGACATTTTTAAATCGCTGCTTGATTTTTTGCTGCACCTGGATCGTCACCTCGATCTGTGGGCCAATGAATACGGTGTACTGCTCTACGCGATCCTGTTTCTGATCGTGTTTACCGAAACAGGGCTGATCGTAATGCCGCTGCTTCCGGGCGATTCGCTGCTGTTTGCCGCTGGAGCATTAGCGGCCCGCGATACCAACGAACTGAGCGTCGGTGTCATCATCCCGCTACTGATCGTGGCGGCCCTGCTGGGCGACAATGTCAATTACTTCGTCGGCAAAACGCTGGGGAATCAGATCAAGATGCGCGAACGGATTCTGTTCTTCAAGCGCGAATACATCTACGAAACCGAGAAGTTTTACGCCAAATACGGCGGACGGACGGTTATCATCGCCCGCTTCATTCCCATCGTCCGCACGATTGCGCCCTTCGTGGCCGGGGCGGGCAGCATGATCTACAGCACCTACATTCGGAACTGCATCATGGGGGCTATTCTGTGGGTGACGAGCATTACGCTGGTGGGCTATTTCTTCGGCAACCTGCCGTTTGTGCAGAAGAATTTTGAATTCGTCGTCTTCGGTATCGTTGGCCTGTCGCTGCTGCCGATTGTCTTCGAGTTCGTTAAGAAGCGGTTTGCCTAGCGCCCGTTTAAGGTTTAAGGTCTGAAGTTCAAGGTTATGCCGCTGCTGCCGACGTTAAACCTTGAACTTCAGACCTTAAACTTTTACTAATGAACACCTACGGCCTGATTGGCTACCCGCTGACGCACTCCTTTTCGCAGCGGTATTTCACCGAAAAATTTGCCCGCGAAGGCATCGCCGATAGCCGCTACGAACTGTTCGAGATGCCCGACGTCGCGACGGCCCTGCCTGCGCTATTGGAGCAACCCGGTTTGCGCGGACTAAACGTAACCATCCCCCATAAGCAGGCCGTACAACCCTACCTCGATCGGCTCGATGCATCGGCGGAAAAAGTAGGAGCCGTCAACGTGATTAAAATCGAAGCTGACGGTTCACGAACGGGATACAACTCCGACTATTACGGGTTCCGGCAATCGCTAGAGGATTGGCTGGCCGCGCTGAACCGCACGACTACCGATCTACGGGCGCTGGTATTGGGTACGGGTGGTGCGTCGAAAGCCGTTGTCGCGGCCCTTTCCGACCTGGGAATAGCTTACAAAGTTGTCTCGCGCACCAAAACGGCCGATAATCTCACCTACGACGAATTACCGGATGTGATCGATCAGTACGAGTTGCTGATTAACTGTTCCCCTGTTGGTACGTATCCGCATACTGACGAAGCTCCGGCCCTCCCCTACGATCAGCTAACCGATCGGCATTTGCTATATGATCTGGTTTATAATCCCGCCGAAACCCGTTTTATGCAACTCGGCCATGCGCGCGGTGCAGCAGCCGTGAACGGCTATCAAATGCTGGTGCTGCAAGCCGAAAAAGCCTGGGCAATCTGGCAGGAGTAAACACAGATTACGGTATTCGGTTTATGGTATACAGTTTACGGCGGCCACCGTGGCGCGGTCCGTTACGTGGCGAGTTTTGCTTAACAGACGAAACTCTGTAAACCGTAAACCATACACCGAAAACCGTATACCGAAATTATGCCCCTATCCGTTTTTGCTGTCATTCAGGCAAAACCCGGTGCCGAAGCCGATTTGCGTAACGGCCTGTTCAACCTCGTAGCGAAAGTGCGCGAGGAAGACGCCTGCCTGCTCTACGAACTCTACACCAGCGAAGAGCATCCCGACCACTTTATCATGCACGAACTCTGGACCGATGCCGCCGGGTTGGCCGCCCACAATCAGATGCCGCACATGAAGGCGTTCGGCGAATTGGCGAAAGACTGGCTGGCCGCGCCTGTTGAGTTGACGACAAAAGACGTGTAGTAGAGTAAACTCCCAGGCGACTTACGTTGTCATGAACAACATTCTTTTCCAACGTGCGACCGTCTTTCTGGACGACCGCTTTCTAACCAATGCATCGGTACACATCGCCGATGGACGCATTCAAACCGTCAGTGATCAGCCTGTCGATGCACCCGGCGCAACGGTAATTGACCTGGCCGACGACTACTTAGTTCCGGGGCTGATCGACTTGCAGCTTTACGGTGGTTCTCAGTTGTTTCTCAACGAGATTCCGACGCCCGATACGGTCCGGCATATTTTCGACACGCACAACCGCAACGGCACAACTACCCTGCTGCCGACCATCCATTCGACGTCGCTCGATGTGATGCAGCAGGCGATGGACGCCGTGCAGGTGGTGCGGGCAGAAAACCCGATGGGTGTACCGGGCATTCATATCGAAGGGCCGTATTTCAATCCCATCAAGCGGGGGGCGCACAGTGCCGCGTTCGTGCGCGTTCCCGACGAAGCCGAACTGAATACGCTGTTCAGCCGCAACGCCGACATAATCCGGATTCTGACGCTGGCCCCCGAAATGCTTCCCCCGGCACGACTTCAGCAGCTATTCGACCTAAAACACCCCAACACGCGGTTGTCGCTGGGGCACAGTAACGCGACATACCGACAGGCGACCGACGCGCTTAACACGGGGCAGATTCCGCTGGCTACGCACTTGTACAACGCCATGCGCGGGTATGAAAGCCGCGAGCCGGGTGTGGTGGGGGCCATCTTCGATCATCCGACGGTCTGCACCAGCCTGGTAGCCGACGGCTACCACTGTGACCCGGCAACAATTCGTATCGCGCACCGGCTGCTTGGCGACCGGCTGTTTCTAATTTCCGACGCCCTCTTTGCCGCCCCTCCGGGTGTCGACGGCCCCAGGCCCACATTTACGCTCGGCGAGTTTGTGGTGCATTACGCAACCGACCCAAATGGACCCGGACGATACATGAATGACGAAGGCAAACTGGCGGGATCGGCATTGACCCTGATCGATTGTGTGCGTGTGTGTGTGGAGAAGGCGGGGCTGCCCCTGACCGATGCACTCCGTAAGGCGACGAGCATTCCGGCCGATGTAGCCGGGCTGGGCGATCAGATTGGGCGGGTACAGGCAGGCTACGCGGCCCGGCTTGTCCGGCTCGACAAAGCCCTGAACGTACAGGCTGTTTGGCAGTAAATCAAGTGGCATATGCCGACAGAAACGGCCCTAAACGTAAGTTGTCGCGTTTAGGGCCGTTCTTGCTTATGTTCTATTTCAAAAAACGCTACATCGTCCGTTAACTAGCTGATTTAATGAATTTTAATTCATGTATACCGGCTTTTTCGTGCCCGTTTACTCAATAGAACAGGGCAAAATATAAATCATATAATTTTCTATTACATTATTCCATAAACTCAATATAATATTCTATCTATTCATTTTTTTACGAAATAAATAATAGCATATTTGATAAAGTACAACAAAACGAATGGGCCACCGATCGCGTAACGTGAGCCCGCCACAACTGCTCTTCCTGGCCTTGTTTATCAATCATACGACTCAATTGATGCGTATGCATTGAGTGTATCAGATCCGCTTTCCGCTTCTTCCAACCAACCCCAAAAAAGGTTGACAGGCTTCGTATTGTCTACATTTTTCGAGTTGCTATTCGCCATCTGTTATTCGTCGTTTCATTAATCAGCCAATCGCCTGCCTTCCTCTTTTTAGCCAGTTTATCAACAAAGAGTAAACCTCAGCTATCTCCCAACCAACAGTCAATCAACCATGATTAAACTATTACCTGCTCACAACGGCCTGCGCCTGCTGCTGGCCGTGCTAATGCTAGCCTCCCTCATCCCCGGCACGGTACTGGCGCAAACCAAACGAATTACGGGTAAAGTAGTGGGTACCAATCAGGAAGCCATACAGGGCGTCAACGTATTGGTTAAAGGCAGCACGAGGGGTGCCATTACCGATAGTCAGGGGGAGTTTTCGTTGGAAGCTGCCCCCACCAGCACACTCGTTGTCAGCTTTATTGGCTTCAAATCAAAAGAAGTGCGCGTCGGTACGGGCAGCAGCCTTACGATCACGCTTGATGAGGACGCTACGCAACTAACCGAACTGGTCGTGACCGGCACGCGCAATACGGGGCGCACAATTCTGGAAACACCTGTACCGGTCGACGTTATTTCGATTAAGGACATCATGGGCGACCTGCCCCAGATGGACCTCGCGCAGATGCTGGCTTTCGTGGCCCCCAGCTTTAACGCCGTACGCAACCAGGGTGGCGACCTCGATTCACACGTCGACCCGGTTCAGCTGCGTAACCTTGCCCCCAACCAGACATTGGTGCTGGTCAACGGCAAGCGTCGGCATACTTCGTCGCTGCTTATCACAACAACGGCGGTGGGGAGCCCCTCGACATCGGTTGACATGATGACGATTCCGGCGGCTGCCATCGATCGGGTCGAGATTCTGCGCGACGGTGCTGCTGCCCAGTATGGCTCCGACGCTGTAGCCGGGGTCATCAACATCATCCTGAAAAAAGGCACCAATAAGCTAACGAGCAGTCTGACGGCGGGTGGCTACCTGAACTCCGGCGGGCAGGCGGGCGACCTCACCAGCGCGGGTAAGCCCGATGGGTTCAACTACCAGTTCGACGCCAACTACGGCTTCAAAATCGGGGATAAAGGCTACCTCAACATAACGGGGCAGATCACACAGCGCCGACCGACCGTACGCCCGTTCGTCAACGACTGGCAGATTTACGACGACACCTACCTCAACAACCTGCGCACCGACAAATACGGTCGGCCAATTATCACCAACCCGGAACTGGTTGCTGCGCAGGTAACTGGTAATACGTCGCTGAGCAGTTCACTGGCAACGCAGGCCGGATTGCTCAGCGCCCGCAATTACACGCCCGCTGACTTCGCCGTGTATGCCGGGATGCCGGGTATTACGCTGGGTTCGGCTTTCTACAACGCCGGGTACGAAATCAGCCCCACCACGACGCTGTACAGCTTCGGCGGTATTTCGTACAAGTACCTCAAAGGCTTCTCGTGCTACTACCGCCGGCCGGGGCAAACCGACCGCTCCAACTACCTGCTCTATCCGAACGGCTTTCGGCCGCAGCTGACCACCAACACCGGCGACATATCAAACACGGTTGGCCTTCGCAGTAAGGTAGGCGAGTTCAGCGTCGACTTCAGCAACACGTTCGGCAGCAACACCTCGCAGATCGGCATGGTCAACACGTTCAACGCGTCGATTGGTGCCAACTCGCCGGTCAACATGAACATCGGCACGAACCAGTTTACCCAGAACTCGACAAACCTCGACTTCTCGCGCTATTTCAAAGGCGTTCTAAACGGTCTGAACGTCGCGTTTGGGGCGGAGATGCGGGTCGAAAACTACAAAATCATCCGGGGGCAGGAAGAAAGCTACGCCTACGGCGATGCGGGTGTGCTGACCGCTACACAGGCCGGCCTGCTGATCGGGCCGGATGGCAAACCCTTGCAGGACGGCAGCGCCCAGCCCATCGTGGGAGCCGACGGCAAACCACTATCGGTGTATGCCGGGCAGGAGATCACGGTGAAAAACTTCGCGGCCAACTGCCAGTGCTTCTCCGGTTTTGGCCCGAAAGACGAGCGCAACGCCTTCCGCACAACAATGGCCGCTTACCTCGACACCGAACTCGAAATAACCCGCAAACTGCTGTTGGCGGCTGCCCTGCGCGTCGAAAACTACTCCGACTTTGGCGGGGTAACGATTGGCAAGATTGCCGCCCGCTACAACGTCACCCCTACCCTGACAATTCGGGGGTCGGTGGCAACGGGCTTCCGGGCACCGTCGTTGCAGGAGATCAACTACACGCACACAACAACGGCCTTCATTCCCGACGCCAACGGGGTGCCGCAGCCGCTCGACGTAACGACCTACCCGACCAACAGCACAGCTGCGCGGGCATTGGGCATCAAAGGGCTGAAGCAGGAAAATTCGCGTACCTACGGCTTTGGCCTGACCTACCAGCCGATGCGTGGTTTTGAAGTCACGGTCGATGCATACCGCGTCGACGTCGACGGCCGGATTTTCCAGACCAGCTTCTTCAACGCGTCAGAGGTCGGCAACAACTACAACGAAGTTATCGGAGGTGGCGAAGCGCAGTTTTTCGTCAATGGAGCTAATGTACGGTCGCAGGGGCTGGAGATCGTGGGCAACTACACACAGAACCTGTCGGGCAAGAGCAGCCTGACGTATAGCCTCGCGGGCATTTTCAGCAAGAACACCATCCTGAGCCGCAACACGCTGAATCTGAACGTACAGAACCTGACCCCTGAGCAGGTCGTTGGCAAGTACCTGAGCCGCGACGTAATCGGGCAGTTCGAAACCGGCACACCACGCACCAAGCTGATCGGTTCGGTGATGTACCGGCAGGGTAAGTGGGACGCCATGATACGGGGTACTTACTTCGGGCAAATCACGGCACTGTCCGTATCGGCCGACGATCAGGGGAACTACTACGATCAGACGTTTTCGTCGCAGGCCATTTTCGATCTGAGTTTAGGATACGCCCTGAACCGCAACCTGAAATTCTCGATCGGCGGTAGCAACATCCTCGACAAATATCCGCAGCTACTGCGCGCTGAAAACCGGGGCTTCACGCTGTATTCGAGTTACCAGCAAGGGTCTAACGGAGCGTATTACTACGGCCGTGTCATGTTCAATTTCTAAGCTATCTCTCCCATGAAACGATATACCAACCTAAGTTTTAGCCTGCTGGCCGGTATCCTGATCGCACTGATCGGCCTGACGACGGCCTGCGAACAAACCAACTACGAACCGCTATCGAACGCGGCCCCCGGCGGGGGAACAGTGTCTGTCTACAAAGCCTACAGCCTGACGGGTGTGAGTGGCAGTGCGGTCTACGGCCGGGTTGTTTTCTACAAATACAGTTCGTCGGTAACGCTGGTGCAGATGGGCCTGTACAACACGGCAAGCGGCACATCGTATGCCTCTTCGATTTATCAGGGTGCGCTAACGGCAAGCTCAACCACGGCCCTGAAACCCCTCGACGCGGTCAGCGGGGCCACGGGCGCATTTGCAACCAACAAATACTACACGATCAGCGAAGCCGGTTTCTTCGATAAGCTGAGCACCTACAACGCTAACGTCAAAATAATGGCGGGCAGCGCGGTCATTGCCAGCGGCAACATCGGTGCCAACGCCACGCCGGTAGCGCAGGCGCAGTGATGGGTTTAAGGTTTGTACCGGGCCGCCGGGCGGTTCAAGGTTTAACGTTAGTCTGCGCTACTGACCTTAAACCTTGAACAACAAACCTTAAACTGTTTTTGTATATTCGTGGACTTACCCACCACACTATGCACCAGCACCTTGACGAGCAGATTTTAGAGTATCCGGATGCGTACTTGATTATGCAGGAGATTCAGGCCGCCCTGAACGAAGAACGCAAGAAGCGGGAAACGTTCTACAACGATATTACCGAGCAGGAAAAGGTTGAGTTTATCAACGGCGAAATCGTGCTGCATTCGCCGGTTAAGAAGTCGCACAACGAAGCGACCGGTCTTCTTTTTCACCTGGTTGACATCTACGTACGTCGGCACAACAAGCTGGGATTTGTCGGGATTGAGAAAATCATGACGGCCCTAACCCGCAATGATTACGAACCGGACATCTGCTTTTTCGGGCGCACCAAAGCCGACACGTTTACAGACAAACAAACCCTGTTCCCCGCCCCTGACCTGGTTATCGAAGTGCTCTCTGATGGTACAGCCAAGCGTGACCGGGCAACCTCCGTTGGGGGCATCAAATACGACGACTATCAGGCGCATGGCGTTGAAGAATACTGGATTATCGACGCCGACGAGCAATCTATTGAACAATACCACCTCACCGACGGGCAATACCGACTGATTCTGAAAGCAGGCGAAGGCACGATCCGGTCGTTTGCACTACCGGGCTTTGCCATCCCCATCCGATCCGCTTTTGACGCCGATGTCAATTTGCAGACAATGGCGACCCTGCTTCGCTGACTGCTTGTTTGATTGTCCCCGACAGCTTCCAGCTGTCGGAGCCGTCAGGCTATTTTCAGGTACCCTATTAGCCGCTAGCGCGTCTCCGACAGCTGGAAGCTGTCGGGGACAACCAGTCCACCTACTGTTTAGCCTATCGGAGATAACCTTGTCGCTCGATACAGCTTATCCACCTTTCAAACCGGCCGATAAACAGTTAATTCATCGTCGCCGATCATCTCCCGGCAGATCAGTCTTCCCTGCACAGTCGGGGCTTTGACACCATCGCCCAGCAGCTTCGGGCTGCGAAACACCCGCATTTCGTCCCACAGTCCTTCCGCCAGAAACGAGTTCAGCAACGCAGCCCCGCCTTCGACGAGAACGGAGGTAATGCGCTGTTCAAAGAGCGAAAGAGTGAAAGAGTGAAAGAGCGATTCCGGTGTCGAAAAATTAGCGTTTATCCATTCTAATGGTTGGCACTCAGCTGCCTCTATCAAATCGCTCTTTCGCTCCGGTCCGGCGTCCCGGTTCACTCTTTCACTCTTTAAAATTATCGTCCGCTGCGATCCGTCGAAGAGATGCAGATCATCGGGCAGTGTGCCGTGGCGGTCGATGACGATGCGGATGGGATTTTTGCCAGGCCCGGCCTGGATTGGCCATAGACGCGTGTTTAAGCGCGGATTATCATTGCGGGCGGTGTTCGTACCGACCATAATCGCGTCCTCTTCACTCCGCCATTTATGCACCAGCCGCTGACTCTTTGGCCCGCTGATCGATACTGGTTGCCCACCCGGTCCGCCAATGAATCCGTCGCTTGTCTCGGCCCATTTCAGGATGATATACGGCCGCTGCTGTTCCATGAATGTGAAAAAGCGGGCGTTCAGCAATCGCCCTTCTTCCGCCAGCAGCCCCCGCTCGACGCGAATACCGGCCTGTTCGAGTTTCTGAAAGCCTTGCCCCCCAACCAGTGGATTCGGATCGTCGTTGCAGCAGACGACCCGCCCGACGCCCATCTCAATCAACAAATTAGCGCAAGGCGGCTGTTTCCCGTAATGCGAGCAGGGTTCCAGCGTGACATAGGCCGTGCTGTCGGGGAGCAGCGATAGATCGTCGGGGTGTATCGCTTGAATAGCATTTCGTTCGGCGTGGGCTTCGCCGTAGCGTTGATGCCAGCCTTCGCCAATGATGCGTTGCGTTGGTTCATGGACAATGACGCAACCCACCATGGGGTTCGGACTAACCTGCCCCCGACCCAGCGTCGCCAGTTCGAGCGCACGACGCATGTATTGCACCTGCGCGGCCATTGACTGCGTAAAAACACTCATTTTATCAGTTCAATTTTTTAGCAGCTACACTGGCTACCGACTACTTAAAATTCCTATTTTCTGCTGATAATCAGTTGAATACGCATCAACTTAAGAACCCTTCGTGTTGGCGACATCGTGACTACTCAACAGGCATAAGAAAAATCTTCGGGGGAATACTTATCAGCGGAACCGTTTGCTCATTAAATTTGGACAAATTAACCATTGATAAAACTTTATGATTAAAATCTCCCATCTAATCAAAATTTTCATTTGCCTTTTACTTTCATTACCAACTTTTGCTCAAGTAACAGGCAAAGTCATTGATGCCGCCGACAAATCGCCCATCGTGGGGGCGTCTATCGTGATTGTCGGTGCCCAGAAAGGCACGACAACTAACGCTGACGGCAATTTCTCGCTCGATGCACCGGTCGGCAGTTCGATCAGTATCTCGTTTATCGGGTATGAAACCCAGACGCTGACAGCCGCTGCCACCAACACTGTCTCTCTGTCATCAACAGCCACCAACCTGTCGGAAGTGGTTGTGGCCGTGGGTAGCCGCAACTCGCAACGCACCCTCACCGATACTCCCCTACCCGTCGATATTCTGTCGACAAAGGAATTAACCTCAACCGGGCAGCCAACGTTCGACAAAGCCCTGCAATATCGGGTGCCGTCGTTCAACACCGTCAACACGCCGGTCAACGACGCGACTACCCTGCTCGACCCCTGGGAAATTCGCAACATGGGCCCCAGCCGTACGCTTGTTTTGGTTAACGGCAAACGCAAAAACCTCAGCTCGCTGCTCTACGTACAGTTTTCACCGGGTCGTGGTGAAACCGGCGTCGATTTGTCGGCCATTCCGCAGCAGGCGATCAAGCGGGTCGAAATCCTGCGCGACGGTGCATCAGCACAGTACGGTTCCGACGCCATTGCCGGGGTAATGAACGTTATCCTGAAGGACCGCTTCGACTATTCGTCGCTGAATATCAACACAGGTATCACATCGAAAGGCGACGGTGGACTGGTCGATGTGGCATTCAACAGCGGGGCCAATTTCGGCACGAAAGGCTTCGTAAACTACACCGTCAATCTGTCGCAGCAGAACAGTGCTGTGCGATCAGGGATCGTCGACGCCCGCACCGAGATTGCTACGTTTGGGGGTAGCACAGCCGCCGACGCGCTCATCACCAACTACCTGAAAGACTACCCAACGGCCGGGAACATCAACGGCACGGGCGCTATTTCGGCGGGTAAATTCCTGATCAACGCCGGTATTCCGCTGGGCGACAACCACGAGCTGTATGCCAACGCGGAAATGGTGACCAAGCGCGTGCTGAGTTACGCCAACTTCCGCCCACCCTACTGGCGGCAGGACCGGGGTTTGCTGCACAGCCCTACCGACAACGGTGGCAAAAACTACCTCACGCAGGCCACGCTGGCCTATCCTAACCAGGACGCCCTGAGCCTCTACAATGGCTACATCGGTTACGCGCCTACCTTCGAGGGTAACCTGCTCGACTACAACGCCAGCATCGGAGCGCGGGGTGAAAACAACGGCTGGAAACACGACATCAGCCTGACGACGGGTTATAATCAGCAGATCTACAGCGTTGAAAACACGGTTAACCGGACGCTCGGCAAGTCGAGCCCGACGCGCTTCCGGCCGGGCGGCTATGCCTTCGGTAACCTCGTTGGTAACATCGACATCTCGCGGCAGGTGACGGATAAGCTGGGCATTGCGTTCGGTATGGAAGGCCGCTCGGAAACGTACACCATCACGGCGGGCGACACGGCTTCGTATTCGGGCGAAGGGGCCAACTCATTCCCCGGCATCAGTGCTAACAACGCGGGTGTTTTCCAGCGGTTCAACATCGGCGGTTACGTCGACCTGAGCTACGACATCACCAAAAATTTCCTCATCAACGGAACCGCGCGGACGGAGAAATACAGCGATTTCGGCAATGCCAACGTCTGGAAAATCTCGTCGCGCTACAAACTCGCCGAGGATAAAGTCGTGCTGCGCGGATCGGTGTCGACGGGTTTCCGGGCTCCTTCGCTCCACCAGATTTACGCCCAGTCGACGCAGGCATCGTTCATCGGCGGGTCGATTCAATTGTCGGGTCTGTTCAACAATAAAAGTACGCAAGCTCGTTTGCTGGGTATCCCGGCGCTGAAGCCCGAACGGTCGACCAACATTTCGCTGGGCGTGGCCCTCAACCCAACCCGCAACCTGAGCGTCACGCTTGATTACTACAACATCAAGGTGAAAGACCGGATCGTGTATAGCTCAACCATCAGTTCGTCGAACCCATCGAGTGCGCTGGGACAGATTCTGAATCAGGCCGGGGTTACGTCGATTCAGTTTTTCATCAACGGCATTCAGACCACTACCGCCGGTCTTGACTATGTGGTGTCGTACCGCAACCTGCCAGCGGGCCGGGGTAAGGTCGGCCTGAACCTGGCGGGTAACTTCCAGCTAGTCAACCGCATCGACGGGACACCCGCCGACCCCGAAGCGATCCGGGCGGCTGGGTCGAGCATTCTGAACACGCAGATCAAATCGCTGCTGACCGAAAGCCGCCCCAAGTACAAGTCGATTTTGGGTATCGATTACGCCATCAGCAAGTGGACGTTCAACCTGAACAACACGCTGTTTGGCCCGACCTATTTTCAGGACCTCGACAACGGCGGTTCGATCATGGAAAACATCCGGGCGGCATTCAAACCGGCCGTCGTGACCGACCTGAGCGTGGGCTACACCTTCGGCAAGAATCTGTCGGCAACAGCGAACGTCAACAACCTGTTCAACGTCCTGCCCAAGTGGGATCTGGTGGCGCTCAACGAAACGGGGTCGCAGTACCTGGCCAACGCGCAACAGGCCGCTGACCTGCGCAGCTACCTATCGTTCAACGGTCGCTACAGCATTCTGGGCTACAACGGTGCGCAGTTCAGTCAGCTGGGCACGACCTTCAACGCCAACATTCAGCTACGTTTCTAGGAGCAACGTAAGTACGGAGTCGCTTGTGGGCATCGGCTAATCGCCGGTGCCCACTTTTTTTAGGGCAATTCGCCGGTCAGATTCAACGAAGACAAAAAGCCATGACCCGCAAATTCCTTATTTTTGGCAAAATTACGCTTCAGAATCGCATGGCAACTGCCAAACCCCTATACGACCGGCTAAAGAAAAACATCACGGCTTATTCGCCCGAAGAAGCCCGTGAAATGGCATTCATGCTGCTCGATCACTACTTCGGCCTGCGCAAAACCGACGTGCTGACGGACAAACCGCTGCCGCCCAACCGCACCGAGCCCGACTGGTTCAAGATTCTGGAACGGCTCAACCGGCAGGAGCCAATTCAGCACGTCATCGGCACGACGATTTTCTGCGGACTTGAATTCGAAGTGTCGCCCGACGTCCTGATTCCGCGCCCTGAAACGGAAGACCTCGTCCGGCTGATTATGCACGACTTCGCCGACCGCACCGACGACGTGCCCATCGTGGACATCGGCACGGGTAGTGGCTGCATCGCCATTACGCTGTCGCGGTTTCTGCCGCAGTCGGTCGTGACGGGCTGGGACGTGTCGGAAGAGGCCCTCGAGCTGGCTCGGCACAACGCCCAAAGTCTTAACGCCGACGTCACTTTTGCCATTCAGGACATCCTAAACGTACCCGCCGACTTCGCCCACCGCTTCGACTGCGTCGTCAGTAACCCGCCCTACGTAACCCGCTCGGAAGCCGCCGAGATGGACCGCAACGTGCTCGACTACGAACCCGGCTTGGCGCTGTTTGTTGAGGATAACGACCCGCTGGTGTTCTATAAGGCCGTCGCTGACTTCTGCGTACGCCACCTGACGAAAGACGGGGCTTGTTACGTTGAAATAAACGAGCGCTTCGGCGACGCTACCCGGCAGGTGTTCGCCGACCGGGGCTTCTCCCGCATTCAGGTCTACAAAGACATCCACGGCAAGGACCGCAGCATCCGGGCTACTTTTTAATCGTTTAAGGTTTTGGGTTTAAGGTTTAACGTTGTTGATCCAGTAACGTAGTTTACCGAAACCAACATTAAACCTCAAACCACAAACTTTAAACTCGTTCTATGCAATCCACCTCATCGTTCACCTACCACGCCAAAATCCGGGATGTGTTCCGGGAAATGAGCCAAGTCGTTGTTGGGCAGGACCGGCTGCTTAATCGGCTGCTTATTGGCCTGTTTACGGGTGGACATATTTTGCTTGAAGGCGTTCCAGGACTAGCCAAGACCTTGACCATCAATACGCTGGCGAAAGTACTTGAACTTGATTTCCAGCGTATCCAGTTTACGCCCGACCTGCTACCGGCCGACCTGATCGGTACGATGATCTTCAACCAGAAAACCGCTGAGTTCGAGGTGAAGCAGGGACCTATCTTCGCGAACCTGATTCTGGCCGATGAAGTCAACCGGTCGCCCGCGAAAGTGCAGGCGGCTTTGCTCGAAGCGATGCAGGAAAAGCAGGTGACGATTGGCGAGGAAACGTTTCTGCTCGACCGGCCCTTTCTGGTACTGGCGACGCAAAACCCCGTCGAGCAGGAAGGAACTTACCCCCTGCCCGAAGCACAGGTCGACCGGTTTATGATGAAGGTGTTCGTTGATTACCTGAGCCGGGAAGACGAACTGGAGGTAATGCGCCGGATGTCGAACATGAACTTCGACTATGAGGTACAGCCGGTACTGGGCAAAGACGACCTGATTGCCATTCGCGATGAGATCAACGGTATCACGATCTCGGAAACGCTCGAACGCTATATCATCGAACTGGTTTTCGCTACTCGCAAACCCCTCGACTACGGTCTGCGCGACGAAGCTCGCTACATTCAGTTTGGGGTATCGCCCCGCGCGAGTATCAACCTGAATTTGGCCGCCAAAGCCCTTGCCTACTTCGACCGGCGTGACTATGTATTGCCCGAAGATATCAAAGAGGTTGCCCCGGACGTGTTCAACCACCGCATTCTGCTCAACTACGAAGCTGAAGCCGATCAGATCACCCCGTTGCAAGTCATCGACTCCATCCTCCGCAAAGTCGCCATCGGCCGGTAGGACTGCGGTTTTCGCTATACAGTTTACAGTGGTTAGTTCGTAGTTTAGTTTGTCAATAAAGTCATCACTCATGATTACAGACATATCGCAGCTCGATCCTAACGGTACGTACACCTATGCCGATTACTTGAAATGGCAGCTTGATGAACACGTCGAATTGATTCGGGGAAAGATTCTGGCTATGTCGCCTGCGCCCAAACGGATGCATCAGAGCGCGTCGGGCAATCTTTCTTACACTATTCGTCACTATTTCGACGGCGAGACGTGCCAAGTTTATGACGCACCCTTCGACGTTCGTTTACCGGTCCAGAATAAGAAGAAACCCGAACAGATTTACACCGTTGTTCAGCCCGATATCTGCGTCATTTGCGATTTGACAAAGCTGGATGACGATGGTTGTCTGGGTGCGCCCGACTGGATCATTGAAATCACGTCCCCCCGAACGGCCAAGTATGACTTCGACGAGAAGTTTCACCTCTACGAGCAGGCAGGCGTTCGCGAATACTGGATCGTTCAGCCGAAAGAAAAGGCAGTCAACGTGTATGTGCTTGAGGGCGAAGAATTTGCTCTGGTCGACATCTACGAGTCAGGCGAGATTCCCTGCCGTATCTTCCCGGAACTGATTGTGCCGCACGAACGTATTTTTCGGTAGAAGAGCTTTCGTTCTTTTCCCGAATCCATGAAATCATCCATTCTGTTTTTAGTGATTGCCGCGCTGATCGCTGCCGGGCTGTGGGGCTACGGTACGTTTATCGCCAAGCCCCGCCCACCCCACCAACGTCCGGTAGGCGCGACCTCCCCCGGTGACCGGCGGGTGGTTAAATCCGATGCCGACTGGAAGAAAGTGCTGGACCGGTCGGCGTATAACGTGCTACGTAACAGCGACACCGAATGGGCCGGCAGCAGTCCGCTCAACGAGGAGCACCGGCCTGGCACGTTTGTTTGTGCCGCCTGCCGGAATCCACTGTTTCGCTCGACGGCAAAGTTCGAGTCAGGAACGGGTTGGCCCAGTTTCTACCAGCCTATCCTATCCAACGCTATTTACACCGAAGCCGACGGCAATCGGACGGAAGTACGCTGCTCGGTGTGCGACGGTCATTTGGGACACGTTTTCGAAGATGGACCCGAGCCAACCGGCCTGCGCTACTGTATGAACGGCGTAGCTATGCAGTTCAAACCAGCGGCAACACAGCCCTAGAACTGGAAGTAGATAAACTGATTCGACGAGAAAACGCCGAGCAGGTAGGTTGCGAAAGTAGTCAGCGCAAACAGCACGATGAACAGCACCGTGTTACGCGTTGGGATCGTCAGGTAGACATATTCCTTGATGAGCAGGAAGGCGATCAGCCCAACGCCAAACCACATTTCCACCGTATTCATCGGACTATTGATCGTCTCTGACCACGACAGCGTGGCAATGCGTCGTAGAATCAACAGCGCGTCACCGAGGTTACGGGCGCGGAAAAATACCCACGTCAGCATGATCAGCACAAAGGTGATGAGTGTGTTGATGATAACCATTACGGGCGATTTCGGCTTTGGCTCGCTGGCGGGTGAGTGAATCTGCCGGGCAGGTTCGTTGATGAACCCAAGTCGGGCCAGTAGTTTGTCGCGCAGGACGGCCAGAATCTGATACAGTCCGTTTAGCCCGCCCCAGATCACGTACGTCCAGTTGGGGCCGTGCCACAGACCACTGGCCAGAAACACGATCAGCATGTTCGCGTACTGCCGTACTGGTCCTTTCCGGTTGCCCCCCAGCGGGATATACAGGTAATCGCGGAACCAGGTCGAGAGCGAAATGTGCCAGCGTCGCCAGAACTCAGACACCGACTGGGCGATGTAGGGCGTGCGGAAGTTTTCCATCAGCGTAAAGCCCATGACCCGAGCAGCACCGATGGCAATGTCTGAATAACCCGAAAAGTCGCAGTAGATCTGGAACGTGAAGAAGAACGTAGCCACCAGCAGCGTCAGGCCGTTGTGCTGACTCGGATCGCTGTACGCGTAGCTGACCAGCATGGCCAGCCGGTCGGCGATGACGAGTTTTTTGAACAGGCCGAACGCCATCTGCATCAGGCCCGCTTTCACCTCTTCGGGATCGTACTGGAAGTAGGAATGAAACTGCCAAAGTACGTTCTGCGGGCGCTCGATTGGCCCGGCAACGAGTTGCGGGTAGAACATCACGTAGAGCGCGTAGATACCAAAGTGCCGCTCGGCTTTCTGATTTCCCCGGTACACTTCAATCGTGTAGCTCATGGCCTGAAACGTGTGGAATGACAGGCCGACGGGCAGGATATTAATGACGTTGTCCTTAAACGACGACACATCGTTCTCGCCGAAAAAGCGAAGCACCCGGATAAAAATGCGGTTTGTTAGTCCCTCGACCTGCGTCGCCAGACTGGGCATGCTCAGGTGATCGAATAACCAGACAACGTTTTCGGCGAAGAACCCGAGGTATTTGAAAAAAGCCAGAATTCCCAGGTTCGACACCAGCGACAGAATCAGCAGCCACCGCCGGGCGGGGCCATGCGTTCGCTCGATCCAGATACCGGCGATGTAGTCGATGATGATGGTCAGCAGCAGAATTAGAAAATAAGACGGCTTGAAAACCATGTAGAAGTAGCAGCTCGCTACCAGCAGCAACACCCACCGCCCCCGCCACTTCAGACTGAAATAGCCGAGCGTGACGACGATGAAAAAAAGAAGAAATTGTAGCGAATTAAATAGCATTGATCGTTCGCCGGCTGGCTGGTTGATACCAGCCCAGCTGCTTAGCGCGGTTGATTAGGGGCGATTTTTGTCTGATAGGATACCGGGTCGGTGTCGTAGTCTGCCTGCCGTTCCTGATGCCGGATTACTTCCCGGACAATATACAGCGGTCGGCCTTTCGACTGGAAGAAAATTCGTAGTACGTATTCGCCGATCAGGCCCAACGCCAGCAGCTGTACCCCACTGAATAGTATGATAACCAGCAGTGTAGCGGTGAATCCCTGCGGCACGTCGCCGTAGTAGTACTTCTTTATCAGCGTCTGGATCAGATACAGCACGGCGAAAACCAGCGTGATCACCCCCAGTCGGGTTACCAGTTTGATCGGGTATTCGCTGAAATTAAAGATCCCGTTATAGGCCAGTTTGCGCAGCATCTTGAACGAATACTTGGAGGTACCAACCAGACGCGCATCCCGATCGTACTCGATACCCGTTTGCCGGAACCCTATCCAGGAGCGCATCCCCCGAATAAAACGGCTTTCCTCCGGCATCTGCTTCATGACGTTGGCAACCCGACGGCTGATGAGCGAGAAATCACCGCTATCCAGCGGAATATCGACGTACGAAATTGACCGCATGAATTTGTAGAAGCCCGCATAGGCCATGCGCTTAAGCCAGCCCTCTTTGCGCTTCTTCCGAACAGCATACACCACGTCGTAGCCTTCTTTCAGCTTTTGGTAGAAGTCGGGGAGCAGTTCCGGCGGGTCCTGCAAATCGCCGTCGATGATAAACAGAGCTTCGCTCCCCCGCGCGGCTGCGATACCGGCCGTCAGAGCGATCTGATGGCCATAGTTGCGGGATAGAAACACGCAGTGGTACCGGGCATCAGCAAGGGCCAGTTCCTGCATCAACAGCGCCGTTTGATCCCGACTGCCATCGTCAACGAGCACGACTTCGATACGTAGCGACAACCGGTCCATCAGCGTGTTTAGCCGGGTCACCAGGTGGGGCAACGTTTCGGATTCGTTGTAAAGCGGAGCAATGATCGAAACTTGGGGATCATCCATTAATTCATTCATACATTGATTGCCGACTGACCAACAAAAGTACGTTTTTTAGTGGGCCAGCGTCGGGCCCGGTGTCGGCAGTCTAGTGAACAACTACTAACGTATTGGTACTAATTCGAACGGGATTTGATTCGTCGGCCGGATTTAGCACACCAATCCGGTACCGGCCAGGGGCCAGAAACGCACTGACGACTTCGGCGCGGAGAAGACCGGGCGTAGCCTGCCGCCAGAACGATTTCAGTTGATACGGTAGTGTCGAGAAAAACAGATACGTCGCTCCGTTGGCTTCTGCCTGTACAAGTACGGCGGCTTTTCGGGCGGGTTGGGGCTGCAAGGCGTCGGTTGTGACGGCGTAACCGCCATCCGGCAACTGACTGACGTGCAAGCGAAGCGACGAGTCAGGCTGCGTGTGCGCCGTTTGGCCTAACCGGGTGGCATACGGTGTGTAGTAACCGGTTGGGTAGGTGTACAACCCACGCCGTACAGACTCGCCCATCACATAACGCCCCAACGTGTCGAACGGCGTGCCCCAGGTAGGGCCGAGACCCGTCTGATTGTGTTGCTGATTGTACGCATTTGTTAACAAAGTCTCCTTACGGGCGGCCACCACGGGCAAGCGTAGCCCGTAGGAAATACCCCATACCAGCACTCCCACCACGATTCCTCCCATCACCCAACGCGTTACAAACACTGGTTTTCGGGAATAATACTCGCTTATGACGTTGAGATAGACAAGCACAACGATCAGGGCCGGGTAGATCATGTAGTTGCTCACAACCATGACAGAGTACCCAAAACGCGGCCGAAGCACAGCCACCACCGTAGCGTTGACGAGCAGAAACGCGTAAGCTCCCGAAAAGAAGTACCGGCGTATCTGCACTGCCTTGTCCGGCCGCAACGCCCCTTTTCTCAGGAACGGCCAGTTCATTCGAATCAGCAGGAACCCGGTACTCCCCACAACGATCAGCCCGGCCAGCGTCGGCATCAGGTAGCGCCAGTTCGTATTGCTCTTGGGGAAGAAGTCGAACAGGGCACCGACAAACGTGAAAAAAGCCGCTACTACGATATGGGGGTTTTGCAGCAGATACGCCACACTGCTGTCGTTGCCCTGTGAATTGGGAAAGTCATGAAAATAAAACACGATCGTTCCAACAGCCAGTGCGATCCAGAGCAGCAATCGGCGACTATTGCCCTGTAACAGCAGTATAAAGGCACCAGCCACCCAGCCAAACAGCCCATTACTCATCGACAGGGAGGCTATGAGCTGAATACCAATGGCATAGCCAAACCGATTTGGCTTACCGCCCGCCAGTAAATACAGCGTTACGATTACCAGGCAGATCACAACTTCGTGTTGCAGGCCCGTCACGGCCCACAGGCTCGTCAGGTAATATTGCGGCTGAAGCAGAATAAACGGAACGGGAATAAACGCAGCTATCGGCAGATTCATGCTGCGAAACACCCGATAAAGCACCCACAACATCGTCAGCAGAAACAGGTATGCAACCAGAATAAGCGTCGCAAAATTTACCTGCCCCGTCAGGTTGTATAAGGTTATCGTTGCCAGCTTGGCGAATAGAATACGGTGTTCATTATTGGGCCGCAGCAGCCAGTCAATTTTTCCGGCCAGCGTAGGTGCATCCTGATACGACAGTATGAATTTCAGAAACGCTTCCAGATCATCCATCCACGGTACATTGACGGCATTCGTGTAGACAAATACCGTAAACAGGAGAATGGGCAGCAGGCAAATTCCGGCGGTAATAATCGACGCGGCTGGCCGAAATAGCCACGGGGTTGAATCGCTTACAGATAGTTTCGTAGTAACCACACTCGCATTTTTAAAAAGAAAGCCTGTCTTTCAATCTTATAGTTTTCACCTCGATTGGCGTACTGCTCAGGCAGGTCAGTAAATCAGTTCAACGCGCTCAACAAAATCCCGATACTGCCGGGCTGGAATAAACTGCACCTGCGTTCGGTAGGCTAACACGATAAACACAAGAAGCAGTGAAATCAGGAATGCCTGTAGGATTACGATCAGGAATGATGCTACCAGATAACTGGCCCAGCCGGGAACAGCCGTTTCCGTGAACAACTTCATGTAGACCACCACACCGATGCCCAGCACGGAGGCCGCAATCATCAACGCACTGAACAGCACCAGTCGCACCGCCGTCGTGTCGATCAGTACCGACACCGCGCTGAGTCCGTGCAGGATAAGCGACACGAAATTCATCTTGGACTCACCCGCCAGCCGTCGGCCACGCTCCAGCGGCACAGCGGTATAGGGCAGGCGCGACCGGATAACTCCACCCGGATAATTATTCCAGATCGACGATACGTGGGCCAGCTTACGCAACAGCCCGGCCGGTACTAAACTGAAATTTCCGAACGTGATGGTCTTCCCCGTCAGGAGTAAAAAGAGCCACTTATAGACCTGATAGGAAGCCCGAAACAACAAGGCTTCGTGGCGTTTGGCACGGTGCGCAAACACAATTCGGCCGGGTTCGCTGAGGCTTTGCTGAATCAGCTTTTCGATGTCTTCCGGCCGGTCTTCGCCGTCAGCGTCCATCACGATGGTTGTCTGCGGCTCATCCTGATCGGCCAGATACGACAGGCCCAGTGCAATTGCTTTCTGGTGCCCTACGTTCCGGTACAGCCGCAGAATCGAGAGCGACTGACCGATACCGATCGGCAGGTTTTCATAATCAGTTACCGAGCAGTCGTCAACGATCAGAAAAGCCATCCGTTGCACGACCGATGCCGTAACAACCGACTGAATACGCTCCAGCAACAGGTTCACCGCCTGCCAGTCGTTGAAAAGCGGGATGATGATGTTGATACGACCAGAAATCAAATCGGTGTTACTCACGAATGCACTACTCAAACGTTTGAAGGGCAAAACTAACCGTTTTTCGGACGCGTTCCGTTATGCCAACCGCCAGCTGACTAGCAGACAGGTCCTGTAAAGGGTTACATGGCAAGACGTGAAACATCGCGTATGTGTACAATCAGGACACGTCGACGAAGCGATCCGTAAACTGGGTCTGCGTGTGGTCAAGGTATGTACGGAACAGACCGATCCGATACCGGCCCGGCTGCATAATATCTCTCGGCATAGCCGCCGTGAAGCCGGGCAGCACCCGCCAAAACCGGTATTCCTGCGGCCGTATCCGGGCGGCCAAAACCAGATACGTATGTTTATCTGACTTTAGCACCAGGTACGTGGCCATGTTGATCCCAATTTCATAGTTGGCATCATAGTTATTGACAACGATATAATCAGGCCGTTGGATGACTTGAAGCGGTTCCGTTGGAACGGGCCGATCCGCCGGGCCGAGCAACCGTTTTTCGTCAGGGGTAATCGTCGGGTCGGGTAGGTCATACCAGCGCCGGTCGTGCATCAATTTCGTCAGCTTCGAAATGTACCGGGCCAGGTATGTGTTGCGCGTGCCGCCGAGGCCGATGTCGTCGTAGCGTTGATTGAACGTCATGGCCTGCATATGTTTCCGACGTTCGATGGCTTCGGGTACATACGTGCCGTAGGTTAGTATGCTGACCCCAAGAAACAGCATCCAGATGCCCGGCCAGAACCGAACCCGCAGCGATTCATGAAGCTGGCTGAACAACAGCACAACGGCCAGCGACCACAACACCAGTGAGTACGTCCGGTAGGAACTGTGCAGCACCATGCCGAAGTAAAACCGAATGCGAAACACCGCAATCAGCCCGATGTTGGCCAGCACGAACAACGCGCACCCCAGCACAAATACATCGAAGTACGACGTGTTTTTCGACAACCGAAACACAGTTTTCAGCAGCCAATAGCCCAGCCCCGCGATCAGCACCAGCCCCATGACAAACGGCAGGTACGAACGTGGCTCGATGGTCAGGATTGGGAACAGGTCGAATACACTACCCGCGAAAATAAGGAATCCCGCCAGCGTCTGCCCCGGATGCTCAAGCACGTAAGCAAAGCCATTGGCGTTACCCTGCTGAACCGGATAGCCCAGAAAATACAGATAACCCCCTACGCCACCAACTACTACCCAGACGGCCAGCGGCACCCACCGACGCTGTACCAGCAGCATCACCGCGCCAGCGGGCCACAACAGCAGTCCGTTGCCCATACTGAACGTACTCAGCAACCCCAACGCCAGCGCCAGCCCAAAATTCAGGGGCCGATCAGTCGCCAGCACGAAGAACGTCAGTACAACCAGTACGATAATCGCCAGATACTGAAGTGTGTAGATGGCGGTAAAGGTGAGTAGATAGTTCTGTGCCGTGAATAGCAACAGCGGCACCGGCAACATACCGATCAGGGCTTTGTTGCCCAGCGGTCGGGGCGTCAGCGCATCGGCCGATGGGTCGTTAGCCCGGCGCAAGGCGTTGTAGAGTAACCAGAAAATCAGCACCAGCCCCAGATTGCCCCAAAGCATCAGTCCACCAAAATTCAGTCCGCCCGTCAGTACGTATTGCGCCAGCACAACCAGCCTGGCATACAGAACCCGGTGCTCATTGTTGGGTCGGAGCAGGGCCGCCATCCGTTCGGTAAACGAATTGGCGTTCAGGAACCGGTCGAGGAAATACGGGATGTTTTCGTACTCGTCGAACCACGGGATGTTATAGCGTAGCGCGAAGAAATAAACAAAAAAGGCCCCGATAGGTAACAGCAACAGGGCTAACGTCAGCGGGCGTAGGGCCAGCAGGCGGTAAAGTCGACTCATACGTCTCGGTAGGTTCGTTGAATCCGGTACAGTTCGTACCACATTTTAAACATATAGGTTGAGGAGATACGTGAATCACTTTGCTCAACCCACTGTCGTAGCGGCCGTTCGACAACGCGTTTTATCACTTCGGCGCGGCCATGCTGCTGAATCATCCGGGCCAGCAACTCCACATCGAACAACCAGGGGCTGATAAACTCCTGCCTGAACAGCGACTCTACCGCGCGACGCCGAAACAGTTTGGCTCCGCATTGGGTGTCGTAAACGGGCAGTTTGAGAATGTTACTGATGAACGTAGCAACAATCCGGCCGGTATAATGCCGGAATAGTTTACGGCGAATGTCGACCCCCAGAAACTTGATCCGCGACCCCATTACCAGATCAAGTTCGGGTTGCCGGTCGAGTGTTTCGATCAGGTCGTCAATGGCGTCGAGTGGCGTAGCCAGGTCAGCGTCCAGAAAGCCAACGTAATCGACCGGTTGCTGCGCGACGTGCAACATACCTGCCCGGACGGCCCCGGCCTTGCCCCGGTTCTGCGGCAGAATCAGCGCTTCGACGCGGCTGGGCTGCTCAGCCTGCAATTGTTCCAGGACCGTGCGGGTCTGATCGGTGCTTCCGTCGTCGACGAAACAAAACCGTACTGCTGTCGTCTGCTTCAGATACGTCCGAAACGCGTCGACTGGCAACCGGCCCGCTTCGTTGTAACACGGTATAATGACACAGACGCTGGACATAGTGTTGGTATTCAGTTTACGGTGTTCAGTATACGGTCATGGGGTGGCTCACGACTACCGCAAACCGAATGCCGTAAACCTTTTCATTTCCCCGTCAGCAGGACGGTCTTGTGGTGATAATACCCAGCCTGACACCGGTTCCACCAGTGCTGACCATCCGTTTTTATGTCCTCAACGACCAACGTTGCCGGATACACGCTGATCGGAGCAAGCGAAAGCGTATCGCCCGATTGCTGAAGCTGCTCGTGCCGCTGGGTCATCTCCTGATCGTAGGTAGCGGCATTACCACTGACTAAGTCGCCGTACTGAAGTCGGAGCGTCGGGCTCACGACAATGCTACCGATCAGCCATAATCCCGCGATGCCCTGCGCCAGCGTCGGTAATGGCGCACCGGCATTCAGCCAGCGCCCAACTGCGCCCTGACTGCGCATCAGGTAGCTAACCCACGCGGCCAGCACTAAAAACCAGCCGAACAAAAATACCAAGTATGTCAGGTTCATCACCCGCCCCGGTGCCGTTCCCAAGCCGTAGACTGATGGAAAAGTCAGCACCAGCAGGACCCCGGCCCAAATCAGTGTGAGTAGCAAAGCGGGCAGCTGAAAAATAGACCGTACAGAACTATCCGACCGGTTGAGCCGAACCAGCAGGGGCAAGCTCAGCAGCGACAACGGCAGCACGGGCGTTTGTACCAGCCAAAGCAGCACCGCCTTCGCCAGAATACCCACCGTTTGTCCGAGCGACACGACGATGTTTCCCTGTATCTGGTTTGAGCCGAGCCGAATGGCATTGCCCGGCGCACCGAATACCAGCCCCGCCGATACCAATGCCACAACCAGCATGATTGCCAGAAAACCGTCGAACGTACGCTGAAACAGGAGCCGATACCCAGCCATGGCCAGTATCATCCCGACCAGCAACACCAGAATCGTTTCGCCCGACCCGACGATAAAGAAAACCAGCACACCCGCCCAAAAAGCGTTCAGATTGCGGTACAAACCGGCCGGAAGGCGATACCAGCGCATCACGATGGCCAGCCAGTAGAGCGTCAACGCGGCCGGAATGGTGTAGGCAACGACCGACGAAGCCCAGAAAAAGCCTTCTACCGTGTTGGGCAGGGCCACCATGTAGGCGAAGAAGAGAAGGCCCGCAACCGACAGTCGGGTTGCGCGTGGGCGATCGCGCAGAACTTCGTCGGTAAAGCTGTAGACTGATAGCAGGAACCCCGTCACGGTCAGCGCCGGGATGAGCCGGTAGCCGTCGTACCAGCCCCAGACCAACGGGCTGCCGTGCACCAGCATATTGGAGAAATATCGGCCTGTCCAGCCGTTGTAGTAGAGTTTCTGAGCGGCCCAGAAACCGTACCGCACCGCCGTATCAGCGAAGCAGTAGTCATCAGCTGCCGAGGGGTGGTTGTGCGCCGACAGCAGCACCAAGGGCAGGTAGGTCAGCACAACGAACAGACCGGTTGCTACGGCAACCAACCGATCAGAAAAAAGATGTTTCATGCAGTGTAGTGACTGCCGTACAGCTTGCTACCGCTACGCCGGCTCGACCTTCGGCCGATCCAGAAACGGGTAAGAAAGTACCGCCAGCAGGATAACCAGTGTGCCCAGATAAAAGCCAGCCGTCATACGTTCCGTGTCGCCAAAGATCAGTACAGCCAGCAAAATTCCGTACACTGGCTCCAAATTTACGGTTAATATGGCCATATACGGCGAAAACTTACGCAGTAGCCCTACCCCTACCGAATACGCGTATACCGTACAGACCATCGACAAGATACCCAGCCACAGCCATTGCGCAGCCGTTTCGGGCACAAACTGCACAGTCGCATTAGCCCCTGCCGGACCCACGTAACGCACAGCCAGCCACAGCCCAAGCGCCCCGACGGTAGCCCCCGCCATCTCGTAGGCCGAGATAACCAGCGATTCGTAGCGCTGCGCGAAACGGCTGTTGATAATGGTAAATAGCGACGATAACATGGCCGATAGCACCGCCACCACGAGCCCGGCCATTTTATCAAATTCGAAGCGAAAAATCAGGTACAGGCCCGACATCACGACGCCCCCCAGTATGACTTCGATGAGCCGGACGCGCCGACGTAACACAATCGGTTCGAGCACGCTGGCCCACAGCGAACTCGTTGCCATACCCGCCAGACAAACCGATACGTTGGCGAGCCGGGCCGCCAGAAAAAACAGCACCCAGTGCAGGGCAATAACGCCCCCGGTGGCCAGCAGCTTCCAGCGATCTGCGGGCGAAACGTCCATCGACTGTTTCCGAAACCGCAGCACGGCCAGCAGTCCAATCGTCGCTAGTCCCGTCCGGAACAGTACCACCGCCGATGCGTCAAGCGGTTGCAGCAGTTTACCCAGGATAGCCGTAAACCCCCAGATCAGGACAATGAAATGAAGCTGGAAATAATCAGTAGGCGAAGGCTTCTGGGGCATAATGTGGGAGTATAGAATGAACGAGTGATAGACTGATTGAATAGGCTGGCGCAGACACTTTTCTATTCAATCAGTCTATCACTCATTCATTCTATCATTGTTTACCTCGGAATAGTGTTGTAGAGCAACAGGCCGATGGCGGCAAAAATAAGGTTTGGGAGCCAGACCGCGATGATCGGGTTGAGAAAGCCCTCCTGCGCGATCCCTTTGGCCAGCATGAAAAACAGCAGGTATGTGAAGGCCAGAAAGAAGCCCAGTGCCACCTGCCAGCCTACCCCCCGCCGACTCTTCCGGGCCGACATAATGACGCCAATTACCGTCAGGATGATAATGGCGAACGGACGGGTGTCACGGCTGTATTTCTCAATCAGATACGTCTCGACCCCATCGGCACCCCGGCTTTGTAGCAGTTCGATGTGGTGGTTTAACTCGGGGAGCGTCAGGGTTTCAAACAGGTTGAAATCAGAGCTGAAATCGTCGGGTTTCAGGTTCAGCGTCGTGTCGATGCGGGTGCCGGGGGTCAGCGTTTCCGTCGGCCCGTTGATCGACCGGACGGTGTAATCATAGATGCCCCACTTCTTCTTCTTGGTATCCCATTCGATACGGTCGGCCGAGAGCTTCGCCTTCAGCTGATTCCCCTCGACCCGCTCCAGCGTAAACTTATAACCCGTGTTGCTCAGGTTGTTGTAGCTTTCCAGATACGCGTATGTATTGGGCGCTATCTTAATATGTACGTTTCGCCCCGAATACGTGTACGGGTTGTTGATGTACTTGATCTCAAACGCAATCCGGGTTTTGTTGGCCTTCGGAATGATGTAATTGACCATAAAGTACGTCAGCACAGCCAGCACCGACGCCCCCAGCAAGTACGGCCACAGCAGCCGAATGAAGCTGATGCCGCTGCTCAGCATAGCAATAATTTCGGTGCGGGCCGCCAGCCGCGACGTCAGGAATACCGTCGCGATAAACACCATGAGCGGGCTGATGTAGTTGGCCCAGTAAGGAATGAAATTCAGGTAATACTGACCCAGAATCTCAGCCGCTGTTACGTTGTTTTTGTGGAAGTTATCCACCTTCTCGGTATAGTCGATCATCACCACCACCAGTACAATCACCATCACCACGAAGATGTAGGTTTGCAGGAAGCGTTTCAGAATATACCAGTCTAAGAGTTTCATTTGTTCAGTTCAATGTTTAACGTCTAAGGCTTAAAGTTGGCGGCTTGTCAATAACCTTAAACCTCGAACTTTAAACTTTAGACCCACTATTCCACCAGTAGATTCCGGGCGACTTCGTGGCTGACGAAGATCGGCTGACCTGATTCGCTGACAATACGTATTGACCGATCGAACGGATTGATTTCGCCCATCGAAACGGCGCAGCCCAGCGTAAGCTGGCAGCGGTCGAGGTGTTGCAGAAATGCCGTCGAATGCTCCAGTACACCCATCAGCCGCACCGATTCGCCCACGCTGACTTCCGATAGCTTCCGGTATTCCGTCGCGGGCATCTGACCGGCCTGCGTCGGAATCGGGTCGCCGTGGGGGTCGAACTGCGGGTGATTCAGGAACGCATCCAGTCGGCTCGTCAGTTCGTCGGAGCGGATATGTTCGAGTTCCTCGGCAATGTCATGCACCGCATCCCAGCCAAAACCCAGCTTGTCAACCAGAAATACTTCCCACAGGCGGTGCCGCCGAATGATCCGTAGAGCCTGCCGTTCGCCTTCTTCCGTCAGCCGTACGCCCTGGTATTTTTTGTAGTGAATCAGCTCTTTATCAGCCAGTTTACGCAGCATATCCGTTACCGAAGCCGCTTTTGTAGCCGTGACTTCCGCCAACGCGTTCGTACTCACGTCGCCCTCCTGCCGTAGCGCGAGCGCATAAATCGTTTTCAGATAATTTTCTTCCGTGAACGAATGCATAAGAGACTAACCAGCCTTACAACGAATGGGCAGGTATCAACAGTTTACGCGCAAAGGTACTTTTTGTGTTAAACTTTCTAAAAATTTAGAGGAGTCTAAATTTTTGTTTCAACATTCCTTACTTTTATACGTTACATAGCTGAATTGCCATAGAATCTGAGTAAAGGCGTGCAAACAGAAAAGAACTAAGAAGCCAACGTTCGGGCTGGTTTCTTTTTCTCCCCGCGGCTTTCTTCCCCCTTACATGAACGTTACGAATACAACAACAAAAGGCTGGCGGCAGGATAGTACGACCAACTCGCTGGCCGACGTACATAGCTCGGTCTCCGTACCACACAACGCCGGTTTTTTTCGGACGCTCATGGCCTACGCCGGACCGGGGCTGATGGTAGCGGTTGGCTACATGGACCCCGGCAACTGGGCCACCGACATTGCCGGTGGCGCACGGTTTGGGTACCGGCTGTTGTCGGTCGTGCTGATTTCCAACCTGTTCGCGATTCTCCTGCAACACTTGTCGCTTAAACTGGGCATTGCCACCGGTCGTGATCTGGCTCAGGCCTGCCGCGACCATTTCAGCAAACCCGTAGCGTTTGTGCTGTGGCTACTGGCCGAGATTGCCATTGCCGCAACCGATCTCGCCGAAGTGATCGGGTCTGCCATTGCGCTTAACCTGCTGTTCGGCCTGCCGCTGGCGGTTGGCATTCTCATCACAGCCGCCGACGTGCTGCTGCTGCTGTATTTGCAGAACAAAGGCTTTCGGGTCATCGAACGAATCGTTGCCAGCCTGATTTTTATTATTCTGGCCTGCTTCGGCTATGAGCTGATTGTGTCGCGACCCGACATGGGTTCGGTAGTCGACGGGTTACTTCCCCGGCCCGAAATCGTGACCAACCCCAGCATGCTCTACATCGCCATTGGTATTCTGGGGGCTACCGTGATGCCGCACAATCTGTATTTGCATTCGAGTATCGTACAGACCCGCGACTACCCCCGAACCGATGCCGGTCGGCAGACAGCTATTCGATTCTCCACCATCGACTCGACAGTATCACTGTTTCTGGCGTTTTTCATCAACGCGGCCATCCTCGTATTGGCAGCTGCGGCCTTTCACTATTCGGGCAATCAAACCGTCGCCGACATTACCGATGCCCACCGGCTGCTCGATCCGGTTCTTGGCGTCAAACTGGCTGGTATCCTGTTTGCCGTGGCCCTATTGGCATCGGGCCAAAACTCGACGCTGACGGGTACGCTGTCGGGGCAAATCGTGATGGAAGGGTTTCTGCACCTGCGCATCAAGCCGTGGTTACGCCGACTCATCACCCGCCTGATTGCCATCGTTCCTGCCCTGATCGTCGCCATTCTGTATGGTGAGCACGGCACCTCGGAACTGCTCGTGTTCAGTCAGGTCGTTCTATCCCTGCAACTCAGCTTTGCCGTAGTGCCGCTGGTGATGTTCACGGGCGACAAACTGAAGATGGGTAAATTCGTCAATTCCGGCTGGATGAAGGTGACGGCCTGGGCCGTAACTGCCCTGATTATCGGGCTGAACGTATACCTGCTGTGGGATACAGTCAGAGCCTGGGTGTGAGGAATCGTATGGCTTGGGAAACGTTCGCTACGCCGATTGGGTTATCCTGCTGAACTCCCCCGCTTTCCGTGAACGAAGAAACAAAAAGTGGCCGCATCTTCGATGTAGTCATTCTGAAAAGGCTCTACGCTTTCGTACAGCCCTACCGGAGTCGCTTTTTCGGACTGGTCGCCATCATTATGCTGGCCGCCTGTCTGTCTCCGCTGACTCCCCTCCTGATTCGATACACCATTGATGATGTCATCAGTGCCGGTGACTACAACCGGCTGACGACTATGCTCATCGTCATGCTGGTGGTGCTGGTCGTGCAGGCGGCTGTTCAGTTTTATAACACGTACTTGTCGGGCTGGCTGGGGCAGTACGTTATTCGGGATATCCGGGTGCAGCTCTACCGCAAGATTCTGACGCTGCGGCTGAAATTCTTCGACAACACCCCCATCGGCCGACTCGTTACACGCTCCATTTCCGACGTCGAAACGCTGGCAGATGTGTTTAGCGAAGGGATGGCCGCTATCGCTGGCGATATTCTGCAACTGGTGCTGGTGATCGGCGTAATGCTGTATACCGACTGGCGGCTTGCACTCATCAGCCTGTCGACCATCCCGCTGATGTTGATCAGCACGTATATTTTCAAGGAAAAAATCAAGAAGTCGTTCAACGAAGTCAGAACGGCGGTGGCAAACCTGAACTCGTTTGTGCAGGAACACATCACCGGTATGAGCATCGTGCAGATTTTCGGCAGCGAAGCCATTGAAGCCGACAAGTTTCGCGACATAAACGGCGAACATCGCAAGGCCAACATCCGCTCTATCCTTTACTATTCGATTTATTACCCCGTCGCCGACATTATTTCGGCGGTAGCCGTGGGGCTGGTTGTGTGGTACGGTGCGCGGCAGATTATTCATTCCGACATCACCTTCGGGACCGTTACGGCTTTCGTGATGTTTATTAACCTGTTTTTCCGCCCAATCCGGATGCTGGCCGACCGCTTCAACACCCTGCAAATGGGTATCGTCAGCACCGACCGGATCATCAAACTCCTCGATAGCGACGAGTATACCCTCAACAACGGAAAGCATGCCCCCGCCACCCTCCGGGGCGACGTAAGTTTCGATCACGTCTGGTTTGCGTACAACGAAGAAAACTGGGTGCTGCGCGACATCAGCTTCCGCGTCAAAGCGGGCGAAACAGTTGCATTTGTCGGCGCAACCGGGGCGGGTAAGTCGTCGATTATCAACCTGCTCAGCCGATTCTACGACATCAATAAAGGCGAAATTTGCGTCGATGGTGTCGACGTTCACGATTACGAACTGGGCCACCTGCGCCGGAATATCGGTGTCGTGTTGCAGGACGTGTTTCTGTTTTCCGATACAATTGAGAACAACATTACCCTCGGCGACAAGCGCATCAGCCGCGAAAAAATGGTCGAAGCGGCCAAGCTCGTTGGTGTTCACGACCTGATCGAGCGACTGCCGGGTGGTTACCAATACAATGTGATGGAGCGGGGCTCGACACTATCCGTTGGGCAGCGTCAGCTGATTTCGTTTGTCCGGGCAATGGTGCAGGACCCGAAGATTATTGTGCTTGACGAAGCAACGTCGTCCGTCGATACGGAGACGGAGGAGATGATTCAGCACGCTATCAGTACGCTGATGAAAGGGCGTACGGCTATCGTTATTGCCCACCGGTTGTCGACCATTCAGAAAGCAAACAACATCATCGTCGTCGATAAGGGGCATATTGTCGAGCAGGGTACGCACGAACAGCTGTTGCAGCGGGGCGAATTTTACGCCAACCTGTACCGAATGCAGTACAAAGAAGTGGTATAAACAAGCGGGCCGGTCAGCTAACTGACCGGCCCGCTTGTTTATGGTGCCCCCTAACAGCACGTCGTCATTTACGACAGATTCTTTTCTTCGTCTTCCAGCCCGGCTCCGGTAATACCCTCCGTAACGTGTTTCGCTTCGCCAACCTGCGGCTTTGCATCGGTTGGGCCGGGGCCGCTACCATCGAGTGCGTAGGCTATATTTTCCGACAGATTTGCCGGTGCGATAGGTGCGTTTTCCGAATCAGCGAGTTCGAGATCGGTCGCTGCTTTGTCCTGCTGTTGATTGATGATTTCTTCGTCGGCGTTGGGGTCGTGGTCAAGGCCAGACGGTACATCGCGAAGCGGACGCCCGCTGTTGTCGTTTGTGTTCATTGTCGTTGACGGTTTTCGTTGGATGTAGGCTTTCCAGGCTACACGTTCGCTACATACCAAAAACTGTAAACGATCAGCGACTGTTTGGCGGCTTAATCTTCGGCAGCCCGCCAGACCATGATTTTGTCGATACGGCTCTTGTCCATATCCACGATCTCGAACCGGTACGACTGCCACGCAAACTGCTCGCCCGTCTGAGGAATATCTTTCAGAATATGCAGCGCGAAACCGCCGAGTGTATCGAAGCCAGTCAGGTCACGACGATTCTGCGGTGTAATACTAATCTCAAAGTAAGACAGAAAATCTTCGAACGGTAGCTGCGCGTCGATCAGGTAGCTACCGTCGTCGCGTTTGCGGATTTCGTAGTCGTCGGTTGCGTCGTCGATGTCACCGACAAGTACGTCCAGAATGTCGTTGAGCGTAACGACGCCAAGCACACCGCCATATTCATCGACAATCACGCCGACGTACTGCTTGCGCTCGCGGAACCGCTCCAACACCTGATACGCCCGGTTGTTTTCGGGCACAAACAGCGCGTCACGTTTTAAGTCGTTCAGCCGCAGCAGTTCCGTATCGAGGTCTTTACCCAGAAAATCCTTTGAATAGATCAGGCCGATAACCTCATCGACCCCGCCATTACAGAGCGGAAATACGGAGTGGCGGTGCGTCGTGATTTTTTCTTTGTTCTCGGCCGGATCGTCCTCAAGATCAAGGTAAACGATCTCCTGCCGGTTGGTCATCAGCGACGTAATCTTGCGGTCGCCGAGTTGAAACACGTTCTGTACAATCTCCTGCTCAATTTCCTCGATTGCGCCCCCGGTCGTGCCTTCCTGAATCAGACTTTTGATTTCTTCCTCCGTAACAGCACTGTCATTGGGCTTGATCTGCAACAACTTAATCAGCGTATCGCTCGAAAAGGTGAGCAGCGCGATAAACGGTGCGGTCAGTTTCGAGAGCAGCATCATGGGAGCCGCCATCGTTTTGGCAATGCCTTCGGGATTCGACAGACCGATACGTTTTGGCACCAGTTCACCCAGCACCAGCGATACGTACGTCAGCACGATCAGCACCAGTACGACCGCCACCGAGTGGGCGTAGGGTTGCAGCACGGCGATCTGGGCCACATACCCTTCAACGTCGGTGGTGATCTTATCGCCGGAGAAAATACCCGTCAGCAGACCGATCAGGGTAATCCCGATCTGCACCGTCGACAGAAATCGGTTCGGCGAATTGGCCAGATCGAGCGCCGACTGTGCCTGCCGGTCGCCGTTTTTAGCAGCCGCTTCAAAGCGCGATTTTCGGGAGGAAACAAGGGCAATTTCTGACATGGAAAAGACACCATTCAGAATCGTCAGCAACAGAATTATCAGCAGTTCCACACAGGGAGAGAATTGGCCTGACGCAAAAATAGCATAATAGGGCATGTTTCCGCCCTTATTTGCCGCAGGTTAGACCGCGCGTTTCGTTACTTTTGCCTTTGCTACTTATTTATTCTTTTTCATGATTGTCTTTATTGACGACCGCCCCCTGCGGCTCATCAGTCTGAAAACAGCGGCCCGCCTGACGGGATCACCTGCGCTAACATCAACAACGGATTTTGATAATATCATCGATGCCCGGCTGGGTGTCGTCAAAGAAGAATCGCTGACGGGGCACCTGCTTGTTCTGAACGCTACCCCCGCTACCGTCGACAAACTGCTGACGCTGTTGCAAAAAACAAAGTCCGGTCGGCTACTGTCGATCACGCTGGGTTGCCTCAGTAAATCAGATTGTGAATCGGCCGTCAAACGAAATTTCAAGGTTATCAAAGCCGCCGGTGGCGTGGTCGGCAAAGACAGCAAAATCCTGATGATGTTCCGCCGGGGCGTTTGGGACTTACCGAAAGGGAAACTCGACAACGGCGAATCATCGCGCGAAGGTGCAGCCCGCGAGGTGGAGGAAGAAACCGGCGTACGCGTGAAAGTGGGCGATCGCATCTGCACAACCTGGCATACCTATGCGCTCAACGGCAGCCGGATACTGAAACGCACAAAATGGTACCAGATGACGGTTATCGACGATGCCAACATGGCCCCGCAAGCTGAAGAAGGCATCGAACGACTCGCGTGGCTCGACTCACGCCAGACCCAGCAGGCCCTCACCAACTCGTTCAGTTCAATACGATACGTGATAGACGAGAGCCAGAAATGAATGAGTGATTGAGTGAATGAGTGATTGAGTGGTAAGCAAATCAGTCCATTCAATCATTCTATCACTCTATCATTCAACTTGTACGGCAGGAACGGATCGACGTTTTGCCCGTAACGATGCAGATCCCGGATGATGCTCGAACTGATCGGAGCCAGTTCGGGCGAGGTAATCAGAAAGATTGTTTCGACCTCTTCGTACACGTACCGATTGACCTGTGAGATACCGTTCTCGTACTCAAAATCGGTGGTGTTGCGCAGGCCCCGCAGTAGAAACCGGGCTCCTATGTCGCGGGCAACGGCTGCCGTCAGGTTTTCATAGCTAATAACCCGCACGGCCGGTTCATCGGCGAACGCTTCTTCGATCAGCAGGATCATCTGTTCCAGCGGAAAGTACCGGTCTTTGCGGGCATTCTTGCCGATGCCAATCACAACTTCGTCGAACAGTTTCAATCCGCGCCGGACAATATCTTCGTGACCACGCGTGAAGGGGTCGAACGAACCGGGAAACAACGCTATTTTCTTCATAGAAAGCCGGGAGCTGTCGCCGACATGGCTACGTCACTCTCCCATCAGGCAAAGTCCGTACAGGCTTAGATAACGATGGTCGGGCAGATCGCTGAAGTCGCTGCTCAGCGTCAGACCGGGGGGGAACGTACCGAAACGCAGGTGCGCCAGAAACCGACTCAGCTCGGTATACCGTTCGGCAAACGGAGTGATTTCGCCATATAACATCACAACCGCTGTTTCGGGGTCGATCTGTAGTTCGGCGAGTGTATACAGTACGTAATAGGTCAGGTCCTGCGCATTTCTGTAGCCAAACCGGTTGCAATAGCGCAGCGCGGATCCGGTGCGACAGATGACCGTCACGAATTCATCTTCAAAATACAGATAAACCGTCGGCTCTCCGGGTGTTTGCCGGGCCAACGCAGCCGTCGCTTCGAGCAGCGCCCCTACCTGATGCACAAACGTCAGCGGTTGCAGCGGGTACGCTTCCGAAAAGAAATCGGCCAGATCGTGGCTCAGGCTAAACACCGACAAATAGCCTTCGGCTTCGTGGGCGTAGGCCTGCGCAAACTCATGCGCGGGCAACTGACTCCCCCGCATCAGGGCCAGGTAACTACCGGCGTATTCCTTCCGGTAGAGCGGCTGAGGCACCAGCGTGAACGATGGCGTATTGATACTCACCCGGATTTCCTGCCAGGGCGACGCCGTCAGCAACGGGTGATCGCGAAAAATATCGGCCAGCAGGTCAGTCGGCAGACGATCGGTTAGCAACGAGGGGAACGCATAATCTTCGAGCCATTGCCCCTGCCCACGGTCATCCAGTGCAATGAACCGAAACCGGTCGTGCCCCGCTTCCAGACATAGTACCGCCCGCGCCGACTGTTCCGGACCGAATTGGTCAGCATGGATACTGATGGTGGGGGTGGGCATCTGAAGAATCTGCACAGGAACCAGACAATCGTTTGGTGTTACAACCTACTTATTTTTTGCGAGATGAGTCTACGGTAAAGAAGCAAAACTGGCTTTTTACTGCCTTAACGGGGCAAATAGCCGCGTAAAGCAAAGACATCGCTGAGCGAGTGGCAAAGCCGGAACAGGGCATGGACCTCTTCGGGCGGGTATGCTTTGATCTCATCAAACGACATCAGCCGCACTTCCTGAATGATTTGCCCATCGGCGCTCATCTCCGGATCAGTACCTGCCAGCAACTGCCCACCCAGCGCGTCGACCCGAAAAAATAGCTCAAGCGCGTGCAGGGGCGGTTGCATAAACTCGTTGACGAACAGCAGTTCACCCACCTGCACGTCCAGTCCGGTTTCTTCGGCAAATTCACGGACGAGCGCGTCGGGAGCGGCCTCGCCAAATTGCGCGCCCCCACCGGGCGGACACCAGAATGTATCGGTCGGGCCGATACCCCGGTGCCGGACCATCAGCAGCTGATCGTTCTGACAATAGAGGCCACAGACCCGCAGCCGAAGCCGGTTTCCATACAGCGTAATCACCTCCTGCCGGGGCTTGTCAAGTACCTGCGTCACAGCAAAATCAAGATTTTGGGACGCAAAGGTAGAAGTTTCTAGTTTGAGGTTTGTTGTTTGAGGTTTAAAGTTGTCGCTTAGCAGCCATAACAACCTTAAACCTCAAACAACAAACCTTAAACACCACATCAGTACGGGCTACCGGAGATGTAGCTTTCCAGCGAGTCGATGCGGGTTTTCTGGTCGCGCATGATGGCTGTTACCACGTCATTGATCGAGATAATGCCGATTAGTTTACCCGACTCCATGACGGGCAGGTGCCGGATGTGCTTGTCGGACATGATCTGCATACAGTCTTCCAGCCGCTGCTCGGGTTCGATCGTAATGACGTTGGGGGTCATAACGTCGCGCACCAGCGTATCGTCGGAGTGGCGGCCTTTCAGAACGATCTTGCGGGCGTAATCGCGCTCGGAAAAAATACCGGTCAGCTCGTCGTTGTCGACAACGAGTACGGCTCCGATATTTTTCTCGGCCATCAGTTTGAGGGCGTCAAGTACGGTTTCTCCCGAACCAACCGAGAACAGCGCGTTAATTGATTTTCCTTGTAGAATTTGGCGTATTTTCATCGTACTGAGGGGGTTAAGTGGCGGGTGAATATAGTCGTTTTTTCGTAAATTAGTAGCATGAATGATACCCAGACGGCGGCCAGTTTATTGGCCAAACGTTTCCCTTTTAAACCCACGTCCGGGCAGCTGGACTTCTTCGATAAAATCAGTGCCTTTATCAGTACCGACACCCCCGAACTCGATCCATACCGCGACTGCTTCCTGCTCCGGGGCTATGCCGGTACGGGTAAGACCACACTCGTTGGGACGCTGATCAAGATTCTGCCCCGCTTCGGCTACAAATCCGTTCTGCTCGCGCCCACCGGGCGGGCGGCAAAAGTCATGGCCAGCTATTCCAAGAAGCAGGCGCAGACCATTCACCGAAAAATATACCGGCAGGTGGCCGATCCAGGATCGGGGTCGCTCGCGTTTCAGCGGCAAAAAAACTACCACGAAGACACGCTCTTTATCGTTGATGAGGCTTCAATGATCTCGGACGAAGCCGATTTCGGGGGCAAAGGACTACTGACCGACCTGATCGACTTTGTGTTTGAAAACCCCGGCAACAAGCTCATGCTCGTGGGCGACACGGCGCAGCTTCCGCCCGTTGGGCGCGACCTCAGCCCCGCCCTTGACCGGGGCTTTCTGGCGAGTTCGTTCGATATGCATGTCTACGAGCAGGAGCTGACCGAAGTGATGCGTCAGGATGAAGAATCGGGTATTCTTTACAACGCCACCGACCTGCGGACACTGCTCGCCGAACAGGGTATCGGTACTGGCGACCCTACCCCCAAAGCGGTTGGCTTCGACGCCCTCCTGAGCGATGGTCCGACGGCACCGGCAACTGGCGTTCCGCCCATTCAGATCGACGTTCGCTCCTTCCGCGACATATTCAAAATGCCACTAACCAAGCTGGAAGACGGCATTCGCTACGCGTACAACAAATACGGCCGGGAAAATACGGCCATCATTTGCCGATCCAACAAGACGGCCTCGCAGTATAATCAGTTCGTCCGGCGAATGATCGATCAGTGTGAAGATGAGCTTGACGCGGGCGACATGCTGATGATTGCCCGGAACAACTACACCGTTCTGGGCGAAGACTCCCCGGCGGGTTTTCTGGCAAACGGTGAGTTTGTGGAGGTGCAGAAGGTACGTCGGCACGAGGAGATGCACGGCTTCCGGTTTGCGACCGTTACGATGCGGCTCATCGACTACGAAGATCACCCGGACTTCGAAGCCAAAATTCTGCTCGATACGCTGCACTCACCCGTACCCTCGCTGACGCAGGAACAGTCGAAAGCGCTGTACGAAAGCGTTGCGCAGGATTACTTCTACATAAAAAGTAAGAAAGAACGAGCTGAAGCCATCCGGCGCGACCCGTACCTGAATGCACTGCAAGTGAAATTCGCGTATGCCCTGACCTGCCACAAGGCGCAGGGTGGCCAGTGGAATGCGGTGTTTATCGATCAGGGGTTTCTACCGGAGGGGCAGGTCAACCACGAATTTGTTCGCTGGCTGTATACTGCTCTGACCCGCGCCACCGACGAGGTCTATCTGATGAATTTCAACCCTCAGTTTTTCAGCTAGTTACCAGCAACAGCTGATTTAATTCACTATATATCCCGTATCGGCATACAAATTAATCTCATGTTTCCATTTAGTAAATTTTGTTTAACTAAAATTAAACAGAATTTGTGTTTCTGCTGAGTATAAGTCAGTTTGCCACCGATTTAACTGCTTTTCTCCCCTGGCAGATACCATGAACGGATTTGAACTGTATAAGAAGTATATGACAATCGGTGAGTCTGCGAAACGCGGCACACCCGAGTGGACCTACGCGCAAACGTTGACGGAAGCTTTCTACATTGTAGGGGTGACGTATCTGTTCGATATGCTGGAAAAGGCAGAAGAGCAGGGCCTGTGTATTGAAGTCGTTTATTCGGAGTCGGCAGTTTCTGACATGATGCCTGCCTGTGGTATTCAACTCGCCAGTCGTGAACCAGTATCGAACAAATTAGAGGGACCCGGTTTGTTCTGGAAATATTCGTTGCCTGTGTCCGATAACGATAGCAAAAACGTAGCAGCAACCCGCTGACAACTACGACGGCGGCACTACCCCTGCCGGTCCTGCAAACAGTGAGCCTCGACGACCTAAGTTGTTCATCGCAGTAAATAAACGACAACAGGCAGGTTGCGGACAAAATGAAACTGGCGTTTCAAACAAACCCTTCTTCGGGAAATAGGTTAGGCATACAGAAACAGTGTAACGAACTATGTCTATTGCCTGGATAATGAGTGCCTGCCTGGGCGTTGGGCTGGCGGCCTGCTGCGGCTTCCGTGTATTCGTGCCCTTGCTGCTGGCGAGTATAGCAGCCCGGCTCGGATATATAAGCCCAATGGCCGGTTTTGAATGGCTTAGCCAGACAACTACGCTATTCGGACTAGCTGTAGCCACTGTATTTGAGTTGGGAGCCTATTACATTCCCTGGCTCGACAACATACTCGATACCATCGCCACACCCGCATCGATCATTGCAGGTACTTTGCTCAGCACTTCGCTCCTACCCATCGACAACCCGGTATTCCACTGGGGATTGGGCCTTCTGATGGGTGGTGGTTCAGCGGGTATCATTCAGGCGGGTACCAGCCTGCTTCGACTGGGCTCTACCGCTACCACTGGCGGATTGGCTAACCCCGTAGTGGCAACGGGGGAAAACGTGGCTTCATTCAGCCTTTCGCTGTTAACAATCTTTCTACCGCTGGTTGCTTTCGTAGTTCTGATTGTTGTTCTGCTGTTCTTCATGGCCCGGCTGGCGGCCCGCCGTCGGGTGTGGTTCACCCGACGCCCTCAACCCTAATCAGGCTTCCCGGCGGTGACGGAAGTCAAGCAGTGTTACTGTTTCAAACCAATAGGTTCTGAGATTGTACAGGTACGTTTTCCAGTCGCTGTACGAGTAGGGTTTCACCGTAAACGCTGATGCACCAAAGGCGTACGACCGTTCAATTTGCCGGGGTGTCTTCGAGCCCGACAGCATGACAACGGGTAACAGCCGTCCTTTAGGATGCGCCCGTAACATGGCCAGAAAATCCAGCCCATCGACTGCCCCTTTCAGATCAATATCAAGCAACACGATCTTTGGGCCTCTTCCCTCCAGGTCGTCTATATATGATTTTGCTTCTTCAAAACTGGCAACGTGTATGAACGAAGCTTCTGGAAAACTCGATTGAGCTGCCCGTTTCAGTACATCAGCAATCTGCTCGTCGTCGTCGACCAACAAAATGGGAAACTGCGCTTGTAGCATGTTATATGACTAGGAATCTATCAGGATTCCACCACTGTCGATTAAATAGATGAAGTTAATTACTACAAATTATACTGTTGAAATAGTCAATCGTACAGTTGTATACGATGATACCCGGCTAACGACGGTTGAACCGCAAAAATTGGCCCCAAACATACTACCTCTATACGTCAATCACTACCCAGCTAAGTATATTTACTCAATACTACTTAACGAATAAATTGGCGAGGCAATATAATCTAATTAAGCTACGTACCTATACCCATTCGCAGCTGATGCCGCTGTGTAAACAGAAAGGGCCACCCGACTGAGTGGCCCTTTCGTACTGATTAGCCCCTCCGACTACAGCTTCGCCACCGTGCGCTGCACAAAGGCGGTCAGCTCAGCGCCCGTCAGCATATTCTGCGCCAGTAGCGCCAAATCGTACGTTTGTTTGACGAGCGATTGCTGCGCGGCTTCATCAGTTTCGGCCAGCAGACGACCAATCAGTGGATGGTTGGCGTTGATAGCGACATTATACATCGCGGGCATATTGCCATAAAACGACTGTTCACCCGATAGCGCCGACATGTCTTTCATCCGACGCATAAACTCCGGCTGCGTGATCGTAACGGGCATTTCGTCGGCGGGCATCGCGGCTACCGTGATCGTCAGCGTCTTGTTGTCGAGCGTCTTCTCGTACAGCTCTTTCAACTTTGTCTGATCGTCGGTCGACAGTACGCTGTCGTTGCTGATGTCTTTGTCGATCAGTTTGTCGAGCGTATCGGCATCGACGCGCTGTAGCTGTACTTTCTCCAGCTTCGACTCCAGCGCGTTGATGAAGTGGGCGTCGATAACGTTGTCCAGCAGCAGTACGTCGTACCCGCGCCGGGTTGCCGAGGCTACGTAGGCATCCTGCTGTTTGCGGTCGGTGGTGTAGAGCCACACCAGCGTGTCCGACTTGTTGGTTTGGTTGGCCTGCGTCTTCTCGCGGTACTCATCGATCGTGGCATACGTACCATCGGTGCTTTTGAGTAGTACGAAGTTTTTGGCGCGCTCCCAGAATTTCTCGTCGCTCAGGATGCCATACTTGATGAACAAACCGATGTCGTCGAATTTCTCCTCGAATCCTTTCCGGTCGGCATTAAACAGTTCATTCAGTTTATCAGCGACTTTGCGGGTGATGTAGCCGTTGATTTTCTTGACGTTCGTATCGGCTTGCAGGAAGCTCCGCGACACGTTCAGCGGAATATCGGGCGAGTCGATAACGCCGTGCAGCATCATCAGGAAATCGGGCACTACGTCTTTCACCTCGTCGGTGATAAACACCTGCCGACTGTAAAGCTGGATTTTCTCCCGCTGAAACCGCAGTTCGTTTTTGATGCGCGGGAAATAAAGAATCCCGGTCAGGTTGAACGGATAATCGACGTTGAGGTGAATCCAGAACAGCGGCTCCTCACTCATCGGGTACAGCTCCCGGTAGAACGTCTTGTAGTCTTCGTCGGTCAGTTCCGAAGGCGACTTCGTCCAGATCGGCGTCGTGTTGTTGACCACCTCACCGTCGAACTCAACCGGTGTGGGCAGGAAACGGGCGTACTTGTCGAGGATACCACGAATCCGGCCTTTGTTCAGAAACTCCTCCGAATCCTCGGCGATGTGCAGAATGATATCGGTACCGCGCTCCGGGCGTTCAGCCGCCGTCAGTTCGTATTCGGTCGAGCCATCGCACACCCACCGGGCGGCTTCAGCGTTCTCGCGGTACGATTTTGTGACGATTTCAACTTCTTTGGCCACCATAAACGCTGAGTAGAAACCCAGTCCGAAGTGCCCGATGATCTGACCCTTATCGTCAGTCTTGTCTTTGTATTTCTCCAGAAAATCCGACGCGCCGGAGAACGCAATCTGATTGATATACTTCTTGATTTCGTCGGCCGTCATCCCGATACCATTATCGCTGATGGTAATGGTCTTGGCTTCTTCGTCCAGCGAAACAGTCACTTTCAAGTCACCCAGCTCGCCGTTGAATTCGCCAAACGACGCCAACTGCTTCAGCTTCTGCGTTGCATCGACGGCATTAGACACCAGCTCCCGCAGGAAGATTTCATGGTCGGAATAAAGAAACTTCTTAATGATCGGGAAGATGTTCTCGGTATGAATCGAGATCGTTCCTTTTTCGTGTTGTATGCTTTCCATAAAGCTAATTTGTCAGGGAATCGAACCAAATAGTATCTGCCCACTGCCAGACAAAGCTTGTTCCAGTTGGGCAATTAGCTGACAGATTGACAGCAATAAAAGGCTCCCTGCTTTACAACCTTTCCCAATTCGTCAGGCTCCTGTATGGAAAAACTCAATTAGCATATGCGCTATATCAGCTACTTACTACTCACCCTGCTATTTGGCTGCCATACTGATGATAATGGTGCAGTTAGTCCGGAACGTGGCATCAACGCCTTTATTTACGATAGCAGTATGTACGCTGATGGCTGTGAACTCCACCTGCAACTCGATTCGGGAAGTTCGCCTAACACAGGTCAACAGTATTTACCAATCGCTGCGTCGTTACCTCTCGTTCGACGTATAATCGCGGAATCGAATCTCGACCCTAAGGAGTTTGTTCATCTCCCAGTCATTGTTCGGTTTCAGGAAACAAACCACCGACGCGCTATTTCATGTGGCTGGGTAAGCCCCACTGTTCACGAAATCGCTATTCTGGAGATTAGTCGACGCTGATTCTCTACTACGGTACTGAACAGGGTGCAAATTGCCGTTGTTGTATCGACGTATGCTTACTCATTCGTACTCCGATATTTCGCTGGATGAACTCGACTCGCTTCGGCAGCAGCCCGGCACGCTGGTTGTTGATGTGCGCGATGAATGGGAGTTCGACGAGTTTAATCTGGGTGGTCTAAACCTGCCCCTGCCCGACATCCGAGCCCGCAAGGACGAACTGACTGGCCATGATCCGCTGATCGTCGTGTGCTCAAACGGTACCCGCAGCCGTATTGCCATTAAAGATCTGTTGCGTCAGCCCGAATTTCAGCAGCACACCCTCTACCATCTTCACGGTGGCCTAATCGGGGATGTATAACCGACAGGATTACAGGATTTACTGTTGAAAAAGAAAGTAAATCCTGTAATCCTGTCGAAAGAAAACCTACGTGACGATAACGAAGCCGGGTTTTGCGGCCTGTTTCTCGGCCTGCGGCAGTTCGTAATTCAGGATATCGTGTACGTTGACCCGAATCAACTGGCTGATCTGATTCAGCGGCAAATCGTTACGGTCGACACCAAACGGGTCTTCGATCTCCTCCCCGATCAGTTCCAGCCCAATCAGAATATAGGAAGTAAGCACCACGGCAGGAATGGTCATGTACCCAAACGCCTGAACGATGGTAAATGGCAATACCCCCACGTAAATCGTAATAAACAGCTTGATAAACAGGTTGTACGAAAACGGAATCGGCGTACTCTTGATCCGGTCGCAGATACCGGCCACGTCCATCATGGCTGTGAGCCGCTGATTCAGGTTGATATGTTGCGACGTCGACAGCATACCCTCCCGGTACAGCGATTCTGACCGGTTCCATAGCAGGCTCGACACGCCACCGGGTTTGTAATCGAACCGATTCAGTGTTTGTTTGTCTTCGTCGTCCAGCAGTTCCAGTTCATCTGTGTTTGTACTTCCCCGCAAGTGGTTTTTGAGCGCGAACGGAAAGTTGGAAATCATCTTTGCGAAGAACAATCGGTCTTCGTGTCGATCGAGCGGTAGTACGGCGTTAAAGTAAAGCGCCAGGTTCCGGCTGTTATTCACCAGAGCCCCCCAGGCAGTCCGACCCTCATAGAACCGGTCATAAGCCGTATTCGTCCGATAGATCAGCAGCAGGCTAAGCAGAATGCCCATTGCCGACAGAAACGAACTGGGCGTGTCTTTCAGGCGAGTGTCGAAGTAGTGTATTTCAACGGTCGTTACGATCGCAACGTAAATCAGTACGACACCCAGCCGCCGGAACAGTGCAAATGCAGTTGGACCAGTGTGGAAATGCCAAACAGCGGGTAGCCAGCTCTTTGCTTTGTAAAGGATCATAACAACGGATAAAAATCAGATTGTACAGCTTCCGGTGAACACCCGCCGGGCCGGGCCAATCAGGTACACGTCGGTAAAGGTACCATCGGGCTTCTGGTTGAACGATACGCGCAGGTTACCACCCAGCGTGCGTATGGCAACCGGCTCCGCGACACCCAATTGACTGTGAGCCGCCAGCGCTGCCGCCGTCACACCGGTACCACAGGAGTAGGTTTCGTCTTCAACGCCCCGTTCGTATGTACGCACATACAACGACGATTGGTCTGTCTGCTGTACAAAATTTACGTTTGTACCACCCGGGCTGAATGGCTCGCTGTACCGGATAGCACGCCCCTCAGCCACTACATCCGTCGATTCCAGATCATCCGTAAACAACACGGCGTGCGGAGAGCCTGTGTTGAGAAACACATGGTTCCCCTGCTCGCCAATAGCAGCTACATCGCTCATCTTCAGCGACACATCGTTGTCCGTTACAGTAGCAGTGTGCTCACCATCCACAGCAATAAAGCGCGTTTGCCCCTCAAACAGATTCAGGTCGTGGGCAAAGCGAACGATACACCGGCCCCCATTGCCGCACATGCTGCCTTCGGCTCCATCAGCATTGAAATAAATCATCCGAAAATCGTAGTCGGGGTCGTTGCGCAGCAGAATCAGCCCATCGGCACCAATACCAAATCGCCGATGGCACAGTCGCTCAATCAGGGCCTGATCGCTGGCGGGGAAGGTTTCACTCCGGTCGTCGATCATCACAAAATCGTTACCGGTACCCTGGTATTTAAAAAATGGAATGTTCACGGGGGTAGTTGTAGAGTTTGATAGTTGTAGAGTCGTAAAGTTATAAAGTTGCGGTTCCCCCGCAGCCGCGTACGGTGCCGGGACTGGCGCGTCGGGCCATCCGGCGGTAGCAACTTTACGACTCTACAACTATCAAACTCTACAACTTTGCAACAAAAAAAGCCACCCATACAGGTGGCTCTGGTACGCTTCTGACGATGACGCCGGCAATTAAGCCACGACTGCTGGTTTCGGCTTGCGCTCTTTCAGACGTGCTGCCTTGCCCTGACGACCGCGCAGGAAGAACAGACGGGCACGACGTACTTTACCCATACGTACTACCTCGATTTTGTCAATGTTAGGCGACAGGGTCGGGAAAATCCGCTCGACACCTACACCGTTCGATACCTTACGCACGGTGAACGTTTCGCCACCGCTGCTTGGGTTCCGGCGCTGAATAACTGTGCCGGTGAATACCTGGATCCGTTCTTTATTTCCTTCGCGGATTTTGACGTGCACATTCACCGTGTCTCCCGCCCGGAACGTAGGCAACTCGGTGCGACGCTGCGCATTGTCTGCCTCCACTAATTTGATTAACTCGCTCATGACCGTATATAAATCGCCAGATAACTATTTGCGAAATGAGCCGCAAAGATAGCAAAATTTTGGCGGCCGGAAAATACTTTTGCAAAATTACCTCCTTCAGCCAATACACCCCGAATGAAAATACTGAACGTTGACCAGATCCGCGCCCTCGACGAGTCGACTATAAAGCACGAACCCATTGCTCCGCTGAATCTCATGGAACGGGCATCGCTGGGGTTCGTCAACTGGTACGTCGATCATTTTCCGGCGACGACGTCGACAAAAATTTTCTGCGGGCTGGGCAACAACGGGGGCGATGGGCTGGCTATTGCCCGGCTGCTGATGGAACGTGAGTATCCGGTTGAGGTGTACGTCGTTCGGTACGCGCCCCGCGAATCCGACGACTTTATGCACAATCACCGTCGGCTCAAGCTCATCACCGAAGACATTAAATACGTCGAGTTTTCTCGCGACCTCCCCACCCTACGGCACAACGAAGTCGTAATCGACGCCATTCTGGGGTCGGGGCTGTCGCGACCGGCGGAGGGTATCGTCAAAGCAACCATCGAGACGATCAACCGCGCCCCGGCAACGGTCATTTCGGTTGATATTGCCAGCGGGCTGTACGTCGATCAGGCCAACCAGCCCGACGATGTGATTATCGAACCCGATCACACGGTGTCGTTTCAACTGCCTAAACTGGCGTTTGTACTGCCTAAAAACGGCAAATACGTTGGCAACTGGCACCTGGTCGATATTCAGCTTCACAAACGCTATATCGATCTCGCCCCGACGCCGTACTATTTCACCCAACCCCGCGAGGCACGGCTGCTGCTGCACAAGCGGGAGCGGTATTCCAACAAAGGGACGTTTGGCCACGCCCTGCTGCTGGCGGGCAGTTTCGGCAAGATGGGTGCAGCTGTGCTCTCGGCGCGGGCCTGCCTGCGGTCGGGCGTGGGGTTGCTGACGGTACACGTACCTCAGTGCGGCTACCCAATTCTGCAATCGTCGGTGCCCGAAGCCATGTGCCAGCCCGACGGTCATCAGACGGTGCTTACCGGTACCAGCCGCATCAGTAGTACTCCGCCGTCGGAATACTCGACCGTTGGTATCGGCCCCGGTATTGGCAAAGCGCCCGAAACGCTGACGATGCTGCGCGAACTGCTGCCGACGATAAAGAAGCCAATGGTGATCGATGCTGATGCGCTAAACCTGCTCAGCGAAAACCGCGAGTTGTACGCGCAGATCCCGAAACACAGCATCCTGACGCCCCACCCCAAAGAATTTGAGCGGCTGACCAAGCCCTGGAAAGACGACTACGAAAAGCTGGACCTTCTGCGCGATTTTGCCAAAACGCACAAGCTTGTCGTCGTGCTGAAGGGGGCATATTCGGCTGTCGCGACGCCCGACGGTGAGGTGCATTTCAACGCGACAGGGAATCCGGGCCTGAGCACCGGCGGTACGGGCGACGTGCTGACGGGCGTTCTGACGGCGTTGCTGGCGCAGGGCTACGACCCCGTCGAAGCCGCCGTACTAGGCGTATATGCCCACGGGTTAGCGGGCGATGTGGTGGCTTCACAGCGCGGCCCGATCGGTATGACGGCATCAGACGTTGTTGATGCGTTACGCTGGGAGTAAATCCGTAGACAAGATGGGACGCCAGCGTAGAAATAATTCTACAACCGGGCTAACGTATAGTAGTATGCCTGCATACTGCCCCTACCGCTTACGAAATGTCCGAATCAGGCACTATTTTGAAGTCGCTGATTACGGGCTGATTAGCTTGCCACACGTAATAACTGTATAGGTGGACTCCCATCCGGTATCAGAATTGTCCATAGTACAAGACAAGATACTGACACCGGAGATGAAATACACGACGCAACGCAACTGGTCATCTACCCGCAACAAATCGCGGTCTTTCTTCGATCAGACTACCGCCATTGGCACCATCACCATAGCTCTGTTCGGCTACATCGTTTATCAATTCGTCTTCCCGCTGATTGCGAAAGGTATACTCTGGTAAACTACTCCATAAGATTTTAAGCAGAACGCCCGCTGATCATACGATCAGCGGGCGTTCTGCTTTGTATATCCCGTCAGAAAGGGATCAACTCATAAGCTGATATGTCAGGAAAGCGGAACCGTAGGCCAGCAGCATCATGTACACTAGCTGCACGGCGGGCCACTTCCAGCTTTTGGTTTCGCGCTGCGTAGCCGCCAGCGTACTCATGCACATCATGGCGAAGACGTAAAAAATCAGCAGCGACCACGCCAGTGCAGGCGTATACATCGGGCCACCCGTTTCGGGGTTACGCTCCTGCAACAGTCGTTCGCGGATAGTCACGCCCTCGTCGTCGCCACCGGCGCCGATACTGTAAATCGTCGACATCGTGCCGACGAATACTTCGCGGGCGGCAAACGAACTAAGCAGCGCAATACCGATTTTCCAGTCGTAGCCCAGCGGCCGGATAGCGGGTTCGATGAAATGACCGAACCGACCCGCGTACGACGCTTCGAGCCGCTCCGACGCAACGCGATTACTCAGTTCCTCGGGTGACAGCGTCGGCTGTTCGCGCCGGACGGTGTCTTCAGCCTGTTGCATAGTATTGCCGGGGCCGTAACTCGCCAGCACCCATAGGATGATCGAAATGGCCAGAATCACGCGCCCGGCTTCCCACACAAACGACCGCACACTTTCCCAAACCGTCAGCCCGACGTGGTTCCAGCGGGGCAGCTTGAACGTAGGCAGTTCCATAATGAAATAGCCGCGTTCTTTCGTTTTCAGTACCAGTTTCAGCACGTAAGCCGCCAGCAGCGCACTGAGCAGACCGAGCAGATACAGGGCCATCAGGGCCAGCCCCTGCACGTTGAAGACACCCAGCACCCGGCGGCTCGGCACAACCAGTGCAATCAGGATGGTGTAGATGGGCAGGCGGGCCGAACAACTCATCAGGGGCGTTACCAGAATCGTAATCAGCCGGTCGCGCCGGGTGCCGATGCTGCGGGTCGCCATGATGGCCGGAACGGCGCAGGCAACGCCCGAAATCAGCGGTACGACGCTGCGCCCGTTCAGCCCGAACTTACGCATAATCCGGTCCATGATGACCATGACCCGCGCCATATAACCCGACTCTTCCAGCAACGACACCAGCAGAAACAGAAAAGCGATTTGGGGGATAAACACCAGAATACCCCGATACCAGCCAGAATACCGTCGGTAAGTAAATCGGTGAGCGGGCCGGGGGGCAGACTTTCTTTCAGCTGTCCGTTGAGCCAGGCTACCCCCGCATCGATACCGTCCATGAAGGGCGTGGCCCAGGCGAAAATGGCCTGAAAAATCAGCAGCAGGATAAACGCAAAACTGGCGTACCCCCAGATCGGGTGTAGCAGCACTTTGTCAATTTTCTGGGTCCAGGTCGGTTTGCCAATGGGCCGCTGATCAGTGACGACCTCCGTAACGATCTGCGCGATACGCTTGTATCGGGTGATGGTTTCGTCGGCCTGGAACGGAATTTCCCTGAACTGATGGTCGGAGATTAGCGTGTCCAGATTGTGCCGCTGCTGTTCGTTGAGAAACGTAAACCCGTCGTGCTGAATGACGTATTGCAGGGCCAGGTAATTATTGCTCAGGCCATACTGCGCCTTTGTTTCAGCGATTAGTTGAGGGGCTTCGTCGGCGGGATCAAATAAGGGTTTGCCGGGCAATACCGGCTCCAGCATCTGCTTCTGTACGGCTTTGCGCAGTGCATCGAGACCTTCGCCCAGCCGGGCATTGACCCGCACGACCGGCACGCCCAGCCGCATCGCCAGCCGCACCGCGTTGACTTCCTTCTCCTGCTCTTTGGCAACGTCGAGCATGTTCAGCGCCAGCACTGTCGGCAAACCCAGATCAGCGACCTGCGTAAACAGCAGCAGGTTTCGGTGGAGGTTCGACGCGTCGATTACGACGATAGCCACATCGGGGTAGTCGGGATGGCTGGGGTTGGCCAGAATATCGGTGACAACCTGTTCATCCAGCGATTTGGGATAAACAGAATACACGCCGGGCAGGTCGACAACGGTAGCGGTGGTCTGTTCGTCGATAGCCCACGGCCCCGATTTCCGGTCCATCGTGACGCCGGGAAAGTTACCGGTTTTCTGACGCAGCCCGGTTAGCTGATTGAAAAGCGATGATTTACCCGCGTTGGGGTTGCCGATAAGGGCGATGACGGGGGGCTTCAACTCGGTAGTACAGTTTATCGGTCGGTGGTCTCCGCAGGTTAACAACGGATCGACCCGAAAACGTGCAACCTGTAGGACTTAACCTTACTCAACAAGAATGGTAGCGGCTTCGGCCTTGCGCATTGACAGGCAATAGCCCGACACGTGCAGACAGATCGGGTCGCCAAGAGGGGCTTTGCTGCCCATACACACCTCAGCACCGGGTAAACAGCCCATTTCCAGCAATTTAAGCGACATCACCTCGTCGTTGAACGCCTGAATGATGGCCCGCTCTCCTACTTTCAAATCGGCTACACTGCGCTTACTCATACTCCCGGCACCGCTTGTTAAGACGGCGTTAATTATTTAGACTCAGTTTAATTAACGCAACGTTACGACGGAAAGTTTAGAGAAGCAAGGCTTGGTTTAATGTTTAAAGTCTACTGTTTAAGGTTGACACGGGCAGCAACCTCAAACAGTAGACTTTAAACCTTGAACGTTAAACTCTGAACCTTAAACCAGACCTTTTTTCATTGCCTTGACGGCGTAATCAACCGAGCGGGCGGAGAAGGCCATGTAGGTAAGTGAGGGGTTTTGCGTGGAGGTCGACGTCATGCTTGCTCCGTCGGTGACGAACACGTTTTTCACCGCGTGCAGCTGATTCCACTTGTTTAGCATCGACGTTTTGGGGTCTTTACCCATCCGGACACCGCCCATCTCGTGAATATCGAGGCCGGGGTTGCGTTTGTCGTCGCGCAGGCGGATATTGGTGAAGCCAGCCGCCTGAAACATCTCGGTCATCTGCTCCTGATAATCCTTGATCATCTTCTCGTCGTTATCGTCGTAGGCAATCGCAATTTTGAGCTGCGGGATGCCGTACGGGTCTTTCAGCGACGAATCGAGCGCGACGTAGTTGCTTTCTTTCGGAATGGTTTCGCCCATCATGTGCGATCCGACGTGCCAGCCACCCAGCTTCGGGTTTAGCAAACTTTGCTTCAGGTCGGCCCCCATCCCGCTTTGATCGGTATCCGAGGAACGACCCGCCTGAAAACCAGCCGCGTAGCCGCGCAGAAAGTTAGTTTCCTGCTTATAAACGTTGCGGAAGCGGGGGATATACGGGCTGTTGGGTCGGCGTCCGTCGGTGGTCATGTCGAGATTACCGTCGTATTCGCCCGAAATACCCGCCCGGTAGTTGTGGAACGCCACGTATTTGCCCAGCGTACCGCTGTCGTTACCCAGCCCGTTGGGGAAGCGCGTCGAAATCGAGTTGAGCAGAATCAGGTTGGTATTGAGGGCAGCCGCGTTGACGAAGATCAGCCGGGCGTAGTACTCCGTCATCTGCTTTGTATTAGCGTCGATCACGCGCACGCCCGTTGCCCGGCCTTTTTTCTCGTCGTAGATGATCGAGTGAACCACCGAGTTGGGCCGCAGGGTCATCTTACCCGTCTTGGCCGCCCACGGAATTGTGCTTGAGTTGCTGCTGAAGTAGCCGCCGAACGGACAGCCGCGCTCGCAGATCGTCCGGTGCTGACACTGTGCCCGGCCCTGATCGTAGTGAATCTGCTTTGGGCTTGTCAGGTGAGCCGCCCGGCCCATAATCACGTGCCGGTCTTTGTATTTGCTGGCGATCTGCTTCTGAAAATGCGTTTCGACGCAGTTCCACTCGTGGGGCGTCAGAAACTCACCATCGGGCAGAGTATCGAGGCCGTCTTTGTTGCCGGTGATCCCCGCAAATTTCTCGACGTAGCTGTACCACGGAGCCAGATCGGCGTAGCGAATTGGCCAGTCGACGGCGAACCCATCGCGGGCGGGACCGGTAAAGTCGAAGTCGCTCCAGCGCTGGGTTTGCCGCGCCCACATCAGCGATTTACCACCAACCTGATAGCCACGAATCCAGTCGAAGGGTTTTTCCTGCACGTAGGGGTGCTCAGCGTCTTTCACGAAAAACTGCTCGGTGCCTTCGTAAAATGCGTAGCACTTGCTGATAATCGGGTTGGCGTCTTTGACGTCTTTGGTCAGCTGGCCCCGGTGTTCAAACTCCCAGGGTTGCATGTTGGTCGTGGGGTAGTCGGTAATGTGCCGTACATCGCGACCACGCTCCAGCACCAGCGTTCGCAGGCCCTTCGCCGTCAGCTCTTTCGCCGACCAGCCCCCGCTGATCCCCGACCCCACCACAATGGCATCGTAGGTATTCAGCGCCTGCGCATCAATATTGAAATTAGCCATCCTTTGGACAGTTCAAGGTTTGTAGTTTGACGTTTAAGGTTTGTCGATTAGGCCAACGTTAAACGTTGAACCATAAACCTTAAACCTATTTTTTCACTGGTACGCAGCCGTTGTAATGGCCGGGGATGAACTCGTAATGCGTCAGGTTGGTCATGACGTACTCGGAGTTGAGATAGCCCCGGATCGTGAGCGGCTTGACCAGTTTGATAAATGCAGCCTGCGCCGGGTCCGTCGACTGTTCCAGCTGCTTGAGCAGAGTCACGCGCTGGGTTGCGTCGCCTGCGTTAAACGGCTTGCCAAAGGTCTTTTGCGCCAGATCGTTCGTCAGAACCAGGCCGTTCGACAGCATATCCTGCGTGGGCTTATCGTAGCAGTCGGCCACCACTTTCTGGATGAACTGCTGCACGTTGAGGTCTTTGGCACCGGGCGTATCGGTTGCCGGGATAATGGTGTCGACAACGGCCGCTAACGTCTCGACCTGATCAGCAGGCAGCAACGGTGTCGCCAGCCGAACCGACTCCGCTGTCCAGCCGGACGCCCAGCCGGGCAGGGCAATCAGGCCACCCACAGCACCGGCCAGTGTTTTCAATGCATTTCTCCGTTCCACAGAAAAGCGGGATTAGCTTTTTAATTTTTAAGAATTCTTCAAATATACGAATCGAGCGGTGTTTTGACCAGCGTAATAGGACAAAAAGCCGATCTATCTGGACTACGAATAACAACGAATTGACCGTGCTTATTCCTATCCGCAATCGTGTAAATTTGTCGATTACCCAATCATCCGTTATTCGTCGTTATGCCTTTACTCTCCTCCTTTTCACTGCGGCCCCGCCTGACGGGTTTGCTGGCAGTCGTTAGCCTGTGGGCTGGTTCACCCGCGCAGGCGCAAACCGGCAAACAGAGCGTTGCGCCCGGTGCCAGTGCCGTTGCCGCCATCAAAGAAACCGACATCAAACGCGACCTCTTTGCGCTCGCGGGCGACCACTTCCGGGGCCGCGAAGCCGGTTCGCTCGATGAACTCAAAGCGTCGGTCTGGATTGCCGACCAACTTCGGGCGATGGGCCTGCAACCGGCGGGCGACGATGGCACGTTTTTCCAGTTTTTTCACATTCAGCGCACCCGCATCACCGAGACCAGCCGCCTGAACATCGGCTCGCATCAGCTCACCCACGGGCAGGACGCTTTTCTGCTGGCTCCCGCCATTGCGTCGGTCGATGCACCGCTCGTTTTCGTCGGGACGGGAACGCCGGACGAACTGGCGAAAGTCGATATCAAAGGCAAGGCCGTCGCAATTCAGTTTTCGGGTACCGGCCCGGCCGACATCAGCTATCGCCGGTTTCTGTTCGGAACGATGAGCCGCCGGGCCGCCGAACTCGTCAAAGCGGGGGCCGTTGCGGTCGTGTGGGTGTCCGACAAAGAAGCGCAGTCGTACTTTGAACGCTGGACAACGGGGCTGGAACGCGGCCGGTACGACTTACCCGGTGGCCCCAACACGCGGGTGTTTTCGCAGGCACCGACCGTATGGCTTCCGGCTTCTGCTATCGACTGGATCAAGCAGCCCGGTCAGCAGTTTACCAACGTCGTCAACGTCGAGAGTTTCAGCTACCCATCGGTCAATATCGTGGCGAAAGTGCCGGGGACCGATCCGAAGCTGAAAAACGAGTACGTACTGTTCAGCACCCACCAGGACCATGACGGCGTCCGCCGGGCCGTGGCGGGTGACTCGATCTGGAACGGGGCCGACGACAACGCCAGCGGCTGCGTCGCGACGATGGCCATTGGCCGGGCGTTTGCGCAGAAACCCGGCAAGCGGTCGGCGCTGATCGTTTTTCACGGGGCTGAGGAGCGCGGGCTGCTCGGTTCGCGCTACTACGTGGAGCACCCGACCGTACCGAAAGGCTCGATCGTGGCCGTGCTGAACGCCGAGATGATTGGCCGTAACGCGCCGGATAGCGCCTGTATTCTGGGTCAGCAGCCGCCCCACCGCAACTCGACCGATCTGGTCAACGCAGCACTGGCGGTCAACAAAGCGGACGCCCATTTCAAGCTCGACACGCTGTGGGATAAACCCGAGCACCCCGAAGGCTGGTACTTCCGTAGCGACCACCTCCCCTACGCCCGCGCCAACATCCCCGCCATCGCGTACACGTCGCTGCTGCACCCTGACTATCACACGCCGAAAGACGAACCCGAGCGCATCGACACCGACAAGGTAACGCGCATCGCCAAATGGATTTACCTGACCGGGTGGGACGTCGCCAACCGCCCCACCCGCGTTGGTCTCGACCCCGGCTTTAAACTTGAACGCTGATGCGCCCTTTTCAACCGAAAATCTGGGCTATCTGGCTGCTCCTCCTCGCGCTGACGGCTGCCTGCCACCGCCCCCCAACCGACACACGCCCGTACTTCCCGCCGAAGGGCGATGGCTGGGCGCACCGCAACCCGGCGCAGGTAGGCATGAACGCGGACAAACTGGCCGAAGCGGTCGCGTTTGCGAAGACGCAGGAAACGACGCAGATGGCCCCCGACTTCTCGACGCAGGAAGAAATCTTCGGCAAACTGCTCGGCCCCATGCCGACGAGCCGCGCCAAGACCAACGGCATCGTTCTGCGGCACGGCTACATCGTGGCCGAGTGGGGTGATACGGAAGCCGTCGACCCGACCTACAGCGTCGCCAAAAGCGTACTGTCGACCGTGCTGGGCATTACCCTCGACCGGAAAATGATCCCGGATATTCACCAACCCGTGGCCAGCCTGATTCACGACGGCGGCTACGAATCAGCGCAGAACCGGGCGATTACGTGGGAACACCACGCCCGGCAAAGCAGCGAGTGGGAAGGTGAACTGTGGGGTAAGAATAGCGATTTTGTCGGGAAGGAAGCGTTCGGGAAGGGCGAGCGTAAGCCCCGCGCGCTACAGACGCCCGGCACCTACTACGAATACAACGACGTTCGTATCAACCGACTGGCCCTGTCGCTGCTGCGCATCTGGAAAAAGCCCCTGCCCGACGTGGTCCGCGACGAGATCATGAATCCCATCGGTGCGTCGGACACGTGGCGGTACATAACCTATCCGAACGCCGTCGCCACCGTCGACGGTAAGGAAATGCCGTCGGTCAGTGGGGGAACGCGCTGGGGCGGTGGCCTCCGGATCAGTGCCCGCGACGAAGCCCGGTTCGGCTATCTCTTTCTGCGGCAGGGCAACTGGAACGGTAAGCAGATCGTGTCGAGTGACTGGGTGAAACAGGCGACAACGCGCGGCCCGGTGGGTCCGGCCTACGGCTATCTGTGGTGGCTCAACACGCCGAAGCCTGGTGAAACCAAACCCTGGCCCGACGCACCAACGTCAAGTTTTGCGGCTCTGGGCGCGGGGCAAAATACCGTCTGGGTCGACCCGGAGCACGACATTGTCATTGTGTGGCGGTGGCACAACGGTAACCCGAACGAACTGATTAAACGCGTATTGGCAGCCGTAAATGCGGGCTCATGACTGGCACTAAACACCACGGCGGACCCCGGATAAATCCGAGGTCCGCCGTGGTGCTGATGTTACGGTACCAGCCTTTCTGCTGAGCTGGCAACGCAAAACCAAAAAATGGTGTGGATAGAAAGGCAGTACAAGTTCAGGAATTGGTTCAGTTAGCAGATACCCTACCATAGGGGTGTGACCCTAAAATTTTCGCACAGGTACCCCATTTTCCGAGGCCCGGCAGATTTGTACGACCCGTGAGTCGTTTATACATATTCTGATAATCAATACACGATTCGGCATCATTCCTGCCTATATTCATCCGGGCTATTATCTTTGGCGATACAGATTGTCAAGTCTGTACTACCTACCGTTTTACGCTATAACCTATAAATATGATTGCCGAGAAGATTCGCCTGAGCGAACGAACAGATAATAAAGGCTGGAAGAAGTGGGGGCCATACCTGACTGAACGGGCCTGGGGCACAGTCCGGGAAGATTACTCTCCCTACGGCGACGCCTGGAACTTCATCACCCACGACATGGCCCGCTCCAAAGCCTACCGCTGGGGCGAAGAAGGTATCGGTGGTATCTCCGACAACAAAGGGCACATCTGCTTCGCGCTGGCCTTCTGGAATCATAAAGACAGTATCCTGAAAGAACGGCTGTTCGGCCTGTCGGGACCGGAAGGAAACCACGGCGAAGACGTTAAGGAACTGTATTACTACCTCGATAGTACGCCGACGCACTCCTACATGAAGATGCTGTACAAGTATCCGCAGCAGGAGTTCCCGTACAACCGGCTGGTTATTGAAAGCTCGCGCCGAAACCGGATGGATCCCGAGTTTGAGATCACCGACACGGGCATTTTCGACAGCGACGAATACTTCGACATTTTCATCGAATACGCCAAAGCCGATCAGAACGACTGGCTTGTGACGATAACGGCGCACAACCGCGCCGACCATGCCGCTCCGCTGACCCTGCTGCCGACAATCTGGTTCCGCAACACCTGGTCGTGGGGCTACCCGCAATACAGCGCCCGGCCGATACTGAACGGTATCGGCAACCGGCAGATCGAGGTGAACCACAAGCAGCTGGGTAAGTACAAACTCTACTGCGAAAACCCCGACGGACTGCTGTTCTGCGACAACGACACCAACACCGAGCGGCTGTACGGCCGCCCCAACACGGTGCAGTATCCCAAAGACGGCATCAATAACCATATTGTGTCGCGGGGAAAAAAGGGGTTCGTCAATCCGCATCAGATCGGCACGAAAGCCGCGGCCCGGTACACGCGCGAAATTCCGGCGGGGGGCAGCACAACGATCCGGCTGCGGTTCAGCGATCAGACGACGATGGCCCAGCCTTTCGCTGATTTCGACGCGCTCTGGGACAAACGACTGACGGAAGCTAACACGTATTACGACGATCTGCAAAAAAACGTAACCGACACGGAGTTGCGGGATATTCAGCGGCAGGCCTACGCCGGTATGCTCTGGAACAAGCAGTTTTACTACTACAACGTCAACGAGTGGCTCAAGGGTGACCCAAAGATGCCGGTACCGTTTCAGGGGCGTGTGTATGCCCGCAACGAAACCTGGCGGCACATGTACACGGCCAACATTCTGTCGATGCCCGACAAGTGGGAATATCCGTGGTTTGCCGCCTGGGATCTGGCTTTCCACACCCTGACCCTTGCCCGGCTCGACCCAAACTTCGCGAAACGGCAGCTGGCGGTTATTCTGCGCGAGTACTACATGCACCCCAACGGGCAAATTCCGGCCTATGAATGGAATTTCTCCGACGTCAACCCGCCCGTTCATGCCTGGGCAACCTGGAAAGTATACGAAATCGACCGCGACCTGAACGGTACCGGTGATGTCGGCTTTCTGGAACGGGCCTTTCATAAGCTGCTGCTCAACTTCACGTGGTGGGTCAACCGCAAAGACGTGGAGGGCAACAACATTTTCGGGGGTGGCTTCCTCGGCCTCGACAACATCGGGGTATTCGACCGGAGCCAGCCGCTGCCGATGGGTGGGCACATCGAGCAGGCCGACGGGACCGGCTGGATGGCCATGTATACCCTGAATATGCTGCGGATTGCCTGCGAAATCTCGCTGACGCGCCCGGTGTATCAGGATATGGCCAGCAAATTTTTCGAGCACTTCCTGCACATCGCGTCGGCGATGAACAACCTCGGCAAGAACCACATCAGCCTGTGGGACGAGATCGATCAGTTCTACTACGACGTGCTGCACACGCCGGGCCGCGACTCGCGACTGCTCAAAATCCGGTCGATGGTGGGACTGATTCCGCTGTTCGCTGTTGAGATTCTGGACGAGGAGCTACTGTCGAAACTACCCGATTTCAAACGACGCGTCGAGTGGGTACTGACCAACCGCCCCGATCTGGCGTCGCTGGTGTCGCGCTGGAACGAGCCGGGCAAGGGCCAAACCCACCTGCTGAGTCTGCTGCGTGGCCACCGGATGAAGATGATTATGCGCCGGATGTTCGACGAAAGCGAATTCCTGTCGGACTACGGTATCCGGGCGCTGTCGAAATACCACGAAAAGACGCCGTATCAGTTCGAGCTGAACAGCGAAATTTTCCAGGTGCGCTACGTACCGGCTGAGTCGGAGATGAGCATGTTTGGCGGCAACTCCAACTGGCGCGGGCCGATCTGGTTTCCGGTCAACTTCCTGCTCGTCGACTCACTGCTGAAGTTCTATCAGTACTACGGCGATGATCTGGAGATCGAATACCCGACCCACTCCGGGCAGGTGATGAGTATCAAGGAAGCAACCGTGCAGGTTATCGACCGGCTTATCAATATCTTCCGGCGCGATGAAAGCGGGCACATTGCGGCCTTTGGCAACGACAAAAAGATGCAGGACGACCCCAATTTCCAGGGCCTGTACCTGTTCTACGAATACTTCCATGGCGACGTGGGGGCGGGTCTGGGTGCCAGCCACCAAACCGGCTGGACGGGCCTTGTCGCCGACCTGATCGAGTACTCGTACAAATACCGATCAGAGCTGGTCGCCCTGCCGGTAGGTAAGTAAAACGAAAAGCCCGAACCCGAAACGGTTCGGGCTTTTCGTTGCTCAAACTTCGGCGGCTTCGGCCATTCGTCGACGAAAATAATCGGTATTCTCGTTGGCCGTAGCGGCTTCTTCCACCAGGTTGATAGCTAAGGCACGGGCGGCTTCTTCGCCCACTGCGTTTAGCAGCGCGTCGAACTGGTGGGCGAAGTCGCTGTGCGGGTAGGGCGTCGTGCCTTTCTCGACGGATAGCTGAATCTGCCGGTATGTCTGCGACAGAAAATAAAGTGTCTTGTTTGTCATGTGGCCTATTTAACCAGGTTACTACGCCGTTGTTGCAGATACGCCTGCATCTTTTCCAGCGGTAGCGCGTTGAACGTCATTTCGGCGGTTAGCCCCCCTTTGCGCGCAATATCAACGCCGTAGTGCATGTCGAGCAGCCCGGCCAGGCTATGCGCGTCGGGATTGATACTCAGCATAACGCCCTGCTGCATGGCGTAGTCGATCCAGCGCCAGTCGATGTCGAGCCGGTACGGGCTGGCGTTGATTTCGATCACGACGTTATGCTCGGCGCAGGCGTCGATGATGGCGCGGTGATCGATGGGATAGCCTTCGCGGGCCAGCAACAGCCGACCGGTCGGGTGCCCCAGAATCGTCGTGTACGGGTTTTCGATGGCCCGCAACAGTCGCGTCGTGGCTTTTTCGATAGACATGTTTAGCGTCTGATGTACCGACGCCACCACGTAATCGAAGCGGGCTAGAATCTCGTCGTCGTAGTCGAGCGAGCCGTCGCCCAGAATATCGGATTCGATACCTTTAAAAATGCGGAAGTCATCACCAAAACCAGCGTTCAGCTGATCGATCTCGGTGTGCTGCGCCATCACTTGCTCGACGCTCAGTCCGTGGGCGTAGGTGGCCGTTTTTGAGTGGTCGGCGATGCCGAAATAGCTCAGGCCCAGCTCCCGCGTGTAAGCCGCCATACTCGCGACAGATTCCTTACCATCCGACCAGGTACTGTGGTTGTGGAGCGTGCCGCGCAGATCATCCCACGTGACCAGATTGGTGTGGTGATGCTGGGTCGACCAGCGGAAAGCGAAGTCGTCTTCGCGCATTTCGGGCACCACATACGGCAGGCCCGCCCGCTCGTAAATAGCGGTTTCACTGGCGTCGTTGCCCGTGTAAGCCGCCTGCAACAACGCGACACCCGCCGACCCCGGCTGTTTCAGATGGGATTCAGCCGCCGACTGAATGAACAGTTGCCGGTCCATCTGATCGGGCGCGTTGAACCGCAGTTCCACCGGTACGTCGTACCCGGCAAACCGCCCCCGCCAGACAAACGGCGACGATTCGCGCTCGTCGATCAGCAGTTCGGGCATACCCCGGAGTGTGAGCATGGCCGAGAGCGGATCGGTGGTTTGTACCAGCAGCTGCACGGTGTCGACTTCCTGCACCCGCCGACGTACCTGCCCGCTGACGTCGACGCGCTCGAAATGCGGCAATAGCTGTTCGCGCAGCCGCTGCGCCAGTTCGTCGGCACGGTCCATGCGGAGTTTGCCCTGCTGTTCCTGCAAAAACGTCAGCGCGTCGAGGATTTTCTCCTGCGTACTGGCCCCAAACCCTTTGATCGTGGCAATACGCCCTTCTTCGCCCGCCTGCCGCAGTGCGTCGAGCGTGTCGATGCCTAGTTCGCGCCAGAGGGTGCGTACTTTCTTGACGCCCAGCCCCTTGATGCGGAACATATCGAGCACCCCGGCGGGTGTTTCGGCCAGCAGCGCATCGAGATCCGACAGCCGCCCGGTCTGACTGATTTCGTGGATTTTCTGCGCGACGCTTTTTCCCACGCCCGGCAGCTTGACCAGCTCATCGACCGGCAGCTGGCTTAGGTCGGCGGTAGTTTTATCGAGGTTGAACGCGGCCGACTGGAAGGCGCGGGTTTTAAACGCATCACGTTCGTGAAGCTCCATCAACCGGGCCGTCAGTTCCAGCAGGTCGACAATTTCAGCGTTACTCATAAGGGTCCAAATTCAGCCTGCAAGATACGGGGCAATGGCCGGTTTACAGTTTACACGACCACCACAGGATTCGAAAAGAGCGAGCCGGATCAGTTGTGCTGATCCGGCTCGCTCTGGCTACTGATACCCTACTTCGTTTCGAAATAATCCGGCGGAAATACCTCCTGACCGTGTTTCTCTGCGACAGCCTGCATCTGCGCGATCCAGTCGGGGGTTACGGCTGGCGGGGGCAGAAACTCATCGGCAGCTACCGGCTGGCCAATCTCCTGAAACATAGCCTCCAGTCCCGACGGCACCACGATACAAAGCAGGTGCGCTGGCTTGTCGGATTCGTTTTTAAACATGTGCACCGCCCCACCCATCGGAATCGTAACAGATGCCCCCTTACGGGCCGTGTACGTCTGCGTTTCCGACCGAATAACCACTTCGCCATCGATTACGTAAAACGTTTCAATGATGTTGGCGTGGGCGTGCGGACCGGGGCCACCGCCGGGCGGAACCAGCATATCGATAACGGCCAGCTTGTTGTCGGTCTACTCGCCGGTCAGTAGCATACGGTACGTATCACCGACAACCGACAGGCTGTTCCCGGCCTGCGGGTCCAGCGTAATTACTTTGTTGGGTCTCATGGCTAACGGGGGTTGACTACCAAGGGATAAGAACGATTTTGCCATGTGTGTGGCCTGCATCCAGGTCATCGTAAGCCGCTTTTACGTCTGACAACGGATAGCTGCCGGCTACCGGAAACTCCAGCTTGCCCGCGTCGATCAGCCCGGCCAGTTCAGCCAGTACATCGGCATTGGATGCTGCCGCACTACCCACCGATTTGACCTTGTATTTCGCAACGGCGGTAAAGTCAGCGATGGTGTTAATCCGGTCGGCGGGGATGCCCAGGCTGAGGGCGAGATCCACGTAACCGGCTCCGGAGCAGTCGAACAGGGCCGCCGGCTGACGCCCCTGCAAAGCCTCCCGGACGGCTTTCTCCGCGTCGGGCCGGTAGTCGACGGGGGTTACGCCGTGGTCGCGCAGCCAGGCATGGTTGGCCTGACCGGCCAGACCGATCACGTCGGCACCCCAGGCCGTAGCCAGTTGCACGGCCAGCGACCCTACCCCCCGGCAGCACCGGCCACGATCAGCAGATCGCCGGGCTTCAGTGCCAGTGCCTTCACGCCCGCATAGGCCGTACTGCCCGCCACAAACAGACCACCTGCCTGCTCCCAGCTTACGCCGGCGGGGCGGGGTGTCAGATGCGTCTGGTCGACGACGACGTACTGCGCCTGGCTGTTGCGTTTGTCCGAAAAGCCGATCACTTCGTCGCCCGGTCTGACCCTGTCGACACCCTGACCAACGGCCTCGACAATACCCGCAAAGTCACTACCCTGACCGGATGGAAACGTAGACGGGAAAATAGCCTGGAGTGCTCCACTGCGAATTTTCGTTTCGCCGGGGTTGATACCGGCCGCTTTTACCCGAACGACTACTTCACCCGTTCCGGGCGATGGCACTGGCAGATCAGCCAGATAATAGACGTCGGTTCCCCCAAACTGATTGTACTGTACGGATTGATTTCCGGATGAATTAGACTCGCTGTTCATTGCGTTGACTGACTAGATGGTTCGTTTGTATCGTGTTTGGCCAGATTGGCCTGTAGGCCATCGGCTCGTAAGCACATGACAAAGGTCAGCCAGCAGAACAGACTAAAATAGTCCGGTAAGACGCAAAATTAGTCGTATCCGCCAGCGTACTTTTTCGGAGCAATTCCTTTATGTTTCTGGAACAACCGACTGAAATGGCTCATGTTCTCGAAACCCAGCCGGTAACCCACCTCTGCAACGGAGTGCTTTCTCTGCCGCAGTAACAGGGCCGCTTCCTCGATGCGGGCCTGCTGGAAATACGCGTAGATGCTGGTGCCGAACACCTGCCGGAACAGATCCTTGAGCCGGGTCTGACTCATACCCACCATCCGGGCCAGTTGCGGCAGGCGCGGAGGAGCCGCCAGATCGGTCAGTATGGCCGTACGAACGCTGAACAGCCTGTCGGTGTCGGCCGGGACGACAGGCTGGTGCTGGCCAGCGTCGCGCCGAAGCAGCCGGTCAATCACCTGATAGACCAGTTCCTGCACTTTGATCCGGTAAAAGAACGACGTCAGTTCATCCTCGCGTTGGTTATCAGTCAATTGGCGGAGACTCGTGAGCACGTCGGCATCGAGCCGCTCGTAGACCAGAAAGCCCGGCACCCGGTTCAGCATAGATTGCAGGACCGGGCTGGGAGCGTCGATTTGCAACAGTTCCCGGAGCGTAGCCGACGACAGCCCCACTACGGTGTAACTGATCGGGACATGGGCGGGGAAATGAATCGTTGAGGTCAGATCGGCAGACGCAATCTGAACGGCGAACTCAGTAGTTCGGGATAAAACCACATCGCTGCCGGGGGTGCTTAGCCGGGCCGGCACGTCATTGACGTGGAAGATAATGCTGATCAGATCGTAGGGCTGTTCGGACGGCAGGCGTTTGAGAATAAGCTCGTCGTTGAGCGTGTACTGATGAATGAGCAGTTTAAACTCCGGCCCCAGATCAATCTTGCGAATGGTGCCCGTTCCCAGACTGGGTGGTATCACCAGCGTATCGCCCTGAACCGGTATGTCGAACTGCTGCCCGAAACTGGTCAGAAAATTAAAGTGGGGGCTACTGACAAATTCAAACAACATAGCAGGCATGGGGCTACCGTTGGCCAAAAATAAACCAGTTTCACGATCCCACATCCATCGTTTCATCGTCCAGCACGTCCTGCACGTACAGCATCTGGGTCAGGATCATCAGCATCGCTACGATGGGTGTCGCCAGCATCAGGCCCAGAATACCACCGAACGCGCCGATCACCAGCTGCGACCCAAACACCAGCGCGGGCGGCATGTCGATCAGCTTTTTCTGCACCAGTGGAGTGGCCAGGCTGCTTTCCACAAACTGGACCCCCATGTACAGAATGACCACGTAAAGTGCCTGCTGCGGGCCGTCGAGAAAGGCAAACAGGAGAGCCGGAACCAGCGCGATGATCGGGCCGAGGTTGGGAATGAACGAGATTAGCCCGGCAAAAAGGGCAAGCACACCCGCCAGCCGAACGCCGAGCAACCATAGCCCCAGCCCTGTCAGCAACCCGACCACTGTCATCGAGAAAAGCTGCCCCATCAGCCAATGTACCAGCGTCGTGTTGAGCTGATCGAGCACCTCACCTGCTCGTTTGCGGCCCCGCTTCGGCACCAGCCGCAAGATGCCCTGCCGGTATAATTTGGGGTCGGCCACGATGAAAGCAGCCATGAAAATAACGACGTAAATATTGCTTAACGCGCCAAACGTCCCCGACAGTACGCCCGTTGCCCGCGTCAGCAGTTTTGGGCCGTTCTTCATCAGTTGAGCCGGATCGGGCAGGTTATTGAGCACCTGTTGGCCCAGTTGCGACGACGCCAGCCGTTGCTCGAAATTGGCGATGGCTTCAGGCGTCTGCTCCTGAAACTCCGCAATCTGCGTGTTGATTCGCGACGCCAACAACCAGAAGATAGCAGTCAGCAGCCCCAGCACCCCGACGATCACCACGATCAGCGACAGCGTTTCGTTCCAGCCGAATTTCTGGTGGATTTTCTTCGCACCCGCCCGCAGCGGCAAGGCAATGAGCAGGGCCGCGATGATTAACAGAAACACCTCGAAGCTGACGCCGAACAGCCAGATCAGCAGGACAAATAGAATCGTGATACCAACGGCAATTGACACCCGCTGGGCGAACGTACCGGTGTCGAGCTGGGGAGAGTTATCAGGCATACGTTGAGTAGGTAGCCGCGTAACATACCCACGGCTATTTTTTTAACCGCTCTCATCGCCTGATGTTCAGCAAACAAGCCGCGCGCTTCCGGGCTATATTCATTACCGGGAATTTATCTGGCAGAATAGCCCATTCTGCAACGCACGACCATTGCCCTTTACCCAATCCGAGTCTCCTGACCCGGTCGGCACTCAGTTCCCCCAGATCATACAAGGAGGCTAGGCTATTCACATACCGGCCCGGCGGTCGGGGTAGCCCTAAAAATCGGATGTGTACCGGACACCCGACAAGGTCGACTGCCATTCGATGATGTCGGATCGGCGCAGTTGCTGGCAGGTAGCAACCATACCGCCGTCGGCTTCAAACTGACGGCATGCAGTCGCTTCATCACTGTTCAGATACAGCCGGGTGACGTGTTGTATCGACAGTTTGGGCCGATACCCGGTGATTACGATAATCGGTTTTTCTTCCATGAGCGGATTAAGTCGCAAAGGCCCGAAACAGGCCATACGGCGTTGATGATCGTTCAGAACAACCGGTAAGCTACTGGTCAAAGTTTGGGAGTTATGAGGAAACGGGATACCTGCCCATACCCTAACTACCGGCCCCAATCGAACGCCCGTTGTCGGCGACCGGCGGTTAATAAAGCAGTTTTTAACTAAGCCGAACTAATGGAAAACGAACCCTTAACCCAACTTATTAAACAGGGATTGGGCGCTCTGAAAGCGGGCAGTCAGGTAGCGGAGCAGGCTACCAGCGAAATTCAAAACGACGTTCGGGATGCGCAGCTGACCGACGCGCTCAAAAAAGGAAATCAGACATCGCAGCAGTGGTCGGCCCGGATCGATCGGGCACTGGCCGAAGTGGGCGGCAGCGATCAGCAGGAAAACCCCGTGCTGGAAGCGCACTACGAAGTCAGCAAAAAGATTCGGCAGCAGGCCACCGACGACATATCGCGCGACCTGGGTATCATTGCCGCCGGTCAGCTGGCCCTTCACTATTGGATCGCGTCCTTCGGCACGCTGGGAACGTATGCCGCAGCCGCTGGCCTGCAACAAACCGAGCAGGACATGAACGCATCGCTGGAAGAAGCCAAACAGGCCGACAGCGAACAAACATCAATTGCCCAGCAAATTCTGAATAAGCGCTAGTCACAGCCGACCAGTGTAGTTGCAGGAGGGGTACGGACGAGAGCGTTTTCTTGCCCGTACCCCTTTTTCATGGGTTACGCAGACGAGTGATCGGGCGTAACCTGTCAATCGGGCGTAGTGGCTGCGGTATACAGCACAAACCCCGTCCAGAGCAAACCGATCAGCGTGGCGACGGTCGCCAGCCACGTTTTAGCCGTTACAGCGGAGAAGTGATAGGTGAGCAGACCATACAGAATCAGGCCCGGACCCGATACCGCCGACCCAAACACGAGCATGCCCATTGTCAACCCCGTGTAAGGCGGATCGCCGTGCCACAGCACAAAGCAAATCGGCAATAGCAGACACAGCAACAGAATCACTAACCCACACATATTGCGCCTTTCTCTTGTCATTGCGATCACACTAACACAACTGATTCTTGTATGACTAACTCGGAAAATCCAGTTGACCTCATGTAGATTGAATGTCAGACGAGTGCCAAACCATCAAGAAGCTTCAAATGCTGTCGCGTCGAGCGAGTAGGGCGCAAAGTTTACTACAACAAAACCTGTTTGCACTGCAATTGTAAATATGAAAGCATAAGGATGGACACTGCTTTTTGCTGCTATAGATGTGCAAAGGCGTCAAGGAGATTCAAAAAAAAAATCTTCTTAATAATCTAACTCAACTGCAATATTTCTGACACCAGTCTTCGATGTCAGAAACATTGCAGTTGAGAATAATACCTTAAAGTTTGATTACACAAATGAACCTGATAATTTCTTCCATATCATTTTATATTCGTTACCAGATATATTACTAGTGTCTGGATTCGACCATTGATCGTCCTTCAAAGTATGTAACCAAGAAGTAACTTCATCAGAAGTGGCACTATATATATTACTATTTGAACTGTCAAACAATTTACCTATACGGCTAGCTATAGATCTAGGAACATTATTCTTTCTCATCAGAATGGCTTCGTCTGAGTTGACTCCATAATGAATCATTGCTGGCAAATTAGACAACCTCCTCTTATCTATATCACTTAAACTATCCCATTCCAAACCACTGTTCGGGAGCTTTTGTAATCCTGCCAATCCCCAAGTTGCAGCATTAGTTATGTTCCTGTAAATAGCTTTAGTACATTTTTCGATTGATTTCTGAGAACTATCTTCGGCAAAATACTTTTGTGCAATTTTTTCTATAGTCTCGCCACTGACCCAGTCCGTAATCAATCTAGAAATTGATGTTCTATCCAAGACACTATCACCTGATTTAATCTCCTCTAACTGTTGGCGTACTTCCGGTGTGCTTAACATAAGGCCAACTAACTTATTAAGACTTGAGTTTTGATTAGAAAATAATCTTTTACTATCCCAATCAGAGGAAACTAATTTTTCTCTTCCGAGTCCTGAGATTAAAGTTCTAACAGAAATAGTAGAGAACCTTGTTGCGTCTGAAAGCGTAGCTTCTGCAGGTTTAATATTTTTAGCATACTGCCTTAAGTTTTCTCTTATAAACTTTTTCTGTGGCTCATCTAGCTGTTTATAACCTAATGTACTTTGTAAATCAATCTCTAAAGATGCCAAAAACTGATCTAAACTTTCTGCTTGTTTATGTAGGTGCGAAATAAATTGTAATAGGTTGGTCCAATGTGGTTCAAAGTATATTAATTTTTCAAAATTTTGAAAACCATTATTCATGGCTTCTTTAACCATATCAATCAGTCTTGACTTTAGATCGTCAGCCGCCCTTAATACATACTGTGCGACAGTATCTAACTCTGCATCGTTTTTTAATGTAATGCCAACAAAGCCAATGTTTTTTTGGCTGGTCCTACCTACCCTCCCAACAATGTTCCAAAAATCCCTTACAGGCATTCTCTTAAATGGGTAACTATAAGAAGCCATTATAACGGAAGTAACAGGAAAATTTATTCCCTGAGCAATTGTAGTGGTAGCAACTAGAACTCGAAGTTTCCCCTTTGACATTAAATCCTCAATTAAGAATTTAATGTCTTCAGGAAGCGTAGAACTATGAATCCCTATTCCCTTATCTAAAAATTTATTCAAAGGAAACTCACTTCCTAACTCAGCCGAAACATATTTCTTAACCAACTGAACCTCATTATCAATTTTATCATTGTTACCCCAAAGAGACCATATTGATTCTGCAACTGTAAATGTATCCTCAGGTGTCCCAACAAGCACTATCGAATTTTCGTCAATGAAAGAGGAAGCGAGATAAGCAGACAAAATAGTCTTTCTACCTGCACTTTTAGTAGAACCTCCAAATAATGATGATTTAGTTACCGCAGCGTTCTCAAATGAAGTCATCAGTATCTTATCTGAAACTTCATAAGTACCCTTTTCTGTAAATAGCGTATTCAATAGAATTGAAAAGTTTCTTCCTGAACCTTCAACTGAAACTGCACCTATTATCCTTTCATTTGGTTGCCACCAATTCAAACCTAAATGAATTTGGCTTCCTCTTTCGGCCCCAAGCCATTTAGCTATCTCATCAGAATTTTTAATCTCAGGCGTTAACAATAAAAAGTTAGCTTTATTACACTCCTTTTTTATTAGCGTCAACAAAAGCTCTAAGGCGATACCTCGTGTCTCCTCCTCTAAATTATGTGCTTCATCAACAACTACTAATACAAGAGGGCGTTCAGCCTTCGTACCTACCTCCCTCCTAATCAGTATCTGAAGTTTTTCATACGTTGTAACAAGAACGTCAAATTGCCTGTGATTTGTGTCTTCGGTTAGTAGAGAATCCTCGAATCCATCTATATCCAACGCACCACTCAACTTTTCAACCTTTATTCCAACAGGTTGCAAATCTCTCTTGAGTTGAGTAGCTATCTGATTTACTAATGCTCTAGTAGGAACAACATATGCAACCCATCCACCTTGCTCAGAAAATTGATTAATTGCTTTCAGGATTCTATATTCAGCTATTAGTGTTTTGCCACTTGAAGTTGGTAAGTTGACTACTATTGCATCATATGCGTCATCTAGAAGCCTACCCTTTAATATAGCTTCTCTTTGTGGGTATAGCAACTCAAAAATTGGATCATTTTCTCTTTTAGTTACATACTCATTAAATTTATCTATTCGCTGATATGTACCACGAGTAATATACCAAAGAGAATTTTTAACAATTTTATCAGAGAAAGGCTCAAAGTATTGAATTAGTAAGCTCAAAGAGTAATCATTGAACTCTTGAGCATATTGCTCACTCTGAGAAAGATGATATCGTAACTGATCAAGTACGTTATTTGGAGAACCATCAATTAAATAAACAGCTAGAAGATCAACAGATTTTGCTAAATGATAAAGAGATATCAATTCAGCAGCTGCAGGTTTTTTCTCATTTAAGTCGAGCGCTTCTAAATAGTCAATCTCCAATTCTTTTTGTCTCTCTCTCAGGGAAGATATGTATTTCGATGCCAGTTTTAAGTCCTCCCAAGAATCTTTTTTAACTGTATAATATAACGCAAAAAAAATATTTTCTAACAACTTTTTATTCCAAACATCGTCAACTTTGGAATCAAAAAATTCATTCTGATTGTTCTTGAGAAACTTTTTAACTAAATGCCAACTCTCACCTACATAACTAATAGCTATCAGTTTTATACATTCAAATACTCTTAGAATTGGATCTTTTGGCAACTCTAGCAAACTAGCAATATCATAATAGACAGAACATAACGTTTTGAGTTCTTCATCTTCACCTGCATTCCATCTCTCTATTATTGATATTTCACAAATTTCCTTTATAGTCTCTAATTCTTCTATATCACTTTCGTTGAGCGATATATTTTTAAAACGTTCACTTATCTTGGCTTTTTGAACAAGCTGATTTGCCCCATCCAACAAGTCGGGGTAACTCTCTTCTAGTACAGAATATTTATTAATTATTTTCATTTCAATTATTAATTATACTGTACCAATCATCTTTATTTATTGGAATATAACAGGCAATCAGTTGGAGACCCGTATGATCCAAAATATCAGCTTTCAATTTGTGATAACACGAATTTATATCAGATTCAAGTGGATCAACATCTCTAACTAAAACTCCTACAACTGAAAATCCTTTCTTTTTTTTTCGATAATATTGAACTGTTGCATTTTTATAATCAATCTTAAAACTATCACTATCTGAAAGATTTCTCGTCTTACTAGCTAAATATCTTATTAGAATATCCCTTTTGTATTCATCTGTATATATTCCACGCATTTGGTCCATCATTTCTCCTTTACCTGTCATAACGTTGGGAGGATTAGGTCTAATGTCTTGAGACGATGTTTTAACTTCACCGAATAGAAAAAAAACTTGTTTATCTATTTCAACAAAACCCACTAGATCAGCACCAGTCTTATTTCCCTTTGGATTTCTAGCATCTCTTAATTCATTCCAATAAAACCGCGCATCAAATTTTTCAGCAAGAACAACTTCTGCGATCGCTTCGCCTATGCGCCACGTGCGCTTCTCATCAACTTCCGCAGTTTCAATTGACAGTATATCAGTCAAAGCTAAAGTTGTATCGAAACCTGTCGTACTTAAGCTTTCTACAACTTCTCGTAAATCTTCTAAAATAGCTTGTTGCTCTTCATAATCCTGTAAACTTTTTCGTACTGGGCCTTTGAAGCATACGTTGGTTCTATGCTCATCAAGTAACACTCCTTGGTAATTTCTACTAGAATTTTCGAGAAGCTGGTATACTATATTCATTGAGTATGATAGTTAAATGAACTAATCTAAACTTAATCAACTGCTGGATAAATTAATGCAAAAAAAATACTCTCTCAAAAGACCTTAATTACTGTTAAAAGCACCAGATGCAAATATTTTTGACACCTGATACATTCAAAATCAAAATGCTATATACAAAAAATTCCGTTGTTGATATAACAATAGAACCCGTTATATCAACATTAGCAACGCCCCCGAGGAACGGAAGCAATCACTTATAAATAAAAAAACCCAAATACCTGACATTCAGACACTTGGGTTTTTTTAGCAGAGAGAGAGGGATTCGAACCCCCGGACCTGTTACAGTCAGTGGTTTTCAAGACCACCGCAATCGACCACTCTGCCATCTCTCTTTGGTGGTACAAAGGTAGGGTGATTTTCGCGTCAACGCAACATGCAGGCGGTTTTGGCGAAAAAATATGCGTTCATACGCTTTGTAGGGCCCAACGAAACCGACTGTATACGTTATCAGTTTATATCGTATCGGCAGCGTAGTCGACTGGCGCGGCTTGCCCGGCCAATCGTGGCTGTACCTGCTTCGTCATCTTCATGAAGGAAATTCTTGCCATCATCGCGGCTTACAACGCACTGAATACCAACACAACAAAAGCGGCTTTGGCAACCGTCGTTCGTGTTGAAGGGTCGTCGTACCGCCGGACTGGAGCGCGTATGCTCATTATGGACAACGGGCAGTGGGTAGGCGGTATCAGCGGGGGTTGCCTGGAAGGTGATGCGCTCAAACGCGCCCGGCTGGCTATCGCGCAGGGTAAACCGACATTGGTTACCTATGATACCACCGAAGACGACGATTACCAGATTGGCGTGGGCCTGGGCTGCAACGGCGTGATCGACGTGCTGATTTCGCCCCTCCACCCCGACCACCCAAACCCGCTCGACTGCCTGAAAACGTGCCTCGCCGACGCCCGTAAAACCCACGTCCTGCTGACGCTCACCAGCTTTACCGGTTCATTCGACACGCTGCAACGGGGCGATATGATCCGTTACGAAGACCCCGACAGCCTGCTCGTGCTGGGCGACGCCGAGCTTACCGCGCCCATCGATCAGAAGATTCAGCAGTATATCAGCAAAGGCAAATCGGCCCCGTTTACGTTCGAGTTGGTCAATGGGCAGTCGGTGGAGTTGTTTATCGAGGTCTTGCTGCCCGTACCGCACCTGATTCTGATGGGACAGCAGTACGATATTCTGCCGCTGGTTCGGATGACGAATGAGCTGGGCTGGATGGCTACCGTCGTTGCCAACCCGCAGAAGGTAACGCAAACGCTGTTTGCCGAAGCCCACGCGATTGTCGCGCCCGACGCCTTCGCCAGTATTCCCGTCGATCAGCAGACGGCGGTAATTCTGATGGCGCACGATTTCAAGACCGACAAAAACAACCTGCCCCGCGCACTTGCTACCGATGCACCATTCGTGGGGATGCTGGGGCCGCGCGTTCGGGCCGAGCGTATCTTTAACGAACTAACGGAGGAAGGGCGCTTCGACGGCGAAACCGACCGTATCCACGCACCGATCGGGCTGGACATCGGCGCGGCAACACCCGAAGAAATTGCCCTCTCAATCGTCGCCGAGGTCCGGGCGTTCCTGGCCCACCGCAGCGGCACGGCCCTCCGCCACCGCCCCGCCCCTATTCATGAGCGGGAAGACAGTTAGTTTAAAGGCTAATGGTTAAGGTTTAAGGTTAGGCGCAGGGCGTACCAAAGACCAGCCAACGCCAAACCTTAACCATTGAACCCGAAACATTAAACCCAAAAATGACCTACCTCGACTATAACGCGACGACGCCCGTTGACCCGGCGGTGCTGGATGCCATGCTCCCCTACTTTCGGGAGCATTTTGGCAATGCCGCGTCGCGCACGCACGTCTACGGGTGGCAGGCGGCCGACGCGGTGGCGCAGGCGCGGGATCAGGTAGCGCGGCTGCTGGGCGTGTCGGAGAAAGAGATTGTCTTTACCAGCGGGGCCACCGAATCGGTCAATCTGGCGCTGAAAGGGGCGTCTGAAGCCAGACGTTCGGCCAGTGGGCATATCATAACGGTCGAAACGGAACATAAAGCCGTCCTCGACACTTGCGATCACCTCGCACGGCTGGGTGCCGACGTAACCTATATAACGCCCCACGCCGACGGACTAATCGACCCGGCGCAGGTAGAGGCCGCGCTCCGGCCCGATACGTTATTGATCTCGGTCATGGTTGCCAACAACGAAACGGGTGTTATTCAGCCCATCGACGCTATTGCCCAACTGGCGCAGGATCGCGGTATCCTGTTTCACACCGACGCCACGCAGGCCGTGGGTAAACTGCCGCTCAACCTCTCCGACGGCCTGATTGACATGCTGAGTCTGTCGGGGCATAAGTTGTACGGACCAAAGGGCGTTGGCGCGCTTATCACCCGAAAGCACGTGAAGCTGACGGCCCAGCAGGACGGCGGTCGGCACGAGCGCGGACGCCGGTCGGGTACGCTCAATGTGCCGGGTATTGTGGGGCTGGGCAAAGCCGCCGAGCTGTGCCATCAGCAACTGATGACCGAAACCATACGGCTCTGCGCCCTGCGCGACCGGCTCGAACAGGGCATTTTGAGCCACGTACGCGGTACCGTCGTTAATGGTAATACCACCCACCGGCTTCCCAACACGACCAACATTTCGTTTGCGAACGTCGACGGCGAACACCTGCTCGACAGCCTGAGCGAACTGGCCGCATCCAACGGGTCGGCCTGTACATCGGCCACCACCGAACCGTCGTACGTACTGAAAGCGATGGGCCTGTCGGACGAACTGGCCTATGCGTCGGTCCGGTTCAGCCTCGGTCGCTTTACCACCGACGACGAAATCGACCGGGCTGTTCAACACGTCACCGACACCGTCGCCCGGTTGCGGGTCGAGTTCGCCGGTTGATCTGATCGCTGTACAACGCTGCTTTACATTGAGTCAATAGCTCTTTTTCGCTGAACGGGCAGACGAAGTCGGTAGCGATTTCTAAATCCCCCAACCCGGTTTCAGCCAAAACCCGTACTTTTGGGCAATCTTCAAAGAGCGAAAGGGTGAAAGAGCGAAAGAGCGAAAAGCTGACGCGACTCCTTGCGCTCTTTCACTCTTTCGCTCTTTCGCTCTTTACACATGGACGCAACCGAATCACTGCCAACGCTCGAAACCGCCCGCAAGCTGGGCCTGCTCCCCGACGAATTCGACAAAATCGTCGACATTCTGGGCCGTCAGCCCAACTTTACCGAACTCAGTATCTTCTCGGTGATGTGGTCGGAGCACTGCTCCTACAAAAACTCGATTGTCTGGCTGAAAACCCTCCCCCGCGACTCCGATCGGATGCTCGCCAAGGCAGGTGAAGAAAACGCCGGACTGGTCGACATCGGCGACGGGCTGGCCTGTTCGTTCAAAATCGAATCGCACAACCACCCTTCGGCGCTGGAACCCTATCAGGGTGCCGCAACGGGCGTGGGCGGGATCAACCGCGACATTTTTACGATGGGTGCCCGGCCCATCGCCCAGCTCAATTCGCTGCGTTTCGGCGATCTGAGCCTGGCTAAAACCAAGCGCCTGCTACGCGGTGTGGTGAAAGGCATCGGCGATTACGGCAACGCGTTCGGTATTCCAACCGTTGGCGGGGAGCTGTATTTCGACGAATGCTACAACACCAATCCGCTCGTCAACGCGTTCTCGGCGGGTATCGTTGAAACGGGTAAAGTAGCCAAAGCAACGTCGTACGGCGTGGGCAACCCGGTGTTTATCGTTGGCTCGGCGACGGGTAAAGACGGTATTCACGGAGCCACCTTTGCGTCGGAAGACATTACCGCAGCCTCGACCGATAAGTTGCCCGCTGTGCAGGTCGGTGACCCGTTCATGGAGAAGCTGCTGCTCGAAGCAACACTCGAAATCATCGCCACGGGTCACGTCATCGGTATTCAGGATATGGGTGCCGCCGGGATCATCTGCTCGACCTCAGAAATGAGCGCGAAAGGTGAGCACGGCATGATTATCGACCTCGACAAAGTCCCGACCCGTCAGCCCAATATGGCTCCGTTCGAGATTCTGCTGTCAGAATCGCAGGAGCGGATGCTGGTCGTCATCGAGAAAGGCAAGGAAGACGTTATCCAGGGCATTTTCGACAAGTGGGACCTCAACTGCGCGCAGATTGGCGAAGTAGTGGCCAAAGGCGAAAACGACCTGGGTCGTCTGCATTTCTACCGATACGGCGAACTCGTCGCCGACGTACCGGCCTATGATCTGGTGCTCGGTGGTGGGGCGCCACAGTATCAGCGCGAATACAAAGAACCGGCGTACATTAAGGAATACGCCAAGTTCAACCCCGACGATGTCGATGACGTTACGGCGGATGAACTGACGGCAGTTGCCAAACACCTGCTGTCGCACCCGAACATCTGCTCGCGCCGGTGGGTGTATGAGCAATACGATTCGATGGTTGGTACGGCGAACCGGAGCACCAACGCCCCGTCGGATGCCGCTGTTGTCAGCGTGAAAGGCCCCGGCCTGCCCGCCACTGACAAGTCAATTGTCATCACGGTCGATTGCAACAGCCGCTACGTAAACGCCGAACCCCGCAAGGGCGCGATGATCGCCGTAGCGGAAGCCTGCCGCAACATTGTTTGTACGGGTGGCGAACCGCTGGCCGTTACCAATAACCTGAACTTCGGCAACCCCTACGTACCGGAAGTGTACTGGCAGTTTGTCGAGGCTGTTCAGGGTATGGGCGAAGCCTGCCGCCGGTTCAGCACCCCCGTTACAGGCGGTAACGTTAGTTTCTACAACCAATCGTCCGACGACGGTCCGGTGTTCCCCACGCCGACCATCGGTATGCTGGGCTTGATGGAAGATCCGACCCATCGCATGACGATGAACTTCAAGAACGAAGGCGACCTGATTTACCTCATCGGCGCATCGTCAAACGATATTGCTTCGTCGGAGTATTTGTACTCGTACCGGGGCATCAAAGCGTCGCCCGCGCCATATTTCCTGTTTGAAGACGAGTGGCGCGTGCAGGAAGGTATCAAAACGATGATTCGTAACGGCTGGCTTCAGTCGGCGCACGACGTATCGGATGGTGGCTTGTTCGTTGCCCTGGCGGAATCGGCCATGACGGGCGACAAAGGCTTTGCTATCGGCACCGACGAGCGGCACCGTACCGACGCCTTCCTGTTCGGCGAAGGACAGAGCCGCGTTGTCATAACGATCTCGCCCGATCAGGTTGAGCATCTGGAAGGCTACCTCAACGACAGCATCCTGCCATTCCAGTATCTGGGTAAAGTCACCGGGCAGGGCTTCTCGATTGAAGACAAGCAGGTGCTCACCTCGCACGAAGCGAAGGCCCTGTACAACTACTCGCTGGAAGCGATTATGAGCTAGCATTCAGTGGTGTCAGGTCGGGGACCTGACACCACTGGGTATTAAGAACGCAAAGGGGTCGGCAGTGATGCCGACCCCTTTGCGTTATATCAATTCAGAATCACGAATACCGGTCGTTCCGCCACGGATAGGCCGTATTGGAATAACCCCGCTCTTCCCAGAAACCGAGTTTGTTTTTATCCATGAACTCGATGCGCTTGATCCATTTGCTGCCTTTCCAGGCGTACAGCTGGGGCGTAATCATTCGCAGGGGCCCACCGTGTTCGCGGGTCAGGGGTTGGCCATCGGCGGTGTGCACGAGCAGCACATCGGGTTTGAGGGCTTCTTCGAGGGCTACGTTAGTCGAGTAACCGTCGTATCCGTAACACATAACGTGGGTTGCCGTACCCTTCGGATCGACCAGCGCGGCCAGGTCCATAAAGCGCACGCCCACCCAGGGAACGTCGAGCCGCGACCAGGTTGTCACGCAGTGAAAATCGCTGGTATCTTCAACCTGCGGCAGGGCCATCAGATCCTCCCACTTCAACCGAACCGGGTTGTTGACTTCCCCGTCGATGTTTAGTTGCCACTTGTCGAGTGGGATGCTGGGCTGGTAACCCAGATCGAGCACCGGCCACTTGGTTGTCAGTGTCTGCCCGACCGGTGTAGCAGGCATACCGTGCCGATTGATCGGCCCCGAACCGCGTGGCTTTTCGTCGGTCATCGATGGAGTCTGCGCCATCTTCTCCTCAAACCGCCGACGGAGTTTCATCCGGGCTTCGACAATTTTATCCGTTTTATCGTTGGCTTCCATTTCTCAAGTATCTATCCGTTGACATAACAGCGACAGCTGGCGAGTAGTTTTCTCAACCAATCGGTTGGCTAAGCCCCCCGCACGTAGCTACCCAGCAGCTTCACTTCGTTGGCGTACTGCGCCATCACGTCGCGCAGAGCCGGGTCGTCGGCGTGGCCTTCGCATTCGAGTAGAAACCAGTAGCGGAACGTAGCCCCGTCGCGTAGCGGGCGGCTTTCGATCTTGGTCAGGTTAATGCCCCGTGCGTTGAACGATTGCAGAAACTCGGCCAGTACCCCCGGCGACTGCGTGTTGGCCAGCCGGGCGATCAGCGTCGTTTTGTCGTTACCACTTGGTTGATTGACGAACTCTTTGGCCAGAATCAGGAAGCGGGTACGGTTCAGATCGGAGTTTTCGATGTTGTCGAACAACACCGGCACGTCGAATAGCTTGGCCGCGATTTGCGAGCAGATCGCGGCTGTTTTCGGCTGTTGAGCCGCCAGTTTAGCCGCTTTCGACGTCGATTCAACCGGGACAAATTCAGCGTTCAGGCCGTCGAACGAGTCGTTAAGGAAACGACTGCACTGCCGAAAAGCGATGTCTTTTGAATAAATGTGCGTGATTTCGGCGAGGTTCTCCGTCTGCGTGGCAAACGTAAAATGCACCGGAATCTGCGCTTCGGCGGCAATGCGCAGGTCTTTCTCCAGCAGCAGGTCAATCGTCTCGTTGACGACACCTTCCTGGTTGTTTTCAATCGGCACGACGCCAAACCGCACCCGCCCCGTCTCGACACTCTCGAACACCGACCGAATGGTCGGCAGGGCCATATATGCACTCATCGCCCCAAACCGACTCTCGGCGGCCTGATGGGTAAAGCTCCCCTCCGGCCCCAGATACGATACCCGTTCGGGCAGTTCGAGATTGCGCGAAACGGCAAAGATTTCCAGAAAAATAGCCTCGATAGCCGCCTGATTGAGCAGGCCCGTATTCTGACTGTGGAGCCGGTCGAGGATTTGTTTTTCGCGCTCGGGCCGGTAAATCACCGTGTTGGCCGAGCGTTTGAGTTCACCCACTTTCCGCACCAGTTCCATCCGCTGATTCAGCAGCGTCAGTAACTGATCGTCCAGTGCATCGATATTGTTACGGAGCGATTCGAGGGTCATTAAAAACGGTTCAACGTTTATAGTTCAAAGTTTAACGTTGCGAATTTGGTCAATAACCTTAAACCTTGAACTACAAACGTTGAACTATCTTACAACGGATTCTGCACGATGGCTGCGTTGGCGTTGATTTCCCGGCGCGGAATTAGAAACTCCCACTGATTGTCACCGGCGGCTACGTCAAAGAGTACCGCTACCGCCGTGTTGACGTTGGCCCCGTTGCGGTTGAGTGGCTGGTTTGTCCGTTTCAGGTCGGTAAAGCGGAAGCCTTCGCCCCACAACTCGACACGCCGGTGGAACAGAATCTCATCGACCAGCGCCGTTCCGGTTTTTGTCGATTTGGTGTAGGCAGCATCGCGCTTACTGATCAGGTCGTACAGCGCCGTTGCCGATGCCGCCGAGTTACCCAGCCGGGCCTGTGCTTCAGCTTCGATCAGGTACATTTCCGCCACCCGCATGTACGGTACGTCGCCCATCGTACTGGTCGAGGGCGTGCCGGGCAGGCGGAATTTCTGGTTCAGGTAAGCTACGCGTATCCCGCCCGTCGGCACGACTGAGTTCGTTGTGTTTGGCGACTTCACCCACATCTTCGAGCGTACGTCCGTCGTCGGAATCTGATCGTAGAGCTTGCTGTTGATAAGCTTCGGCGTTACGCGGATGTTGGTCGAGTTGAAGTTGGCCGACATATACGAGTGAAACGCCCCGAAGTACTCTGTCTGATCTTCGATATGATCAAAACCCCACATCCACTCCGGGTTAGCGATGTCGGCGAAGCCCTCCTGGTACTGCGCCGTCGTCATGAGCGAGTAGCCGGTACGAGCCTGTGCCGCGAATTTTGCCGCATCGGCCCAGTTTTGCTGCGTCAGCGCGACGCGGGCCTGAAACCCACGAATCACCTCCAGATTGATGTGCGACTTGTACGGACGAGTCGACGTCAGGAGCGTAGCCGCGTCGGCCAGGTCTTTGTTGATCTGCGTGTACACCTCTTCAACCGTTGCGCGGGCCTGCCCGGTCGTTGTCGGCACCAGAATCAGCGGAACACCCAGCTGACTGTTGGGGATCGTAGCCGCGTTGTACCGCTTACCGTATAGCTGCACCAGGTTGAAGTACGAAAACGCCCGCAGGCCCAGTGCTTCACCTTTGACCTGATTGCGCTCGGCGGGTGTGCCCGTTGCGTTGTCGATGTTGGCGATGGCAACGTTGGCGTTACCGATCAGGCGGTAATACAACTGGTACCCCAGCTGATCGCCCGCCGACGTTTCCGAACGGTGGGCCTGCCAGCGCGTTTCGGCCAGATGCCAGTTGTTCGACGTATTGCTGATGATGACGTCCTCGCCCAGCACGTCGTTGATAATCATCATCGCCGGGTGGCCGAAGTGCCCCTGCGAGTCGAGGTAACGTACAACCATCGCCCGGTAAATACCGTTGATAGCCGCCGTCGCATTTTTGGTCGTCGCGTAGGCCGCAGCCGCGTCGACGCTGCCCGTGGGGGCGGTATCCAGGTAATCCTGCTTGCAGGCACCGGCCAGCAGCCCCGCTGCTAATGCCAGTGTCAGGTGTATTTTTTTCATGAGTTGTTGACGGCTTATAGCGTGAAGTTGACGCCCAGTACGATGCTTCTTGCCGGGCTAAATGCGTTGCTGGTAACCCCGCTGAAGTTCTGCTGTACGTTCATGCCTTTCCGGCGCGACAGAATCAGCAGGTTTTCACCGCTTACGTACACCTGCGCGTTTTGCAGGAATGCCTTGCGGGCCAGCACATTAGGAATCGCGTACGAAAGCGTTACGTTGCGGACGTTGAAGTAGCTGGCATCGATCAGCCATCGGTCCGAACCAGCATCGAAGTCCGAGGTACGGGCCGCATCCATACGCGGCACGTTGGTTACGTCGCCGGGGTTACGCCAGCGGTTCAGGATGTCGACGTGCTTGGCATTGCCATAGCCTCCGACGCTCATCAGCGAAGCATAGGCACCATCGTAGGTTTTGCCGCCCAGCTGGTAAACCGCCAGCACCGACAACGACAACCCTTTGTAGCGGACCGTGTTGGTGATACCACCCGACATTGCCGGAATCGACGTACCCGCATACCGGTAACGGGCATTGTTGACACTCGACGTCAGCGTGTCTCCCGATTCCGTAATTCGCGAATTGGCCGCTACGTAGTTAACCGCCCGATACTGCGCATCCCCATTGGCCGGGTTTACCCCTACGTATTCACGCAGCCAGTAATCATAGATCGACCGGCCGACGGCCAGCTTTTTCGTACCGTCGATAATTTCCGGGTTTTCGTCCGGCATTTTCGTGATGCGATTCCGAATGCTCGTAGCGTTCAGGTCGATACGCCAGGTAAAGTCTTTCGTCCGAACCGGCTCCAGCCCCAGCTCTATCTCAACACCCCGGTTATACATCGTACCGATGTTGCGCGTAACCGTCGAGATACCCGCCGATAGCGGCAGCGGCACGTCGAAAATCAGGTTCGATGACCGGCGGTCGAAGTATTCAATCGTACCACTCACCCGGTTGTTGAACAAACCAAACTCCAGGCCGACGTCGAAGGCGTTGCTAGACTCCCATTCCAGCCCGGCATTCCCCAGACTTGCTTGTATGATACCCGCTTCCGATGCGTTGTTCGAGTTTAGGTTGTACAGCGGTTGCCAGGCGTAGTAGCTGATCGCAGCGTTCCCGGCGGTGTTGCCCCCGCCGTCGTTACCCGTCTGCCCATACGACGTCCGCAGTTTGAGCAGGTTAAGGTTTGGTATCGACCGTACAAAATCCTCCTGATCCAGCCGCCATGCTCCGCTGATCGAGTAAAAGTTACCCCAGCGCGTAGCCCGCGAGAACTTACTCGACCCGTCGCGCCGAACCGATGCCGACAGAAAATACCGCTGATCGTAGTCGTAGTTGAAACGCGAGAGAAAGCCCTCAACCCGGCGCACGTTCGCTACCGACGACAGGTTAGTCGTGGTTGTGAAGTTGATGAGTTCGTAGTTGCCGTCCAGAATCTGCTGCGAGCGCGAGCCAGTCAGGTAGTTGTCGCCGACCTGAAAGTTTTCGTGCCCCGCCAGCACTTCGATATTGTGCCGACCAAACGAATGCCCGTAGTTGAGCAATTGGTTCAGGTTATAGCTGGCAATGTTCTGAAACTCGTGCGTAGCCCGACCCGCCGGAGCACCATCACCCACCAGCGTATTGCCGAAGGTGTACGAGTTGGTGTTCGTAATGTCGGTACCAACGTTGGTCGTAAAGCGGAAATCCTTCAGAAACGATATTTCGACAAAGCCACGCGCGCTGAGTACGTTACGCCGGAAATAGTTCTGGTTCAGCACCGTCTCTGCCAGCGAATGCCGACCCGCGAATGCCGGGCGGGCTGGTAAGCCCAACGATGTCAGGTTACCCAGATCATAAATCCGGTCGCCGTTGGCATCCGTCAGGAACGTACCCGGATTCTTCGGATCGTAGGCGTAGACGGGATAGATCGGACCGATGTTCCGCGAAAAGTAGAATGGGTTGACGAAAGACGTACTGCCATCCGCATCCGCCTGATTCGATTTGGTAAGCGTAACGGCCAGATTCGCGCCCGTCCGCAGCCATGATTTCATCTGCGAATTGATGTTCATCCGGCCCGTAAAGCGATCGTAATCCGAGCGGAGGATATACGCCTTATCGTTCAGGTATGACAGCGAAATGAAGTAGTCGGACTTTTCATGTCCCCCGGCGAAGCTTACGTTCAGTTCGTCGCGGTTACCCTGCCGCATCAGCGGCTTTTCCCAATTCAGGTCATCCGGCGAATACAGCAGTTGCGCGTTGGGGTTCAGTTGGCCGTTCACATCAACAAGCTGGGCATCCGGTACGTTATATACATTGTACCCGGTCAGGCTCACCAGCCGATTCGATGCATCCTGATTCGCCGTTGCTAGGGCTACAGGGTTTGTAGCCCGGTAAGCGATGCTGTTGCGGTACATTTCCCACATCAGCGGGTAGTATTCCGCAGGGCCCACGCGGTCGTACTCAGGCAAACCCCGCGTACTAAATCCTTTCGTGTACCGCAGGTTGATCGAACTCCGGTCTTTGGTACCCTTTTTAGTCGTGATTACAACCACGCCATTGGCCGCCCGCGACCCGTACAAGGCCGTCGACGCGGCATCTTTCAGTACCGAGATGTTCTCGATGTCGTTAGGGCTGATGTTGGCGATGCTACCCGAATACGGAACACCGTCGACCACGTACAGCGGGTCGTTACCCGACGAGATAGAGCCAAAACCCCGAATCCGAATCTCGGGGGCCGTTCCAGGCTGCCCACTACCGGCCGTCGTTTGCACCCCCGGCACCGCTCCAGACAATGCCTGTCCGACGTTGGTGATGGGCCGGGCACTGATGTTAGCCGCGTTGATTGTACCGGCCGAACCGGTAAAGTTTGCCCGCTTAGCCACGCCAAACGGCACGACAACTTCGGCTAATTCAGTCGCACTTGATTCCAGTTTTACCGGCAGTACTGTCTGGTTGCCAACCGCTATTTCCTGCGAGGTATAGCCGATGAAGCTAAACACCAGCCGCGATCCCGATGCCGCGTTGATTCGGTAATTACCTTCCGCGTCGGTTGTTGTGCCGCGCGTTGTTCCTTTTACCTGTACACTCACGCCCGGTAGCCCGGACCCGTCGTCGGCGGCAGTGACCCGGCCGCTAATGACGTTGCTCTGCGCCCAGCCGGGCAACCACAAAACAACCGTCAGTAACCAGCTTAGTAATAGAACTTTTCTCATAGAGTTAGCCAATAAAGTGTTTTAATTTTTCTTTAATCAAGCTTCAAAAGTAATGATCGACCAACATATCAGAATAATATTCTGTATAAATTTCAATAGACGAACTTTTTCATATATAAAATTTCGATACACCTATTTTACTAATCCGACAACCAATTTGATTTTTCCGCTGTAAGGTCACAGTACTATTCGACCCAATGAATTGTCTATCAGTTATATAGTCCATATAAATAAAAATTCCCGGTGACATCGTCAGTCGATGCCACCGGGAACCCATTTTTTGGAATTGAACCAGTACCTATCCGGCCAGTGCGGCCTCGTCTACGTCTTTCTCTACCCGCAGATTATCGATAATAAAGCGTTGCCGATCGGGCGTGTTCTTACCCATGTAGTAACTGAGCAGTTTGGCAACCGACGTTTCCTGCTCCACGATAACCGGCTCCAGACGCATGTCTTCGCCGATAAACAAGCCGAACTCTTCCGGCGAAATCTCGCCCAGCCCTTTGAATCGGGTAATCTCGACTTTCTTGCCGCCCTTCGTCAGTTTATCGATCGCCTTTTGCTTTTCCTCTTCCGAATAGCAGTAAGTCGTTTCCTTGTGGTTACGTGGGTTACGTACGCGGAACAGCGGTGTTTCGAGGATATACAGATGCCCATTCCGCACCAGATCCGGGAAGAATTGCAGGAAGAACGTCAGCATCAGCAACCGGATGTGCATCCCGTCGACGTCGGCGTCAGTGGCGATTACAATGCGGTTGTAACGCAGCCCTTCCAGCCCGTCTTCGATGTCGAGCGCGTGTTGTAGGAGGTTGAACTCTTCGTTTTCGTACACGACCTTTTTGGTCAGGCCAAAGCAGTTCAGGGGTTTACCGCGCAGACTGAATACGGCCTGCGTCTGCACATTTCTTGATTTGGTAATAGACCCACTGGCCGAGTCGCCTTCGGTGATGAACAGCGTCGACTGGTAGCGGTCTTCAGCCTTAGCGTCGGGCAGGTGGTTGCGGCAGTCGCGCAGTTTTTTGTTGTGCAGACTTGCCTTCTTGGCACGATCGTTGGCCAGTTTCTTGATACCGGCCAGTTCCTTGCGCTCCCGCTCCGACTGCTCGATTCGCTTCCGCAGCGCATCGCGCACGGTGGGGTTCATGTGCAGGAAATTGTCCAGCCGCTCTTTGACAAAATCTTTTACAAATGAGTTGACCGACTGCGCATTCGGCTCCGGCGACATATTAATAGAACCCAGCTTGGTCTTGGTCTGCGACTCGAACACCGGCTCCTGCACCCGGATACTAACAGCCGCGATGATGCTGGATCGAACGTCGGCGACGTCGTAGTTTTTGTCGAAGTGTTTCCGAACCGTGTCAACGATCGCTTCGCGCAGGGCCTGCAAATGTGTACCGCCCTGCGTTGTGTATTGCCCGTTCACAAACGAGTAATATTCTTCGCCGTAAGCATTACCGTGGGTCATGGCAATCTCCAAATCATTACCCTTCAGGTGAATGATCGGGTACCGCAACGATTCTTCGTCTTTCTTGGTCTTGTCGCGCAGCAGGTCGAGCAAGCCGTTTTGCGAAACGTATTTCTGCTTGTTGAACGAGATGGTTAGTCCGGCGTTCAGGTAGCAGTAATTCCAGACCATGTTTTCCAGGTACTGCGGAATGAAATGGAAGTTTTTGAACACCGTATCGTCGGGCTCGAAGGAGATCAGCGTACCGTTTCGTTCGCTGGTCATCTCATCGCCCTGCTGTACCAGCTCGCCCCGCTTAAACTCGGCCCAGACCGTACGCCCGTCCCGGAAGGCCTGCACCCGGAAATAGGTAGACAGCGCATTGACGGCCTTCGTACCGACACCGTTCAGCCCAACCGATTTTTGAAAAGCCCCGAATCGTACTTACCTCCGGTATTAATTTTCGATACAACCTCGACAACCTTACCAAGCGGAATACCCCGGCCGTAGTCGCGCACGTCGACGCGGTGGTCACTAACGCGAATATCAATGGTTTTACCGAAGCCCATTACGTACTCATCGATGCAGTTGTCGACGGTTTCTTTGAGCAACACGTATATACCGTCGTCAGCAGCCGAACCGTCGCCCAGCTTGCCGATATACATGCCCGGACGGAGCCGGATGTGCTCACGCCAATCGAGCGAGCGAATACTGTCTTCGTTGTATTGCACGGGCTGATTTGCCGTTTCAGTCATTTCAACTATATTTGTAGTAGTAAAACTATTGTACCGCTGGAATCACAAACGTTATTTCGCTCAACATTGGAAAAGTCATACCCTAAGAATGAGTCAGACGGGCGGTCCGTAGCTTAAGAAATCATTTACAATCCAACAAAAGTTCGTTTACTTTGCCGACCAAACTATGAAACGTACTAAGCGTTCAACTGTGTCGTTAGAAACAGGGTGTTTTGCATTCAGGACAACCTGCTTTCGGCATCTTAAAAATATGCAAAAAACGCGAGATTCCATCATCTTCCCGGCAAACTTTTTTTCTCCCGCCACAGCCTCGTTTCGCCCCCGTTTGTTACCGGCATTAGTACTGATGGGAGGCCTGCTTACCGGGCTGACCAGCAACGCGCAGGTGACACCCGGCGCGACCGGCAGCGGCTCATCGTCGGGAAGTGGGACGACCGCTCCCGCCAGTGGTAACGTAACGTTGCCCGCCGGGGTCAACCCCAATTCACTGCCACCAGCCGTTCGCCAGCAGATTCAGCGGGCGGGCGGGCAGACACCCGGCACCAACGTACCAACGGGCCGCACTAATGCCCAGACGTCTAACCAGAACGGAGCCACGACCGCGCAGGACGGCCGTACTGTTAATGGCGAAGTACCAGCCCAGCTTGGTGCCAACACGCAGGCCGATACCAACGGGGTCGTGACGCAGCAGGAGATAATCGAAAACGGCTACGATGCGGCCCGGAACCGGGAGCGCAACGAGATTCGCCGGAAACTCTTTGGCAGTTCGATCTTCAGCGACCCGAACATGGCGACGACGTTTCAGCCGAACCTGACGATGGCGACGCCCCGTAACTACATCGTCGGGCCGAATGACCAGCTCAACATTCAGTTATACGGCTATTCGGAAGCTGATTTCACCCAACGGGTATCGCCCGAAGGGTACGTATATTTCAAGCAGGCCACCGGTATCGGCCCCGTTTTCATATCGGGACTGACGATCGAACAGGCTAAAGCCCGGATGGTCGGGCGGCTGGCAACCAAGTTTGTTGGGTTGAAGACGTCGTCGTATGGCCCGCAGAATACCTTTCTGGAAGTGTCGCTGGGTAGTATCCGCAGCATCCGCGTAACGGTAACGGGCGATGCTATCCGGCCGGGCACTTACACGATGTCGTCGCTGTCGACGGTTATGAATGCCGTCTATCAGGCGGGTGGCCCGAGCGAACTGGGTTCGTTCCGGCGCGTGCAGCTGATTCGTAATAACCGGGTCGCGGCTACGCTCGACCTGTACGATTACCTGCTCAATGGTACCCAACGCAACGACCTGCGGCTTCAGGACAACGACAACATCCGGTTTGAACCGTACATCGAACGGGTCGAGATTCAGGGAACGGTAAAGCGCAACAATATCTTCGAAATGCTGCCCGGCGAAACCCTCGACCGGCTGCTGTTCTACGCGGGTGGGTTTGCGGCCAATTCCTACAAGGGCCGAATCAAAGTACAGCGCCTGACCGATCGGGAGCGCAAAATCATCGACGTAACGGCCCCGGAATTCAAGGCTTTTACGATGCAGGACGGTGACCTGGTCACGGTTGAGCAACTGCTGGACCGGTTCGAGAATCAGGTAACGATCGAAGGGGCTGTGTACCGCCCCGGTCAGTACTCACTGGACGACAACAAAACGCTGAAGCAACTGATCGCGTCGGCGGAAAATCTGAAAGGCGACGCCTTCACGGGCCGTGTCACGATTATCCGTACCCGCGAAGATCTGGCGATCGAAAACATCACCGTCAATCTGGCAAACGTGTTGGCTGGCACCGACCCCGATGTAACGCTTCAACGCGAAGATCAGGTCATCATCCCGTCGCGGTTTGACCTGGCTGAACAGGCTAACATCACCGTACAGGGCGAAGTGAACAAACCCGCTGAGATGGCGTTCATGGCAAACATGACCCTCGACGACGCCCTGATTCGGGCGGGTGGCCTCAAGGAGTCGGCAGCGGCTTCGCAGGTAGAGGTTGTTCGGCGCAAGAAAGATGTCGACCCAAAATCAGCATCTGCCTCTGTCGCCGATATTTTCCGCTTCAATGTCAACCGTGACCTGTCGATTTCCAACGATCAGAACCGATTTTTGCTGGAGCCTTACGATCAGATCATCATCCGGCGTTCGCCCAACTACCTCGTGCAGACCTACGCAGCGGTGCAGGGTGAAGTAATTCTGCCGGGCTCGTACGCCATTCTGCGCAAAGACCAGAAAATCTCGGACCTGATTCAACTGGCTGGTGGTCTGACGCCACAGGCATACGTCGAAGGCGCAACGCTGGTGCGGCAGGTACGGCTGAGCCCCGACGAACTGGCCCGGCAGCAGCAATCGATCACGGAACTGTCGGACATCGATCGTAAATCGGTAGTGCAGGTGCAGGCACCATCGGCCGAGCGGCCCGAATCAATTGGTATCAACCTGAAGCGCATCATCGATCGCCCGGGCTCGTCGGAAGATATTCTGGTACAGGAAGGCGATATTCTGCGGATTCCGAAAGTGCTGGAAACGGTACGGGTCGATGGCGAAGTGCTGCTGCCCAACACGGTAAAATACCGCTCTGGCCAGACGTTCCAGGACTACATTGCCAATGCCGGCGGCTTCACGGAGCGGTCGCAGCGCAAGCGGGCGTTCGTCGTGTACGCCAACGGCTCAGTCGACCGGACACGCCGGTTCATGTTCTTCAACGTGTACCCCCGCGTCGAGCCAGGCTCGGAAGTGGTTGTACCGCGCAAAACGTCGAATCCGCTTACACCCCAGCAACTGCTGAGCACTACGGCGGGTACGATTTCGTCGCTGCTATCGGTGATTGGGCTGGTTATTGCCCTGAGTGCAACCGTAAATCGCTAAGGTCTCTTTTCACATGATACCAACTAATTTAACCCCGGCCAACGATCCAAACGGCATGGTTACCCGCCCGCTGCCCCCGGATCAGATTTCGCCCAAATCGGTCGTTCTCCGCCTGTTCCGGCTCAAGGATGTCGTCCGCCGAAACTGGCTGCTGCTGGTCGCGTTGATCGGTATTGGTGCCACTATCGGGTTTATCTACGATCAGTTCAACCAGAAAGCTCCCGTCTACACCGCCACGATGACCTTCAACCTCGGCGGTGGTGGTAGTTCCAGTTCGTTCGGTGGTGAGCTGGGCGCGCTGGCAGGTGCCTTTGGTATTGGTCAGGGAGCCCCCGACGCTAATATTTTCGTCGGCGAAAACTTCCTGGTCTACGCTAAATCGCGCCCGGTTGTCGAGAAGACGTTAATGAAGACCGTTAAAATCAACGGTGTCGACACCCTGCTTGTCAACTATTACATCCGGCACAGCGGCATTCGCGACAAGGAGTGGGAAAAGAGCGACACCCTGCGCGCCTTCTCGTTTCCCCGCGCTAAAAAGCCCAGCGAATACACGAAGCTGGAGCGGATCGCGATGTCGCAGATTTATGGCCGCATGAAAGCGGAAATTGGCGTGGTGCAGCCCGAGCGGAAATCGTCGTTCATGGAACTACGCTGCGGCATGGAAGACGAAATGCTGGCGGCCAGTTTTATCGAGCATCACCTCGAAACCATCGAGGAAGATTACCGGAGCAAGCAGACGAAGAAGACACGTGAAATGTACGACCTGCTGACCGCCCGTGCCGACTCGATTGCCGGGCTGATGAGCGGTACCGAACGGCGGCTGGCCCAGTACATGGATCAGAACCAGCAGATGGTGGTGGCGCAGGGGCAGATGATGCAAAACAAGCTGACCCGAAACTCGACCTTCCTGACAACGATTTATTACCAGGCGCTGCAAAACGCCGAGAACATGCGTCTGTCGCTGATCCGGGAAGCCCCCCTGTTTACGATCATCGAACCGGTTACGCTGCCTCTTTACCGGGAGGTTATCACGCCCGTCGGCATGCAAATCGGTATTGCACTGGGATTGATACTGGCGCTTATTGTCATATTTTTGCGGGAAACCTATCGCTCCATCATGCAGGGGCAATAGAGGAGGTTTACGGTATTCAGTTTTCAGTTGACGGTCTCATCCCTGCGCATCCACTGAAAACTGAATGCTGAAAACCGAAAACCATAAATCATTGAAAACACAAGAGGTAGTTATACAGCCCGGCCGCTCGGAGAAACATTACTGGCGAGACCTGTGGCGCAACCGTGAATTGCTGCTGATTCTGTCGATGCGCGACGTATCGGTTCGGTACAAGCAGACGGCTCTGGGCATGGCCTGGGGCCTCATTCGCCCGCTGACAACCATGCTCATCATGGTCTTCGTATTCAGCAAGGTTGCCAAGTTGAAAGGTGATCCGGGTATTCCCTATCCACTCATGGTGCTGGCCGGCATCACGATCTGGACGTTTTTTTCGACGGCCTTTACGCAGATCAGCAACAGCGTAACGCTCAACTCCAATCTGGTCACGAAAGTATACTTTCCCCGGTTGCTGATGCCGCTCAGCTCAATTGCCGTCAGCTTCCTTGATTTTCTGGTGTCGCTGGGCTTGTTTATCCTGCTGGCGATCTGGTATCAGTTCATACCCGACTGGCATTTGCTGCTGGTCCCGGTATTTGTGGTGCTGGCAGTACTGGCTGCGTTTGCGTTCGGTCTGTTTTTTGCAGTCATTAACGTGAAATTTCGTGACATCGGGCAGCTGATTCCCTTTATCGTACAGGTCGGTTTCTACGCGTGCCCAATCGCTTACACGAGTCAGTTGGTAGCCGACGAACGTTGGTACCCGATCTATATTCTCAACCCAATGGTGGGTATCATCGATGGCTTTCGGTGGGCTTTGCTGGGGGGTAAAACTTATTTCAATCCGCAGAGCCTGCTGGCATCCGTTGTATTGACGGGTATTTGTCTGATTCTGTCGGTTTACTTCTTCCGCAAGCGCGAGAACTCGTTTGTAGACGATATTTAACGCAATTAGTATGTCGGTCATTACGGTCGAAAACATCAGCAAACAATACATCATCGACCACCAGAAAGGTAAGGGCGTCAATACCCTGCGGGATGTGGTGAGCGAGAATTTCCGGCAGTTGTTCGGCCAGAAGAAAGATAAAATTACCACCACCCACGAGGAGTTCTGGGCGCTGCGCGATGTGAGCTTTTCCATCGAGCAGGGCGACCGGGTCGGTATCGTGGGTCACAACGGCGCGGGTAAATCGACGCTGCTCAAGATCCTGAGCAAAATCATCGAACCGACGAGTGGGTCGGTTCGAATTCGGGGCCGGGTAGCGTCGCTGCTCGAAGTTGGGACGGGTTTCCACCCCGAACTGACCGGTCGCGAAAATATCTTCCTCAACGGTTCGCTGCTGGGCATGAGCCGGAGTGAAATCCGCAAGCAGTTTGACGAAATCGTAGCCTTTGCCGGGGTCGAAAAATTCCTCGATACCCCCGTCAAGCGGTACTCCTCGGGCATGTACGTTCGCCTGGGTTTTGCCATCTCCGCCCACCTCGACCCCGAGATCATGATCGTGGACGAAGTACTGGCCGTTGGCGACGCTGAATTTCAGAAGAAAAGTCTGGGTAAGATGCGCGACAACTCCGCCAGTGGTCGTACGATTCTGTTCGTCAGCCACAACCTGACGGCGGTGCAGGCGCTGTGCAACAAAGCGTTCTACTTTGAGAAAGGGCAACTGCTGGAGCAGGGTGAAACCAATCAGGTTGTTGCCACGTACCTGAGCAAAGTGTCACGCACGCGGCTGCTTCGCGAGTGGGACACGCCCGAAAACGCGCCGGGCAACGATCTGGTGCGCATCAAGCGCATCGAACTGATCCCGGAGTATCAGGACGAGCTGACGCACATCGACGTGCGAACCCCCATGAAGTTCCGGTTTGAGTTCTGGAACATGATGGACAGTGCTAACCTGAATCTGTCGATGCACCTCAATTCGCTGACTGGCGAGTGCATCTTCAACGTCGGCACGAAATCGCAGCCGTACGGGCCGGGCGTCATCGCGGGCGAGTGCGTTATCCCCGGTTATTTCCTCAACGACGGATCGTACACAATCTCGGTCATGATCGTGAAAGATACCGTGACGCCCCTGTTTACGATGGAGGAAAGCCTGACGTTCGACGTGGAAGACTACCGCGAGGGCATTGCCTGGTACGGAAAATGGCCCGGCTACGTCCGGCCGCAGTTCCCGTTTCAGATCGGGATGCTCGAGGAAGCAGTAAAATAAGTTCTGGGGTTTAGATCTCCGCATCCGGTTCGCAGCACTTTACCGCCTGCCGTGTAAACGAGTGCCAGCACCGGCCTCTCTCTATGATTAACGTTACCAAATCGTACTTACCCGACTTCGACGAATATACGGCCCTGCTCAAAGGAGTATGGGATCGGGTGCACCTGACGAACGACGGGCCGCTGTTGCAGAAGCTGGAGGAACAGATGAAAGAGTACCTGGGCGTGAAGCATCTGCTGATCTGCTCAAACGGTACCATTGTTCTGCAAATGGCCCTCAAGGCCATGAATATCACCAAAGAAGTTATCACGACGCCTTTCTCCTACGTGGCCACAACGAACGTGCTACTCTGGGAAGGGTGTACGCCCGTTTACGCCGACATTCGCCCGGATGATTTCTGCCTCGACGCCGACAAGATCGAGCCGTTGATTACAGAGAATACGCAGGCGATCATGGCGACGCACGTGTACGGTAATGCCTGCCGGATCGAAGCCATTCAGGCGATTGCCGACAAGTACAACCTGAAAGTTATCTACGACGCGGCCCACACGTTTGGTGCCCGCTACAACGGTGAAGCCATCCTGAATTATGGCGATGTGAGCACCTGTAGCTTCCACGCAACGAAGGTATTTCACAGTGTTGAGGGTGGTTGTATCGTTACGAACGACGATGAGCTGGCCCTGACGCTTCGGCGGTATCGCTCCTTCGGACACCGCAACGACGATTACTACAGCGTGGGGATCAACGCCAAAAATTCGGAGCTGCACGCAGCGATGGGTTTGTGCGTACTACCCAAAGTCGACGAACTGATTGCCGCCCGGAAGCAGGTATTCGGCTGGTACGACGCCCGGCTGAACTTCGATAAGATTTCCCGCCCCGCCCTGACACCCGGCATCGAATACAACTACGCGTACTACCCCGTGGTGTTTGAGTCGGAAGAAACGCTGCTGCGCGTGGTCGACGCGCTGAAAGCTGCCGAGATTACACCACGCCGGTATTTTTATCCGTCGCTGAACACGCTGCCTTTCGCCGTGCCGCCGGGCGCGGGACAGGCGCAGGCTTGCCCTGTGTCGGAGTCGGTAGCGCTGCGGGTGCTGGCGCTGCCCATGTACCCCGACCTGCCGGAATCCGACGTCGACCGTATCGCCACCATCATAAACAATCATGTCTAGCCTTCTGAACAGCATCCTGCTCAGCGGCCTGACCGATAGTGCCCTGCTGCTACCTAAACTGGCCGGGCTGGTTTTGTTTTTGATTTATCTGGGTCATCTGGCGAGTCGCATCGCCCGCCCTTCTTTGACGGATTGGTGGCTGACAACCTTTCTACTGGGAGCGGGCAGCGTCATCCTGACGGGCTTTGTGCTGTCGGCCCTGTATCTGACAGCAAACACGCTGGCCTGGGGGTTGGGTGTCTTCGTCACGGCAACGGTCGTTGGCGGGGTACTGGGTTGGCTGGCAGGTCGGCCAACCCCCTTTTCCATACCGGCGTTAGTAGCCGACCGACGTAAGCTTGGTGTGGAGTGGTTTGAATCGTTGCCGCCTTATCTGAACATTATTTTTCTGGTGCTGCTGCTCACGCTGAGCGTGATTGCCGTTACGAATCTGTTGCTGGTTCTATTTACTGTGCCGAATGAGTGGGACAGCATGACGGGCCACCTGAATCGGGTGATGCAGTACGTGCAGCGCGGTACGATGCGTCATTTTGGTGGTACGAACTGGAACATCGATACCTACCCAAAAAGCGTCTGCACGCTCCAGATTTACGGGTTTCTGATGACGAACCATTTTGAAAACGGGTTCAAGTTCATCCATCACCTCAGCTACTGGACGGCTATTGTGTCGGTGTTCGGTATCGTGCAGCGCATCGGTCAGCTAACCACTGGTCGGGCCAACATGACGGCCAGTTTCTTATGTGCCCTGATCTATGCACTGGTGCCCGATTTTCTGATGCAGGCCATCACCACCGAAACCGACATCGTACTGACGGCCTACCTGAGCGTGGTACTGTACATGCTATTTACGTATCGGCAAACCCGCGACAACCGCTATCTGTACATGGCGGGTATGGCTTTCGGAATTGCCTTTGGGCACAAGATCACGTTTGCGCTGCTGCTGCCATCGGTGTTTGTCATCATGATTTACACCGTCTTTCTGTCTGATTCGCTGGCCACCACAGTCGGTCGGACGCTGCGACTCGCGGGTGCAATCCTTATCGGTGTCAGCCTGTGGACGCTGCCGACGGGCTATCTGAAGAACATTGAAGTTTTCGGCCACCCGATCGGCCCACCAACCGCCCTAAAACACCAGTCGGTTGAGCGGGCGGGATCGCTGAAGAATTTGCTGGAGCAGGGCAGCCGAAACCTGGTACGCTACAGTTTCGACCACATCAACCTCGACGGGCTGCGTAACCTGCCAACGGGTAACCGACTGAATCATCTGATGCGCGAGCCGCTGGTTTGGCTGGAGGCTAAATTGCATATGCGGCTCGATGAGGAAACCGACTTCTCGATTCAGCCCTTCGCTTTCGATCGCCGGTTTGTGTTTTTCAATGCCAACCCGTACTGGGGTATTTTTGGTTTTGGGCTACTGCTCCCCCTGCTTATTCTGTCGCTGGTTCGCTGGCTCAGACTGACGCCTAAACTGCTCGATGATCCGTACATTTTTCTGGCGGTAGCCGTCCTTCTACACTTCGTAACCCTATCCTATTCTGCACCGTACGACCCATTTAAAGGGCGTTATTTTATCGAAACCGGGCTGATGAGCGCGCCGTTTGCGGGCTTACTCTTACTGAGCCCCAGACTGACATTTACCAACCCGGGCCATTTTCTGGGCAAAATCTATGTCGGTATGGTAACGGGGCTTGGCTGTCTATCGGCTGTGCTATGCGTGTTTCTGAACATCCGTGCCCTGCCGTTGCCCTGGCGTGCACCCGATGGCATTGCTTACCCATCGGCTTTTGCCTCGGATCGCATCCGTCAGATGACGCTCGGCCGACCCGATATCTACACGCCTTACGAGCGCTTTAACCAACTCGTACCCGACACAGCGACGGTGGCCCTCGGCACGATCAACGACGACTACGAATACCCGCTGTACGGTCCTCACCTGTCGCGCCGACTCATCACTATCAACCCGTTTGAGCAGGGCGTGCAACCCATTCCCAAGGCCGCCGATTATCTGTTTTTCGATAAAAGCGTCATTACCCCCCAACCGGGCGACCTGCGGCTTGGTACCGACACCACCATGCGTCAGGCCGTTATCGTGCCCGGTGAAGACTATTATTTACGCAAGCTGAAATAGATAGTTTAAGGTTTATGGTTCAATGGTTAACGTTGGCTGCCACAAAACCTTAGACATTGACCATTAAACTACAAACCCGTCCATGACCCTTGCCATCATGCAGCCTTATTTCTTGCCGTACATTGGCTACATGCAGTTGATGGGGGCTGTTGATACGTTTGTGCTGTACGATGATGTTTCGTTCATAAATCGGGGCTGGATCAATCGTAACAAGCTGTTAATCAACGGGCAGGAGCACCTGTTCACCATCCCGCTGAAAGATGCCAGTCAGAATAAGCGAATCAACGAAGTTCAACTGGCCGATGATCCGAAATGGCGGAGCAAGCTGCTGAAAACCATCGAGCAGGGCTATCGGAAGGCACCACAGTACGCGGCCGTTATGCCGCTGACCGAAAAAATCGTCAACTTTACTACCGGCTCCATCGCCGAGCTTATCTACCACAGTCTGGTTGAACTGAACGGTTATCTGGGGCTGACACCGACATTGGTAGCCTCGTCGTCGGTCTACGAGAATACGCAGCTGAAAGCACAGGAACGGATTCTGGACATCTGTAAGCAGGAAGGGGCTACGCGCTACATCAATCCAATCGGTGGTATGGAGCTTTATAATCGGGAGCGCTTTGCCGAAGCGGGTATTACCCTGAACTTCATTCAGTCGAAGCGGGTCGAGTACGCACAGTTTAACCGGGGCGATAGCAGTACATTCATCCCCTGGCTATCCATACTCGACGCCCTCATGTTCAACGACGTACCCGCAACAAAGGAATTACTAACGCAGTATGAACTCGTATAATTTAATTGCGAAAGAGTGAAAGAGCAAAAGAGCGATAATGCGCGTCAGCAATTTTCACTCTTTGATTCTTTCGCTCTTTCGCTCTTTACACTATGGCGAAGGTTATTATTTTCGGGGTTATGGATACGGCCGAACTGGCCCACTTCTACCTGACGCATGATTCGGAACACGAAGTCGTTGCGTTCACGGTAAATCAGGAGTACCTGCACGACAAAACCGGATTTCGGGGGCTGCCTCTCGTTCCGTTTGAAGACGTGGCAGAACTTTTTCCCCCACAGGAGTACAAGTTCTTTGCGCCGATGACAGGCAAGGGAATGAACAAGAACCGGGAGCGTATCTATCTGGAAGCCAAAGCGAAAGGGTATGAGTTTATTTCATACATCAGCTCGAAATCGACCACCTTCGGCAACGAAATCGGCGAAAACTGCTTTATTCTCGAAGACAATACCATTCAGCCGTTCACCACTATCGGTAATAACGTCGTGTTGTGGAGTGGTAATCACATCGGGCACCACGGCCGCATCAATGACCACGTATTCTTTACCTCACACGTGGTTATGTCGGGGCACTGCACCATCGGTTCGTACTCGTTTTTTGGGGTCAACAGTACCATCCGCGATTACCTGACCATCGGCGAAGGTACGCTGGTCGGTATGGCCGCGTCGGTCACCAAAAACACCGATGCCTGGGGTGTTTACGTCGGTAATCCCGCCGAGAAACGGCCCATTCCGAGTTATAAAGCGTATTAAGCGTCGTTGATAGTTGTAAAGTCGTAACGTTATAGAGTTGTAAAGTTGCTGCCGCCGGAAGGGCTAACGCGCTGGTCAACTTTACAACTCTACAACTTTATGACTCTATAACCTTACACCATATTCTGAAAAAGATACTACTCATCGGTCACGACGCCAACCGGGCGGGAGCGCAGCTGGTATTACTCAACCTGATGCGGCTACTGCGCGAGCGTGGCTACGATCTGCACCTGCTGCTGGGTGAAGGTGGCCCGCTGCTTGATGAGTATCAGGCTATTTGTCCGGTCACACTCTGGCCCGCGCAGCCGTCGCACGTGGTGGGTGTACTGGCCGATAAAGTGCTGTGGCGCATGGGCATCTGGGATCAGGCGTATCAGCGACGGCGAACCGCACACCAGCAGCAAATACAGTCGGAGCTGAATCTGGACAGCATCGATCTGGTGCTGGCCAATACGGTCATGAGCAGTCGCTGGTTTGTGCAGTTGGGCCTTGCCCCCACCGTGCCGGTCGTGACGTTTGCGCACGAGCTGGATATGTCGGTGCGAATCTATACCGACCCGGCGGAACTGGCCGAACTACTGGCCCGGACAACCCGGCTACTGGCTGTCTCGAAAGCTACCGCCGACTATTACGTAAATCAGCACAGCGTCGATCCGGCGAAAATCACGCAGTACACACTGATTGACACCCCCGCACTGGTTGCCAACGTCGCGCAGGCTCACGAGCAGCCCGACCTGTACGACACCCTGGGCTTGCCGCCCAACGCGCTCATCGTGGGTGGCTGTGGCAATGCCGAATGGCGCAAAGGCAACGATCTGTTTGTGGCGCTGGCCCGGCAGGTAACCGGCCGCATGGCGGATACGCCCGTGCATTTTGTTTGGGTCGGTATGCCGCCGAGTTTACTACGGGAAGACCTGTTGCTCGACATCCGTAAGGCGGGACTGGCTGATTGCGTCCACCTGATTCCGCCGACGCCCGATGTGCTGCGCTACATGAAACGGTTCGACGTGTTTGTGCTCTGCTCGCGCGAAGACCCGTACCCGCTGGTCGTGTTTGAGGCCGGACTCAGTGGCGTACCCGTCGTTTGCTTTGCCGGAGCCGGTGGATCGCCCGAACTGGTCGAGGCCGACGGGGGTTTCGTCGTACCGTACCTCGACCTCGACGCTATGAGCAGCCGCGTTGTTGACCTGCTGCAACAGCCCGCCCTGCGCCGAACGATGGGGCAGCGTCTGGGCGCAAAGATAATGGAACGTCACCCGGCGCAGCAGAGCGTCGATACGCTGGTTACGCTGTTTGATCAACTGACCGCCCGATGACACCTGTGCCTTCGCCCCGACAGACTGCGGACCAGCCCCTGGCCGGACACATGCCGCAACTCGACTCACTGCGAACGCTGGCCGTGCTGCTGGTGGTCGTTTACCACTGGTTTCCAACGGGTGAAGGCATCAATCGGCTCCCCAACGGTACCATCGGGGTGATGGTGTTTTTTGTCGTCAGCGGCTTCCTGATTACCCGCATCCTGCTCGGCAACCGCGACCGTATCAGGGCGGGCAAAACAACGCTGGGCCATACGTACCGCAACTTTTTCGTTCGCCGGGTGCTGCGCATCTTCCCGCTGTATTACCTGGTCATTACGTTCGTCTACGTGTTCCTGCCGCAGGCGTCCGACATTTGGGCTCACCCGGCGTACTACTATTTCTACGGTTACAATATCCTGCTGCACCGGACGGGCAATTGGGCCGATCTGTTATCGCCCTTCTGGACGCTGGGTGTTGAGGAGCAGTTGTATCTGGTCTGGCCATGGGTAGTGCTGCTGACTCCGCCACGCCTGTTCCGGGCTGTTATCATCACCATGATCGGTATCGGCGTATTGTTTCGGGGCTACGGCTACTGGAACGGTGATTTCGACGGGGTACTGACGCCTGCCAGCTTTGATGCGTTCGGGTTGGGCGCACTCTGGGCCTGGATCACAACCGAGCGGCCAGACACGATTGCCCGGTTTCGGCAAACGCTGAGCATAACCACAATCGTGGCGCTGATTCTCCTGATCGGTTTACTGACCCTGCTGCCCGGCGATCATCTGGCCGTGGTGCTGTTTCAACGACTGCTGATTTCGGTCATTGCCCTGTGGTTTGTCGTTGGGGCCAGTCTGGGTTTTGGTGGTGCGGGAGGCTTGATACTGAATAACAGCCTGTTGCAGTACATCGGGCGAATCAGTTACGGTATTTATGTGTTTCATATGCTGGTTCCGGGCTATGCCGTACCTTTGTTACTCCGGATCACCAACCGGCTGGGCGTTCATCTGTCGTTGGGCTTCTGGTCGCACCGGTTGTTGAGTTTGGCCGTATTGTTGGTGCTGGCTTCAGTATCGTGGTATCTGTTTGAAAGACCGATCAACGGCCTGAAACGGTATTTTTCGTACAACGAGCGGAAAAATACCGGAACAACCCAACTGAGCGGCTAACCAAATGCGCCTGTGCGTACCGTAGCCGTCAGGAAAAAACAAGTTGTGTATTGGCCTGCATCCCCACAGACCGCTTAGCCGGCAGGTAAACTCGGCTGACGTGTAAGGTCTGCCAGGATAAGGACCGGAGAGCCGATACCGAAAATACTGGTTCGTTTTTTTGCCCAACCGTTGCTTTATGACGCTTGCTTTTACGATCTGTTCCATCAACTATCTGGCTCAAGCCCGTACGCTCGGCGATTCACTGCGTCGGACCAACCCGGATTATCAGTACGTGATTGGGCTGGTCGATAAGCTAAACGACGCCAACTTACCACCCGACCTCGTACCCGACTACCCCATGCTGGAGGTCGATAAAATTGGCATTCCCGATTTTGCGGCCATGTGCGACCGGTACGATATCACCGAGCTAAACACGGCGGTCAAACCGTTTTTCATCGACTATTTCTACAAGAACCAGCCGGAGGCTACGGCAGTCATCTATTTTGACCCCGACATCATTGTTTTTCAGCCACTTGTCGAGCTTAATCAGGCGCTGACCACGAACAGTATTGTGCTGACACCGCATACCTGTTCGCCCACCCCCGACTGGGAACGACCCAATGAGCAACACCATCTCAATACGGGTATTTTCAATCTAGGGTTCGTTGGCTTACGCGTTGATGAAACGGCCCGGCAATTTGTCGACTGGTGGAAAGAACGGCTGGTGTACGAATGCCGGATCGATTTGTGCGAAGGACTTTTTGTGGATCAGCATTGGGTCAATTTTGCGCCGGTATACCATCAGAACGTACGAATCGACAAATACCGGGGCTACAATGTAGCATACTGGAATCTGCACGAACGTCTATTTTCGCAGCGCACCGACGGTACCTGGATTATCAACGGCACCGACGAACTGCGCTTTTTTCACTACAGCGGCTATAATCCGTTCAAGCCCGACGACATTTCCAAGTACCAGACGCGGTATACGTTTGCCCAGCGACCCGACGTTAAACCCCTGTTCGACCTGTATTGCCGGGAACTGCTGGCCAACGCCAACGAGCGGTATGTCAAGTATTCCTGCGTATATATAAAACCACCAACCATAAAACGGTATCAGCGCGTACGAAAAGCAATCAAATTGCCGATTAACCGCCTGATAACCCTGCTACAGCCGTAATGACTGACGCCGAATGGACACGTCTGAGAAAACTATGGACGTACCGGTACCACAAATACACCCACATCATTGGTAAGTACTGGAGCGTCTTGACGAAGACGCTTTACCTGCACTGGTTGAAATGGCGGGCGGGGAAACGGCCGTTCGTGGCCATTATCCTGTCGGAGCAGATGGGCGATATTATCGCCTGCGAACCCGTTGCCCGCGAAGTCCGGCGGCTCTACCCCGATGGGTACATCATCTGGTTTGTCCGCGAGGCATACGTCGATCTGGTCCGGTTTAACCCCACTCTGGATAATTTCCTGATCGAGAAATGCCCCGGCGAACGAGTTCAGTTGCTGAAGCGTAACCCGTTCGACCACGTCTATAACCTGCATATTTCGCACCGCAAGTGTAAGTACTGTCCCGAAGACCCGGTCAACCCAACCGCCGACGCGATTGGGCTGAACTTCGACAACTACTACGATCGGGGCGATCTGTTGTACATCTTCTCGCAGGGAGCCGGCCTGCCCGCGCTCACCGCCGATCCGCAGATGTACATCCCGCAAGTGGTGCAGCAACAGATAGCCAGTCGGAAGCTGCCAGCCTCCCCAATCGTGCTCCACTGCCAGTCGAGCCACGTTGCCCGCGACTGGCCCGCCCAAAACTGGAACCGGTTGGTTGAGTGGTTACTCAACAATTACGACTACGACATCGTCGAGGTGGGCCTGCAACCGGTAATTCGGCAAACCAATCCGCGATATATCAACCTGTGCGGCCAGTTGAGCCTGCTTGAAACGGCAGAGGTAATCCGGGACGCGCGGTTGTTTATCGGCATCGATAGTGGTCCGGCGCACATGGCCAACGCCATGCAGACAACGGCCATTCTGCTGCTGGGCAAACTGTTTGATTTTGTCGACTATATGCCCTATTCCGGCCGTTATAAACGCGGAGAAGGCATCACAATTCTGAATAATTTTGGTCACCCCTGCGCTGAACTGCCCTACGACTGGGTACCGGAAGCCGTTGCGCAGCAACTGGGTCAGCCTAAACTTGCATGAGTAGTTCGTTAACCACTAGTGTCTGCGTCGTTATCCCGGTCTACAAACCGGTGCTGTCAGCGTATGAGCAGATCTCGCTGACACAGTGTATGAAGGTGCTGGGGCATTACCCGGTTTGTCTGGTAGCCCCCCGCTCGCTCGACCTGTCGGCTTACACGAACCAGTATCCGACGCTGCGGGTATACCGCTTCGACGATTCGTTTTTTGCCAACATTCAGGCGTACAACCAACTGATGCTGAACGCCGAATTCTACCGGGCCTTCATCGACTGGGAGTACATGCTGCTGTATCAGCTCGACGCCTTTGTTTTCCGGGACGAGCTGGCCGACTGGTGCCGCCGGGGGTACGATTACGTGGGTGCCCCCTGGCTCCGCGACATCGATTTCGTCGGCTGGCGTGATGCCGCCTTGTTTCGGGCCAGGCAACGCATGGCAACGCTCCTTGATCTGAAAAAAGACGACGGCGTGACGCCCCGCGAGATTATCAGTCAGAACATGGTAGGCAACGGCGGTTTTTCGCTACGCCGTATTCCAGCCATGCTGGCCGTACTGAAGTCGGGCCACAAACACCTTCACCGGTACCAAAATCAGACGATTCATCAGTACAACGAAGACGCGTTCTGGGGCATTGAAGTGAATCGATATTGGCCCCGCCTGCGTATACCATCCTATCGCACCGCCCTGCATTTTTCCGTCGAATTTTTCCCCCAGCGTGCTATCGAACGATACATGCAGGGAAAGCTACCATTCGGCTGTCATGCATGGGACATCCATGGAACTGAGTACTGGCGCCCGGTTTTCGCGCGTTATGGCTACCAGATTTAACTTATTTCCAGCGCGTAAGAACCGTACTTTTGGTACGGTTATTCGCTCGATTGCTTTTAGTAACTCATGATTACTCCAGTTAGACCGACGATTTCCATTGCGCTTTGCACCTATAACGGCGAAGCGTACCTGGCAACGCAGTGGCAAAGTCTGGTTGAGCAACAACTGCTACCCGACGAACTCGTTGTCTGTGACGATCGCTCGTCCGACGGTACCGTTGCTCTGTTAGAGCGCCTGGCGGCCAAAGCCCCGTTTCCAGTCCGTATCCTGGTCAATGAAAATCGGCTTGGCTTCAACAAGAATTTTGAGCGTGTTCTGACGGAATGTATCGGCGATCTGGTATTTATCTGTGATCAGGACGACGCCTGGTTTCCGGAAAAAATCCGTGTCATGACCGATTTCATGACCAGTCATCCAACCACACAGGTTGCGTTCTGCGACGCCTGGGTAACTGATGAGCAGTTGCAAGAACGCCAAAGTCGCTTCTGGAGCTGGGTGCGGTTCGACGAGCCGACGCGGACGCGCTGGCAATCGGGCGAGATGATGGACGTCATGCTCGACGGAAATCGGGTTATGGGGTGCGCTTCAGTCATTCGCCGGTCGCTGCTTACCCATATACTGCCCATACCCGGCAACCTGCCAGGGTACATTTACGACGGCTGGATTGGCCTGGTAGCAGCCGCTTACGATAGCATTCAGTTTGTCGACGAACCACTACAGCTGTACCGCACCCACGAGAAGCAACAGGTTGGCGTGGGGCGGGAAGAAGACGTTCCCGACCGTGTCCGGCTGCGCGACCGATTTATTCGCCCGCGAGCTATCAAACTAGCCCCCCTTCGCGAGAAACAGGCCACGTTGGCAACATTTGCGCGGCTACTGTCGGAGCGAGCGCCGGTAACAACGCCCGGCATGCAGCAACTTTATCGGCGGCTCGCTCATTTTACCATGCGGAGTTGCCTCCCCCACGACCGGATGCGTCGCTTTCAGCCCGTGTGGCTCGGTCTACAGCAGGGCGACTACCAGCGTTATGCCGACGTATCGGCCAATTGGTACGCGCCGATGCTAGCCGCTTTGGGCGATATTCTTGAATAAAGTAGCTTTGCGCCTGTGCTTGTAACCATTTGTTTCATTCACCAGCTACCACAGGTACTGGTTCTTGCCGACAGCTACCGCCAGCAGTCGCCAGCCGCTAATTCGGAGACGCCACCAATTGTCATTGGCCTGGCCGACGATCCGGCTAACCTTCCCGCCGGTTTTCAGTCGCCCTATCCGTTGCTTCCGGTCAGTACGCTGTTTGAAGCAGATTACCTGCAAAAACTATCGGCGCAGTACACACCCGTTGAATTTGCAGCCGCCTGCAAGCCCCGCTTCATTCAGGCCGTTTTCACGCAGTACCCAACCGCGCAAACGGTGCTGTACGCCGATCCGAACGGGCTCTTTCTGCACTCGGTTCAGCCTATCCTGGACCGGCTGCTCGATCAGACGGTACTACTGACGCCCCATATGTTGTACCCGCCGGGCGACACAGGACCGGGCAAATCGGCCTGGCCCGACGAGAAGTACCTGCAAAACATTGGTCTTTATAGCGCTGACTTTCTGGCGTTTGCGCGTTCGTCCGAAACCGATCGGCTGTTGAGCTGGTGGCAGGATCGGGTCGAAGAGCGGGCGTACATCGACTTTTGCCAGGGCTTATGTACGGATCAACTATGGCTGATGCACGTGCCGGTTTTCTTCGACAAGGTAACCATTGTTCACAATCCAGGCTGGCACGTAGCCCTCTGGAACCTGCCCCGGCGACAGCTCCGGCAGTCGGGCACCGACTGGCAACTGACCGACACCGGTGAGCCAGTTCTGTTTGCCAACATGAAAGGATTGTTCAATCCGGACGAAGGCTTTTTCCCGCATCAGACCCGCTTAAAACTAGCCGATCGGCCCGACGTACAAGCCCTGCTGAACACGTACCGTCAGCGGGTAAGCGATACGGGCCTGTCGGCTTTGCGCTCGGTTTCACCCGCGTATGGGCATCAGCCAATACCGGCCGTTCTGCGGGGATGGCGCCGGGCCGCAACGGGTGCCCTGACGGCCGTAAACCGCTGGGTCGATAATCTCGACCTGCCAGCCCTGCCCCGTTGATCGGGTTTAGGCCAGCCGATACCGAAATTTGACAAACAAATCGTAGGTTTACGGTTCAGTTTCTACGAAAAATACAAACGCGACCAGCATTGCGGGGTTTACCCATGACTGTTTTATACGACCATCAGTGCTTTACAGGAACGGCCTACGGGGGAGTATCCCGGTACTTTTTCGATCTGATGCGCGTGTTCTCCGACCGGTCGGATGTGCAGTTCCGGCTGTCGCTACTGCTGTCAAATAACGATTATCTGAAGCAGCAGCCGTTCAACCGATTCTGGACCTACGGCTCGCTGGCCCGCAACCGCCGGATCAATCAGGTCGTGTCACAAATCAACCGGCAGAACAGTCTGCGCCAGATTCGGGCCGGGCAGTTCGATGTGTTTCACCCAACTTACTACCACCGGTATTTTCTGGATTCGCTCGGCCACAAACCGTTCGTACTGACGTTCCATGACGCCAGCACCGAACGCTTCGGCGACAAGTACCCGGAGCTGGGCGCGGGCCTTTACGAAACGAAGAAGGTGCTGCTCGACCGCGCAAACGCGGTCATTGCCGTTTCTGACTTCACAAAGCAGGATATTCTCCGCTATTTTTCCGTCGATCCGGCGAAAATTCATGTCGTGCCCCTCAGCACGTCGATGAGCGAACTGACCGGGACAGTACGCGCTGCGTCGCCCGCATCGCCGGCCCACCCGTACCTGTTGTTTGTGGGCAAGCGGGATCTGTATAAAAACTTTACCACTTTTTTTCGCGCCGTTGCCCCGTTGCTCAGCCGTTACCCCGACCTGCATCTGCTTTGCGCGGGCGGGGGTAACTTCTCACCAGCCGAGCAAACCCTGTTTCGGTCGGCTAACCTCAGCAACCGGGTTCAGTATGCCCCCATCACGAGCAACGAAACCCTCTTTGAGCTGTATCGGCAGGCGCGGGCGTTTGTGTTTCCCTCGCTCAACGAAGGTTTCGGTATTCCCGTGCTGGAAGCCTTTGCGGCTGGTTGCCCGGCGGTGCTGAGCGATCGCAGTTCGCTACCCGAGGTGGCGGGAGACGCGGCTATTTATTTCGACCCCGACGACATCGACGCCATCGGCACGGCAATTGAGCGGGTCATTACCGACGACGCGCTGCGAACCGACCTGATTCAGCAGGGGTATCGTCGGCTGGGTCATTTTTCGGCTGAGCGTACGGCCGCCCAGACGCTGGCCGTTTATCAATCGCTTTTGTAATTCATGGCTGCTGCTTCTTCGCTCCGCACGTTCGTTACCCAACCCTACAGCCCCCGCCCCCAGTCGGATGGGCTACGTTACCCCAAGTTAACCGTCGTTACGCCTTCGTACAACCAGGCGGCTTATCTGGAGCGGACTATCCTGAGCGTATTGAATCAGCAGTATCCTAACCTCGAATACTTCATCATTGACGGCGGATCAACCGATGGTACGCTGGATATTATCCGTAAGTACGAGCCTTATCTGGCTGGCTGGGTCAGTGAAAAAGACCGGGGGCAGACCGACGCGATCAATAAAGGCTTTCGGATGGCAACGGGCGACTACGTGGCGTTTCAGAACTCCGACGACGTGTTTGCGCCCGACGCCCTGCTGCGCGTTGCCGACGCCTGGCGAACAAACCCCGACACGGGCGTTTTTTACGGCGGTATGTACATCATCGACGAACAGGACGTTATACTGGAGACGATGAAGGCGCTGCCTTTCTGCCCCGAATGCCAGATTTACGAGGGTATGCAAGTGTTTAACCAGTCACTGTTTATCCGCCGGTCGCTGCTGGAAACGCATGGGATGCTCGATGAAACACTGCGCTTCGTAATCGATTACGAAATCATCGCCCGGTTGGGCGTACAGCCGGGGGTTAGCTTTCATCAGGTCAGCGATTTCTGGGGAGGGTTTCGGGTACAGCCCGACGCTAAATCGTCGACTATTGCCAACACGGTTGGGTTGACGGAACACGAGCAGGTAAAACAGAAATACCGCCCGATGCTGAAATCAGGGCTGGGTAGCTGGTTCTGGAGCCGCTACTGCCGGTTGCGGAAGCTGACGACGTTCGTATTTCGGGGTGATTGGGCGTATATTCGTCATCGGTTTGGGCTGAGACAATCAAGAAAATAACCGGATGACTGCGTGTACGACTGGTACCTGCCGGTACTGTCGACACACGGGACACTGACTTGAACATGAGAAAATTCCTTTATTTTCTGGAAACGATTGACCTGATGCGCATGGTGCTCGGCATCTGCATTCTGGTCGACGGGTACCCGCTGATTTTCTTTTTCCGGGAAACCCTCAAACTGGCCCCCGGCAGCACCGTGTTTACGGCTGCTGTATTTGCGGTTGGCCTCATCCTGATGGTGCCCTTCACGGTGCTGCGACGATTGTACCGGCCCAACATGACAATGTTCTGGATGGGGCTGGGCTTCATCACGCTCTGCATCGCCTACATGTTTACCTACCTGGGCGATCCGGGCTTCAGGGACTACGACAAAGACATGATTTATTACGCCTACGCGCTGATTTTCCTGTTTTTGCTTATCAACATACCCAACGACATTGCCCGCGTTTTTATCCTGGTCGTTGTGCTGTTTACGTTTGTCTCGAACCTCGGCCTCATCTATTCGCTGATAACTAACCCTAGCTGGGCCATCGGTCAGCGGGCGACGATTACACTGGGCGACAACGACGACGGGTCGGGTAACCCCCACGTTTTCTCGCGGAATGCATTCATGGGCGTCGTTGCCTGCGCAATATGGCTTATCCGTTCCGACACCAATATTCTTTTGCGCATCTTCGCCCTGTTTGCGGGTGTTATCAATCTGGCCGTACTAGTCCTGACCCAGACACGATCGTCCATTCTGGCGCTGATCATCGCTATTACGCTGTTTCTGGCTTTTAACGTTCGCCCACCGCAGATCCGGGCTGTCGTTCGGGGCATTTTCCGCCCGGTTACGCTGGGTGTGGTGGCACTGGGTGTGGTTGGTATCGCCCTGTTCCTCAGACGATACTACGATGTTTATGCCGTGCTGTACGGGTATGTACTCGGCTTTGCCGAGCGTAACCTCGACAATATTTACGCCCTGGTGGGAGCCAAAGCGCAGGGAGCAGCCTATAAGGCAACGCTCGACGATTCGGCTGCCAACCGGTCGGTGAGTGCGCTGTTTTTCTCCAACGTCGTGACGGGGCACATCCACATGCTGATTCTGGGTTTCGGCTACAAGTACCTTTATCTCGATGTACCGGTGCTGGAATCGCTGACCAACATGGGTATTCTGGGCTTCTTCCTGTTTGGTGGGGTCAATGCCATGTGCCTGTACTATGCGCTGGGTATCATGCGGACCAACCCTAACCAGCTCAGCGTCTTTCTGGCGTACTTTTATATGCTGATTATGGTGGCCGCATTTACCGGGGGGCGGCCAAATGAAATTTCGTTCTGGATACCGTTGGCGCTGATGACCCGGTTTATGGGTATCGAACACCTGTTTCCGGAATACCTACAGGAACACCGGCACATTGTGTATGCACCGGCCGTGCCCGCGACTTCCCCCACGAACTGATGCGGATTCTGATTGTCCACAACCTGCTGTGGGCTCATTACAAAGCCAGTGTGTTCGAAGCACTACAGCAGCAGGTCGATCAGCAGCCCGGCCTGACGGTACACGTGCTACAGATCGCCCGTAACGAACGGTCGCGGGCGGGGATGGAAGCCGATGCCGCCGACGCGCCACCCTACCACTACAGCTACGAACTACTGTTCGACCGCTACCTCGACGATACCAGCCCGACCCAACGGGCGAAGGCGTTACTCAGTCGGGCGCGGGCGTACCGGCCGGACGTAATCACGCTGACGGGCTACTACGACCCGGCGCAGTTGGCCTTGCTGTTCTGGGCGAAACTGCGCGGTATCCGGGTTATCATGCAGAACGAAAGCACCACAGCCGACCACCTGCGTACTGGCCCGAAAGAAGCGTTTAAGCGGTGGGTAATCAGCCTGTTCGACGGTTTTTTCTGCTTTGGAAGCCGATCGGCAGAGTACCTGCTGGCGCTGAACGTACCGGCCCGCAAAATCCTGCTGCGGAAAAATGCCGTCGACAACACAACGCTCGTGCGCGTATACGAACAGGCGCGGCTGACCCGATCGGCGGAACAGGAACGGCTGCGGCTGCCGTCGCACAATTTCGTGTACGTTGGTCGGCTCATCGGTGTCAAGAACATACCGGTATTGCTCAATGCCTTTGCGCAGGCCCGCCAACAGGCACCCGGTGCCGACTGGGGCCTTGTTTTGCTCGGCGACGGCACAGACCAGCCAGCCCTGGTGCAGCAGGCCGCAGCACTGAGCATTACCGACGTCGTATCGTTTCAACCCGCTCAGCCCTGGTATCGGGTACCGGCGTTTCTTGCCCTCAGCGATGTGCTGGTACTGCCCAGCCAATCGGAGCCGTGGGGACTGGTCGTCAACGAAGCAATGGTTTGCGGGATGCCCGTTGTCGTATCGAGTCAATGCGGCTGCGTACCCGATCTGGTCGTGGATGGCGAAACGGGCTTCATCTTCGACCCGGCCAATACGCACCAGTTAGCGCAGCTGCTAACCCGTTTCATGACCGATCAGGTCGACCGGGAGGCTATGCGACAGGCTGCACTGGCACGAATTGCTCCCTATGCGCCCGATGTGGTGGCCCGCGAGATGCTGGCCGGTTTTAAGAAAGTGACTGCTTAACCGTATTTTCGCGCCCTATGCGAATTCTGAATATCTGTGCGTACAGCTGGGAGATTGGTGGCCCACCTAAAATCATTTTCGATCATACGCAGGTGGCCCTGCGCGACGGGCATCAGGTCGACATTCTGAGCCCGATTTCGCCAAACGAGCGGCCTTACCCCGTGCCTGAAGGTGCCCGCCTGCTGCTGTTTCCCCGCACAACACCCGTCAGCAAGTACTTCCGCGAGTTTTCGGTCGGTTTGTACCAATACCTGCAACAGCATATTCAGGACTACGACGTGGTGCACTGCCACGCCCTCTGGCACTTCGGTTCGCTGGCTCCGTTTATGACCGATCGGTCGGCGGTGGCAAAAGTTGTGACTATTCACGGGGTACTCGACCGCTGGGCCTACGCGCACAACAACTGGAAGAAAAGCCTGATCGACCGGATTGCGCAGAAAGCGTACCTGCGCCGGGCCGATCTGGTTCATATCAACAACACCGACGAACGCGCCGATCTGCTGCGCTATTTCGGCGACGAACATCCGCGCATCGAGCTCATTCCCAACGGTGTTCGCATGAGCGACTTTGCCATTCTACCGCCAAAGGGTACGTTCCGGCAGAAATTCAACATCCGCGCCGACAAGCCGATGGTGCTGTTTATGAGTCGGCTCAACGAGAAAAAGGGACTTGATTTGCTACTACCCGCTTTCCGCGATTACGTCCGGCAGCACCCCGATACCTTGTTGGTGCTGGCCGGCCCCGACGACGGGTACGAAGCCACAGCCCGGCAGTTTATCAGTCAGCACCAGTTGGGCGATTCGGTCAGGCTGGTGGGTATGCTGACCGGCGATGACAAAAAAGCCGCCCTGCACGACGCCGATCTGTTTACACTGCCCTCCTACTCCGAAGGTTTTTCCATTGCCGTGCTGGAAGCAATGGCCGCCGGTACACCCACGCTGGTATCAGACCGGGTTGGGTTCGGCGAAGCCATTCGCACCCATCAGGCAGCGGGACTGGTCGAGCTAAACCCGGAGAGCGTGCAGATAGGACTCGCTCAGCTACTGAGCAACCCAACGCTGCGGCAGCAACTAAGTCAGAACGCGACTAACCTGCTGCGAACGCAGTACGACATGGACATTGTGGCCCGGCAGATGTTACGGACCTACGAATCGGCGATTCAGCACCGAAAAGCTAATCCCTAACCATCAGCGAATCACTATTTTTTCCTGTTGTACCTGCCCGTCGGTCGTGTTCATATCGGTAACGTAGAGCCCCGACGGGAGCTGGTGCAGGGGCAGTTGAAGCTGACTGGTCGCCCGCCCGCGCCATTCGCTCACCACCTGCCCCTGCATATCCCGAATGACCACGGTACTGACTGTCGTTGATCCGGCATCCAGATTCAGTTGCCGATCCGGCCCGACCGGGTTAGGGTACACGCTTACAACCGGCGCGTCAGTCAGCCCCAGAATAAGCAGCATGACCCTGGCCACAGCGCTGTAATCGGATTCCGACGTCTGAGTAAGAACCCGAACCCGATAGCGATACAGCGCGTACGGGTCGGGCAACCCCGTGTCGACGTACGATCGGGTCGTTCCATCCAGCGTTTTCACCAGTTGAAACGACCCCGATTGACCCACGGCCCGTTCGACGATCTGCTGCGAACCAGCCGTTGGTACGCTCCATGTCAATCGAATCTGTTTGTCGTCGATTGGCGTGGCCGCTAGTTGAGTCGGTGTGGCAATTCGGTCGGCAATAGCCACGTCGGCGAAGGTAAATGCGCGCATTCCCCGGCTGTTGCGCAGGGTTGGGCCATTGTAGAACGGCGACAGAGCGTCAGAAAAGTAGGGCGACATGTACGTCAGCGTTTTAGCCGATGAAGCCGCGTTGAGTCGCAGAATAACCCGATTGCCGCTGGCGGCACCGTTGGTTACCAATCCCGCTTTGTTGTCCAGGAAAAACGCGTCTTTCTGAAACCGGCGACCTATCTGCGCGCCCGTTGCAAAACTGTAATAGGTTGTGTCGCGCCAGACCATCTGCATCGACGGCTCAAACACCAGCGTTACCGAGTCGCGCCGGGCGTTATAGACCACTTTCTGAATGTCGGGCGATCCGATTTGCAGCGTGTCGGTAGCCCCGTAGAAGTCGCGGGCCAGCAACCGAAACTGCTCAAAAGCCAGTTGTCTGTATCCTGTATCAAAGTAGTGAATACCGTCGTAGTCGCGGGTGCCCACCGTCGCGATGGTTGCGACATTACTGAATAATTGCCGGGTCCGGCGTTGAAAATCGCGCAGCGTGCCCGCAGCCTCGCTACCGCTGCCAAGCAGATTAGCTTGTGCTACGTAAAGCCGGGCGTTTCCGTAATCTTCCCGCAATTGCTTGTAGAGTGTTGCAAACTTATCGCCGTACCCGGTCGCATTACCCCCTGATTCAGCTTCGCCCTGCCGCCAAAGAATCGCCTTGACGTTTTGTTGCAGCCCAGCCAGTTGCACGCGGGTCAGTAGCCGTCCGTACGACGTGTTGGTATTGCCGTGATAAAGCGGGTCCCGCGCCGACAATTCCGTAATTGTTGCGCCACCGATGGCCCCATTGATGACCACCGTTGGGATGCCGTACTGCTCCAGAATTAGCCGCTGGATATTCAACCCGACGGTACCAACACTGGCAAAGGGTTCTTTGGCCGGGTACCAGTTCAGCGTAGATACGGGGTCGCCCCCGTTGATATAGGTATAATTTCGCAGATACCGATCATTGAAACCCGCGCCGTAGTTTTCCGCCAGGCTGGTGCCAGGAATTATGTTTGACTGACCATATAAGACATATACATCACCACAGACGACGCGCTGGCGATCGGCAACCAGCGTCGAATCATTGTTTTTGTACAAAAAAATCCGGAAGCGGTACTCTGCCGGTTCGGCCTTGATCAGGGCTGATAACTGAAACGGCTGACTAGCAGCGGCCATCGATAGCGTCTGACTGACAACGGTGCTCAGCTTACCCTCCCGCCAGAGCTGTACGCTGATCTGCCGGAATCCAGTGGCATTTACCGTACCGCTGATAGGTACGCTGGCCTGATTCTGACTGGTACGGGGGTAGAGTTGTAAGTCTTTCGGTAGCTGACCGAAACGCACCTGGGCCAGACTTACATTCACCAAAAACAACAGGACAGCAGGATAGATATGCTTCATGCAGCTTTTTATGATCTTAAAAAAGTGATAGTATTGCGTTGTTGTTCAATGGCTGGATGGCCAAACGAAAGTACAGGCTTTAACCGACTCGTTTCGCCCGCCAAGTACACTATTTAGGCAACGGATTACACTTATTTATGACCGACGTATCCGTCATTATTCTGACTCACAACGAGGAAAAACACATCGTTCGGTGTTTGGAAAGCCTGCTACCGTTTACCGATAAAATCTTTATCGTCGATTCATTTTCGACCGACCGTACCGTCGACATTGCCCGCTCAATGGGGGCCGTTGTCGTGCAGAATCCGTGGGTCAACTACGCCACTCAGTTCAATTACGGCATTGCCAACGTACCGTTTGATACCACCTGGCTGATGCGGATGGATGCCGACGAATATGTGCTGCCTGAACTGGCCGATGAGATCAACCGGCGCATGAGCACGCTGCCCGATTCAGTATCGGGCGTGTACGTCAAACGACGCGTTTTTTTCATGGATCGCTGGATGAAGCACGGCGGTTTTTACCCGATCTGGCTGCTTCGGCTCTGGCGTCGGGGGCAGGGCATGTGCGAACAGGTCTGGCACGACGAGCACATCAAGCTCTCGCAGGGCGATTCAATTCAGTTCGAGCATGATCTGGTCGATCACAACCTGAACAACCTGACCTGGTGGACGCAGAAGCACAATCATTATACCATTCTGGAAATGATTAACCTGCTCAATTACCGGTATCAGTTCGACCCGGAAAAAGCAGAAACCGTACAGCCTAAGTTATTCGGCACGCAGGATCAGCGCGTTCGGTATATCAAGCTGAAATACGCGTCGCTGCCCCTATTCACCCGGCCCATTCTTTACTTCCTGTACCGTTACTTCATTCGGCTGGGCTTTCTCGATGGCAAGCCCGGTTTCGTGTGGTGTTTTTTCCAGGCCCTCTGGTACCGTATGCTCGTCGATGCCAAGCTGATGGAAGTATTTCTCCGGGCCGGTCGCGACAAACAGGCCATTATCGACTATTTCCGCGAACAGTATGGAAAAGACCTTGCCCCACCCAAATCAGCCTGATACCGGGCCCGGCCGCACCGACCTGTCGCGCTACGACAACAGTTGGTTTAATCCCGGCCCGCGCTGGAAAATCCTGCTTTGGTTTATCGTTAATTCAGTCACGCTGAATACCTATTTACCGCTACCGGTGGCCTTGAAGCGATTCGTACTAAAGGCGTTCGGTGCCCGACTGGGTACGGGCGTCATGATCAAGCCGGGCGTCAACATCAAATATCCGTGGCTGCTCACCATCGGTAGTCACGTCTGGATTGGCGAAGAAGTCTGGATCGACAATCTGTGCCCCGTCACGATCGAAGATAACGTTTGCCTGTCGCAGGGCGCCATGCTGCTGACCGGCAACCACGACTATCGCGTACCAACATTCGACCTGATTGTGCGGCCGATTACCCTGCGAACGGGTGCCTGGATTGGGGCGCGGGCCATTGTGTGTCCGGGCGTCGAGGCCGGGTCGCACGCGGTACTGTCTGTCGGATCTGTGGCTACGCGCGCGCTTGAGCCGTACGGCGTTTACCAGGGAAATCCAGCCATTCGCGTGCGTGAGCGGACAATCAGCTGACACACGTCAGAACATAGTTTGTTGTATTTATCCAACGTGGTTACCTTTGTAGAAGTGGCAGGGTCATAATCGGCTTATTTTTGTCCAACATTCACGTGAAAATCTCGCTGATAACCGTTGTCTTTAACGGAGCCGCTTTCATCCGCGACTGTATAGATTCTATTGTTGGTCAGACGTACGACAATATCGAATACATCGTCATCGATGGCGGGTCGACCGACGGTACCGTCGACATTGTCCGGTCGTACGGCGACAAGATCAGCCACTTCATCTCCGAGCGCGACAACGGCCTGTACGATGCCATGAACAAAGGCATTGGTATGGCCACCGGCGACGTGGTCGGTATTCTCAACGCCGATGATTTTTACCCGCACGCTAACGTTATCCGTGACGTCATGGCGCTTTTCAGTCAAAGTCAGTGCGATGCGATCTACGGCGACATTGTCTACGTAGATCGATTGAATACGGAGAAGGTGACACGCTACTGGAAATCTGGCCCATTCCGACCCAATGCCTTTTTATGGGGCTGGATGCCGGGGCACCCGTCTTTCTTCGTTAAACGTAACCTGTACGAACAGCACGGGCTATTCCGTCTGGATATGAAAAGCGCGGCCGATTACGAACTGATGCTGCGCTTCATTCATAAACACCGGGCGACACTGGCTTATCTGAACGAAATTATCGTGGTGATGCGGGCCGGCGGGGTCAGCAACGCCAGCGTCGGCAACCGGCTCCGGGCCAATCGGGATGATCGGCTTGCCTGGCAATTGAATAGCTTACGCCCGTACACCGTCACGCTCTGGATGAAACCGTTGCGGAAAATTGGGCAGTTTTTTAGCAAGCCCCCGGCTACCTACCGGAAAACTGAATGATCGACTGCTAGTCCGTTTAATCGAATTATTCGTACGTTTTATTAGGATCGTATAAAATTTGTGCCCGACTACCAATCACGTTCAGCCTATCGGCACGATCCATGTCTGAACAAAAAAGCAGGAATCAGCCCGGCCGATTCCTGAATTCAGTAAGCAGTTGTGTGTCGATTGCCTTGAACCGAACCGCCTATGAACCCTGATTTAGTCATTGCCTACCTACAGAACAGACTGAGCGACGATCTCTTTAAGCTAGGGATGTACCAGTGCATTCTGTCTTTTCTGGTGGCCTGTTTCGTATCGGTACTAGCCATACCAGTCGTCATCAAGATTGCGGAACTGAAGTCGCTGATGGAGAAGCCCGGTGAACGCCGGTCGCACAAAGTACCGACGCCAACCCTCGGCGGTGTCGCCATTTTTGCCGCTATCCTGATTGCTTATTTTCTGTGGCCCAGCCTGGATCAGACCGATGTATATCGCACCAACCTGTCGATTGCCGGGATGACCGTCCTGTTTTTTACGGGTATCAAAGACGACCTTGTCGGCATCGACCCCAACAAAAAGATCGTTTTTCAGGTGCTGGCGGCTCTGATCCTGATTTTCTTCGGCGATCTCCGCGTCGATTACCTGTACGATATCATGGGTTTCCACCATATCAATATCGTCATCAGCATTCTACTTACCTGCTTTATTTTCATTGCCTTAACCAACGCCATTAACCTCATCGACGGCATCGACGGGCTGGCAGCGGGCATCGCGACCATCGCCAGCGGCACATTTGGCGGCTGGTTTCTGCTGACCAATCACTTTGCAATGGCTTGTATGGCGTTTACGCTGGCCGGAGCGCTACTCGGTTTTATGCGGTTCAACTTCTCGCGAACCAGCAAGATATTCATGGGTAATACCGGTTCGCTGATTATTGGCTTCATGCTGGCCTTTTTCGCCGTCCGCTTCGTCAGCCTCAACGCATCGTACCGGTACGAGCCAACGGCCTTTTTCAACGCGCCGATCATCGCCATCGTTATTCTGATCGTCCCGATTTTCGATACACTTCGGGTGTTTCTGGTTCGGATTCTGGCGGGTCGTTCGCCGTTCTCCGCCGACCGGAACCACATGCACCATATTCTGCTCGACAACGGCTTATCGCATATTCAGACCACGGCCGTAATGTGCTTTGCGTCGCTGCTAAACACGGTGTTGTTTCTCTTCTTTCACCGCGACATAACCAACACGGCTTCACTGCTGATTCTCGCCGGCATGTTTGGCCTGTATATGCTGACCAGCTTCACGCTCAAAATGCGGGCTATGTACGTAAACACCCACCCACGCCGTCGGCTGGCGGTATTACGTCGCGAAATTCTGCACGGCGTGTTCGGTCGCCGGATTGTAGAGTACCTCTAACTGTACTGTCTGCAAACGCAAAAAGACGCCAGAACGGCGTCTTTTTGCGTTTGCGTCAATTCTCTTCGCGAGCGGAGAACAGCCGCTTAAGCCAACTTTTCTGCTCGTCAGCCTCTGCCTGATTGTCTTTCAGCGACAGCTCGCGTTTGGCAAGTTTCGCCATGTCGGGCTGCCCCGCATCGACCCAGCAGGTGAACCAGAAATCACCCACCATCTTGACAGACGCCCGCATCTGCCGCTCGACCTGTCCGCTCAGCCGGGCGTGGTAACGCTGCGAGAAATCAGTAGCGTACACTTTATTAGTTAGACCGTTTCGCTCATCGAAGCCAAACTTACGCGTCTCCCCTACCTCGCCTGTCAGCTCCCGCTCCATCCGCAGTACGGAGTCGAGCGCGGCATTGGCCCGGAATACGGCCTGCCACGCGCTCCGCTGTGGTGAGGATACATACGCTGCCGAACCAACCAGAAAGTCGTAGTCCTGACTAAACAACTCGGGTAAGCGAGACTCCCAGAAACCGTGGATCCCCTGCTGCCCCGTCAGCTGACCGTTGTAATTACGGGTGGTATGCAGCGGTACGTTAGCATCGGCAATGTAGTGACCCAAATCAGCAGCTACGCGCAGAATCTGCCGGACGTTCTGCTGCCGGAACGCTTCCGTAAGCTGGTATTTAGTCAGCTGAATCTGCCACGGTACCAGTCCATGCAGCGCCAATGTATCGGGGCCGTATCGGTCGGCAGCGTCTTTATAAAACCGGGGCAGCGTAGCCGACGACGTATCTGGGTAAGCGTCGAGGTCAATGAAGTGCCGGGGTGCCTCACCTACTACCGCGTATCGCCGTTTGTCGGGGTTGACCGCGTTATCGATCAGGTAGTGGCTATGTTTCTTGAAGAATGGCATCATATCGGCGGGTAGCGTAAATATGGCCAGCCGATTAATCTGCTGATGCGCGTAAAAACCCCACTGAGGCTGCTGCTGATACCCTGTTCGACGCACGGGTCTGGGTAAACCCTGCGTTACTGGCAGGGCCACAAAGAAGAAAATTGTGACCCACGCGAACAACCAAATAAATCTATAGTACATTTGTCTAATCATGGTACTTTACAAGCAAATAATTAAACTATTCAAAAAAAACTTGTTTTGTATCAGAATAAAATTCTGAAATCAAAGAAAACACAGATAATCATGAATACCAAATCACGCGGTTACTTATTAGTTGTTGTCCTGATGTGTGCTTTTGCCCTTACAATCTATGGTGCGTACTCTCCGGCCCGGAAAGCGCAGAAACAGCAGATTGTGTGCATAAAATTTAAAAAAGGGGTCGAAAGTGCAGCAGTTGAGCAGCATATGAACGGTTTTGCCGCCCTGAAAGCCGAAATTCCACAGGTAGTAGGTTATACGTCTGGCAAGACTATTTTGCCAAATAAGGCCGCTGCGGAGTACGATGTGGTTCACTACATCACGTTTCAAACCGAGGCTGACATCAAGAAATTTGAAAATAGCCCGGCTTACCAGCAGTTCGTGAAAGAAAACAGCGCAAACTGGAGCAAGAAGCTGATCGTCAATGCCGATATTCGGTCGTAATCCGGGTAACAGTGAGAAAATTCGGCGGGAGAGATTGCTTTCTCCCGCCGAATTTTTTATTTTTGCGCCCTCATATCGCGACAACGAACTTATAGTACATACCGATGGCAAATCATAAGGCAACCAAAAAAGCAATCCGGTCGAGCGCAAAGAAGCGGCTGTTGAATCGCTACCAACACGTTACAACCCGGAACATGGTTAAGAAACTTCGTGCTACTACCGACCACGCAATGGCTGTTGAGCTGTTCAAATCGGTATCGTCGGCACTTGACAAACTGGCCAAGCGCAACATCATTCACAAGAACAAAGCGGCTAACAACAAGTCGAAACTGGCTCGGCTGGTTAACGGCCTGAAGCAGGCAGCGGCTTAGTTTGTCACTGGCAAACGCCCTTCTGAAACCTTACCTGTTGACGGGTAAGGTTTTTTTATGCACTTTGGTAGCCCCACCACCACAACTGGCTACCAATCATGCCTTACGAAACCTCCGGCACTATTCAGAGCTGGGCAGAAGAAGATCGGCCGCGCGAAAAATTGATGCTCAAAGGCAAAGCGGCCCTGTCGGAAGCCGAGCTGATTGCCATTCTGATTAACTCCGGCACAGTCGATCTGACGGCCGTCGACGTAGCCAAAATCATTCTTAAAAGCGTTGGCAACAACCTGAATGAGCTGGCCCGGCTGAGCATCAAAGACCTTTCTAAATTTCGGGGTATCGGCGAAGCGAAAGCGATCAGTATCGTAGCTGCTCTCGAACTGGGTCGCCGACGCCGGGAGCAGGACCGCCCCCAGCGCGCCCGCATCACCTGCTCGCGCGATGCTTACAACGAGATGCTGCCGCACCTGCTCGACAAACCCCACGAGGAGTTTTGGATTCTGGTACTCAACCGGGCCAACGAAGTGCTACGTCCGGTTCAGATCAGCACGGGGGGCGTATCGGGCACGGTAGCCGACCCGAAACTTATTTTCCGACACGCCCTCGAACAGCTTGCCTCGGGCCTGATTTTATTCCACAATCACCCGTCTGGCAATCTGACGCCCTCGCAGGCAGACAAAGACCTGACCCGCCGATTGAAAGATGCCGGTCGGCTACTCGACATTCCCGTGCTCGACCATCTCATATTTACCGACAAGGCCTATTACAGCTTTGCTGACGAGGGCATCCTGTAAACGAATGTGCTCTTCGCCCGGCTTTACACGGTATTCGCGCCCCCGGGCGACAACTATACAGCGTACAAGGCGTTGACACAGGTACGTATCGCCCACTACCTATGTCTGTTCCAATTGCCAAGTTGATAAGTGCGCTCAGGAAGAACTGGAAAAGTTATCTGGCCGAAGCAGGTGGCGTAACTTTATTTATGATTGCATCGTGCGCTACGGCAGTCGTGATTCATCACCCAGACTCCCCTGTCCGGCAGTTTCTGGGCGACTCGAAGATGTGGCGCCGGACAGTACAGGCGTTCATAATCGGGCTCTTTCTGATCGCCGTTAACTTCAATCCGTGGGGCAAAAAGTCGGGGTCGCATATCAACCCGGCCGTTACGCTGTCGTTTCGCTATCTGGGCAAAATCTCCGCCATCGATGCCTTCTGGTACATCACGTTTCAGTGCGGGGCCGCCGTTATTGCTGGTTGGGTTATGTTTACCATCCTTGAGCCGTGGTACAGCCATCAGGAGGTCAACTTCAACCTCAGCGCGCCGAAACCGGAGAACGGCGGCTGGCCGGTCGCGCTGGGGGCCGAATTTGTTATTTCGTCGTTGCTGATGATGGTTACGCTCATCACGCTGCACACGGAGAAGATTCGGAAGCAAAACAGCTGGTTCAACATCGTGCTGATCATGCTGTTTGTCATTTTCGAAGCACCTTTTTCGGGCATGAGCACCAATCCGGCGCGTTCGCTTGGAGCCGCAGCCGCTGCCGCCACCTTTCGGGATTACTGGATCTACGTGCTTTCTCCTGTCAGCGCCATGCTGCTGATGACCTGGTTGTTTAAGCACTACTGGAAGCCTAAACTGGAGGAAGCCGATCAGGGCAAACGCCCCAAACCAACGGGTATTTTTGAAACGACAGCCAACCCACCCGACTTCCCGATCGAGAATCCGAATGCCTAGGTCAGCACAAATGGTTTTGGGCTGAAGCTGATGATGAACACCACGAGGGCCAGCCAGCCCAATACCGTGCGTTTCAGATCGAGGGGTTCCTGTAATTCGGTGTCGGGGTGGTAGATGCCCAGAAAACGGCCCAGCACGAAGACGAACACCAGAAAACCGGAGTAGCCATTCCAGTCGGGTTGTAGCGTCGACACAAGGAGTTGCAGGGCTACTACACTCAGCGCAATCATCAGGGCAGTCATGCGCTGCTCGCTGATGCGCGTAAACACCAGATACATAAAGAAAACGTACAGCCCGAACGAGCCGAGTTCACTAAAGAACGCTTCGTCGGTTGGTACCGCAAAATCGACCGGCTTGAACACGCCCAATCCGGCGTAGAACGCGAAAACGATAAACAGGGCCGGTGCAACCCAGCGAAACCGCTCCTTGCCGATCAGCGCGTAAAGAATGTGTCCGCCATCGAGCTGCCCGATAGGAATCAGGTTCAGCGACGTAAAGAACAAAGCCAGATAGCCCGCCAGCAGATACGGATAGTGAATCATCTCGTAGGGATGCGGCAGCAAAGCCGGATCGGCCACGTATCGTTTGAAAAACGAAAATAGCAGGTTGTCGCCCATCGCAATGACGCCCCCTTCGGGCATCTTCTGGTAGGCATACTTCCCGTAGTCGAGTCCCCACTTTTTGTATTCGGGGTGAATGGTGAAGATGTACTCGGCGGGGGGCAGATGCGTGAACCCGTACCACAAAACGATCAGCGCCAGCACGAAGCCCGCCAACGGTCCGGCAATACCAATGTCGAAATACTTACGGCGGCTGTTTATGTAGTCTTTTATGCGAATAAACGCGCCAAGCGTACCGATACTTTCACCGATACCGAGCCAGAGCGGAATGTAAAACGGCAGGGTTACGCGAACCTTGTTGATTCGGGCGACGATGTAGTGCCCGAACTCATGTACGGTTAGAATCGCCAGAAACGGAATGGAGAAGTTCAACCCGGCCAGAAATTCATCCCAACCGAGCGTTTGCATACCCGGTACCGGAATAAATAACCGACCGTACATCCATTCGGCCCCGGCCATCGTCGTGGTGACAAGGGTAAGTAAAAAAAGACCTCCATGAAGGAGGTACGTTTTCAATTGTTGATTCATAAATCCGCGGTGTACTCCAGAATCGTCTTTGGCGGCTGCACATGCACAGCCTGAATACCTAACGCACCCGCAGCCTGTATGTTGGCGGCATTATCATCGAAAAACGCCGTTTCTTCGGCTACCAGTCCGGCTTCGGCCAATACGTGCTGGTAAATACCGGGCGACGGCTTTATCATCTTCACGTCGTAGGAGTAAAACACCCGCTCGAACAGTTCTTCGAGCGTCGGCTGATGCAATTCGGTCAGCATCCGATTGACCTGCCGGATATGCACCGGATTGGTGTTGCTCAGCAGAAACAGCCGGTACCGGCTTCCCAGCTCCCGAACCCGCTCCACGCGCGACACCGGCAGATCGAGTAATACCGAGTTCCAGGCAGTGTCAATTACTTCATCAGCCCAGCTTTCGGGTGCTCCGGTGCGGTTATGCAGCACTTTCCGGACGTGCTCGCGAAAGTTATCGTCATCAATCAGGCCCGTTTCGTACCGGTTCCAGATGTCATGTTCTTTCCAGATTGCTTTGACTTCTTCTTCCGGCAGATTGGCCAGCATCGCAAAGTTGCGCAGCGGGGCCGTCAGGTCAATCGGAATGATAACGTCGCCAAGGTCGAAGATCAGATTCTTGAGGGGGACTTATTCTCCATTCGCAGTAGGCGGTTCGTCAGTGGTGAACCGAAAGCCAAAGATACCGTTAGATTTGCAGAACAGGCATATACAGCGAATGGCAAAGTTAACGGTCAGGAACGTCGGCCCGATTCGGGAAGCGGAACTAGAAGTCAAAAAGCATACGGTTTTTATCGGTCCACAAGGCACCGGCAAAAGCACGTTGGCCAAATTGATTGCCATGTGCTACGATAGTAACTTATTCAAAGACGAAGATCGGAAGAGTTTGTTACGTAAATATGCATTCAACGGATGGTTAAATGAGAATTCTGAACTATTATTTGTACATGAAAATTACGAGATTATACTGAATGAATACATGGAGGCTATTGTCAACGATACTGAGTTTTCCTCCGTTTTTTCGAAGAGAAACAATTGGCTATTACGAAAGAAAGATCTTGCTGATATTGAAAATGGTGTTGATGATACAATCTTCTGGAAAAGACTTGAAGACGCTGAAGAAATCCTGAGCGATATCATCAAAAGAATGATACCATTTAGCTCTGAATATATCCCTTCCGAAAGAAATCTCATGGCTCTTCTCTCAGCGAATCTATGGGCTCTTAATTCATCTAATACAAGCATCCCCCTCTTGTCACCTATTTTGGCAGAAAATTCGAAATCGCCAGACGTCAAAATAAAGCTCTACCAATAGATTTTTTATCGATAATATATAAAAACATCAATGGAAATGACCAGATAGTTTATAATAATAATGACACAATTCCACTTTCTCAGAGCGCGAGCGGTTATCAATCTGCTGTTCCGTTAATTCTCACAGCGGAATATCTCAGGCAATTTGGTCGCTTGTTCATTGTAGAAGAACCAGAACTCAACTTGTACCCAACTGCGCAAAAAGAATTAATCTATTCGTTGATAGGTGGTTTGCAGCCTAATGTATCTTACCAAGATGCGGAGTGGGTGATTACGACGCACAGCCCCTACGTACTCAGCTCGTTCAATACGCTGATGCTAGCGTATAAAGTTGGGAATCAAAGCGATGAGCTAAGAGCAGAGGTTGAAAAAATAATACCGTCACGCTGCTGGATTAACCCGGATGAATTTGCCGCTTACTACGTCGACAAGGGAACAGTTCGCAGCATAGTTAGCGAACAAACTGGCATGATCGCTGACAACGAACTTGATGATGTTTCAGATGACTTAGCTGACGAACAGGATAAACTATTTGCACTTAGACGCTCCGTAACCCGTGCTTGATTTATTTACAAACACTTTCCCACAATTAAAATATAGTGACTGCTTAACCTCATTAACTGACAGTGAATTCTATATATACGATCACGAAACAGAAAAGCGTTGCTATCTGCAAGATGACGAACGTGGTATTAAGCATTTTCGAGTAACAAACACATCAGAAAATGCTGTTCACTTTCTAGCAATAGATAAGTGTTTACTGATGGATGATGCTAAAACGCAGCGTTGCGATTGCGCCGTTTTCAACGAACATACTCTTTGCCTGATTGAAATAAAAAGTACTTCGTCTATGACCCAACGTAAGAAGCTACGACGGGAAGCAAAAGATCAGTTAAAGGCTACCGTAACTTATCTAAGACAAGTACTGAATCTTACTACCGTAATTGAGGCTTACGTTTGTTTGCTGGCTGAATCAGACACTCGGCCACTGAACAGAGCCAGTTTGGTAGAAGAAGAGGAAGAGTTTGACGCTATGGGTGTCTCACTATTTCATCTCAACCATAAACATTTCGCATAAAAAAAGCCGCCCGGTTTCCCGGGCGGCTTCGCTATGATCTTGAATCAGGCTTTACTCAATGACAACCCCCATCGAGCAGAACTTGTCGATGCGTTGGTTGATGCGTTCGTCGGGTGAAAGGGCGTTCAGTTCGGTCAGGGCGTCGAGGATGACGGTTTTCAGGTGTTGGGCCATCGCCTGATGATCGTTGTGGGCACCACCCAGCGGCTCATCGACAATGCCATCGACCAGTTTGAACGAGGTCATGTCTTTAGCGGTCAGCTTCATTGCTTCGGCGGCCTGCTCCTTGAAATTCCAGCTACGCCAGAGAATCGTCGAGCAGTTTTCGGGTGAAATAACCGAGTACCACGTGTTTTCGAGCATCATCACCCGGTCGCCGATGGCAATACCCAGTGCTCCGCCCGACGCGCCTTCGCCGATGACGATGCAGATAACCGGCACCGTCAGCATAAACATCTCTTTCAGGTTACGGGCAATGGCTTCCCCCTGCCCGCGCTCTTCGGCTTCCAGACCCGGAAACGCACCCGGCGTGTCGATGAGGGTGATGATCGGCTTGTTGAATTTTTCGGCCAGCTTCATCAACCGCAGGGCTTTGCGGTAACCTTCGGGTTGGGCATACCAAAGTTGCGGTGCTGCCGCTGCTTGGTGTTGCGCCCCTTCTGCTGCCCGATAATCATGACAGTCTGATCCGGTCCGCCGTCGCGGGTGATTTTACCAAAACCACCAACCATCGCCGGATCATCGCGAACAGTGCGGTCGCCGTGCAGCTCGACAAATTCGTCGCACATCAGCGAGATGTAATCGAGTGTGTAGGGCCGGTCCGGGTGGCGCGACAGCTGAACACGCTGCCAGCGGGTCAGATTCTGAAAAATCTCCTGACGCAGCCGGTTGATGCTCTGTTCGAGCACCTCAACAGCCTCATCTACATTGATATTGCTTGTTTTGGCCAGCTGCCGGGTTTCTTCGAGCCGGGCTTCAAGGTCGGCTATGGGTTTTTCGAAGTCGAGATACGTTCTCATCTAGGTAAGTTTCGCACGGTTTGTAAAAGGGAGTTGTAGTGTTTTATAGTTGTAAAGCCGTGGAGTTGTAACGTTGCTGCCGCGCGCAGATAGCCGCCGTATGGCCTGACGCGCCAGCAACGTTACAACTCTATAACTAGCCAACTCTATAACTCTACAAGTCAAACGTTTCGCCTTTTTTCGGAATTATTACCTGCGGATAACCCGCTTCGGCCAGCGTATTGCGAAAGGCTTCCATACTTTCATACTCGCCGTGTACCAGGAAAATTGATTTCAATGTCTCGGGCGACTGTACCGTTACGAACTCCATCAGGTCGTCGCGGTCACCGTGTCCGCTAAACACATCGATCTTTTCAATGTTGGCCAGCACCTGATGCTCTTTTCCTTTGATCGTCAGCGTCGACTGCCCGTTGAGTAACCGCCAGCCGAGCGTTCCTTCGGCGCAATAGCCAATAATCAGGATGGTCGAGTACGGATTGCTGATGTTTTCGGCAACGTGGTATTCCACCCGGCCGCCCTGCACCATACCCGACGACGAGATGATGATGCACGGTTCGCCGTAGTTCGACACCGCCTTACTGGCTTTCGACGACTCCAGAAATTCGAAGTTTTCGAAGTCAAACAAGGTTTCGTTCTCCTTGTAAAACTCCTTGGCTTCGCCGTTCAGCATCTTGATGTGCTGAAGGTAAATTTTGGTACTCTCGAAGCCCATCGGACTGTCGGAGAAAACCTTGATGGGCGGGAAGTCACGTTCCGTGTACAGCTTGTTGAGCGTGTACAACAGCGCCTGTGTGCGGCCTACACTGAACGATGGAATGATGAGCCGACCCGGAATGTCGATACAGGTCCGCTGAATAACGTCGGCCAGCGCGTCTTCGGGCGAGCGGTTGTCTTCGTGGAGCCGGTTGCCGTAGGTGCTTTCGCAAATCAGATAATCGACGGCCGGAACCGGAGCCGGATCGACCAGCAGTGGGTAGTTCTTACGGCCAATGTCGCCCGAAAAGCAGATACTTTTCTTTTCCCCGTTCTCAACGACGTTGACAACGATATGCGCTGCACCCAGCAGGTGCCCGGCCGGAATAAAGGTTACGTCGACGTTGTCGGCTACGCGGAACCGGCGGTTGAACGAGATCGGGACTACGTTCTCCATCGTTTCGCGCACCTGCCGATCCAGAAACAGATCTTTCTGTAACTGCATCTGCTTATCGCGAACACGCTGTTTTTTGCTGGCGTTCAGTTCGTTGATACGCTTCTGATTGATCGAAGCCGCATCTTTCAGCAACACGTTGGTGAGTGCAAAAGTAGGCTCTGTGCAAAGTACCTGCCCCTCGTACCCTTCCCGGTACAGATTGGGCAGATTGCCAGAGTGATCGACGTGCGCGTGTGTGAGCAGCACCAGATTAATACTTGAAGCCTCAAACGGAAAAAAACTCTGTTGAGGACTCGTTGGAACATCCTGTCCATTCTGACGGGATCGTTCCAGGTCAGACCCGCAGTCGACCAGAATTCGGTAATCATCCTCCAGTTCCAGCAGGTACATGCTGCCTGTTACCTGACGGGCAGCCCCCAGAAACGATAATTTCATGCGTACAGCTTACTATTCAATGTCATTTATTCGTGATCTGAAGCGAGTTCGGTGGGGCGTTCAGTTCGGCGTAAGAGTGCAAAACTACAACATTACCCGTTAATAACGTTGCCCCGCCTGTCTTTGTCCCTGTACGATAAAATTAGGGCTCATTTGGTTGTCTCTGCTGCGCCTTTTCGGCAATTAATCGCCTGTTTTGCTGTTAACCCGGGCCGGATGTAAACCGCTTCCTTGTCCGGCCAGCCACAGTTAAGCAGTACGGCGCAGGATTTGTGCCGTACTTCGCACAGATCGCTCACCTGTACCTGAACTATGCCTGTTTTCTCACTGCGCCTAATTTTTTTCCTGATCCACGTTGTGTTCAGGCCAGCTCAGCCTCCCGCGCCCCAGCCGGTTCGTACCGTCCGGCCAGTGGTCGATTCGCTGGCTGTGCGACAATTGACGGCGCTGGTCGATTCGTTCCAGGCCGGGCCGGCGGTGCGTTACGGCACGGTGGCACTATCGGTTCGGCGGGTCAGCGACGGGCAGGAGATCGTTAACTACAACGCCCGGCAAAGCCTGCCGTCAGCCTCGACCCTGAAACTGATTACTACGGCAACGGCCCTGTCGGTACTGGGGCCGAACTACAGCTACACGACGGCGCTGGAATACGACGGTACTATTCAGGACAGCGTTCTGACCGGCAATCTGTATATCCGAGGGTCGGGCGATCCGTCGCTGGGTAGCTGGCGGTTTCCCGGCTATTACGACCTGACGGCTTTGCTGAAAAATTGGGCGGCTCAGCTAAAAGGGGCCGGTATTCGGGAGATTCGCGGCCGTATCGTGGGCGATGCGTCTCTCTACACCGACCTGACGACGCCCGACACCTGGCCCTACGGCGATCTGGGCAATTACTACGGGGCTAGTCTGAGCGCGCTGAATCTGAACGAAAACCTATACCGCGTTTTTTTCAAACCCGGCGCTGCCGTAGGTGCTGCGGCTACGTTTTTGCGCACCGACCCCACGCTGCCTTTTCTAAGCCTGCGCAACAACGTAATGACTGACGAAGCGGGCTCCGGCGATCAGGTAACGATCTACGGCGCGCCTTTCCAGAACCAGCAATGGTTGACAGGTAAAGTACCGGTGGGTGAAGAATTTTCGGTGAAGGGGGCACTGCCCGACCCGGCTTATTTCGCAGCCTATGCGCTGCATCAGCAACTACTAGCCGATCGCATAACCGTTACCGACGAACCGCAGTCAGCAGGTAGCGGATTACCCACAACGATGCCTTCGTTGGGGAAGCGCACGTTGATTTACGAGCACAAATCCCCCCCGCTCACTGACCTGATTACACAAACCAACTTTCAGAGCATCAACCTGTACGCCGAGGCCCTGCTACGCACGACAGCACTGGCGCTCAACAAATCAACAAAAACGACCGACGCCAGCATAAACCGGCTAACCGACTACTGGCGCAGTAAGGGTATCGATCTGAGCGGGTTTCGCATTAAAGATGGCAGCGGCCTGTCGACAGTCGGCGCCCTGACAGCCGGAAATATGACCGGTATTCTGAGCGCGATGGGCCGTGAGCAAACGTTTCCAGCCTTTCTGGAGACTATTCCCGTGGTGGGGCAAACCGGTACCGTGCGCAATCTGGCGAAGGGTACTGTAGCAGCCGGAAAGATTCGGGCGAAGAGCGGTTCTATCGAGGGTGTGCGGGCTTATGCCGGGTATTTTATCACGGGTAGTGGCGAACGCATGAGCTTCTGCGTGCAGGTAAGTCGGTTCACCCCCGGTCAGAACAGACGCGTGACGGCGGGTATCGAAAAACTGTTTGTCGGGCTATGTAAACTACCCTGACGGACCCTACACTTCCTGCCCACACACGGTAGCAACGTTGAACCAGTACTGCCCAATCGTTTTGGTTACTTCGCTCAGCCGCTGAAACGTGGGTGGCTTGGTGATGAAGCTGTTAGCCCCATTGAAGTACGACGTTTCTACGTCAGCGCGCGCATCGGACGTCGTCAGCACGACGATGGGTATGTGCCGCAGTTTTTCACTGGCTTTGATTTCGCGCAGCGCTTCCCGCCCGTCTTTGCGGGGCATATTCAGATCAAGCAGAATCAGATCGGGCAGGGGCAGTTTTTCATCGGCATACACGCCCCGTCGCTCGAGAAAATCGAGCATATCTTCTCCATCTTCAGCGAATGAAATCTGACTGGTTGGGTAATGCATCTGAAAAGCTTCACGCGTCAGAAAACGGTCGTCTTCGTCGTCGTCAACCAGCAGAATATGAATGGGCTTTGATGGGGTTTGATCGGTCATAATCCTGGCGCGACTGCCGTTCAGGTAAGATAAGAATGAATGTAGTTCCGGCGCCGGGCTGGCTGTGGGCCGTAATGTGCCCCTCATGCGCCATGACGATCCGCTTGCAGATCGCCAGCCCGATACCGGTTCCTTCAAACGCACTTTTGCCGTGCAATCGCTGAAAAACCTTGAAAATATGGTCTAAATATTTTTCGTCAAAACCGATACCATTGTCCTCCACCCGTATTTCGTGGTACGTCCGGTTGTCAGCCAGATTCGGATACTGGCCCACATTGGCCAATGTAGCATCGATATGCAGCCGTGGCACTACGCCCGGCCGAACAAATTTGAGTGCATTTGAAATCAGATTAGCAAACAGGTGGTCCATCTGTCCGGGTATCGCCTGCACCGTCGGCAAACGGCCAACTTCGATTTGAGCACCAAGCCCTTTTATTCGTAACTCCTGATCGTCAAGCACATAACGCACAACTTCATCAAGCGATACCAGTACCGGCTCTTCCCGGTGGTTGGAAATGCGCGAAAAATCGAGCAGGTCCTTGATGAGTTTCGACATCCGATCGGCCGACGACGAAATCTTCTGTACGTATAGATCGCTCTCCTTTTCCAGCGTGTTCCCGTGCCGGGCGGTGATCAGCGTAGCAAACGAACGAATCTTACGCAGTGGCTCCTGTAAATCGTGGCTGGCAACGTAGGCAAAGCGTTCAAGCTCCTCGTTCGATGTTTCGAGCTGCCGAATCTGCTCACGTAATCTGACTTCGTATTCGCGTAGCTGATCTTCGTTTCGCTGCCGCCGGTGCAGTTCGTCCCGCAACATGCGATACAGGGCAATAATCGTGAAGAACGTTAGTGTCGACAGCCCGAAAATGATAAGCTGTGTGTTCCGGTACGACCGCTCAGCCTGCGCCATCTGGCGGTGTAGCCGTTCGGTTTCCGCTGTTTGTATTGTTGCTATCGTCTGGCGCACGGCTTTCATCCGCTCACGGCCAATGTTGAGGTAAGCCCGCAGCGTATCCCGATTGGCCATCTGACCGGCATGCGTCAGCTTCAGTTGTTTATCTGACACAACCAGTTTAGCCACTATCTGTTGCCGAAGTTGCCCGACCAGAAAACGGATACCTGGGCCGTGGCTGAAGGCCATTCTGTAAATACTGTCCAGATGACCCGGAATTTGGGGCAACGACACTGTTCGCGGGTTCAAATAGCGATTTTCGCCTGTCAGGATATACCCGCGCGTGCCGGTTTCAATTTCCTGTACCAACAGCTGAAGCGTATTGGTCCTGTCGATGACCGCCTGCGCTTGCTCGGCGCCCTCGCTATCGTCGTTGTGTCGGCTGTAGCTCAGCAGCGACAGGGCGAACCCCAGCGAAAGTAGGCCCATAACCAGCACGAACCCCAGCGAAATGCGCCGGCGCATCAGCATTGACGACTGAGCGAAGCCTGGTTTCATGCGTGCCTGAGGAGTGACCGACAAAGAAAGGCTCAAATATAGACAATCTAACCGACCGCCCGCGATTTGTGCGCGGGCAGAGCAGTCTGCCGCCTAAAGCGATTCGACAACCAGATTATGATTGGTGTAAATGCAAACGTCAGCCGCGATATGCAGGCTTTCCCGCACCATTTCTTCGGCCGTCAGTTCGGTGGCATGCTTCTTCAGCGCTATTGCCGCCGACTGGGCGTACATTCCCCCCGACCCAATGGCGGCTACGTCAAAATCAGGTTCGATGACATCCCCGGTACCCGATACCAGCAGCAGGTCTTCTTTCGACGCGACGATCAGCATTGCTTCTAGCTTTCGCAGATAACGGTCGGTGCGCCAGTCTTTAGCGAGCTCGATGGCCGCCCGTTTGAGGTTCCCCCCGTAGGCATTGAGTTTATCTTCAAAGCGCTCGATCAGGGTGAAGGCGTCGGCCGTTGAACCGGCAAATCCGGCCAGCACTTTTCCGCCCATCAGCACCCGAATCTTGCGGACGTTACTCTTGGCAACGGTATTGCCCATAGTGGCCTGTCCGTCGGCACCGAGAGCGACATGCCCATTGTGCCGGATACCGACAACCGTTGTTGCGTGAATAGTAGGTTGCATACGTACGTGTTCGTTGCAGGCTATAACACGCGCCCGACGGCTTACGGTTCAATGCCTCTACACCCCTTCGCCGAACGGAACGGGGCGATTAACACTTTCTTCGAGCGAAATAAACGTCTCGGTTCGCTGTATACCGCTGACCTTTTGAATCTTGTCGTGCAATACTTCGCGCAGGTGCTGCGTGTCGCGACAAACGATTTTGGCGAAAATGCTGTAGATACCCGTCGTGTAATGCACGTTTACGACCTCGGGAATTTTCTCCAGCTGACGCGACACGTCGGCGTAGAGCGAACTCTTATCAAGGTAGATGCCCAGAAACGCGCTGATGTCCCAACCCAGCCGGGCACTGTCGATCACGAGTTGCGATCCTTTCACGACGCCCATCTGCTCCAGCTTCTTCATGCGGACGTGGACTGTACCGCCCGACACGTATATACGCTTGCCGATTTCGGTATAGGGCATATTAGCGTCCTGCATGAGCAGACTCAGGATTTTCAGGTCCGTATTGTCAATTTCTAAATTTTTGTCGGCCATCTGCCCTTTCCGTTTCTGTTTTCATAACAAATATACGCTCATTTTTAACGTATCATAAATTTAAAGCTTTTTTAGTGATAAATTTGCAATGAATAAAGGTCGTCTGTTACCTTTGTATTGTTGAAGCGGTTGGCCAGGGTCAACGGGTTGACTGCTTCGACATCTTTCTCACACTGTAGGATGTCGAAATTGGCAGACGTGCCCTCCTGTCTCGGGGTGGTGATAAGGGATAAACGCAGCATAATGCCGCCCTCGTGGCGACTGGGGTTGACCACCAGAGTTGTACTGTAGCTAACCGCACCGTGGGTGGTTCGAGTCCCCCTCCTACAGCACTAGACTGGTTCGCCAGTATGGTTTTAGTTTGTTGATGAAGTGTAATTCAGACACGCCGGTTTCTTTTGAAGCCGGCGTTTGTTTTTTACACCCGGCCAGCCCTACCCCATTCGCGGACTTTTTTGCCTATTTTTGCTGTTTATTCAGCAGACACTCCTGTTTTCCAGCGTGAAACATATCCGTAATTTTTGCATCATTGCCCACATCGACCACGGCAAAAGTACCCTCGCCGACCGATTGCTGGAATTTACCCAAACCGTCGGTGCCCGTGACATGCAGGCACAACTGCTGGACGACATGGATCTGGAACGCGAACGTGGTATCACGATCAAGAGCCACGCCATCCAGATGACCTATAATTACAAGGGCGAGACGTACGTGCTCAACCTGATCGACACGCCCGGCCACGTCGACTTTAGCTACGAAGTGTCGCGGTCGATTGCTGCCTGCGAAGGCGCACTGCTGCTGGTCGATGCTGCGCAGGGTACTGAGGCTCAGACCATCTCGAATCTGTACCTGGCCCTGAACAACGACCTGGTTATCATTCCAGTACTGAATAAAATCGACCTGCCGGGTGCTATGCCTGAAGAGGTAAAGGACGAAATGGTGGACCTGCTCGGTTGCGAGCGGGACGATATCATTCCGGCCAGTGGTAAGGAAGGCATCGGTGTACCCGAAATTCTGGCCGCTATCGTCGAACGGATTCCGGCCCCCAAAGGCGATCCCGACGGTGCACTACAGGCGTTGATTTTCGACTCTCATTTCAATTCGTACCGGGGTATCGAGGTTATCTTCCGGGTGCAGAACGGCCGGATTCGCAAAGGCGACCGCGTTAAGTTCATGAACACCGGCAAAGAGTATATCGCCGATGAAGTCGGTACACTTGGTCTGGAACAGGTGCCGAAATCGGTCATCGAATGTGGTGATGTAGGCTACCTGATTTCGGGCATCAAAGTCGCGAAAGAAGTAAAAGTCGGCGACACGATTACGTCGCTCGAACGCCCGGCCAAAGAAGCGATCCAGGGTTTTTCGGAGGTTAAACCAATGGTGTTTGCCGGTATCTATCCCGTCGAAACCAGCGAGTTTGAAGACCTGCGCGACGCCATGGAGAAGCTACAACTAAACGATGCAGCTCTGGTCTGGGAACCCGAAACGTCGGCGGCTCTGGGCTTCGGCTTCCGTTGCGGCTTCCTGGGCATGCTGCACATGGAAATTGTGCAGGAACGGCTGGAGCGCGAGTTTGATATGACCGTTATTACGACCGTACCCTCGGTGCGGTTTGAGGTCGTCACAACCAAGGGGGAGGAACTACAGGTATCGGCCCCGGCCGAAATGCCTGAACCAAACCTGATCGACTATATTGAGGAGCCGTTCATCCGGGCGCAGATTATAACGAAAGCCGAGTACGTCGGCGGCATTATGGGTCTGTGTATGGACAAACGCTCGACCCTCAAAAACCAGGTCTACCTCACTGCCGACCGGGTCGAGCTACAGTTCGAGATGCCCCTGGCCGAGGTCGTATTCGACTTCTTCGACAAGCTCAAAACCATTTCGCGCGGCTATGCATCACTCGATTATGAGTTTATGCAAACCCGCGAGTCCGACATGGTAAAGCTGGACGTGATGCTCAACGGGGATAAAATCGATGCGCTGTCGGCTATTGTTCACCGGACGAAGTCGTACGAATGGGGTAAAAAACTGTGCGAGAAACTGCGGGAGTTGATTCCCCGTCAGCAGTTTGAGATAGCTATTCAGGCGGCTATCGGTCAGAAAATTATTGCCCGTGAAACCCTGAGTGCCTTGCGCAAAGACGTACTCGCCAAATGTTACGGCGGTGATATTTCGCGGAAACGCAAACTGCTCGACAAGCAGAAGAAAGGTAAGAAACGCATGCGTCAGGTCGGTAACGTCGAGATTCCACAGGAAGCGTTCATGGCCGTGTTGAAAATCAACTAGATGCCATCGGGTACTTTACAATTCGATGCAAAGGGGCATCTGATGCCCTACGAGTTGATTGAAACAGACTGGAACTCGTTCGAGAATGTATTTGGCTGGAACGAGCATCGGCGTGATCTAATCAGCATGTTGCGGTCTTTCATTTTCTCGCTAAACAAGTTGTCGATCCTAACTATTACGTTGTGGATAGATGGTAGTTTCGTCACGAAAAAAGAGTATCCGAACGACATAGACGCGGTGATAGTCATACCGGCCTTCTATCACCATCGTTTTGAGCACCAGATGCGGACGCTTCGTGATCAATATCCACATCTTGATCTGTATTTTGTGCGATTGATTGAGCCGGGTGAACGTAATTATTTTCTGTATCTTTCCGATCGCACACAGTGGTTTTTTCAGTTTACCACGACAAAACCTGATCGGGTTACGCGCACGAAGTTCTCCAAAGGATTTGTTCAAATCACCTGGCATGATGAATCAATCTCATAATCTGCGAAGTGAAATAATCGATGTCCTGGGTCGAATTGAGCAGTTGAACGAATTAATTCAACTGCATACGGAGCAGCGACCCGCTGATTCATTGGCCATAGAGGGCTACGAACGGCTTAGAGGTCAATACATTCAGCAATTGGAAGAGCTGTTGTCATACCTGCACATTCGGGCAGACATTCAATTGAGAGCAGCATAGCCGTACGGCATTTAGATTAGTCAGGGTATGGATAAACCGTCAACTAAACCACGGTTTGCCCATACCCTGATTCATTCCTATAGCTAAGACTTCCCAACGCTGTATGAATCAGTCGTCGGCGCCATCGGGTTCGTTGCCATTACCATTGCATCGGTTTCACTGATTCGCGCACACAGTATCAATTCATAGACATACGTGTCCGTTGTCAAATCCACACAAGGCAGGGTATTCATGCTGACTTAAAACTATCCGGCCTACTGTGGGTTAATCAGACAAACCCGGCAAATCAGGACTTCGGTTTGCGCTAATTCACTAAAAAGACACAGTCATGGCAAATTACGATACGGTAACCCAGGCAATGGAATCCCTCCACGAACGTGGGTATACACACCAATTTGACGCTCAAAACGATCACCTGACCGAACAGGACAGCGATGTAAAGTTGAAGGGTGATGATTTTTTAGTCGATGAGTTTCACCGGTTCGAAGGCACATCAGACCCCGGCGATGAGATGACAGTCTATGCCATCACGACCAACAACGGCAAGAAAGGTGTGTTCGTAGCAGCTCAGGGTACGTACTCAGCCGTTTCGCCCGAACTGATGGCAAAATTCAACGTGGGTGAGCGGCCGACGGTCAATACTGATGGGGCTGTGCAGCCGATTGATCCGTTTGCGGCAAACTGATAAGCATTTTACCCATAATTCCAAGAATTAGACCCGGAAGCTGATAAAGTTTTCGGGTTTTTGTTTATCTTTGCGGCCCTTATAAAAAAGTAAGCCGTTCTTTTTCAGTGCTGATCTGCTATGAAGTTATCTGAATTTAAATTCGATTTGCCCGACAGTCTCATTGCCAAATACCCGGTTGAGCGGGGCGAATCGCGGCTGATGGTCGTCGACCGCAAGGCCAAAACCATTGAGCACAAGCAGTTTTCAGACATACTGAGCTATTTCAACGATGGTGACGTAATGGTCATCAACAACACGAAAGTGTTTCCCGCGCGGCTCTATGGCAACAAGGAAAAAACCGGTGCCAAAATCGAAGTTTTCCTGCTGCGGGAGTTGAACCGTGAAATGAAACTGTGGGACGTACTGGTCGATCCAGCCCGCAAGATTCGTGTCGGCAACAAATTGTATTTCGGCGACAGCGACCTCGTTGCTGAAGTAATTGACAATACAACCTCGCGCGGCCGCACGATCCGGTTCCTGTTCGACGGCAATCACGAGGAGTTTATGAAAGCGGTGGATGAACTGGGCGAAATGCCGATTCCCCGCGAAATCAACCGCGACGTTGAAGAAGCCGATCGCGATTATTACCAGACCGTTTTTGCGCAGCACGTTGGTGCAGTAGCAGCCCCCACGGCGGGCCTGCACTTCACCCGCGCGATGATGAAGCGGATGGAGATCAAAGGCATTCACTTTGCGCCGGTTACACTGCACGTCGGGCTGGGCACGTTCCGGCAGGTCGATGTTGAAGATCTGACTAAACACAAGACCGATTCGGAAAATTACCGCATCGGCGATGACGCTGCGCAAATCGTCAATACGGCCCTCGACGCGGGCAAGCGGGTTTGTGCCATCGGTACAACGTCGCTGAAAGCTGTTGAATCGTCGGTATCGGCAAACAGTCGGCTCAAGCCTGTTGAAGGCTGGACGGACCGGTTTATTTTCCCTCCTTACGATTTCAAAATTGCTAACTCGCTGCTGACCAACCTGCACCTGCCGGAGTCGATTCTGGTGATGATGACGAGTGCGTTTGGTGGTCACGAGCTTATCAAGGAAGCGTATCAGCAAGCCATCAAGGAGAAGTACCGCTTCTTCACCTACGGTGACGCGATGCTGATTCTATAATTTTTTTGACAGGAGTACAGGATTCGAAAAGTTAACAATCCTGTACTCCTGTCGATTCATAAACTCGTCGGGTACTAATCAGTCTGGGTTGTAGCTTTGTGCTATCGACCACTGATTAGTACCCGACGAGTTTTGAGTAACTACGCCATCATCGTTGCCGGCGGCAGCGGTAGTCGGATGAAAGCCGATATACCCAAGCAGTTTCTGCTGCTGCGCGACAAGCCCATTCTACAACACACGCTTGAACGCTTTCTGGCCGTTCTGCCAGCGTCGCAACTCATTCTGGTGCTACCCGCCCGTGAGCAGGATAGCTGGCGGGCTCTCTGCGAACAACACCAGTTTTTTCCCGGTATTCAGACCATCGACGGCGGAGCATCCCGATTTCAGTCGGTACGGTGCGGCCTGGCGGCTATCCCCACAACAGGCACGCTGGTTGCGGTACACGACGGCGTCCGACCGTTTATTTCACCTGACATTATCCAGAACAGCTTTGACACAGCCGAACGGCTGGGATCGGCGGTGACGGCGGTACTGGTAAAAGATTCCGTGCGTATAGTCGACGCCGATGGGCGCAGCCGCGCCGTTGACCGGCGGCAGTATCAGCTTGTACAAACGCCCCAAACGTTTCGGCTCGACTGGTTCCGGCAGGCGTTTGCAGTTGACGAGCAGCCATTTTTTACCGACTGCGCCAGTGTGCTGGAGTTTTCGGGCTTCCCAATTTCGTTGATCGAAGGAGCCTATGAGAATATCAAAATCACGACCCCCGACGATTTACGCTGATCCCCGCTGCCTATGCGTCACCGTCTTACGCCCGAACAGTACGCCGATGGTATCCGGCAGGGCGACCGACTATTGTTGAGTCGGGCTATTACGCTGGTTGAAAGTCGCCGGGCCGACGATCAGGCATTGGCACAGGCGGTACTGGGGCGAATACTGCCCGATGCCGGCAAGGCAATTCGGGTGGGCATTACGGGTGTACCGGGCGTGGGAAAAAGCACGTTTATCGAGTCGTTTGGCACACACCTGACGCAACTCGGCCATAAGCTGGCGGTGCTTGCCATTGACCCAACCAGTCAGCGATCGGGCGGGAGTTTACTGGGCGACAAAACGCGCATGGAAACGCTGTCGATGAACCCGTCGGCTTACATACGGCCTTCCCCGGCGGGCGACTCGCTGGGCGGGGTTGCCCATCACACCCGCGAAACGATGCTGCTCTGCGAAGCGGCAGGTTTCGACGTGATTCTGGTCGAGACGGTGGGCGTTGGGCAGTCGGAAACAGTCGTACATGGGTTGGTCGATTTCTTTCTGCTGTTGATGCTGGCTGGCGCGGGCGACGAGTTGCAGGGGATGAAACGGGGGATCATGGAACTGGCCGACGGACTGGCCATCACCAAAGCTGATGGCGACAACGTACCCCTCGCCCGACGCGCCCAACTCGACTACGCCAACGCCCTGCACTTGTTTCCACCCACCGGCACGGGTTGGTCGCCCCCGGTATTGACCTGCTCAGCACTGTCCGGCGAGGGCATACCGTTACTCTGGCAGACGATCGTCGATCATCAGCGGCAGATGCAGCAAAACGGTGTGTTTCTACAACGTCGGCAGGAACAGCAGCTCACCTGGTTTCGCGCTCTGCTCCGACACCAGCTCGACAGCCGTTTCTACAATCAGTCGGGAATGCGGGAACAACTCGCAGCGCTGGAAGCGCAGATCCGGCAGGGAACGTTGCTTCCCGTTGCCGCCGTTCAGGTATTGTTAGCGAGTGAGTAGCCTGGCGGGTACTCCAGCTACACGTTAAAATACGGGTCGATTTTGCTTTTACGGATATGTATAAATCACTGTTGCTGCTGACTGCCTTGCTGCTGAATCTGTCGGCGTGGGCACAGCGCGATACAACAATTACCATTACGACGTCGGGCGGGTTGCAGTTCGATCAGAAGCGATTGGTTGTGAAGCCGAACACGCGGTTGCATCTGGTTTTTCTCAACAAAGACGACATGGCCCATAACCTCGTCGTTACCCGGCCGAACGCCCGGCTGCGGGTGGTTGAGTTTGCGCTGGCGCTGGGCGACAAAGGGCCTGCCATGCATCACGTTCCGGCTATGGATGATGTGCTGGCGCATACCGTCAGTGTGGAGCCCGGTGCTGCTGATTCGTTGACGGTCAGGGTAGCCGACGGCGCTTACCCGTTTGTTTGCACCTATCCGGGGCACGGAGCCGTCATGTACGGTGTCGTTTACGCAACGAATGAGCCGGAGAAGCTGCCCGACCCCAAAACCGACCGCAACCTGCCCAATCTGGATCGCGTAGCCGAAGTTGGTATGCACCAGCACGCCAAAGCGTCGGGGCACCCCTATCCGCTGACACTCCCCGCCGTCTGCCGAACGTTTATGGCCGACTGCGGCCCGGCGGCTATCGCGGTCGGCCTGCCCGGTGCCGATGGTGGCCAATCGTACGTGTTCGACGCGGGTTCGTGTCGACTGCGTTATGCGTGGTCGGGGGGCTTTGTCGACAATACGGAGCAATGGGACGGGAAAGGGCAGCGGTTTACCACCGTTGTGGGCGACATCTACTACCGCGATACCGACGGGTTTCCGTGGCGGGTAGGTAGCCAAACGCCCGTTGTGCAGTTCAAAGGCTACCGCCTGATCGACCGGTACCCGGAATTCCGGTATCTGGTCAATGGTGTGGAAATCCGTGAACTGGTCCGGGCACGGGCGGGTGGTCGCGGGCTGGTGCGAACGTTTACCATTTCCCCCACCCGGCAACCACTGACCTTTAACGCCACGGCTCAGCCGGGCATTCAGTACAAACCTTCGGCCGGGCGGCTACAAAACAATCAGGTTCGGCTACCGGCTGGTACGCGTCAGTTTTCGCTTACGCTCTCAACGCTTTAATCTATGCTGCTCACCCTCCTGGCATCGCTGTGTTTCTGGGCTGCCCCCACCGATACGATTTCGGACTATTACACCATCGAAACGATTCCGACACCTGCCGGTCTGACGGTCGAAACGGGCGGGCTAACCTTTCTGCCCGACGGGCGACTGGCAGCCTGCTTTCACCGGGGTGAGGTAATGTTGTACAACCCCAAAACAAAGACTTGGAAGCTGTTTGCCGAAGGTCTGCACGATCCGCTGGGCATACTCGCAGTCAGCAATCGTGAACTGCTGGTGATGCAACGCCCCGAACTGACCCGCCTGACCGATACCAACGGCGACGGTGTGGCCGATACCTACGAAACGGTAGCCGACCAGTTTGGTATGTCGGGCAACTACCACGAATTTGCGTTCGGCCCCGTCCGCGACAGCAAGGGTAATCTGTACATCAGCCTGAACACAGCATCCAACGGCGCGGGTATCCGTGACGAGTTACGGGGACAGTACGACTCGCTGGGACGGCCGGGGCGGATGTATGCCTGCGTACCCTACCGGGGCTGGGTTATGCAGATTACGCCCAATGGCAAAGTGAAACCGTATGCCAGTGGCTTTCGGTCGCCAAATGGTCTTGGCATCGACGCGCAGGGGCGGCTACTGGTCACCGACAACCAGGGCGACTGGCTCGGTACCAGTAAACTCTACAACGTGGAAGAAGGTAAGTTCTACGGTCACCCAACGAGTCTGGTCTGGCGACCCGGCTTTCCCGATATCGACCCGCTGACGCTTTCGCCCCAAACCCTCGACAGCATGCGGACGGTCGAAAGTATCGCTTTTCCGCACGAGATTATGGCGCACTCGCCTACCCAGATGGTAGTCGACAACAGCGGTGGCAAATTTGGCCCTTTCGCTGGTCAGACGTTCGTTGGCGAGATGGATTTTCCGCACCTGCTGCGCGTTTTGCCCGACATGGTCGACGGACAGATGCAGGGCGCATGCGTACCTTTTTTCGCGAAAGGTGGGTCGAACGGGACACCGCTGCGGATTGGCAACAATCGACTGGCTTTTTCGCCCGACGGTAGTTTATGGCTGGGCCAAACCGACCACGGCTGGCTGGGCGACCGGGGCCTTCAGCGCATCCGATACACGGGCGGTACGCCACTCGATATTCTGGCGATGACACTCACCCCAACCGGATTCGATCTGACATTCACGCAGCCCGTCGACGAAGCCACTGCCCGTCAGCTGGCAAACTATCAAGTCCGCTCCTACTATTACGAGTACCACCGCGCCTACGGCTCGCCACAGAAAGACGTACAGACGGTGCCAGTTACCGCAGTACAACTCTCGCCCGACCGCCGAACGGTATCGCTGACGCTATCGCAACTGCGTCCGAAGCGTATTTACGAGCTGCATCTGGCCAAGCTGACCGCCGGTTCGAAGCAATTGATGAACTCCGTTATCTGCTACACATTGAATCGGCTTCGTACGCCCGCTGTCGGCCGGGCAAACTAGAAGTGTTCCGGGGTATAAACGCAAAAAGGGCGAACCGTCGGGTCCGCCCTTTTCAATATACTGATATATCCTACGAGTTGCCTAACGTCCGGTCTGGCTCATCGGCACGCTTCGCCGGGATTGCGCCGTCTTCCGTGGTTGTGTTCCAATCGGCATCGGCCACTTTATGACCCATGGAGTCGCTGGAATCAACAACGGATGCGCCTTCTCCGCTCGCTTCAGCATCATTGCCTTCGGCAGCTAACGCTTCGGCCTGCTGGTAATCGCCCGGCACATCGGTGTCGTTGCTGCTCGCTACGCGCGACGGCATATCGTTGTCTAGGTTTTTATCGTTCAACTGGGCCAGCTCGGGCGCGATACCCATCGTACTGTGCATTTGTTGAGCCGCGTACGACTCCGTGCTTTCTTTGCGGCTGTTGCTGCTAACGCTCATGGCTCTGTTCGGTTTAGTTGTTTCGTTGAGTAATTGCTATTACTAGCTTATCAGTAGGCAGGCTGGTTGTCGAGGTCTGTGCCGATCTGGCTGATCTGCTCCTCGTCGGCCTCGTCATTGCCAGTTGGCTGTGTGTTGTCCGGGTCGCCTTCATCATCTTCGTCGGCTTGCTCCTTCGCCGGAACTTCGGCGTCGGGTGTACCAACTTCGTCTGCCGACGCATAATCGTCGGGGCCACTCGTTGTCACATCGACCGTGCTGGTATTCGTCCGGTTTTCACCGCTAGTAGCACTTTCCATGCCTTCGTCCGTCACCTGCATCTGACTATCGTCCATATCATTCATGCGGAGCAGGCCATTTTCGCTATCCATATCTGTGCTACCAATGCCCCGGTTGTTGCGGCCATCCTGACCGCCAACTACCGTTTCGCTGTCGAGGCCATTCGCTGAGTTTTCTTCACTCTCGCGATGCTTATTGTCGATATTGGCCCGATCCTGATCGCTTCCGTCGGTGCCGAGCGGCTGCTCCTGCTTGCCAGCTATCTGAGCATCCTTCATTGAGTAATCGTCCTGTTCGTCACTCATCTTATTACATTGTTTACGTATTGATTAGAACTGACGATACCGGCAAAAGTTTTTAAAAAGATCGCGCGGCTGCCCACGAAACAGGGTGTCAACCGGCTTTTTCGGTGAACAGGTAAAACTCGTGTTCGGTAGTCGTCAAAATCTTTGTATCAAGTACTGAACATACATCGATATTAAGTTTAGGCGTAGTGATAAATACTCAAATTTTGTACGATGATTTCAGTATCCGGCTATTCGTTGTTACCTATCGCGCCACCTCCACCAACTTGATTCACTTATTCAACGGAGCTTTATTTATTGGACGGTAGGCCGGATTCTGGCTTCATCTCAGTTATTTTGCAGCACGTCTTTTTTAATGTTCATACATAGAGACGGTTACAGCCTCGACGATTTAGCTGACCGCCCCGGTGGACAGTACTCTAAATAGCAGTTTTAATAGTTGGATAAAGCGTAATGTGAAAAGCGGACTGACCTTGTCGGACCGCTTTTTTGTTTTCATCCGCCAGCCATAAAAAAGGCCCCGCTACTATGCAGCGGGGCCTTTTTGCCATAGAGCAGATATCGCTAGTCTACATCCCAGAACAAACGGGTTGAGAAGACGTCGATAGTGCCCTGTGCCGTTACGTTAGCGGTATTCGACCCGCCTTCCGTATTTGGGTAGAACAGCCGCAATGGACGACGGGCATCCGGCACCTGTACACTTTGTGGCGTAACGGGCAGATTGGTCCGGCGATATTCGGCCCACGCTTCCAGACCGCTGAAATTGGTCAGTGCCACCCACTTCTGGTAGGCGATAGCCGCCAGTTTATCCGTCGATGCTGTCCAGTCATAATTGTTGACTTTGCTTCCTTTGAAAGCAGACGCACCCGTTGAACTGGCGCCCAATACGCGGAACGACTGAACAATGCCTTCTTCAAAGTAAGCCTGCGCCGTATTGGGCAGCGTCACATCGCTGTAACGTTGCTTGGCTTCAGCCAGCAGAAACTGAACCTCTGCCGCCGTCATCAGTATGTACGCCCGATTGTAATCGCCTTTTACGAGCAGGCTGGGGCCGACCGAAGAAGTATTGGCGGGCAGATAACCAGAGCTGGCACCGAAAGGTGTACCTGAGTAGTTGGCCGCAACTTCAGCTTTCGTACTTACCCCCGGATTATTGCTGTTTTCGCCACCGGTTGCGTAGGCAATACGCTTCAGACGCAGGGTATCCCCGTTCATTTTTAGCGTATTGATCAGAAACTGAGTTGGGCGCGGGTAGTTGTTGAGTGCGCGCTTCGCCCCTGTTTCGCTATACCCCCATCGATCATAGGCAGGGTTGAGCTGCCCGGCTGCCGGCTGGAAGAACGATGGGCCACCAATGCTGGCTTCGTAACCCGTCAGAAAGCCCGATCCTTCCGTTACGATCTTGTTGATCTCCGGCTTGATATACGAATCACGGCCCGTAATGCGCGACTGGCGAATTAGAATCCGCATCTTCAACGAATTGGCAAACTGCACCCACCGGGTTGTGTTACCACCAAAGGCAATATCTGCCGTACCAAAACCACCCGTGAATGGGTTTGCTTTCAGATCGACGATGGCTTCATCGAGCGACGTTATCAGGGCTTCGTACACAGCCTTCTGATCGTCGAACTTAGGGGCCAGTACCGAAGCCCCTTTCAGAGCATCCGTATAAGGAATGTTGCCATACATATCGACCAATTGCTGGAAGATCATCGCTTTCATCACCTTCGCCGGGCCTTTCAGAAACTTCTGGCTGTTGGCATCGGCGTTGTTGATCACGAATTGGTAATCCTCCAGATTATCGTAGAACGTGTCCCAGTAGTTGAAATCGCCGTTCGTAAACTGGTAGGCAAACTGGGCCGTGTTGATGATGTACCCGTTGCCCTGCGACCATTGTCCGGCCCAATAGAAACCAAGTTCGTTGGCGTTCTGACCGGCGTTACCAGCATTGTTACCCGCCAGATTCGTTGCGGTGACGTTCAACGCGTTCGTAAATACGAAGTTGGGCGTCGAGGTAGGTAATTGGTTGGGGTTGGTATTTATATTCAGAAAGTCCCTGGTACTGCAACCACCTAGGGCGATCAGTGTGGCTATTGTTAACGCTTTTAGTTTCATCTCAAGTCAGTATTGACGATTACTAGAATGTGAGGTTGATGTTGACGCCGTACTGGCGAACGGGCGGAGTCTGCCCCGTCGTGTTGATACCGATACCAACTGCCGAGTTAGTCGTAGGAACTTGCGTAGCCTGACTGCCCGGCGTAGGGTTGCCCTGATAGCTGAATTCGGGGTCCGTGTAGTAGTTCAGTTTGTCGACAATCGTCAGCAGGTTGCGGCCATACAGCGCGATACTAGCCCCTGAGAAGATTTTCGTCCGTTCCATCAGGCGCTGGGGCAAACGGTACGACAGATTGATGTCGCGGAGTTTGATAAACCAGGCTGGCGTAACGAAATTTTCCGAGATCAGCCGGTAGTTGTCTACCCACAACGAATATTCAGCCTCACGTACGTTAACCGTTGTGTTCGGCACGACCGTTGTGCCATCGGGACCCAAGTAAGCCGAGTTTGGGAAGATATGGGGTGCCCGATCTTCCGTCCATTTACCCGTACCGGTGAATGTCATCTGACGACCTAGGTCGCTGAACATTACGTTGCCACCCCGATACTCGAAGTTGAACGTGAAGCCGAAATCGCCGTATTCCATTTTCGACCCCAAGCCCGCGATGTGCCGGGGCAGTACACCTCCACGTGGCAGCAGCGACGTATTGCGCAGGGGATAACCCGTCGTGGCATTAACCAGCACCCGGCCCGACCCATCCGGTGCATACTGGTAGCCGTCGGTTTTCAGAATCGGGAAGCGCGAATCTTTGATTACGTTCGTATTGGCATACGAAAGACCGCCGATCTGGAATTCGTTGATACCCGGGTACAAGTCGATAACTTTATTGTCGTTGTACGAGTAACGAACACTGGCATCCCAGGTAAACTTCCCGGCACGGGCGATGAGATACTTCAGTTCGGCTTCGTAGCCCCAGTTACGGGTTTCGCCCACGTTGATCAGCAGGTTCTGGAAACCAGTACTGTTAGGAACACGAACGGTAATAACCTGTCCTTTCGACGTCTGTGTATACGCCGACACATCGACGTTTACCCGGTTATTGAACAACTGGAATTCTGCGCCAACTTCACTCGAATAGACCTGCTCCGGCTTGAGGTTCGGGTCGGGAAGTGTATTGCCTACCGTTAGACCTACGGCATTACCGTACGGGAAACTGGCTCCGTTGGGGTAAGTCAGATCCAATCCGTACAGGGGAATATTGTCGTTGGCGTTCTTGTTGTAGTTGGCCCGTAGTTTCAGGTAGTTCAGCGTGTTACCCTTGATAGCCGGGAACGCGTCGGTCGCAATAAACGACACCGCTACGCCATAGTAAGGATACGACCAGAAGTTGGCTGCGCGGGTGGGCTTGTAAAAGCGCGATGTCTGATCGAACCGGAACGAACCATTTACCGTCAGCCAGTTACGGTAGTTCATCGTCAGGTCGGCATAGTAGCCAAGCCGGCGTTCCTGCGTCAGAATCTGCCCCCCGTCAGGATACCCTGCCGGTTCGACACGTTGTATACATCGGGAACAACGATTGAGCTTGATCCGACAGCTATGTTGTTGGTCGTCCGCTGATACAGGCTGTTACCCAGAATCAATCGGTTCGTCAGCGGTCCGAAATCCTTCGCCAGTTGAATCTGGAATTCGTTGTTGATGACGTTTTCCGTACCCGAATAATCCAGCACCGAACCCTGAATGTCGGTGATGGCCCGGTAAATACCCGTGCCGTCGCCATCCCGGAAGAAGGGAGACGGAATGAAGGCGCTGTTCTTCGCCCAGTCGGTATAGGTGAATTTGCCAGTCGTATTCTTACCCGTCCGGGAGTTGTTTAGCACACCCAGCCGCTCGACAAACGACAGCCAGGGCGTAGCCCGAAGCGTCAGATTGACGTTACCATTCAAGTTGGCATCCTTGTATTTAAGCCGGTTGTTGTCAGCTTCGAAATACGGATTATTGTAGTAATCGTTGTAGAACCCATTGGGGTTGGCCAGCGGATTTGTTTGCCAGTTGCGCAGGTCGCTCAGGGGCAGGTTGGCCGGCTGATTAAGTATGTTGTTGTAAAAATCCGACGATGTCCGGTCAACCACATTCTGTACGTAGGCTGCGTTGAAACTGGCCGTCAGTTTACCATACTCTTTCGTCGCAGACAGCCGTGTTCCCGTGCGGTTGCTCTTGTCGCCGGGCACAATACCGTTTATCGACTGATTTTCGAGGGACAGGTAAAAAGAGCTGGTTTCGTCGCCCCCCTGAAAATTGATTTGGTTGTTGACCGAAACGCCGGTATTGAACGCTTTCCGGCGGGCATTTGGAATGGCCGTGTACGGGATCAGCAGCTGACTACCATCTTCTGCCGTACGACCCTGAATCCGGGTTGACCCGTCGAACTGATCGCCATACTGCTGGTTTTCGTATGACCGCCAGTTGTCTTTCATCCGCTCCAGATAGTCGGTCTTGTAGCCCGTTCCGCCAAACGAAGTCGCGTAGTGCGAACCTGAACCGTACTTATCCTGAAGCTGGGGCATGAAGCTGATCTGATCGAAGTTCGTGCTGTTGGAGTACGAAACTTTGAGCTTACCCTTATTGCCTTTCTTGGTCGTGATGATGATTGCTCCGTTGATACCGGCCGAGCCGTACAGCGTTGCGGCCTGGCCACCTTTCAGAATCGATACGCTTTCGATATCGACCGGGTTTATCGTCGATAGAACGGTCGACGTGGTCTGCATACCATCAAGTACGACAAGGGCTTCGTTGTTACCCGTCAGCGATCGGTAACCCCGCAGTACAATCTTAACTGCCGGATCAACGCTGTTATTGACATTATAAACGGCCAGACCCGTTACTTTGCCCGATAAGGCCTGCGCCAATTGGGGCGAGCGACCTACAGTTACGTCTTCAGTTTTGACGTTTGACACGGCATAACCAAGCTCCCGCGGGTTTTTGCGGATACCCTGCGCCGTCACGACGAACTCCTGCAATGTCGACGCGTCGGCTGCCAGTATGACGTTGACAATGTTCTTATTGCCAATAGCCTCTTCCTGCCTTTTGTAGCCGATGAACGAGTACACCAGTGTAGTTGCCGTAGTCGGTACGCTGATGCTGTAATTGCCGTCAGCATCCGACGTGACACCACGGGTGGTGCCTTTGATCGTGATGTTGACCCCCGGTAGTGCGGAGTTGTCTTCTGATGAAGTGATCTTCCCGCTGACGACCCGGTCCTGAGCCAACAAGGGAATAGCAAGTAAACACAGCAAAAACTGTGTTAGTAGAAATTTACGCATAGAACATAGTTTAAGTTAATGTGATCTAACACTGATCAGATGGTATTAAAGACAAACCTATTAAAGATTTATTAAAAAATAAAATTGCGTATCCCACCATACCGCCTACTTATTCGTCTATTACATTATCGAACAACAGAATATTCTTTTGCGCAGATTCACTTATCACTATTTCGATAGATGTGAAACTAAAAGCAGATTGACAAAGTATGATGCAATTTTCATTCTATTTTTAACTCATAATCATCATAGTATTTTTACCCAGTTCAACAATAATTTTCCTATGTGTCGCAGAAAAATAATGAACCGTATTTTGCTTATTTCTTTGACCGTTGCAGCGTGAATTTGCTGATGTATTCAGCAGCCCGATTCAGGCACAAAATGGCCCTTATCGACACATATGACCATTACGGGCGATAGATGCGCTACAGATTTCTTACTTGCTCAGCTCTTGAGTCGTATTAATTTGGGCTAGTATATTCGTGGACATTTTAGTCTGTTTCTGCCAAAGTAAATTCACCGTAATTTTTATCCCTTTTCAACACCTTACCGTATTACTACTCACAGACAATTCACTTTCTATACGCAGTACTGTTTTTAAACTATAAGGCTTTAGCTTACCGTTTTTCCCGACGCATTAAATCTACTTATCACGATCCCTGCGTAGCACTATGTTTAATGCATTTTTAATAATACTGCTATACACACTACCGATGCCCCAAATACCCCATATTACGCATATAATACCTTTTGATAACATTGCCGATCATGTATACTCCCCGCCGATTGACCTGCTGTGGCAAAAAGGGTAAACGTAAGCAAGCAGGGCATCGTCCGGCGTTTTTCAACAGACTAAAACAGGAAGCGTATTTCGTACAAGCAAAAGGGAAACTTCATGTGAAGTTTCCCTTTTGCTTGTACGAAATAGAACCGTTGTCTAGCGGTTCGTGAGTGGCCGGTTGCTGAGTGGCATGATATCTTCCCACCGGTAGAGATGAAACGTGCGATCGTCGCTCATGGCGATGAACAGACCATATTGAAACTGCCCGTTCAGCGGCACGGAAATCGTTTCGGACCCGTCGCTTTGCGCAGCTTTTACCGTCACGACTTTCACCAGCGCGTGTTCAAACGGGTTCTGCGCCGTACCCTCCCGCGTGAAAATGTGAAACTTGTTGGCTCCCTGATCCGACACCAGGATGTAACCGGTGCTGTCGGTCAGGTTGTAAATTGAGATGCCTTCGTGGTCTTCGGTGAAGCCGGTCGTCGCGAACAGAGCCAGTTCCTGATTCCCTTTCTCCGGATCGGCGTAGTACTGGTGAACACCCTTTCCTTCGTCGGAATAATATACATAGCCCAGCTGATCGTCGACAGCAATAGACTCGATCTCTTTCAGTCCGCTGTATTGCCCGAACTTACGCACCAGCGTTGCCTGTACAGCCCCCATACCGTCGTCATCGAGCCGATACTGCCATAGATACGAGCCGTCTGTGGGGCCGTTTTTGCGACCAACGATGGCGTAAATCACACCCGCTTTATTTTTATAGAGCGAGATACCCATCAGATCGCGGTAGTCGGTACCGGTTTCGCCCACGAACATATCGAGTCCGCCTTTGTCGATGGGCTTCATATCGGGCAGGGAGTAGATGCGCAGCTTGTGCGTCAGTCGCTCGGTCGCTACGGCGATGTCGGTGGGTTTGCCGTTCAACATCAGGCCGTATTCGATGTCGACATTGTCGGGGCGTTGCAGACCACGCACCGTTTTATCGGCCTGTAGCTTGCCGTTCAGGTCGAACACGTAGAGCCCGCCGTCTTTGTCTTTATCCGTCCCGACAATCAGGCTTTTAGCAGGATCGCCAGGATTGATCCAAACGGCCGGATCGTCGGTATCGTGCAGGACGGAATCTGTTATCACGACTGGTTTAACGACGTCCGCTGCCGATTTGTCGGCCGTCGACGTCGTCTGAATTGTATGTTGCTGCGTCTGACAGGCGACAACGCCCAGCAGTAGCAGAAGAGGTTTGTAGTTCATGGTTTAAGGTCTAAGGTTCAAGGTCTAAGGTTTAACGTTAAACATTGAACCTTAGACCTTGAACTCAACGACTAGTTCGCCCCGTAGGCGCCGATGGTGGTCGAGGGGACGGGCGATTTGTAGGTGGTACCGTTGGCGAAGCTCAGACCGGTGATTGAGTACATGGGCGTGAAGCTTGTGGTGCCTTTACCGATGGCGGGCGAACCGCTCATCAGGCGGAAATCCCAGGCCGTGTTGAAGGTCGCGTTTTTCAGGTCGGTGCTGAGCGGGTAGTTCACAAATTTCGGATCGTTATCGCCCACCGTTTTGCTGGTAACGTCGCTCGTACCAGCCAGAATTTCGCTGGTGGTCTGGAAGCCGGTTACGCCATCCTGCGTAGCGCCGTAGTACAGGTTGTTGCTCACTTTTGAACGGTTGTCTTCCGGATTTTTCGGATCACGCTTGACACCGAAACGGTCGTTGGCCAGCAGGTTGTTATACAGTTCGGCGCGTACCGCAATTTCCACCCAGATCGATCCGCCCTTGATGGTTGGCCGACGCCAGCCCGCGTTTACGATGGTGTTGTTGTAGCCAATTACGTAGGCTTGTGGGGTGCGGTCGCCGGTGTTCGAGAGTTTCAGCGCGTTGGTGTTCGGGCTATAAACCAGATTGTACGCAACGTCGGCCTGCACGCCCGACTTGATGTTGATGGCATCGCCACCCGATACACCCGTGGTGTAAATCTTGTTGTTGGCGATAATCACTTTACCGCCTTCGATGTAGAAACCGTCTTCATTCTGGTTGTTTAACCGGCTATTGACGATAACCAGCTTACCGTTGACGTTCGAGTAGTTGACGGCCGGTACGTGGTTGCCCGCTGCGGCTTTGTACAGACCCGCTTTTACCGACGGTGAACTTTCGGTCGTAACGGCACCGCCATATTCCAGAATGGCGTTGTCGATAAGCATCTCCGTACAGGTTGGCGCGGCAATGATGCCCCCCCACAGATTCCCGAACAGGTTGGCCGTGGTTTTCCAGGCATCGGGTACGGTAAACTTCACCGGGCTGGCCGACGTACCCACCACGTACAGGTTGCCTTTCACGATAAATTCCGGCTTCACCGTCGAGTCGCTGAACACGACGTTTACCCCTTCCTGAATCACCAGCGACTGGCTGGCCGGTACCTGAATGTGGCCCGTGACATTATAGGTGTTGCCTTTCGACCAGACACCCGACACGTCGCCCGATACCGAATTGTTGACCGTTGGGGTCGTCGTTGGCGTAACGGTCGAACTTGTATCGTTGGTTTTGGAACAGCCGGTCAGCAGCAGCGTCGCGCCGATAGCCAGCATAAACAGTTGTTTCATGGTAATCAGTTGGTTAGATGTTCGTTGGTTTGGTTACAGCTTGTAGCGGACACCCAGCACGTACGACCGCTGGTAGAAGTCGCGCCGGATCAGCGTTTGGCCTGGTAAGTCCTGATTGGGCGCGTCGCCGTTGTTTTTGTTGATGTTCCGGATAAAAATCTCGGCGGGTGTATTGAGCAGGTTATTCGCTTTGCCGAATAGGAGCAGGCCCGTTTTACCGATTCGCTTTTCCAGCGACGCATCCATCTGAATGAATCCCTTCTGGTACAGGTCGTTATCCACAAACTGCGATACCGTGTTGATACGCGGCCCGGTGTAGCTGGCGGCAAGCTGCCCATCCCAGCCGTGGTTCGTGTCGCGATACAGCAGCGACAGATTGGCGATGTGGGCCGACTGTCCGTACAGTGCGCGCGTCTGGTTGACGGTGATCGTTTGCAGATCGCCCTGGGCGTTGCGGATGCGCTTCGACTTGGGCGTGGTGATGCTCGAATTGGTGTAGGTGTAGTTTGCCTTTACGCCCCACTGCCGGAAGTACTTTATCGCGTCGAGTTCGAGTCCGAAGTTGGTGGCGTTACCGAAGTTGCCCGGCCCGTAGTACAGGTCCTGCCCCCGGATGGCGTCTTTTTGCAGCGTGTATTCGATGGGGTCTTTGATGTGCTTGTAGAACAGGCCGACCATAAACTGCTCCAGTGGGCGGGGAAAGAATTCGTAGCGCAGGTCGACGTTGTCGGCGATGGCGCGTTTCAGGTTGGGGTTGCCCCGCTCCTGGTACTCTTCGTTGACGATGCGGTACGGTACGATCTCGAAAAAGCCGGGCCGGTTCAGCGAGCGGAAGTACGACAGCCGCCAGTTAGTCAGCGGGTTAGACCGGTAGCGGAAGTTTAGGCTGGGCAGCAGATCGGTATAAATCTGACTGCCGGTGGGGTTGTCTTCGCCAATCGGGAATTTCATGGCGTACCCCTGATTGGTGTGCTCAACCCGTAGCCCGCCGATGACTTCCAGCGGTTTATCGACCGTGCGGAATTGCAGATAACCCGATGTCGTCTGCTCCGTCGCGTCGTAGTTCAGCGCCGACGCCACCGATCCCAGCGGATTCTGGATAGCGTAGCTGATCTGGTTGTAATCAGTAAAGTCGACGCCGTAGACCGCAAACGGGTTGCTGGGTCGGATGGTGTAGTTATTGTAAAAATTCGTGCGTCGTTTGTCGCGGTAGAGCCCCCGGCCATCCATTTCACCTGCGTATTCAGCAGGTTGGTTTTCAGCGTCAGGTTCAGGTAACCGGCGAGGTCGTTGTCGGTGTTGTGTTCCCACCGTCGCTGCCCGTCCTGCACGGTCGTACGGGTTTCCACGAAGTTTTTCCGGGTGCCCAGCAGCGAGATATACGTTTGATCAGGAACGGCATTGGTGGCCAGCGAATACACCGCCGACCAGTTGAGGGCCAGCACGTCGGTGAGTTGGTGGGTGCCCTGTAGGGTGCTGTTGTAGATTTTCTGCTGCGTCAGCCGCGAGCGGGTTTCAAAGCCCAGCGTTGCATTACCCTGCACCGGATCGTAACCACCGATGCCCAGTTGCGTCGTTTTCGTTTCGCGAATCTGCGCGTTGTTTAGCCCAATAAATGCGTTGAACCACTGAAGTTTATGCCGGCCAGGCCCACCGCCGTTACCGAACCGGTAGTCGATCTTGGCGTGAACGCCGTAGCGAGTCTGGTGTTCGGAATACTGCCGTTCGCTTTGCTTGTCGAGCGTAACTCCGCGCAGTGTATCGACTACGTCGCCGGTGAAGAACAGGCTGTTGCTGCCCCGAAATGTGTTTTGCAGACTCCCCGCCAGCATTACGCCCAGCCGCCGGTTCAGAAAACGGTTGCCGATGGCGAAGCTCCCGATCAGGTTGGGCGGAGGGGTTGCTGAGGTATAGGTCGATGAAGCTTTGTTGAAATCCGTCGATTTGGCCGAATACGCATTTCCGAACTGCTCGTAGGGCGATTGGGGGTTAATGTTTTTCGTATCGAAGCGCACAAACGGCCGGTTGGCAAAGAGTTCGCTGTAGCCGGTTGCCAGGTTCGCCAGTACGGTTGGCCGGTCAGGGGCGTCGCGCATGACCATGTTGATGGCACCGCCGACCGCATCGCCTTCCATGCTGGGCGTAAGTGCTTTGTAGACCTCCAGCCGGTCGAGCAGTTCCGACGGAAAAATGTCGAGCGGGACGTAGCGGTAGCGGTTGTCAGGGCTGGGTATCTTCACCCCGTTGACCAGCGTGTAGTTGTACCGTTTGTCCATCCCGCGCAGGATCGCGTACTGACCGTCGCCGTTGGAGTTTCGTTCGATGCTGATACCCGACACGCGTTGTATGACGTTGGCAACGGTTAGGTCGGGCGACAGTTCGATGGTGCGGCCCGATACGACGTTGGTAATCTGGTGGGCATTGCGTTCGAGGTCGCGGGCGGTGTTGTCGCTGCTGCCGTCGCGCTTACCCGACACGATAACCTCACTCAGCACCTTCTCGTCGGACTGGAGCGCAAAGTCAACCACAAGTTCGGGCTGATCGATCGTCACCTGCCGAGCCGTAGCCTGATAACTGATATAGCTGATCTGAAGGGTGTGGGTACCCCTCGGTACATTCCGGATGATATAGGTACCGTCGAGGCCCGTTACGGCGTAGAGCTTTGTGGCTTCCAGCCGAACCGTTGCGCCAATGATTGTTTCGCCCGTAACAGCATCCGTTGCCCGCCCTCGGAGGGTAGCAGCCGATGCTACCTGAGCGGTTATCAGCCCGACAAGGATAAGCCAGTAAATTGTTCGCATTTCGTTCGTACAGACGCCCGGTGGTTGGCTATCGTCTGCCGACACAAAGGTTATCGGAGCAGGCAGGTCAGGCCAAACAAAGCCCGGCCCTCTCCCGCAAACCGACCGTGAACAAAAAGGCAACAGCGTGAACAATAACCAGACAACCCACTGACAACCAATGATATAATCCGTTACAAACTGCCAATTATCATTATGTTAAGGATGGTGGTCAGTTCGTAAAACTAGCTCCCAAAACGCTGCACGAAAGCCGACAGCGATTCGCCCTCTCCCAACTCCAGCTTTTTGCGTAGCCGGTAGCGCGATACGCGCAGACTGTCGGCCGAGATGCCAAGCAGGGTGGCGGTATCGGCCGAGGTCATGTTCATCCGTAGCAGAGCCGCCAGCCGCAGTTCGGCCGACGTCAGATCAGGGTGCTGACGCAGCAGATCGGCCATAAACCGGGGGTGAACCTGATCGAAAGTCGCCCGGAAATCATCCCAGTTTTTGTCATGGCTGAAACTCTGCCCGATCTTCTGCACGACCTGCTTCAGTTGTCGGCGCTGGTCGCGCTTGTCGTCGCTGAGCAGCGTGTTCAGGTCAGCACGCAGGTCGTCCAGTACCTGATTTTTCTGAATCAGGTGCAGCGTGTGTGATGTCAGTTGCTGCCCCTTCAGTTGCAGTTGGTAGCGCAGATTTTCTTCCGACAGCTGCTTGTTGGTCAGTTCAGCCTCCATAAGGTCGCGCTGCGTCTGATAGATTTGAGTCGCCTGCTGTGAGCGAGCCGCTTCCGTCCGGATTTTCAACCGTTGCCGACTGATGATAACCAGTGCCAGCCCGCCGGTTAGTAACAGCCCCGCGATAGTACCGCCCGTAATAAGTACGTTCAGGCGTTCCCGATCGTGTAGCTGGGCAATCTGATTGTCTTTGCGCTCGACATCGTGCAATGTCTGCATAAGGGCAATTTGTCGGTTCGTTTCGATGGCGTAGAGCGTGTCGGTCAGGTCGTGGCTGGCTTCGAAGTAGTGGTAAGCACTGTCGTGCTGCGCCAGTAGCTGAAACGTCTTGCCCATGTCGCGATAGGCCCCGTTCAGCTGGTACTTATCATTCAGTTGTCTTGCCTGCCGAACACTTTGCCGGTACTGTTGCAGCGCCGGGGTGTACTGCCCCGTTTTCCGATAAATATCCCCCAGGTTGTTGATCAGGCCAATCTGCCCACTCCGGTCGGCGGAGGGCAGCAACCGCAAAGCCGACTGATAGTAGAATCGGGCGGAGTCGTAGCGGGCCTGATCTTCGTAAATACTGCCCAGGTTCTCGTAGATAACCGCGAGGCTGGCGGGCTGACGGGTGCCCCGGTGCTGGGCCAGTGCCCGGTGCTGGTAGTGCAAAGCCGTGGGCAGATCGCCTTCTTTTTCGTACAGATGCCCAATGTTGCCGTAGGTCTGCGCCAGGCCCAGCCAATTTTGCGTTCGTTGGTAGATGTCTTCCGCTTCATCGAACTGTCGGCGCGCCAGCCGTGGTTGCCGGTTGTAATAGTAAACCGTACCGAGCTGATTCAGATTTTCGGCCAGCCGATCGGCCTGATCCGTCCGGCGCAGTATGTTCTGCGCCTGTAGCAGATGCCGGATTCCGGACGCGTAATTACCCTGATGGTACAGCAACAAACCCAGCTGTTGCTGTTTGTCGGCCTGCCCGCTCAGGTCACCTCGCTGAGTGGCCTGCGCCAGTTGCCGGTTCAGCCGCACATATACGCTGTCGGGCGATGAGCGATCAAGGGGGTAGACGTTCTCCCTGATCTGCCCGTACGTTTCTATATAGCCGCAGCTAAGCAGTAGGCATATCAGCCAAGCCCCCTTTGTATTGGCAGATAAACGTACTGGTCGGATGAGTCGATGCAGCTGATGGGTTTGTTGCAGCCAGTCGAAATTAATGGGTATCCGCCTACTGATCTGTTAAGGTTTTATGAACCCGGCGCTTCGACGCGGCATCGACGGACCAAAACGTGACTAAAACCGTCACGTGGGCACCCAAATAACTTACTCCCGTATTAACCAGGCTATAAAAAATAATGTGCTAAAATCGATTTTGAGAATTAGCAATTTTGTCTAGGTCAATAATTCAATAACAAAATATCATACGGCTTTACTCTAGTAACACAATAGTACCTATACATATTAACATTTCACTAGTGAGTATTTACCCTGCGGAATACTGAGTATAACACGCTAAAATGCAATTTCTCTCATCTATTGTAGCCGTCAGTTATCACCAACTATTGTTCGGTTTCTTTGTAATTTGCATTTAATAAAATTTTCTTTAATCTCTCTTTAATCAACATTATCAAAATATTAAAGGCGGATTAACGGATTTTATCAATTCTCTGTACATCTATTTCCTTGTTAACTTTTATGAAAAAAGTTTTATTCGGAAGCTGGCTGCTGTCGCTCCTGTTTTGCCTGCCGCTTATGGCGCAGGATGCAGTCGTGACGGGCCGCGTGACTTCATCAGACGACGGAACGACTTTACCCGGTGTAAGTGTCGTAGTGAAAGGAACATCAAGGGGAACGACAACTGACGCCAACGGCGCTTACCGGATTTCTGCCGGTTCGGGTGCCACGCTGACATTTTCGTTTGTGGGCTTCAAGTCGCAGGACGTAGTAGTTGGCAACCGGACAAGCCTGAACGTCGTTCTTCAAAATGACGCGTCGACGTTGAACGAGGTCGTTGTAACGGCGTTCGGTATTCAGCGTAACGAACGGGAAATCGGCGGGTCCGTTGCCAAGGTCAATAACCAGCAGATCACGCAGGCAGCACCAATCAACGTAGCCACGGGCCTGACCGGCAAAGTATCCGGGCTTCAGATCAACACAACGAACAACGGGGTGGGCAACAACGTCCGTGTGCAGCTCCGGGGTGCCCGTTCATTTCTAGGTAATAATCAGGCACTGCTGGTTGTCGACGGTGTAATTACCGACATTAGTTTCCTGAGTGCCATCAACCCCAACGACGTCGAGACGACGACTGTTCTGAAGGGACCAAGTGCAGCGGCTCTGTACGGTTCTGACGCGTCGAACGGGGCACTGGTCATCACGACAAAACGCGGCAGTACGAGCAATACCCCCCAGATTTCGTACAGTAACTCAACTCAGTTTGAGAGCGTTTCCTACATGCCCAAGCTACAGACGCGCTTCGGCTCGAACGGTGGTGAAGGAGCACCGTATATTGACCGCAATGGGCTGCGCCTGTACGTACCGTTTGAAAACCAGAGCTTCGGCCCCGCCTACGACGGATCGCAGGTAGCACTGGGCGGTCCGGTACTGGTACCACGTCAGGGCGGGGGTTACGATACACTCACGGCGCAGGTGCCCTACTCGGCACAGGCAAACGATCAGCGCCGGGCTTTCTTCAACACGGGGGTGCTGAGCCAGCACGACGTTAATTTCCGCATTGGCGACGCCAAAAACTTCTTTGGCTTAAACCTGCAACGGGTCGATCAACGGGGGGTCGTCCCGAACGACCGGTATAACCGGACAGTGATCGGCGTGAAAGGAGGCCGTTCGACCGACAAATTCACCGTCAATGCGGGGGGCACGTTTACCTATGCCAACAGTAACATTGCCGGGGGCGATTTCTCGCAGGGGCGCCCTGTGTACTGGAACGTACTGAACACCCCCGCCCACGTCCCGCTGACTTCCTACAAGGATATTACCTCGCCCTACGCCGATGTCAACGGCTTTTATAATGCGTATTATCCAAACCCATACTGGCAGGTGACGGGTAACAATTCCCGGCAGATTACCAACACGTATACGATACAGGGCTTTGCGGAAGCGTCGTACAAATTTCTGCCGTGGCTATCGGCGTTGTATCGGGTAGGTGGTCAGGCCAGAATCAGCTCCTACAAGGCCAACCGGGCGGCTGTCGGCTTCTCTGATTTCGCGCTGACCGACCCGGCCAGTGCCGGTAACATTGCGTCGTCGCTTAAGGCGGTCAATGCGCGGGTGGAAGACATCAACCAGCTAACGACCCGCTTCACGGGCGACCTGCTCGTTACGCTGAACCCCAAGTTCGGCGACTTTACCACTACGCTGATTCTGGGTCATCACCAGCAGCAGGATTACACCCGGTACCAGCGTGATTACGGTGCGTCGCTGCAAATCCCGGATCTGTACAACATCTCGAACGTCATCGGGCAGCCCGAAGCGAATGAGTACTACCTGCGCAGCCGTCTGGTCGGTGCCTTTGCCGACTTCACAATTGGCTACAAAAACTGGGCGTTCATTCACGCTACCGGCCGGAACGACTGGACTACGCTGCTGGCCCCGGCCAATCGCTCGTTCTTCTACCCCGGCGTCGATGCTTCGCTGATTCTGACCGATGCCATTCCGTCGCTGAAAAACGTAACCTGGCTCAGCTATGCCAAGCTGCGGGGCGGTATCTCGAAAGTGGGCAACATTAACGTTTCGCCCTATTCGCTTCAGAACACCTTTATTCCGGGCACGAATGCGTACACCGGCGGCACCGCCTTTCCGTACGGCAGTCAGTCGGGATATCAGATTAGCAATCAACAGAACGACCCCAACCTGAAACCAGAGTTTACGACCAACCGGGAGGTGGGTGTTGAAGTGGGAGTGCTGAACCGGTTCAATCTGGAAGTAGCCTACTTCAAGTCAAACACCATCAACCAAACCGTACCCATTCAGATTTCGCGGGCTACCGGCTACACGGCCGCGCTGATTAACACCGGGGAGATGGAGAACAACGGTGTGGAAGTCGACCTGCGCATCCGGCCCATCATCCGGTCCGGCAATTTCCTGTGGGAAGCCAGTGCCAACTACACCTACCTGGAAAACCGGGTACTGTCGCTGTACGGCAGCGGAGCAAACGCGCTCGACCGGCTTAACATTCCTTTCGCCAATGGTACTACATCTGATGCGTATGCGGCCATTGGCCGGTCGTTTCCGGCGTTGTACGTCACCGATATTCAGCGTGTCAGCGGTGACCCCAGCAGTCCGTATTACGACCCGACGGGGCAGTACGTGGGCCGGCCGATTGTCAACGGTGCCGGCGAAACCGTATTGGACCCCACGCTGGTATACGCCGGTTCGACGCAGCCCAAACACCGGCTGGGTATCAGCAATACGTTCCGCTATGCCGACTTCGGCCTGACCTTTCTGTGGGATTACCGGGGTGGCAACGTGATTTACAATGCGCTGGGCAACCCAATCGAGTTTACCGGAGTAGGTGAGCGGTCGGCGGATAACGGCCGGCAGAATTTTGTGTTTCCCAACTCGGTGGTTCGCAATGCCGACGGCAGCTTCGCGCCCAACACTAACCTGACTACCCGCGACGGCAATCTGACGTTCTGGACCAACTCAGCCTACCACAACGCGGGTACCAGCTATGTAACGAGTGCCGCTTTCTGGAAGCTGCGCGAAGTTGCCCTGACCTACGACGTGCCGGTGGCTTTCCTTCAGAAGACGAAAATCATCAAGTCGCTGAACGTTGCGCTGACGGGACGCAACCTGCTGATGTTCCGGCCCAAGTCCAACTACTACACGGACCCTGAATTTTCCAACGACCAGAGCAATGCCGTTGGTACGACCAATGAATACCAGACCCCGCCAACCCGTTTCTACGGCTTCCGGGTTAACGTGGGCTTCTAATTCAACAGATCATTATGAAACGAGCAAACACCTATACAGCCGCAGTACTGGCTCTTCTGCTGATCGTTGGGTCAGGCTGTAAAGAGTCATATTTCGACATCAACAACAACCCCAACTCAGCCACGCAGTCGCCGGCTGAACTGGTACTTCCTTCGGCCCTCAACGCCACTGCGACGTACATGAACACCAGCTTTGCCTTCCTCAACCTGTGGATGGGCTACTGGAACTGGAGCGGTAATTATTCAATCGGTCAGCAGGACAAAAACTATCAGTTTACGACCAGCTTCAACAATGCGATCTGGAATACGGCTTACACCCGGCTGAAGGATTACAACTACGTCGAAACACAGGGTAAGAGCCGCAATCAGCCCTATTTACAAGCCATCGGTAAGGTCATGAAAGCGTTTCATTACCAGATTCTGGTCGATACGTATGGCAATGTTCCCTACACCAGTGCCTTGCAGGGCTTATCCAACGCACAGCCTGCGTACGACAACGGACAGGCGATCTACGAGAGCCTGATGGTGCAGCTAGACAGTGCGCAAACGCTGATTCAGCAGGGTAATACACGGGTCGGGAATGGTGAAACGTCGCTCGGAATAGGCAACAACGACGTCATGTTTAAAGGTGACATGGGTAAGTGGGCGCGGTTCACCAACACGCTGAAGCTGAAGATGCTGCTGCGCCAGTCAGAAAAGTCAGACCGCCAGGCTTATATTCAGACGCAGTTGGCCAAATTGAAAGCGTCGACCGCAGGCTTCCTGCGGGCTGGTGAAAATGCGTCGGTAAATCCCGGCTATATTAACTCCGACAATCGACAAAGTCCGTTTTACGGCACGTTCGGCTATGGCGTCAACGGGGCAACGGTAGAAAACTACAACCTGTACCGCGCCAATAAGTACGCTGTTGACTTCTACCGTACGACCAACGACGACCGGATTGGGTTTTTCTACGCGCCGGTTGCCGGCACGGCTAATTTCGTCGCGACGAATTTTGGTACGGTCAACCCACTGGTCAACAGTCAGACATCGGGTCTAGGCTCCGGTGTACTGGTCAGTGCGTCGCAGGACGCCGTCGTGCTGAGTTCACATGAAGCTCTGTTTCTCCAGGCTGAAGCTGCCCAGCGCGGCTGGATCTCCGGTTCTGCCCAGACCCTGTATGAGTCGGCCATTACGGAGTCCTACAGAAATCTCGGTGTCGAGGACGATCAGGGCACGGCGGCCCAGTATGCCCAGGCGTACTATTCGCAGGCTATCAATAACGTAGGCTGGACCGCTTCGACCAATAAAATTCAGGCAATCATTACGCAGAAATGGGCCTCCCTGAATGGTTTTTCTCCGTTTGAAGCCTGGAGCGACTACCGGCGACTCGGCTTGCCGGCCGTACCCATTTCGCAGGAACCTAGCACCACCATCAAACAGATTCCGGTTCGGTTACTATACCCCCAGACTGAGTACAGCTATAACAGCACTAACGTAGCGGCTCAGGGAACCGTCAGTCAGTTTACGTCAAAAATTTTCTGGGAGAACTAACGCATCAGCACCATGAGACTTATTATATCGCTCCTGTTTGTGAGCAGTCTGGCAATTAGCCTGACAGGCTGCCTGAACGACGACGAGCATTACACCGATTTCAAAAACGTAGGGGCTATCGCTGAGATACCGTCTACCGCTTACGCCAGTAACGGCGTATTACAAAACCGCAGCTATTTAAAGCAAACGGCCATCGTTGATTCGTTCGACGTAAATATCGCGTCTCCGAATCCACCAACGCAGGACATACAGGTGACTGTAGCACTAAGCCAGACGGCACTAACCGCTTTCAATTCGGACAACGGTAGTAGCTACGCAGTGTTACCAGCTTCGGTGTTTCAACTGATTACGCCAACCGTAACGGTTAAAGCCGGGCAACGACTGGCGTCGGTAAAGTACCAGGTTAACACGTCGTCGCTGCGTTTTACGGACAGTTACGCGCTACCGTTTCAGATCGTAAGTGCTTCGAATGGGGTTACGGTCAGTGGCAACTACGCCACTAAAGTAATTGCCGTCGTACTGCGTAATAACTACGAAGCCAGCTATCTGTCGACGGGCTATTTTACGCACCCGAACCCGGCCTCGTCGCGGGCGATCAACCGGGAAAAAACGCTCAGCAGCATTGATGAAACGACCAGCGAAACCGAATTTGCCGATTTAGGCTCTGGCTATACGATGTGGCTGAAGGTTAATGCTGATAATACCGTGACGATTACGCCGAAGGGTTCAGCTAGTGCTACTACGTCGGCCGCTGGTGCCAACACGTACAACCCCACTACGCGCACGTTTACCCTGAATTACAAATACAGTGGTTCAGGGGCGACCGGGTTATTCGCGAAACGCTCGTACGCGAGTAGTTTCGTCCCCAATAACGAGAGAAGCCCGTTCAATGAACGGGCTTCTCTCGTTATGCATGCTCGCATCAGGCTACGACTCCGTAACTACTTCGGGCGTTTCTTTACCCGTCAGTTCAGCCAGTAACTCATCGACATTGACGGTAGCAAAGCTGCTGGCGTAGTCGGCCATAGCGTAGGGAATGATTAGTTCGCGCTCGTTGATAAGTCCCCCGCAGCTATACACCACGTTTGGCACGTAGCCTTCCCGCTCATTCTCGTCGGGGCTCAGAATTGGCTCCTTCGTACGCCCGATGACCTTGCTTGGATCATTCAGATCAAGCAGGAACGCGCCGATAGCGTATTTACGCATCGGTCCAACACCGTGACTAAGCACCAGCCAGCCCTCCTCGGTTTCGATGGGCGAACCACAGTTGCCGAGCTGTACGTATTCCCAATGATAGGTCGGTTTCAGAATCAGTTCTTTCGTCTGCCAGAAGTACAGATCGTCGGAGTACATCAGGTAGATATTCTCGCCGTCCTGTCGCGAAATCATAGCGTACTTGCCGTTGATCTTACGCGGAAACATAGCCATCCCCTTGTTCGACACCTCAGCCCCATTGAGCGTGCTGACGCTGAAGTGCGTAAAGTCTTTGGTTTCGAGCAACTGCGGAAACGTTACCCGACCGTTATAGGCCGTGTAGGTAGCGTAGTACGTAACCTCGCCATTGTCGTCGGTGAACTGCACGAAGCGAGCGTCTTCGATACCGTTCGTTTCATTGGGCGACGATGGGAAAATGCACCGCTCATCCAGACTCTGATCGTCGTCGAAGTGAATTTCGTAGTTCGATTTGGCCAGGGCCAGCAATCCGCTCGCGATGGTGTCGTACTCGGCATTGTACCGGAACTGAGCTGATATCCGTTTGATTTGCGCTTCCAGCTCCGACAGACTGAACTCGTCGCCCAGACCCAGCATCATTTTTTCCTGAATGCTGTTTTCGAGCCGAAGCTCATACAGCTTCCGCTCAAACTGACTGCGATTGAATCGGTGGTTAGGCACCGTTTCGGGCGACGTGACGTAGCGAAGCGGCTTACGCAGCACGATTTTTCCTTCGGCATCGATATATCCCATCCGAAACGAGATCGACGATACGTGTCCTTCGCCGGTGGCTCGCAGGCTGAGGATAAAGCGTTTGTAGCCCGGCGGTACGTTGGTCTGATCGGGGTGCCAGATCATCGACGGATTAAATAGAGCCGCCGACTCAAGCGAATATTCCATCGTGAAGTAAGCGCCCAGCAGCAGCTGCCGCTCGGTTGATACAGGTTCGTCGGTCAGCAAATGCGCTTTTATTTGCCCAAAGCGCTGCGTCAGAAATCGTTCCAGCCGGTAATGGCGCCCGCCGAATTCGCGAATCACCTCGCCGAGCTTCCGGTCGACTTCTTCATCGCTCATTGCATTGACCCGCGCGATGATTTTCAGCGTACGGGTAGTCCCTAATTCAAATGGACGAAATAATACACGGGTGGGGTCGGGACTCAGCACTATGCCGGTACGGGTGGCTTTAACACTCATTAGTAAGATCGCAGGTCGTTATAAACACGAAATAGAACGAAGAAGACGCCGAAAACAAGGTACACAGATGCTAATTCTGTGCCACTCGTTTATCAGCGTCTCTAAAGGTAACGAAACAAGCTAATGCTACGCGTTCGTCAGCGCGGGCAGGCCCATCTTAACAGATTTAGTAGCGGTTCGCTGCTTCTGCGCAGTGTACAGGTCGGTCAGCGCCATGAGATACGACAGCGTCGATTCGGCCCCCTGGTTTTTGTTGACCCGGTCGATGTGCAGCCCGTCGCGGCAACCACCTGTTTGCTGATCGTATAGCGGCAAGCCTAGATCGTTCAGGCCTGTAAACCATTTGAACACCCGGATAGCCGTGCGGTGCCACTCGTCGTCGCCCGTGACCAATGCCGCGCTCAAGCAAGCCGACACCACCGACTGGGCTTCCAGTGGCTGCTGATCGAAGTATGCACGTGATTTTCCTTTCTCGTAGAACCCGTTGGATCCAATAGGCTGGAAGTGCCCGCGCTCCGACGTCTGAATATCGATCAGCCACTTCAGCGAGTTCAAGCCTATCGCTGACAGCCGTTCATCGCCCGAGCGGATAAGTGCGTGTGCCAGTACGGCGTTATCGTAGGTAAGGATATTCTCAAACCAAGGCCAATCCTCCGTTGCCGTTTCGGTGTAGCGGAACATTAGTTTGTCCAGCAGTTGCCGTTGAATGTTCTTGGCCAGCCGGTCGTCGTTGAATTTCTTCTGGTATTCGTAAATACCCAACAGAGCAAAGGCCCATGCCCGTGGCGACGTCATGTGGCGGATGCTGGGCAACACACTCTCCAGCAAACTCATCGCCCACGTCACCGCGTTCAGTTCGGTTGCCCGACCAATACAAACACCCAGTGCCCAGATTGTCCGGCCGGTGCTATCGTCCGATCCAACCTCTTCAAGCCAATGCCGGTCGTAGCTCATGAAGTTGCGGAACCGCCGATGCTCCTCCGAGTAAGCGTGGTTGATGAACGCGCAATAGTTATCCGACGCCTGCGACAGCTTCCGGTCGACGATGCCGTCTTCCTTCAACATAATCGTCAGGATCAGTGCCCGTGCGTTATCGTCGGTGCAATAGCCTTCCTCGTAGAATGGCAGGTGATAGCGGGCGTGCTGAACAATACCCGTCGAATCGGTCAGGCGGAACAGGTGGTCAAGCCGAATAGCCGGTAGCTTGAACGCTGCACTGCCGTTGCCGCCCATCGTGTACGGCGTTTGGCTGTTGATCGTGCTCATCCGTTCCCGACGCGCTTTTGCGAACGAGTTGGCGTATTCCTGAATAGTATGCTCCCAGATCATGCTCCGGCCCATCATGTATGCTTTTTTGCGCATACTGTGCCGGGCTGGTTCGTCGGTCAGTAGATTGATAATTTCGTCGGCAATCGCCTTATCGTCGCCGAAGGGTACCAGCACTCCACGGCCGTCGGCCAACAACTCCTCTGCGTGCCAGTACGGCGTCGATACTACCGCTTTTCCGCAACCAAATGCGTACGACAGTGTACCCGACGTGATTTGAGCCGGATTGAGATAGGGTGTGATATAAATGTCAGCAGCCCCCAGGTATTCCAGCAAATCTTCGATCTCTACGAACTGATTGTAGAACCGCACATTGTCGCGGACACCACAATCGGCCGCCAGCTTTTTCAAACTGTCGCGGTACGCTTCGCCCTCGTGCCGGATCAGGTGGGGGTGCGTTGCGCCCAACACCATATACACCACGTTCGGAAATTTCTCCACGATTCGGGGTAAGGCGCGGATAACGTTCTCGATACCCTTGTTCGGCGACAGCAGACCAAACGTCAGCAGGGTCTGCTTGCCCTCCATACCAAACTTATCTTTGTAGAAATGTGGGTCTACAAACGACATATCGGGAATACCATGCGGAATCAGATCGATCTTCTCCGCTGGCACTTCATAGATGTTAATCAGAAAGTCCCGGCCCTTCTCCGACATGCAGATTACCCGCGACGATAGATCAGCGATGCTTTTCAGCACCAGCATCTGCTCTTCATTGGGCGACTTCAGGATGGTATGAAACGTCGTCACGACCGGCATGGTCAGATTGCGCAACAGCGTCAGGATATAGCTGCCAGCAGGCCCGCCAAAAATGCCGTACTCGTGTTGCAGACAAACGACGTCCGTATCCTTAGAATTAAGAAACTCGGCCGCTTTCTTGTAAGCATCGTGGTCGTGCTGGTAGAAGTCGTACCGCACTTCCGAAGGGTAATCATAGCCTTCTTTCGTGTCATTCACCGACACCACAATTGCATTGGAGTCCGTGATGAACGAATCGTATGACGTATACAAATCGGACGTAAACGTGGCTATACCGCACTGTCGGGGCAGGTAATCACCTATGAACGCCACATTTTGGGGATTGTGATTCCAAACGGCTGGGTCGGTATGTGTAGTATTCATAGTAATAAGGAGCCTGAGTCAAGCAAATAAGGCAGCTGTTGTATAGGCTACCATATGCTATTCACCTTATAAAAAGAGGTTACACATGCTTTTTGTTTGGATATAATCCTATTTCTTGCAATCTACCGGGCGAAACCGGTCCCTCATACTGCGAATTATATTATTAATTGTACTTTTCGACTATTACCTATATACGTTTCTCTGGCTTAGTTAGCCCGTAGACTGAGTTGTGAACAATCATCCTCCCCGTTCGTGAATCCATTGTTAGGTGTAGAGTCAGGGTCTGCAACACCCCCCGCCGATTCAATCTGTGCCTGCGGTATTACCAAGCCCGCTTTTGTTGGCAAAACCCGAAACGATATAGTATCGTAACTTCCGGCCGCGATGGTAACGGTTGTTCCCCGCACAGTGGCCCCTGACAGTTGCACGCCTGAACCATCAAGAAACGTAAGCCCGTCCGGCAACTGACACCCGACCTGTACTCTACCCGATACGAGCCCGCCCCGATTGCTGACAACAAGACTTAGTGACACGGGAGAGCCGACTGCCATCGCCGTACGGTCGGCAACCATCGCCAGACTCAGATCGGCCTGATCGGCCACGGGAGTGGGCTGATTACTGGCCACGGACGGTAACGGGTCGGCATTTATCGACACAGGCATCGTATATACAGGCCCACTACCAGCCCGGAATTGAACCGTTGCCATATCATCCTGGCCGTCGCCTGTACTTGTGTTGGGTCTCGAATCCGTATCGATCTGACTGACTCTTACAATCTCTCCGGCCAGCACGTAGGTTCCCTCCCTTGTGGGCGACACCTGAAACTGAATTTGCTTACTCTCCGACGGGTTGATTGAGCCGATCTTCGAAAAAACCATGCCGCGTTGGTAAATCGATTCACCACCTGTTACGTAGCTCAATCCCGTCGGTAATGCACATCGGATCCGTACGTTCGTGGCGGTCTTTGCACCTTCGTTCGTAGCAACTATCGTTACCGTAACTGGCCGGTTTGATTCTGTCGTTGGTCTATCAACCAGCAACGACAGATGCAGGTCAGCAACGTCGATTGGCTGCGGCAAACGGGGAGAGGCATTTCTAAAAAAATCGTCGTTCAAAAAGTCGTTCCAGGCATCTCCCACCTGAATCAGGCCATTCCCTGAAAAATGAACGCCATCGGTTCGGGGCATTTGAATGACATCGGTATCAGGTCCGTAAAAAACAGCGGGGACCTGTTGCACCACCCGGTTTTGCGCCGACACCACAGGCTCGTAGTGCGTCAGCCCGTAGTTCGCGTAAAGATTGTTATCCATTGACGCCCGCGCTACCACCCAGGCCATGTCGTACCCGGCGTCCTGCCGGCACTGGCGAATCACCGTTTGCAGATCGTTGAAATAATTAGCGGCTGATGGGTCTGTGTCGTAAAATTCGGATTCGCCCTGATGCCACAACACGGCCCGCAAGCCAGTCAGGGGCATGTAGTCCTGCACAATACGTTTCAGATTGCCGTATGGCATACCGGGCCGAAAATATTCATTGTACGACGTTGCAGTGCTGTCAGCTGAAATGCTTTCCCGCCAGTTACGAACCGCCGTTCCGGACCAGGCCGAATTCATAAACGCCACCGGCACATTGAGTCGAGCTGCCAGCCGATCGCCCAGCCGACTCCAACACCAGCCCGTAAGTCCACGGGGACCTATGACGCTGGTAGCCGATACACGCTGACTGTACATTGGCAACGGCATGCTGACGGTGTCCGTCTTGTTTAAATGAGGAACACAGACAACACGCTGATCGCTGGCACCAACGGCATCCCGATTTTCAATCCCCTGTCCGTTGGACTGGCCAGCAATCGCAAACACTTCGCCAATACCCACAGGTTCTACCTGCCCAGTGGCTACGATGTCACTGCCTCGCCACGCTCTTAACTCCAGCCGATACCAGCCACCACTAGCTGTAAGCTGCCCGGAAAAATGCCCTTGCTGTACTGAAGTTGTGAGATTATTCCAATCAGTAGCCTGCCCCCCATTCACAACTACCAAACGGGTTTCTATCCGTTCAGCATCCGGAAGGCATGTTCCCGATACGGTAAACTGCGACCTGTTATCATTGTCGCGTTGAAAAACGATCGAAGGTGTCGGGAATGTAACATTGATTTGGCCAACCAATCGTAAAGGCAGCGCGACAAATGCACAAGCCACGACTGTCAGCAGCCAGTGAGGATATACACACGTACTATTCATAAACTGATGCGTACAAAATTTGGCGCTAAAATCTACGCATCGCAGATTCCGGCCAAGTACTCATCAAGCTATTTACTGGACGGTGTATACTTAAATCTCCTCAAGCACGGTGGAGAATGAAGCTAACTTTCCAGCAAAGCGAAATTGCATTCGATCGTGAAGTACATCAGTGTACGTATCACTAAACAGCTGATAGTCGGCCATGTTGGCAAAATCAAGCTGAAAAGATACAACCACACCCTGCTGACCAACATCACTGACCAAGCGCAGTAACCGATGGTTCAGTGGTAACCCCGTGTTCATTACAGCTGGAATGTGTTCGCTCCGTATCCAGTAAAGCCACTCGTGCTGACTAGCTGAATCAAAGGTGTACGTTGTGTTGTAAAGGATCATAGACTACTAACTAGGACGCAGCGATTGAAGTTGATGCTTTTGGCCGTTTCTTTGCGGGAAAAACTTTCTTATGTACAACGGATTGGTTCACGCGCACTCAGGTCTCCGCTGGCTTGCTCTTTTATTGTTAGTTGGTTCGGTTATCGTCGCTATTTCGAAGTGGCAGGGCAACGGTGTGTACACCGACGGCAACCGCAAACTTTACTTGTTCACACTCATCAGCGTTCACCTTCAACTGGTTCTTGGCCTGCTACTGTACTTCATCAGTCCAAAGGTCAACCTCTCCCTGATGAGCGACAAAGTGTACCGCTTCTATTCCGTTGAGCACATCACGGGGATGCTCATTGCCATCATCCTGATTACAATTGGGTACTCACGCTCGAAGCGGGCCACCGACAGTGTAGCGAAGCAACGGTTGGTCGGAATCTTCTACGGTATCGGCCTGCTACTGATTCTGGCGTTTATTCCGTGGCCCTTTCGCAACCTAGGTGCGGGTCTGTTCTAACAAAAAAAGCCCGGTTCAACCGGGCTTTTCTATTTTTTTGAAACGTTGCCGAAAACAGAAAGCGGTCACTGCTTGCGCAATGACCGCTCCGTATTTCATCAGGTGGCACCTACCTACTCTCCCGCTTGTGACAGCAGTACCATCGGCAGTACGGGGCTTAACGACTCTGTGCGAAATGGATAGAGGTGTTCACCCGCCTTACCAGCACCAACCTGTTGACCCTTCTGAAGTGCACTTACTATGCAGCCTCAATATCTTTAGTCTTTATACCCGTAGGGAGAACCAATCTAACCAAAAGCACAACACATACCACACACCACAATTCACATTCAGCTTTCCGCTGACAAACAAAACTCACGCGTCCGGGGCCATTAGTACGGCTCAGCTCCATGCATCTCTGCACCTCCACCTGCCGCCTATCAACGTCGTCGTCTCCAACGCCCCTTTATACCGGAACATTCATCTCGGGGCCAGTTTCGCACTTAGATGCCTTCAGCGCTTATCTTAACCCAACGTAGCTACTCGGCCGTGCCTGCGGCCAGACAACCGATCCGCCAGCGGTTGGTCCATCCCGGTCCTCTCGTACTAAGGACAGACCCCCTCAATATTCCAACGCCCACCACAGATAGGGACCGAACTGTCTCACGACGTTCTGAACCCAGCTCGCGTGCCACTTTAATCGGCGAACAGCCGAACCCTTGGAACCTTCTCCAGCCCCAGGATGTGACGAGCCGACATCGAGGTGCCAAACCTCCCCGTCGATGTGAGCTCTTGGGGGAGATCAGCCTGTTATCCCCGGCGTACCTTTTATCCTTTGAGCGATAGCCCTTCCATGCGGAACTACCGGATCACTATACCCGACTTTCGTCCCAGATCGGCCTGTGTGCCTCACTGTCAAGCTGGCTTCTGCTATTGCACTCCCCTACCGATTACCGTCCGGTATGAGCCAACCTTGGGAAACCTCCGTTACCCTTTCGGAGGTGACCACCCCAGTCAAACTACCCACCAAACAGGGTCCCCGTCTCCAGGTTAGACCGCCAGTCAGCCAAGGGCGGTATTTCAAGGTTGGATCCACGATGCCTGGCGACACCGCTTCAACTCCTCCCGCCTATCCTACACATGCCTGACCGGCGATCACTGTTAAGCTGTAGTAAAGGTGCACGGGGTCTTTCCGTCCCGTGGCGGGTAAGCGGCATCTTCACCGCTACTACAATTTCACCGAACTCATGGTTGAGACAGTGCCCAGATCGTTACACCATTCGTGCAGGTCGGAACTTACCCGACAAGGAATTTCGCTACCTTAGGACCGTTATAGTTACGGCCGCCGTTTACTGGGGCTTCAGTTCAAACCTTCGCCTTGCGACTAAGCTCCCCCCTTAACCTTCCAGCACCGGGCAGGTGTCAGACCCTATGCGTCAACTTTCATTTTAGCAGAGTCCTGTGTTTTTGGTAAACAGTCGCCTGGGCCTCTTCTCTGCAGCCTCCCATCACTGAGTAGGCCCCCCTTCTCCCGAAGTTACAGGGTCATCTTGCCGAGTTCCTTAACCATGATTCTTTCGCGCACCTTAGAATATTCTTCCCGGCTACCTGTGTCGGTTTGCGGTACGGGTGTCTACACGCTTAACGCACCCTGACTTTTCTTGGAAGCCCCTTCAGTGATTCGCTTCAGCCGAAGCTTCAGCTCAACGCCCTATTCCGTCA